>NZ_JABKAU010000005.1 GCF_013377885.1 Hymenobacter lapidiphilus
GGCCGGCCGGATGCACCTACGCCGGCTCGATACGGAAACCGGCTTCACGGAGTACCAGCCGGGTCAGGTGATACACTTAGCCCCCAACGAACGGCACGCCTGGGTGCTACTGGAGCGGTGCGAGAACCGCGCCGTGTTCATACCGGCCTCACATTACGCCCCCGCCTGATGAGCCGCAACACGCCTGCCGCCAACTGGACAGACTTCTTCCGTGATGCCCGCAACGTGCTGAGCGCCTTCACGGTGATTTCGCTGCTGGCTGGAATTACACTCATCACAGCGCCGCTGGTATGCCGGGTGCTGGGCTGGGCTCAGCTGAGCCAGGAAGAAGCGAGCACGCTGACGCTCCTCTACTGCATATCGGCCCTGAGCGACGCGCTGCTGGGCATCTACTTAAACAAGGCCCCGGACGCTGTGAACCTGCAAACCGGGGCCTTCGCCACCAACGAACAGACCGGCACGCCCGGCCCCACGCTTAAAGACGATCAGGAAGCATGAGAAAGCTCAGACGCATCATCGTGCATTTTACCGGGGCCGCCGCCACGCAGTCCGTGCCCTCTATCCTCAACTACTGGAAAACGGCCCACCCCACGTGGAAAGGCCGGCCGGGCTACCACGTCATTGTAGAACCCAATGGCACGGCCCACCGCCTGCAACCGGATGCCGACTACACCAACGGCGTGGCCGGCTTCAACCTAACGGCCCTGCACGTCTGCTTTATCGGCAACGGGGCCATGACGCAGGCGCAGGCCGCGACCATCATCAAGCGCATTCACCACTGGCTGAAGCTCTACGGCCCGCTCGATGTGTGCGGGCACCGCGACCTGAGCCCCGACCGCAACGGCGACGGCATCATTACCCCGAACGAGTGGGTGAAGGCGTGTCCGGGCTTCGACGTGCGGCCCTGGTGGGCGGGCGTGCTGGCCGGCGAAAAGAACTGTAAAGCTTAATCACCTCACCTTACCCCATACGACCATGAAAACCGCCCTCGTAATTGCCGCCATCCTTGCCGTTGTAGCCGGCTGGCTGATGCCCCTGATCTACGCACCCGCTACTCCCTACGTGTGGGGACTGGCCGCCGTGTTCGTGCTGCTGACCGTGGGCCGGGCCATCTACAACGCCGCGCGGCCTAAGTCCGGCCTGAACGCGCCCAAGCCGCCCCGCGCCTAATGACGGCCCTGCTGCTGTTCTGGCCCGCCTTCACGGCCCTGTTCGCATGGATGCAGGGAGCCCTGATGCCCGCCATCCGGAGCACCCCGCCCGGCCCCGAAGCCAAGAGGCACGACTTCGCGCTGCACTTCGTCGGCACCGCCGCCTACCTGCTGCCCCTGGTGCTGACGCTGCTGCTGCCCAGTCTGTGGCCGCACCTGCTGGCCGCGCTGCTGAGCCGGGTGCTGCTGTTCGATGTGGTGCTGAATACCGCGGCCGGTGACGCGCCGTTTGCCGTGGGCCGCACCGCCCGCACCGATAAGCTACTGCGGAAGCTGAGCCCGAAGAACCCCGAACGACTGAGCGCCCTTATCCGGGTAGCCGCGCTGGCTCTCACCGCCGCCCTGCTGCTGTCCGGCTGCAAGGCCAGCCAGCCGGAGCCCGCAAGTAGCACAAGCCCAGGCTTGCAAGTGCCGCTGCCGGCGTCTAAGAACACGTCTAGTACGTCTAGCGCGTCTAGCCGAACCGCCTCGCTCACGTTGCCAGTAACCACCCCCGTAGCCCCGGCCCCCAACGCGCCCGGCCGGGAACATCGGCAGTACCGTCGCAACCTCAGAGCCCAGCCCCGCACCGTGCCGCTAATCCAGGGCCGCGCCGCCGTGAACGCCCCGGCCGCTACGTCGGTGGCCACCAGCTACAAGAACGCCGCCCCCGTTACGCTGGCCACCGACAGCGCCGTGGTGAACGTAGCCGCGGTGGCCAAGAACGGCCAGGCAGCGGCCGGGTCGGGCATCGTGCAGACGCGCACGGAAGCCCCAAAGCGCACCATCTGGCAACGGGTTACAGGTCTGTTCACCGGACTTACAAGTACCGTCGGCTGGCTGCTGCTGGCGGGCCTGGTGCTGCACGGCCTCGCGCCCGGCGTGGGCTACGGCACCGGCTGGCTCCGGCGGTTCGTGAGCCGGCGGCGGGTGTAGTATCTTTGAAATCTTAATCTGACCCCGCTTCAAATGCGGTCATAGGATTACTCCGGTCCGGCCTACCATAGCCGGACCTTTAGAACCGGCCGCGCCGGAATGCCTGAACAGCCCGCTCAACGTACCACGTCGGGCGGGCTGTTCGTTTCACCTATCTTACCCCCATGCCCCGCTACACCACCGAACCCTACGACGGCCCCGATGCCCCGCGCTGGTGGCATAAGCTGCTGCTGGTGCTGCTGCTCGGGGCCGTGGGCGCGGCGGTGAAGTGGTGTAGCACGGGGCAGTTGTGAGGTGGCCATAAATAAAGAAACACGAAAGAAACACGAAAGAAAAGCCCGCTTCCAATATGGAGGCGGGCTTTTTGTTGTACGCCGTGACGATACAACGCGAAAGAAACGGCCTACAGCGAATCATAGACCGAAGCCGCCGCCGCGTCGACCTCTTCCGTCAGCATCGACCGTACGTAGACTTCCGTCTGCTGGTAGGTGCTGTGGCCAAGGACGTGTTGCGCGGCCCGGATGTCGCCCCCGGTGGCCTCCACCGTCATGCGGGCCATCGTGTGCCGGGCCGTATGCGGGTGAATGTTATCGGGCAGGCCCAGCGCCACGCATGCGGCCCGCAGGTGGTAGTTGACCGTGGCGCAGGCCCGTTTGATGGCCCGGTGCTGGCCGGGCTTATCGGCCGTGAAGTAGCCCGGGGGCAGGTAGCCGAACACGAACCCATCGGCCGGGCCGGGCTCCCCCAGCAACGCCCGAAGCGGGGCCGAAATAACGACCGACTTGTGCGGCCCGCCCTTCGCGGCCTGGTAGAACACCCGGCCCTCGCGCACATCGGCCCACCGCAGCTGCAGCACCACGCCGATGCGCGAGCCGTGCAGGTAGAAGCAGGCCAGGTAGAGCCGCCGGGCCTCGTGCTGCAAGGCTGGCAGCGACCCGGTGGCCAGGGCCGAAAGCTGTTCGCGCGAGAGCGAAGCCCGGGGCCGCCGCACCTTACGCGGCAACTTGATGCCGGCAAACGGCCCCCGGCCCCGCTCACTCATCAGCCCCGCCCGCGCCCAGAGCGTAGCCAGGCCCGAGAGGTAGGTGCGCACCGAGGCCGGATCGAGCGCGTGCTCGATTAGCAGCCAGCCCACGAACCGCTTGCGCGCCTCCACATCAAAGCCCGTCTCGGCCAGCGTGCCCGCGCCGTGCCAGGCCCGTAGTAGCCGGGTGGCCCGGGCAAAGTTCTGGTACGTGCTCACGTTGCGGGCCGCGAAGTGCTGGGCAAGGACCCGCTCGGCCGTAGCCAGCAGGCACACGGCCGCCACCGGGGCCACGCCCCGCAGCACCGCCGCCACGGCCACGGCCGAACGCTGACCGGCGGGCAGCGCCTGCATATGGGCAATGGCTTCGGCCTTGATAACAGAGAGCGTGTTGTTGGTAAGTTTGGCGGCGTCGGTGTTGCCGGGCATCCTCTCGCCTATGGTATCCCAGGCGGCGGGGTCTAAACGGATAGCGGTGGAATAATAGGCCCGCCGGCCGCCCGCGCTGATGCAGAGGCAGACCGGGGCGGTGCCGCCGGCGTTGGCTTTTTCGACCCGCAGCACGAAGCGGAAGGTCATAAGGTTGTAATTGCGTGGTATGCGCATGGTCCCGTGCCGCAGGAAAAGGGCGGCCGGGACGGTGGGTGGCTTAAAAGGGTGGGAAGGGAGTAGGCAGAGCGGCGGAGCGGGCTTGGTTGCGGATCAGGACAAGGCCTTATAATGCGACACGGGGCAGGGTAACGCCCGGGGCCTCGGCCGCAGTATGCACAGTGGGGGTAACGGATTGGTGGCGGCCGCATAGAAAACCAGAAAAGCTCAAAACAAGAACACCCGGCCGGTTTTCACGGTCGGGTGGGCTGCTGGTTGGGTTCCTCTACTTTGCGGGAAACAAAGTTAGGCTTTATCTCTGCCCGCCGGCCGTTGCAAAGGAGTTATTTTAGGTTAAGGGCAACATGCTCAGGATGACAACTTCCTTCTACCTCTTCACTCCATCACTCCAACGACGGCTTTTATTGCTCCAGCGACACCCCAACTACTTCCTGTACCGGGCCGGTGCTGAGCAGTTGCTGGCGCAGCGTATCGGCGGCCTGTTCCAGCTGGGGCCGGATCTGGTCGAGGGCCAGGCGCAGGCCCTGCACGTCGGCGAGGCGGGAGGCGTGGCCGTGGCCCTGGCCATAGCCGTGGTACACGGCTACGCGTACTTTGCTGCGGCCCTGGCCGGTGTACGTGCCAATGGTTTCGCCGCGGGCATCAATAATCTGTACTTCGGCGCGGACGTCGGTGCGGTACCACTCCAGCGGAATGCCCAGCAGGCTGGGCGTCATCAGCGTCAGCATCTGAAAGATTTGCAGTACCCGGCCGGTACGCTGCTGCGTGGCCTGGGTAATCTGCAGCTTGGCGTAGCCGTACTGCACGCTGTCGAGGCCTACGTCAAGGCCCGTCGCGGCCGATTCGGCCAAATGATAGGACAGCTCCTTGCGAAATACTTTGTGCGGGTCTTCGGGGTAGCCGTCCTCGGAGTTGGTGGTGAGCGGTCCGGCATCTACTACGGCTTCCAGCCTGGGCAGCGTGCCTACGGCTACCGAGTTGTTACTTTGAACAGTCCGAAATACAGCCTTTTCAGTCGACTTACAGCTCCCCAGACTCAAGGCAGCCAGCAGAAACAAAGCAGTACCACGATATAGATTCCTCATATACATTTCAGTCAGTAAGCTGTCAGTCAGATAGAAATGCAAAAATACGGGGAAACTGAGGGAAAAGATTTCTGTTGTTTGATGAAAAAAAAGCCTGCTATAGTACTCGCATAACAAAAAATGGAACTGCTCCAGGATAATTAAGGAACTCCCGCTTTTTGGACAAAAAAGTGCCCCGCCAGTTTCAGACCGGCGGGGCACTTTTGGGTAAGTAGCGCGTCATGTTCTGAATGACGCGCTTCCACTAGCCTAGTGGCTGTGTTGCACCAAGGCGCTATCGGTTTCGGCTAGGTCGTCAACCGGGTCGGGGGCTACGTAGTTGTCGATGAATTCGCCTTCCCAGCGGGCTACCACGGCCGAGGCCAGGCAGTTGCCGGCTACGTTCACGGCTGTGCGGGCCATGTCCATGAGCGCATCAATACCGAGGATGATGAACACCGGCCAGGCTGGCAGATTGAACGAGGCCACCGTGGCCAGTAGGATAACCAGCGAGGCGCGGGGCACGCCGGCCACGCCCTTGCTGGTGAGCATGAGCGTGAACACCATCACCAGCTGCTGGCCCCAGGTCAGGTCGACGCCCGCAGCCTGGGCCACGAACACGGCCGCCAGTGAGAGGTAGAGTGTAGTGCCATCGAGGTTGAACGAGTAGCCCGTGGGCATTACGAAGGCCACAATGCGGCGCGGCACGCCCACGCTTTCCATGGCTTCCATGGCCCGTGGTAACGCCGCCTCCGACGAGGTAGTAGCAAAGGCAATACTTACCGGCTCGGCAATGGCCTTTACAATGCGCATGACCGGTAGGCGTGCAATAAGGGCTACCGGCAGCAGCACCACCAACACGAACACAATGAGTGCCGCATAGAGCGTGAGTAGCAGCTGGAAAGCATTAAATAGTGGCGCAAAGCCCATTTTGCCCACCGTGTAGGCAATGGCTCCACCCACTCCGATAGGGGCGAAGTACATCACCACGTTGGTGAACTTGAACATTACCTCCGACAGGCTCTCGGTAATCGTAATCATGGGCTGGCGGTGGCGCTGATGCACCATGGCCAGGCCCACGGCGAAAATCAGGGCGAATACTACCACCTGCAGTACCTCGCCGTTGGCCACCGATTTGGCAATGTTTTCGGGGAAGATGTGCAGGATGATGTCGCTGGTGGTCTGCTCCACGGTCTGCAGCTGCTCCACATCGGCCGCAATGCCGGTACGGTCGATGCCGGCGCCGGCCTTGGTAAGGTTGATGGCGGCCAGACCGATGAACAGGGCAAACGTGGTGACGACTTCAAAGTACACTAGGGCCTTAACGCCCATGCGGCCCACTTGCTTGAGGTCGGCGTGGCCGGCAATGCCCACCACGAGCGTAGCGAATACCAGCGGGGCAATGATGGTTTTCACGAGGCGCAGGAAAATGTCGCTCAGCACCTTCAGGTTCACGGCCACGGCGGGGTAGTCGTTGCCGATTTCAGCGCCGATGAACATGCTGATGACAATCCAGAACGTGAGGGAGCGGCGCTTCCAGGCGGCCCAGGTGAGGGCTGCCAGAAACAGCCAACGGGCGGCCAGCGCCACAGTTGGGTCGAGCAGGGTGCGGCTGGCCAGTACCGTGAGGCCGGCGGCCAGCGCGAACAAAACGAGAACCAGGAGCGTGAGTCGGGATATTTTCATGCGGTGTAGGAGTGCGGGGCACGCACCCGCCGGTTTGGTGGGAGTAGTGATGGAGTGCGGTAATTGGCGCTGCCTGCAAAAGCAGCATCCGACAAATATAGGCGGCCCGGCCGGAGAACCGCGGCCGAACCATTAGCTTCGGCTGCGGCTTGCCCACCATCCGGCCGCCCCGCCCTATGCTTACCTGGACGCTCACGCCCCTGACGCTACCGCTGCGCTTTACCTGGAAAATTGCCCGCAACGCTTCGGCCTCCAAAACCAATTTTCTGCTACAGGTTGCCGGTGACGGCTACACCGGCCGCGGCGAGGCGGCGCCCAACATCCGCTACCACGAAACGCCCGAGGGCCTGCAGCAGGAGTTTGCACAGCTGCAGGCTGCCGGCCTGGGCCACTGCAAAACCCTGGCCGAACTAACCGATTTCCTGGCCCAGCACCAGCCAGCCGCCGCACTCCGCTTTGCCCTCGAATCGGCCTTTGTGCATCGTGAGGCGGCCAGTAAGGGGGTGTCCATACCCGAATTCCTGGGTGTGCCCGCTCCGGCCGGGCCAGTGCCCACGGCGGCTACATTGCCCATCATGGAACCGGGTGAGGTGGCCGGTTTCATGCGCGAGCAGGACCTGAGCAGGTTTCTGCTGCTGAAAATTAAAGTGAATCGTGAAGGGGGGCTTGACCTGCTGCGCGAAGTAACGCGCCTAGTACCCGGCCACCCGCTCATCATCGACGGCAACGAAGCCTGGCCCGACGCCGACAGCCTGCGCCAGAGTTGGGAGCAGATGAAGCGCCTTCCCGGCCTGCGCGTGCGCCTGCTCGAACAGCCGCTGCCCGCCACCTGCGCCGCCGACTACCGCGCCCTCAAAGGCCAGCTCGGCTGCCCCGTTTTCGCCGACGAGTCCGTCACCGACGGGGCCAACTTCGCCGATATTGCCCGGCAGTTTGATGGCGTGAACATGAAGCTGATGAAGGCCGGCGGCTACCTCAACGGCCTGCGCATCCTGCGCGAAACCCGCGCCCAGGGCCTGCAAACGATGCTCGGCTGCATGGTCGAAACCTCGCTCGGCATCTGGTCGGCCCTGCAGATAAGCGCCCTGGCCGACGTGTGCGACCTCGACGGCTTCCTGATTGTACGCGATGAGCCGTTTGGGATGGTGCAGGAGAAGAATGGCTTGCTGCGTGAGGCATGAAACTTACCTGTCATCCTGACGAAGGAAGGACCTGCCCAGAAGCTAACCTATAAATCGGGTTAGCTTCTGGGCAGGTCCTTCCTTCGTCAGGATGACAGGTAAGTTTTACCTAGCCAAACTCTACTTCAGCTTGGCGTCGATAGCCTGGATCTGGCTGTCCAGCGCCGACGTATCGGCGGTTTTGCTGCCGCTGCTGAGCAGGCTGATTTTCTGGTTGAGCAGGCCGATTTTCTGCGCCATTAGCCCGATTTTATCGTTCATCTCGTTCAGGCGGGTTTCCATGGCGGCGGCGTTGCCTGGGGCCGGGCGCGGGTCGGTGTAGGTGCTAAACTCGGCAGTAGCAGCCACCGAGTTGTCGCCGCGGGCCTGAGCGGCGCTGGCCGGCGAGCCAAACACAATGTCGCCGTTGGGCCGCACGTAGTCGCCCGCTTTCAGGGTCGTGATTTTACCGCCGGGCAGCTCTACAATGCCGCTCTTGTAGTTGATTTTGGTGCCGTTTCTCAGTAGTACATTTTTGCTGAGTGAGGTAGCACGCTGGCCCTTCATGAGCACCACCTCACCGTTCTGGAGCATAAAACGGTCGGAGGGGGACGTTTCGACGGGGCCGGCCACTTCGCCGGCGGGCCGCGTCTGGGCATGCAGGGCCGGGGTAGCGGCCAGGGCCAGCAGCAGGGCGCAGAGTATTTTTTTCATGGGTGGCAAGTTAAGTCAGAGAATGCAGCTGCTTACGGCGTTCAGGCCGTTGCGTTGGGCTAGGCGGCGCGGTTGTTGTCTGCCCGCCTGATGTATTACCGGAACTGTCGCGGATAATTAAATGTATGTACATATATTTGTCGCCAGTTCCGCCTTTCCCCGCTGCCCATGAAGATTGAGGACGAAATCAAACAGGTTGCCTTCCGCGACGACTACCAGAAGGCGCACGTCAACCTGATTTTTACGGCCAACTGGCTGCAGCAGCAGCAAAGCGGCTTTTTCAAGCAGTTTGGCCTCACGCTGCCGCAGTTCAACATTCTACGGATTCTGCGCGGCCAGCACCCTAAGCCTGCTACCGTTAACCTGCTGATTGAGCGCATGCTCGATAAAACCAGCAACGCCTCGCGCATTGTTGATAAGCTGGAGACCAAAGAGCTGGTAACACGCTGTGTGTGCCCCAGCAACCGACGCGCCGTCGATATCCGCATCAGCGACGCTGGCCTGGAATTGCTCGGACGCCTCGATGCAGCTATGAACGACCAGCAGTTCGGGGTGCAGAACCTCACATCTACCGAAGCTGATCAGCTCAGCCGGCTACTCGATAAAATTCGCGACTAGCGGCGGCAACTCATATTTCCCCATTTGCTTTTTTCACTTCTTCACTTTTTGTCATGAACAAATTCTTCCTGCCCGCTCTGCTGGCCGTTTCGTTGCTGGGTGCTGCCCCGGCCTCTGCCCAGAAAAAAGCTAAAACCACCTCGACCCAAGCGGCCTCAGCGGCCGCTTATCAGCTGCAGCCTCAGTTGAGCACGCTGGGCTGGGAAGGTAAAAAAGTGACCGGTGCCCACAATGGCACCATGCAGTTCCAGAGCGGTGCCGTTGCCGTGCGCGGCAGCCAGATCACAGGCGGCAAGTTTGTTGTCGATATGAACTCGCTGAAAGTGGAGGACATCAAGGATGCCGATTCCAACGGCAAGCTGGTGGGCCATCTGCGCTCCGATGACTTCTTTAGCATCGATAAGAACGCCACTTCCACCTTCACCATCACCAGCATCACGCCGCTGCGAGGCGATGCCAAAGGCAACAACTCCACCATCACCGGCGACCTCACCATCAAGGGCATCACCCAGCGCATCAGCTTCCCGGCCAAAACCGGCGTGAAAGGTGGTGTAGCCTCGGCCACCGGTGTGGCTACCATCGACCGCACTAAGTTCGACATCAAGTACGGCTCCAAGTCGTTCTTCGAAAGCATCGGCGACAAAGCCATCATGGACGAGTTCATGCTCAGCTTCAACGTAATTGCCAAGAAGTAAAATAGTGCTTCGAGCCTAGGATATAGAACTTAGGCCCACTACACAAAAGGCCCCGCAACGGTTGTTGCGGGGCCTTTTGTGTAATCTGAAGCTAGGATTTACTGCCCGCTGGCATTGGGCACAGCCGCCGGGGCTGGCGTGGTGGCCGGAGCAGTGGCCGCGCTGTTGCGGAGCGTGAGCTTGAGCGGAGCTACGTTGGTTTCGCGCAGGGCCATAATACCATATACGGTTTCGCCGGGCCGCAGCACTTTGTTGGTCAGGTCGTAGCGGGCCAGCTCGTTGCGCATGTTTTTGTTGGCCGCACTGGCTCCCAACATGTTGCCGCCGGCAATAAACGGACCGGTAGGGAGGAAGACTCGGTTGTCTTCCGTTATTTGTCCATTTACAGTGGTGTAGCTGCCAACATTGAAGTTCAGCAGCACATACAGCAGATAAATGGCCACGCCCTGCTTCAGATCCTGGGAGGCCTGCATGGAGGAAACCGGCTGGATAGGCCGGTCGGCAAAGGTCAGTTCCAGGTCGCGGGAGAAGTTAATCTCATTGGCCGTGTTATTGCGCAGCTGCACAGCCACCACTTGGTAACCGCGCTTACGCTCCTTCTTTACATACTTTTTGTTGGCTCCGTTGGTAAGCAGCGCGCTGTAGCGGTAGCTGAAATCGACCGGAGCACCTGCCGGAGCAGCCGACTGGTACGAGGTGATACGCTCTGGCTGGATAGCGTGGTAGCTACCGGCACAGCCCGACAGCAGAACGGCAGCCGAGAGAACGGCTGCCACTTGGGTAAATGTTTTTCGCATATAAATACGATGAGAATGATAGGATCAGAATACCACACGCTGATATTCCGACCAAATGTATAGAGCGGTAGAACCGCTTTGTGCCAGCCAATGATAAAATTTATACTTTTTGTTAGCCCAGTCTATAACTTTTTGTGAATTGCCTAATCGACATCATTTTCCGAACCTATATCAGTCGGCTAATACCAGTTCGCGGGGTAACTCGAACTTGAGGCTGCGGCTCTTGCTGCGGGCGTGCAGCTGGGTCAGGAAGTCGTCGAGGTCGGCTTTGTATTCGAGCCAAAGGTCTTCGTGCAGATTCTTCTGTACCAGTTGCGTAGTGCGGGCCGCCAACCGGGCCGTGGCCGTAAAAAAGCCCGCGTACGGGCTCTCGAACTGGCCGGTGTAGTTCTCGAAGATATGGCGCAACGCGTACAGGTTTAGGTCGATTTCCAGGCGCTTGTCCTTGGTAATGCGGCGGGCGCGGGCCACCTCTTTCACCGTCTTGCTCAACGCCTTGGTGAGGCTGCGGTTAAGCAGCCGCCCGGTGGCACCCACCGCAAACAGCTCGTGAATCTGGTCGGAGGCCTGCTCGTACACCGTGGCCGCGTCCACGTCGGGCAGCAGCTCGAAGCAGAGGGTGTCGTACAGCTCGGCGTCGCGGCGGGCGGCCCGCAGTAGCAGGGCTTCCTTCTCCTTATCGGAAAGCTGTTTGAGGGCACGCTTGAAATCGGCGGACGGGACGGGCATTGGGTTCGATTAAAAAATAAAATTGACGAATTAAAAATTGTCGGGGCCTTCGCAGGAGCCGCAAAACCGCTGCGCAGGCTTCGTCGAAACTCTTTTACGGAACCCGGAAACGAATCGGCGGGCTGCCCTGTTATACCCGGCTGCCAAGGACGTAGCAGCCAGTTTTCTGGCCGGTTTTTCGTATTTTTGTGCCATGAACAGCAACCCGCAAATCGAGTACGACGAGGACGTTCTGCTCTTGGAAAAAACGACGGATGTGCGCGACCTTATCGTGTACAACGACGACCATAACACCTTCGACCACGTGATAAAAACCCTGGTTGATGTGTGCGGGCACCAGCCCGAGCAGGCCGAGCAATGCACGCTGCTCATCCATTATAAAGGCCAGTGCACCGTTAAGCACGGCAGCTACGATGAGCTGGCCAGCATGTGCACCGCCATCCACGACCGCGGCATTTCGGCCGATATTTTATAATTCGAGCTGTTAGCTGAAAGCTTTTAGCTGCTAGCTCTCTGCGGGAGTGGAGGGCGAAAAAGCTAACAGCTAAAAGCTTTCAGCTAACAGCTAACTAAATGGAGTTTCCTTCCAAGCTAATTGAAAACGCCGTTGGGGAGCTCTCGAAGCTGCCGGGGGTAGGCAAGAAAACGGCGCTGCGGCTGGCTTTGCACTTGCTGAAGGCCGAAACCGACACCACGGCCTCCCTGGCTGAGGCGCTGGCTAAAATGCGCTTCGAGATTCGCTACTGCGACACCTGCCACAATATTTCCGACACGCCCGAGTGCGCCATCTGCGCCAACCACCTGCGCGACCAGAGCACGGTGTGCGTGGTGTCGGACATCCGCGACGTAATTGCCATTGAAAATACGGCCCAGTATCAGGGTATGTACCACGTGCTGGGCGGCGTCATCTCGCCCATTGAAGGCATCGGCCCCGGCGACCTCAACATCGATTCGCTGCTGGAGCGCATAACGCGCGAGGGCTCCGAAATCCGGGAAGTTATCCTCGCCATTAGCCCCACGATGGAAGGCGACACGACGGCCTTTTACCTCTCGCGCAAGTTGCGCGACCAGCCCGAGCTGCACCTTAGCAGCATCGCCCGTGGCATTCCGATGGGCGGCGAGCTGGAGTACGCCGACGAAATTACCCTCGGCCGCAGCATCGTCGACCGCCAGCGCCAGGCGCTGTAAGCAGCAGGAAGTTGAAATGGTCTGTCATCCTGAGCGCAGCGAAGGACCTGATCAGAGGCTATTCTTTGTTGAATTTAGCTTCTGGCTAGGTCCTTGGCTGCGCTCAGGATGACAGACGATTGGCTTGCCAAGCGAATTTCTCGCGCTACAGCCCTTGTGTGTAACTTTCGCGGCCCTAACCGCCGACGCTCCGCCCTGTGCCGCCCGAAGAAGTTGTCCTGTCCGTCATTATCGTCAACTACAACGTCTGCTACTTTCTGGAGCAGGCGCTGCTGTCGGTACGGCGGGCGGGCGAGAAGCTGGGCCGGCCGCTGGAGGTATTCGTGGTCGATAACAACTCGGTCGACGGCTCGGTGGCCATGGTGCGGGCCCGGTTTCCGGAGGTCACGCTCATTGCCAACCACGATAACCCAGGTTTCTCGAAGGCCAACAACCAGGCCCTGCGCATAGCTGAGGGCCAGTACGTGCTGCTGCTTAACCCCGATACGGTAGTGGAGGAAGACACCTTCCGGCTGTGCTGCGAGTTCATGGACGAGCACCCGCGCTGCGGTGGGCTGGGTGTGAAAATGCTCGACGGGCAGGGCCGTTTTCTGCCCGAAAGCAAGCGTGGCTTACCCACGCCGGCGGTGGCTTTCTACAAGATATTTGGGCTGGCGCGGCTGTTTCCGAAGTCGCGGCGCTTCGGTCGCTACCACCTGGGCTTCCTCAGCCCCAACGAAACTCACGAAATAGAGGTGCTCAGCGGGGCCTTTATGCTGATGCGCCAGGCAGCGCTGGCTGAAGTAGGGCTGCTCGACGAGGACTACTTCATGTACGGCGAGGACATTGACCTCTCGTACCGACTTACGCAGGGCGGCTGGCAGAACTACTACTACCCCGGCACCCGCATCATCCATTACAAGGGCGAAAGCACCAAGCGCACGAGCGTCAACTACGTGTTCGTGTTTTATAGGGCGATGGTGATTTTTGCCCGTAAGCACTTTGCCCCCGAACGGGCGGGCCTGTTTTCGGTGCTGATAAACGCGGCCATCTGGCTGCGGGCGGGCGCGGCGGTGGCTCAGCGGCTGCTGCTGCGCGCCGCCCCGGTACTGCTCGACGCGGGCCTGCTGTACGCGGGCATGTACCTGCTCAAAAACTACTGGGAGCAGAACCACAAGTATGTGCGCGAGCCCTACCCCGAGCAGTACATGCTGATGGCGGTGCCCGCCTACATTGCCGTGTGGTTGGGTTCGGCGTTTCTGAGTGGGGCCTACGACCGGCCGCTGCGGGCCGGGCGGCTGGTGCGCGGCATCGTGGTGGGTACGCTGCTGATTTCGGCCTTTAGTAACTTCCTCGACGCTTGGCGCTTCTCTAAGGCCCTCATTCTGCTGGGGGGCGTGTGGGCCGTGGCGGCACTGCTGCTGCGTCGGGCAGCGGGCAATTTCCTGCGCTACCGCCGCTTTAGTCTAAGCGAGAACCAGCAGAAAAACGTGGGCATCGTGGGTTCGGCTGAGGAAAGCCGCCGGGTGCGCCAGCTGCTGGAGCAGGCTGCCGTGCCGGCCCGCATTATCGGCTACGTGGAGCCAGCCGCCGCACCAGTTCCGTCTGCCGAAGCCGCGCCGCCGCCCGACGATTTGCTGGGCGAGGTGCGCCAGTTGGAAGACATCATCCGCATCTACGGGCTCGATGAGCTGGTTTTTTGCGGCCGCGACCTGCCCGCGAGTCAGATTATCGGGCTGATGGCCGGCCTGCCCCAGCATCCGCCGGTGGCGTTTAAAATTCTGCCCCCCGGTAGCCAGTACATCATCGGCAGCTCGGGCAAGGATTCGCCCGGCGACTACTACGCCCTCGATATCACGCTTAACCTGTTTCGTCCCGAGCAAGTGCGCAATAAGCGCCTGCTCGATATGCTCATCAGCCTGCTGCTGCTGGCGCTAAGCCCGGTGCTGGTGTGGTTTGAGCAGCACAAAGCGGGGTTCCTGCGCAACTGTTTACGGGTGCTGGTGGGCTCGCGCACCTGGGTGGGCCTGCGCCACGCTACCGCTCCGCAGGCTGCGGCCCGCGCCATCCTTTCGCCCGCCGATGCCGCCGCCACTGCCGCCACCGGTGCGCTCGATGAGGCTACTCAACGCCGCCTGGAGCTGCTCTATGCCAAGGACTACCACCCCGCTACCGACTGGCGCATTATGGCCCAGTGCCTGCGCCAGTTGGGCCGGGAGGAGTAACAGCACATTATGCGGAGCATGTGGCGAATTGAGCCAGGATGCAGAGCCGCAGTCGAAGCATTTCTATCGCAGTGCTAATCCCGCCGACTACAACGAAGGGGTAGTGATGCTTCGGCTGCGCTCCGCATGATGTGCCTTCATAATCCCTAATCGCCTACCTTCTACCTTTACCATTCCACCCATCCTCAGCCCCGATTATGTCCGCTACTGCCGCCACCGACCGCGCCCCGCTTGTTCTCTCCGACCGCATCAATGCCATGCAGGAGTCGCAAACTATTGCCATGGCTAAAAAGGCCCGGGCGCTGGCAGCCGAGGGCGTCGATGTGATTAGCCTGAGTTTTGGCGAGCCTGATTTCCAGACGCCCCAATACATCAAGGATGCGGCCAAGCAGGCCCTGGATGAGGGCTACACTTTCTACACGCCCGTACCCGGCTATCTGGAGTTGCGGCAGGCTATCTGCGACAAGTTCCGGCGCGATAACCAGCTGGAGTACCTGCCCGAAAACATTGTAGTGAGCACCGGGGCCAAGCAGTCGTTGGCTAACGCCGTGCTGAGCCTAGTGAACCCGGGCGATGAGGTGATTGTGTTTTCGCCTTATTGGGTGAGCTACGAGGAAATGGTGCGGCTGGCTGAAGGCGTAAGCGTGCCGCTGATTGGGGCATTCGAGAACAACTTCAAGGTGACGGCCGCGCAGGTGGAGGCTGCCATTACGCCCCAGACTCGCCTCATCATGTACTCTTCGCCCTGCAACCCCACCGGCGCCGTTTTTAGCCGTGAGGAGTTGGCCGAGCTGGCCGCCGTGGTGGCCCGCCACCCCCACATCCATGTGCTGGCCGACGAAATTTATGAGTACATCAACTTCGTAGGCGAGCATGTGAGCCTGGCTCAATTTGATGAAGTGAAGGACCAGGTGATTACCATCAATGGCTTCTCGAAGGGTTATGCCATGACCGGCTGGCGGGTGGGCTACCTGGCCGCCCGGCGCGAAATTGCCGCCGCCTGCGAGAAAATCCAGAGTCAGATTACCTCCGGCACCTGCTCGATTGCCCAGCGGGCCAGCATTGCGGCCCTGGAGGGCGGCCGCGCCTCGGCCGATGAAATGGTAGCCGCTTACCGCCGCCGCCGCGACCTGGTGCTGGAGCTGGTACGCGACATTCCCGGCTTCCGGACCAACGTGCCCAGCGGCGCCTTCTACCTGTTTCCTGATGTAACCGGCTACCTGGGCCGCACTACAGCTGCCGGCGAAACCATTGCTACGGCCTCCGACTTGGCCATGTACCTGCTCAACGATGCCCATGTGGCGGCCGTCGATGGAGCCGCTTTCGGCGCCCCCGATTGCCTGCGCTTCAGCACCGCCGCCGCCGACGATAAGCTTCGCGAAGCCTTTGAGCGGATCAAGGTATCGTTGGCGAAGCTGAAATAGTACAGAGTACAGAGAGGTGAGACAAGGAACGTCATTCAGAGCGCCGCGAAGAATCTCTCCTGTAATCGTTGAATGGTGATTGCGCAATGATTACCAAGCAAGATTCTTCGCGGCGCTCTGAATGACGTTCCTTGTCTCACCTCTCTGTACTCTGTACTCAATACTAAACTACCTTTGCGGCTGCTGAATCAATTCGTTTCTGATGCCTGTTGCCCTGCCGCCCGCTTCGCTGCCCGAACTTTTTGCCGCTTTCAACCAGCTGACCGTGCTTATTGTGGGCGACGTGATGCTTGATGCCTACGTGTGGGGCCGCTCAGTGCGCCTCTCGCCCGAGGCGCCGGTGCCGGTGGTGAACGTGAGCCGTACCGAGCAGCGCCTGGGTGGCGCGGCCAATGTGGCGCTGAACGTGCAGGCGCTGGGCGCAACGCCGCTGCTGTGCGCCCTTATCGGGCAGGATACGGGCGGCGACCAGCTGTTGGAGCGGCTGGAAGCAAACGGGCTGTCGGCCGAGGGCATTGTGCGTTCCGGCACCCGGCCCACTACGGTCAAGCAACGCATCCTGGCCCACGGCCAGCAACTACTGCGCATCGACTCCGAAGTAGAAACGGAAGCGGATGCTACCGAAAACGAGGCCCTCACGGCCCGTTTTGCCCAGCTGCTGGCGCGGGCCGATGTGGTCATTTTCGAGGATTACGATAAGGGCGTACTCACTGAGAGTAATATCCGCCACTTCATCAGCCTGGCCCGCGAGCGGGGAGTGCCCACCGTGGTCGACCCTAAAAAGAGGAACTTCCTGGCTTACCGGCACTGCACCCTGTTCAAGCCCAACCTCAAGGAGCTACGCGAAGGGCTCAAGCTCGAATTCGGCGACCCTACCATCGACCGGGCCGGTTTCGAGGCAGCCGTGTCCCGGCTGCGCGAATTGCTACAGCCCGAAACGGTACTCGTTACACTGTCGGAGCACGGTGTGTTTGCCCAGCTTCAGGAGCAGAAAACCTACCTGCCGGCCCACCTGCGCACCATTTCCGACGTGTCGGGCGCCGGCGACACCGTTATCAGCATTGCCGCGCTGTGCGTGGCCCTGCACCTGCCGGTTGCGGCCACTGCCGCACTGGCCAACCTGGGCGGCGGGCTGGTGTGCGAGCAGGTGGGCGTGGTGCCCATTGAAAAGCAGAAGCTGCTGCTGGAAGCCGAGCGCCTGGGCCTAAATCTGAGCGTCGGCTGATTTCAACCGCTGTTCGTATTGCGTAGGCTCGGTTATGGGGAGCAGTTAGTTGATGAGCTTGGGGCCCTCTCTCAGCAATGCCTGCGTGGTACCGGAAAGGGTAAAGCAGATGGTTAGGAACAGCAAATACGTTAGCACCAGCGGTAGCCGGTAAGGAGCCAAGCGGCGCCACGACCAAATGGCTGGCCATCCGAAGCAGGCAATTGCCACTAGGAGCAGGTGCAGCGGCAACAGATATCGGCACTCTACGGGCAGCGGTACCGATATCAGGGCAGGGATTACCAGGGCCGACACTAGGAGGATGTGCGTAACGGTGAGTTGGTTGAAGCGCAGCATGCAGATTATGATGGCCGCGAATAAGAGGGTGTAATTCATCCCGGCCAGAAAGCCCGTGGTAGTGTATACCCGGTAGAGATAGGGGGTAGGATAGAGCACATCGAGCCCGTTGAACAGATGACGGGCATTGAGGCCAAGCATGTCCAGTGGATGACGCAGTACGAACCGTAGGTATTCGCCGTAGGAATCCATTTTCTTGTTGAAATCCAGTGCCAGCAGTGCTGTTCCGCTCAGATCCAGGTATTGGACCTGGGCGTTGGTATAATCGACTGCAATGCCGGTTTCATATTTCTGAACCGTAAACCCGTCAGTGATTTTCTGCAAGTACAGGTCACCGGCTTTTACCATAGCCGGGTCCGTGTAGTCAATGCCAATGACGAGCGGACGATTAATCCCGAAGTTTTCCCAATTGATGTACCATTGCGGTAAGCTCAACAGCATGAATCCAAGAGCGTAAGCGCCTAAAAACCGGCTCACCGCAATGTGCCACGGCCGGGTGCTGTCGTGGTAAGCCAACCAGCTGCCCACCGCCAGCACCGATGGTAAGCCCACGAGATAAACGGGCCGCATATTGATGACGGCCGCCACCAGCAGGCCCGCCAGCAGACTTTTTCCCAGGGTAGGGCGTGGAAGGATCAGGCACAGTGCTCCTACCAGCCCTATTACGGCCGGAAAATCGGTGAGCATATAGTTGAAGTAGTCCCGCCAGAGCAAAAATCCGGCAATGATGAATACCCCCCGCCGCAGTGGTGTGAGCTTCGTGCCGGTGACGCGCTGCCACAGCAGCGCCGGCAGCCATCCAAACATGGCGCCAGCTACCAGAGCCCCTACAAGCTTAATCATGGCCTCTTCCGAGACAATGTTCTGGGCGTTGGCCAGCGCGACTATTGGGACGTACAGTAACGGGTACAGGTAGCCGCGTAGGGCACTGTCGAAGCGGAGCAGCGCGAAATCATCCCCATTGTATAGCTTGTATGCCAACTCCCGGTAGCCATTGGCATCGTAAACCTGGATGTGGAAACGGGAGGTAAATATGTGTATTCCGAACAACAGAAACGCAATACCGAACCAGAACCAGGAACGGGCTGTAAGGCGGGTGAGCAAGGAAGGCATAGCAAACGGATAAGCCACAAAGAACACGACAAAACGGAAACGGCCCGTCAGTTTCGTAGTGGAGCACCTGAAGCTGGCGGGCCATTGTAGCCGAAGAAAACGACGCTACCCCCGCATTCGGGTGCTGTACTCCTTTACCGTTTCAATGAAGACCTTCACATTGTCGGGGTCGGTGTCGGGGTACACGCCGTGGCCGAGGTTGGCAATATGGCGCTGGGGGCCGAACCGGTCGAGCATGGCCTTGGTAGCAGCCTGAACCTGCGCGGGCGTGCCGTAAAGGGCGCAGGGGTCGAGGTTGCCCTGCAGTGTTTTGTCACCCACCAGCGGGCGAACGGTGCGCGGGTCCTGGTTCCAGTCGAGGCCGATAGTGCGGCAGGGCAGGGCGGCGAAGTCTTCCATGGCCCAGAAGGCACCTTTGGCAAATACCGTTACCGGCACGTTGGGCAGAGCCGCGCAGATTTCGGCAATGTAGCGCTGGCTGAACTCCTGGTAGTGCGCGGGCGGCAGAATGCCGGCCCAGGAGTCGAACACCTGAATGAGGTTGGCGCCTGCCGTTACCTGGGCCTGCAGATAGGCAATGGTAGTAGCCGTGATTTTACGCAGCAGCTCGTGGGCCAGTTCCGGGTTCTGGTATAGCATCCCGCGGGCCTTGCTGAAGGTTTTCGAGCCGTGACCCTCTACCATATAAGCCAGAATAGTCCAGGGGGCGCCGGCAAAACCGATGAGCGGCACCCGGCCGTTGAGTGCGCGCTTGGTGACGCGCAGCGCCTCCAGCACGTAGCCCAGGTGCTCCTCGGGGTCGGCAATGCGCATGCGGGCTACATCGGCGGCCGTTTTTATGGTTTCGGGGAATAGCGGGCCTTTGGCTTCCACCATCTCGTAGGTCAGGCCCATGGCCTCGGGCACCACCAGAATATCGGAGAAGATGATGGCGGCGTCCACGTCGAGCGCATCGACGGGCTGGATGGTGACTTCGGCGGCCAACTCGGGGGTTTCTACCAGCTCCTTGAAGCCGCTGAGCCGGCCCCGCAGTGCGCGGTACTGGGGCAGAATCCGGCCCGCCTGACGCATGAGCCACACAGGAGTACGTTCGGTTTCTTCGCCGCGGGCGGCGCGCAGGAGCAGGTCGTTTTTGAGCACGGTTTTTTTAGCTGTTAGCTAATAGCTGGTAGCCGTTAGCTTTCTGTTGAAAAGGGCCTCTGGTAAGTTTGATGAGTGAGAGCTATCAAGCAATAGCGCTCAGCTAACACCTAGTTTACGAACAAGGCTTTGATGGCGGTCATGATAAAGTTTACGCCGATGGCCAGCGTGATAAAGCCCATGATGCGGGCCAGCGCGGCCAGACCCGGGCGGCCCAGGAAGCGCGTGAGCCGGAGCGACGACATGAGGATGATGTAGACGGCCAGCGCCACCAGCACGAAGCCGGCGAAAATTAGCCCCATATCGGAATACGTGAGCTTATTAGTGTACAGGCTGATACACACGGCAATGGCGCCAGGACCCGAGAGCATGGGCATGGCCAGGGGCGTGAAGCTGATGTCGTCCTTCTCGCGGCTGGCCTCAATGGTTTCCTGCGACACTTTGCTGCGGTTACCGCCAGGCGTGAGCAAATCGAAAGCCGAGCGCATAAGCAGGATGCCGCCCGCAATGCGCAGGTGGTGAATGTTGATACCGAAGAAGTTGAGTACGTACTGACCCGCGAAAAACGACACCGACAACACCGCCAGCACCGACAGGCAGGCCTTCAGGCCGATATTGGCCCGCTCGGCCGGGGTGTCGCTTTCGGTCAGGGACAGAAAAACCGGCATGGCACCGAACGGATTGACCACGGAGAACAGGGTAGTGAACGTGGCGAGCAGAATATCCATAGGGGCGGGCAGGGTATGGCCGGCAAAGGTACGAGCCTTTGTGGCACGAACACGGGGAAAATCCTACTTTTAGCGAAAACAACCCCTTGGCGGTGGGTGCGTAAAGCGCTAATTGTAGCTTTGCACCACGCCCGGAGGACGGCCGAACGGCTTCTTTCTTATCCCAATTTCCTGTCTAGTGCTTCACTTCGACGAATTTACCTGGCTCACGCTGGCGCAGGCTCTTGTGCTGCTGCTGGCTGCCACCGCTCTTATTGCTACCCTGCTGCCGCTGCTGCGGCATACAATCTGGTGGATTCGGGTGTTTGATTTTCCGCGTTTGCAAATTGTGGGCGTGCTGGTGCTGGTGCTGGTGGCGGGCGTACTGCTGGGCTGGCATCAACCTGCCGGAGACACGTATTGGATGCCGGCGCTACTGGCGAGTGTGGCGCTGGCTACCGGCTACCAGATGTTCCGGATTCTGCCTTATACGCCGCTGGCCGGCAAGCATGTGGGCGATAGTACCCGCACCGACGGTGAAGGCCATCTGAGCCTGGTGATGATGAACGTGCTGCAGTACAATAAGCAGAGTGATAAAGCCCTGCAGGTGCTGCAGGCGGCCGATGCTGACATTATTATGGCGGTGGAAACCGATGAGTGGTGGCATCAGCAGCTGAAGCCCATGGAGAAAACCCACCCCTACACCTGCCACGAGCCGCTCGACAATACCTACGGGCTGCTGTTTTTCTCGCGCCTGCCGCTCGATGGCTGCGAAATCAAATACCTGATCGACGATGATGTGCCCAGCGTGCATGCGAAGGTACAGCTGCCCGACGGCCGTACCTGGGTACGCGTGTACGGGCTGCACCCCAAGCCCCCGGCTCCTGCCGAGTCGGAAACCAGTACCCGCCGCGACGCCGAGCTCCTGCTGGTAGGCCGCGAACTGGAAAAGCGCGACGAGCCCACCATTGTGTTCGGCGACATGAACGACGTGGCGTGGTCGCACACCTCCGAGCTGTTCCGGCGCATCAGTGGCCTGCTCGACCCGCGGGTGGGGCGCGGCCTGTTACCTACTTTTCATGCCGAATACCGGCTGCTGCGCTGGCCCCTCGACCATGTATTCGTGTCACCGCACTTTAAAGTAGATGACATGGCGCGGCTCCCCTATGTTGGCTCCGACCACTTCCCCATCTATATCAAGCTCAGCTTTGAGCCCCATGACAAGGCAGAACAGGAGGAAAAACTGGAAGAGCCGGACGCGGCTGACAAGCAGGAGGCGGTAGAGAAAATTGAGGAGGGCCGGCAGGAAGAGCGCGAGGAGGAGGCCCAGGAGGCCGGCCTAAAGGCGTAAATCTCGTGGGCTAGACGAACGGTTCATTCGCCTAGCCCTACAAGCCCGTCGTGTACCTTTGCCGCATGCCCGAGCAAGCCACCGACGATATTCTGCACGTGTTGCGCCAGACCTGGGGCCACACCCGGTTCCGGCCGCTGCAGGAAGACATCATCCGGGCAGTGCTGGCCGGGCACGACACGCTGGCGCTGCTGCCTACCGGTGGGGGCAAAAGCATCTGCTTTCAGGTGCCCGCGCTGGCTCGACCGGGGCTCTGCCTGGTAGTGTCGCCGCTGATTGCGCTGATGAAGGACCAGGTGGAGAACCTGCGCCAGCGGGGCGTGAAGGCCGAAGCCGTGTACGCCGGCATGAGCCACCAGGAAATTGATCAGACCCTCGACAACTGCGTGTACGGGCCGGTAAAATTCCTGTACGTAAGCCCCGAGCGGCTGTTGACCGATATGTTCCGGGCGCGGGTGGCCAAGATGAAAGTAAGCCTGCTGGCCATTGATGAGGCCCACTGCGTGTCGCAGTGGGGCTACGATTTCCGGCCGCCCTACCTGCGTATTGCCGAGCTGCGGGCGCTGCTGCCGGGTGTGCCCTGCATTGCCCTCACGGCCACTGCCACCGAGCAGGTACGCCAGGATATCGTGGAGAAACTGGTGTTTGGCAGCACCCACCGCGTGTTTCAGCAGAGCTTTGCCCGGCCCAACCTCTCGTACTCGGTGCTCGAAACCGAGGACAAGTTTCGGCGGATGCTGGAAGTGGTGCGCGGAGTCGGGGCCGACAAAACGAGCATTGTGTATGCCCGCACCCGCCGCCAGACCGAGGACGCCGCCGCCTACCTGCAGCAGCAGCGCCTGTCGGCCGCCGCCTACCACGCCGGCCTGCCCTCCGACCAGCGCACCCGCGTGCAGCAGGACTGGATGCAGAACAAAACCCGTTGCATCGTGGCCACCAACGCCTTCGGCATGGGCATCGACAAGCCCGATGTGCGGCTGGTAGTACATCTGGAGGCCCCCGACAATCTGGAAGCCTACTACCAGGAAGCCGGCCGCGCCGGCCGCGACGAGAAATATGCCTTCGCCGTGCTGCTCAGCGGCCCCGCCGACGCCGACGAGCTGCGCCGCCGCACCCGCCTCAGCTACCCACCGCTCGATACGGTGCGCCGTGTGTACCAGGCGCTGGCCAACTTCTCGCGTACGGCCGTGGGCGGCGGCGAGCTGGTGGCCTTCGATTTTGACCTGCAGCAGTTTGCCGAAACCTACCGCATAAAGGCCCTCGACGCCCATAACAGTCTGCGCACCCTGGCCCGCGAAGGGTTCGTGCAGTTGAACGAGGCCGTCAGCAACCCCGCCCGGGTCCACATTCCCATCGACCACACCGACCTTTACCGCTTCCAGGTGGCTAACGTGCAGCACGACCAGCTCATCAAAAGCCTGCTGCGCCTGCATGGCGGCGAGCTGTTTGCTGGTTTCCAGCGGATTTCGGAGAACAGCATCGCCCAGTACCTGCGCCTGAGTGTAGTAGAGCTGCGCAAGATGCTGCTGTTTCTGCACCGCTCGGGCGTCATCCAGTTCCAGCCCCGCCACGAGTCGCCCCAGGCCCTGTTCACTACTCCGCGCCACGACGCCGACAAGCTACCGCTGGACCAGAAGCGCCTGACCAAACAGCGCGAACTGGCCACCCACAAAACCGATTCGGTAATTCGATATGCCGCTGGAGGCCGCTGCCGCCAGCAGCTGCTGCTGGCGTATTTTGGCGAGCTGGATGCGCCCGCCTGCGGCGTATGCGACTTCTGCCTGGCCCGCAAAAAGGCCCGCCAGGACTCGGTGCCACTGCCCGAATTGCGCGCCCAGCTGCTGGAGCTAGTCAAAGCCACGCCCCAAACGCCCCGCGAGGTGCTCACCCACTATGCCCCCGGCCAGGCCTCCGCCATTACCGCCCTGCTGCGCGACCTGGTAGAGCTGGGCGAGTTGCGCTACGCCCCCGATGGGCGTTTGAGCGGGTAGGAGGGAGGTAGCTTGTCTTGCTGCTTTTGAGGAGCAGGTCATAAAGCCCGATAAAAAATCCTGCCTGCACCTCTTACATTAGCCCCAATGAACAATCCGACTTCTCCCGGCAACCTTGCTACCCGCCCCATTGGCGTATTCGACAGCGGCATTGGCGGCCTGACGGTGGCGCGGGCCGTGGCCCGGGTGCTGCCTCACGAGCGGCTGGTGTACTTCGGCGACACGGCCCACTTGCCCTATGGCGACAAAAGCACCGCCGCCATCCAGGCTTACGCCGTGAAAATATGCGACCTGTTGCTGCGCCAGCAGTGCAAGGTTATTCTGATTGCCTGCAACTCGGCCTCGGCCGCCGCCTACGAGCTGGTGCGCGAATACGTAGGTTCCAAGGCACAAGTACTCAACGTTATCGACCCTATTGTGGCGCACGTCGGGCAGCAATACGCCGGGCGCACAGTAGGCCTGATTGGGACCAAGCAAACGGTAAACAGCAATGTTTATAAGAAGAAGATAGACGACCTCGACGCCGGCGTGGACCTTCGCAGCCTGGCCACCCCACTGCTGGCCCCCATGATTGAGGAAGGCTTCTTCAATGATACCATTGCCAGCAACGTCATCGAGACCTACCTATCCAACCCCGCGCTGGAAGGTGTGGAGGCGCTGGTGCTGGCCTGCACACACTACCCACTCATTAAAGAGCAGATTGCCGAATTCTATCAGGGCCGTACCGAAGTGCTCGATGCCTCCGATGTAGTGGCCCAGCATGTGCGGCAGTACCTGGAAAGCCGGCAGCTGCTGGCGCCTGCTATTGCCACTCCGCCCCGCCATCACTTCTACGTATCCGATTTCACCCGCTCGTTCGAGGAGAGCACCCGCATCTTTTTCGGCCAAGAAGTGAATTTGGAGCACTATCCGCTGTGGGAGTAGGAGTTTATAAAGTGCTTTTACAGGTCAAACAAAATTAGTCATATTCATATAGTAAATACTTATATTTAGGCACCAAAAGGGAAAACCAAGTGGTCTGGCCCTTGCGCTTGTTGCTCTAATGCACCGGCGGTGCTATGCTATATTCAGCTGATTTCTGGCGAAAATGGGGTTTTTGGCTATTGCCATGCCTGTTGCTGCTTGCCCCGGCCGCTCTGGCCCAGGGCGTGCGGCAACCCCCGGCCCGCGTGAAGCAGCAGGGCAGCCCTGCGCCGGCTCAGGCCCCTACCAATGAAAGAAAAGCAAACCCGCTTACTCCCAAACAGCTGGAGGAAGCCCTACGGCTGCTACTCCAGGTAACGGCCGACTCGACTGACACCCCAAAAGTCCAGCGCGGCTTTGAAATAGAGGGCCTCGTCGTCGACCAGACCATCAGTAAGCTCGGGCGTGACTTCTACAGCGTGTTTTTCAGCACGTTCGAATCCCCGGCCGGCTCAGGCGACTACGTGGTTACGATTACCGAGAAGCCTGCCCGGGGCACCAGCATTCTGGTTACGGTAGCCGTCAACAACACCGATTTGCTCGAAATGCCACTCCAGCCAAACGAGGAATACATTGACGCTGCTGCCAGCGAAGCGGTTAGCACTGTCACGCAGCACCTCATGGAAAACAACCGCCTGGGCAACGAACTGGAAAAGGGCAATAGTCAGCCTCTGGAAGTGTATTAGCCCTGTCCTGCCTCACCTCTCCCGTCTTCTCTCCTAACCCATTCCCCCATGAAATATCTGTACTGCTCTTTTCTTGCGCTGCTGTTGGCCTTGTCTGCCGCACCAACTGTCAGCGCCCAGGATTTTATATACGAACCGGTCAATCCCAATTTTGGAGGTAATCCATTCAACTATTCTTCTCTGCTGAGCGCAGCCACTGCCCAGGATACCTTTAAGGACCCCGATGCCGAGCAGGCCCGGGCTGTCGAGGATCCTCTTACCTTATTTGCCACCAACCTTAACCGCCAGATTCTGAGTCAGCTCACTGACCGCTTCATCAGCGACCAGTTTGGCCGGGGCACGGTACGAGCCGGTAGCTACACGGTGGGCGGCTACCAGATTCAGGTGACACCCGGTGCTAACGGCGTCGTTATCGTCATTGGCGACCCCGCTACCGGCAACCAGACCACCGTAACTATTCCCAATCTGCCTTAGCCAGTCGGTAACGTGTTGGTACCCGGCTCCATGGGCCGGCTGCCTGCGTTGCGTGCCCCCAGCGTTTCTCCTCCTGTTTTCTCTCCGATACTAGTCGCTGCCTGTCTATGAACACTGCTACCGCACGCTTTTATACCTATACCTTGTGCCTACTGGCCGGAATACTGCTGGCTGCCTGCAGCCCATATTTCCATCAGCCATTCGGTCCTGAGCGGGCCCGGCTGGGAGCCGAAGTGAACGGCAACGCTGACATGCTCAGGCTACCGGCGGCGAAGTCCCGTACGGTGGTAGCGGTGTATAAATTCCGCGACCAGACGGGCCAGTACAAGCCTCAGGCCAATGGGTCCAGTTTCTCTACTGCTATTACGCAGGGCACCACCACCATTCTGTTGCGGGCACTCGAAGAGTCAGGCTGGTTTGATCCTATCGAGCGCGAAAACCTGGGTAACCTGCTGAACGAACGTAAAATTATTCGTTCTACCCGCGCCGAGTTCACCGAGCAGACCGGTGTGCAGCAGCCGGTATTGCCGCCCCTGCTGTTTGCGGGCGTTATGCTGGAAGGAGGTATCATCTCCTATGATGCGAATATGCTGACGGGTGGCGCAGGGTTGCGCTACTTTGGTGCTGGTGCTTCGGGGCAGTATCGCCAAGACCGGGTGACGGTATACCTGCGGGCCATCAGCACCAGTAATGGCCGTATTCTGCGCACCGTGTACACCTCCAAAACTATTCTGTCGCAGCAAATTCAGGGCAGCCTTTTCCGCTTCGTAAGCTTCAAGCGCCTGATGGAAGCCGAAACGGGCTTCACTTATAACGAGCCCAGCGAAATGGCGATAAAGGAGGCCATTGAAAAAGCTGTGCAGGCCCTCATTTACGAAGGTATTCAGGACCGTCTCTGGCTTCCCAAGGATTCAACCGAAGCCACAGGCTCCAAAATGCTGCAGTATGTGAGCGAGCGGGAATACGGCAAGTACTACGATGTACTGGGCCGGCAGATACTGGACCGCAAAAAGGCGCTGCTGGCTACCATTTCGGGTGGGGGCCAGCGCTACGCCGGCGACTTTGCCTCGCCCCGTATTACGGCCATTACACAGTTGCAGGTGGCATATCAGCCCGCAGGCGGCTTTCTCAACCCCTACGTTGCTGTTGGGCAGAGCCGACTAGCCGCCCGTCAGTTCTTCGACCAGAAATTCTACTTCACCGAGGCAGGCGTGATGATGCGCGTGTTGCCGACCGACCGCTTTACTCCTTATCTGCAGTTGGGTGGCGGTGTAACCACCAGTGGTAATAGCTTGTCCACAGTAGGAGCAGCCAGTCGGTTTACGCCCCACGTTTCGGCCGGTGCTGGTCTCGAGTATCAGTTCAGCTTGAACTGGAGTATGATTGGTGGTGTAGACAGTCGCCTGTTTCTGCGCGACGATATTGACGGCGCTGATGTTGGGCGCTACAATGATAATAGCGTTGGGGTCCGGGTTGGCATCACCTATCAACTAAGTGCCCGCCGAAAAAGTCCGGCCGCTAAATAATCCTTCTACCCTTCTATAAAAGCACTGTTGCCGCTCCTAGGAGCGGCAACAGTGCTTTTATAGAAGGGTGGTTTGTGGCTGAAATGCCTTTACTGTAGCCGCATTATTATACTACAGGTACAAAGAGGCTGGAATTACGCTATCTATCAGGAAAGTCACTTCCACCCCTCAAAGCACTACTGTGTGATTTCCCTGCATCAGTGCTGAATAATTGCCGTTACGCAATAGCCCTAATAGGACAGCATGGTGGTAGCAGGTAGAGACAGTATAGCAACGTTAAAGCTCCAGCGAGGCGACACCAATCGTCTACCCGTTGTGTCGCCCGGTTGGGTCTTCTGAGTTTGTTCGACCAGCACTGCTGATATACCGCCTTGCAGGGGCTACTGCGTAAGGTCAATGAATAACTGCTGCCACGTACCGTTCCCTTAAGTTGATTGTGGGAATGCCACAGGGTGCGGGATTTTCCCTCGCCTGCTATTGAACGGCCCGGACTTGAATCGTGCAACGGCGGGCAGGGCAGGGGTAAGCCCTGCATCCTCTACCAATCAGCCCTGGCTGCGTAACGCCAAGCACCACCCTGCTGGCATGATGAGTCGCAAAGCGGGTGCCCTCTGATGGTAAGGTCAGAGTCGGCCAACGGGCCAGAGCGTGCAACAATGGCTTACGATATGTACTGCTGACGCTCAATGCAAAGTAATAGCGCTTTTTGAGGGCTGTTAGAAAGCGCTAAACACATAAGCCATTTAAGAGCGATTGTGCTGATCAGTCTATTCTCCCCCTAGATCATCGCTTCAAGGAATGCGTACAGGAGCAAAATGTGAATTAAACACTGTTACAAAGATTGTTTTTTATGTAAAAGTAAGATTGCTAGATACTTATGATTAAAATTGGTTGTGTCTATAATAGAATAGTATCTAAGTTTTTTATACAAATAAAATATAATTAAAAAAACAATTTATTAAACTATACTTATTTGTGATTGATTATGAGGTACATAAGATATGGACATTCAATTTAACTCTTAAAAATATGATATTGTAATGTAAAAGTATAACTAAAATTTTTTTGCGTCTATTGCATGTTGATTATTCTTATTTATATTTGTCTCAATCAAAGGGCAAGGATAATCTTAAAAGGAAATAGTTCCTTTTGTATGCCTGGCCTACCCCTCGAAATTTTTCTCTTATTTTTTTCACTCTTTTCCCCCCAATACCATGAAAAAAGTACAACTCCTCGCCGCTGCTGCCGTTCTGTTCGCCAGCTCCGCTTATGCCCAGTCGGGTACCCGCGAAACCTTCCGCGCAATCAACGCCTGCATCGGTTGCGAGCCTGCTCCAGCAGTAGTTCGTCCTGCCAGCCAGACCAACACCAATAGCACGCCTGCACTTGCTGCTATTGACAACTGCTCGGTAGTAGTACAGGGTGGTACTGGTCTTAATTCCGGAGATAACAACCGGGCCGTAGTTGACCAGTCAGGTACTGGTAACCGTGCTGCGCTTTTCCAGCGTGAAGGCAACGGTAACTACGGACTGCAGGTACAGACTGGTGGTTCTAACCAAGCTACTGCTGTTATCTGGGGCGACAATAACACCTCACTGCAGTTTCAGAGTGGTGACCGCAACAAAGCAGGCATCAACGTAGACCAGGTATCAGGAGCTGCTGTACCTCGTTCTTCGCAAAATGGCAACAGAAACTGGGCTGAGCAGAATCAGGCTGGCAATGATAACAACGCCGATATCAAGACCTTCGGCAACGATAACTATGCCTCGCAGAACCAAGTGGGTAGCCGTAACAGTGGCAGCATCTTCCAGCGTGTGAACGGTAGTGCTGCTACCCAGTCGCAGATTGGTAACGATAACACCGCTGTAACTCTGCAGGGTGGTTTGGCCAATGTGCCTTCCACTATCAGTGGTCAGCGTAGCTGCATTGAGCAGGGTGGCAACAGCAACCAGGCGCTGGTAATGCAGAACCGTCGCTAAGCCTTCGGGTGTAGCAAGGTAAGCCTGTAAGGCAGGTAATAACGGCCGGGCCCCTTTTCTCGCCGGAGAAAAGAGCCCGGCCAATGCCTGCTTCTATTGGGCAGGTAGTAGAGTAGAATACCCCAAACTGTTCTGCTCGGCTTCCTGAATAGGTCTAATCTACAGGACTTTGCGTAACTTCCACTCCTATGAAACAGCTCCGTTTTTTCGCATCTGCCGGCCTGCTGGCCTGTTTGCTGGGTTGGGCCAATGTGGCGCAGGCGCAACAAGAAGGCCAGAGCGAGGCCAATAACGCATCTCAGCGCCTAGTCGAAGACTTTGGTTTCTCCGCTCTCGACCAGCTGCCGGCGCCAGCAACGCTCAACACCCGCAACCTGGCAAAATTGGTACAGCTGGGTACTTTCAACAAAGCCCGGGCCGAGCAGGACAACCCTGGCAGCTTTGCTAACCAGGCGTACATTCTGCAGGTAGGCTCCTTCAATGAAGCCATATTGGTCCAGAGGGGTAGCGGTAATACAACTACCATCAATCAGCAGGGGAACGATAACACAGCCACGAGCAAAGTGCGAGGCGATGGTAATACCACTAAGCTCAACCAGATTGGCAACGGCAACGAATTCGTGCGCGATGTTACTACCAATCAGACCAGCTTCACGCTAACACAGTTTGGCAATAGCAACAAACTGCGCCAAACCGGTACCGAGTCGTTGGCTCCTCCGCGCTACGAGGTAGAGATGCGCGGCAACGGCATTCAGCTCTCTATTCAGAATGGCCGAATCGGCCAGTAGCAAAATAGCTGATCGTTGTGCTCTGCCCGACCTATGTTGGCAAACACCCGCCCTCCCAAAGTGGCGGGTGTTTGTGCGTTTGAAATACTGGTTGCAGGAGTCCTATAAATAATCGAATTTGAATGGTACTATGTTTCTAAAAAAAGGTATATTTGGTGTAAACAAAAAACGCTAAACCGCTATGTATACTGCTTTGTTTTTTTTGGCTGGCTGGGCCGCGCTGTTGGGAGTCAGTCAGGCGGCATCTGATCTGCCCTGCCGGGCCTGGCTGGAAGCTACGCCGCACGGCAATATGCTGGAAATGACCGGTAAGTGCGCGAGTCTGACAAAAAAAGCAGCCTCATTCAGGTATGAGATAACCTTGGAGCGCCAGGCAGCTGGTGGTCGCTCAAGCAGTCAACAGGGCGGTGAATTCGAGTTGGCTCCTGGCCAATCAGTGGTGCTGTCCAGTACGCGGGTAAATATTGATGGGCAAAGTACTTACATTGGCCATTTACGCGTCTTCGACACACATAATGTTTTATTAGCGCAGGATTCTGTGCGGCATGAGCCTGGAAGTAAGTAGTTTTAAACACCCCTTAGCCTGTCGATACCCAATTGCCGGCGCAGTATACAATTCCCCTCCGTTTTTCATTGCATTATCCTCCCACCCATGTTCCTTTCCATCCGTTCCCGAACGCTGTGGCTGCTGTTGGTTATTTCTACGCTGTGGCTCACGAGCTGCGAGGATAATCCGGTGGAGCCGGTGCTGTTTGGCAAAGTAACCGGCACCGTGCGCGATGCTCGCAACAACCAGCCGCTAGCCAATGCCTCTATTACTTCAACGCCCGCCACATCCTCGATAGTAACCGATGCCCAGGGTAATTTTGAGCTAACTGGTGTACCCACTGGCCGCCTGACTATCGTGGCAACCAAGGTCGATTATCGCTCGGTGACGGTAGCCGTAACTGTAGAGAACGAAGCCGCCGTAGCCGTGGCTATTGTACTGGAGAAAAACCTGTCGACCACGCCGCCCTCGCCACCGGTGCGGCCCGCACCTGCCGACCAGGCCACAGTGCCCGGACCAGATGTGAAGCTGGAGTGGCATCCGGCAGCAGGCGTAAGCAGAGGCGACTCGTTGCGTTATGATGTAGTGTTGTACCAGGGCACCAGTGGCGCTGCCCGCAATCTGCTCACCAATAGCCCCGATACTACGGTGGTAGCCAAGCAGCTAAACTATAACACCACATACTTCTGGCAGGTAACAGTACGCAACGCTGGCGGAAGCTCCGCTCGTTCGGCATTGTGGAGCTTCCGGACCGGTGCACAACCCGACAACCGCTACCTCTTTGCGCGAACTGAAAACGGTAACACCGATATCTATTCCAGCAACGAAACCGGCACCACATTAACGCGCCTCACCGCCTCTCCCTTCGTAGAAGCCAATCCCCGGCTCAGTCCCAACCGCGACCGGATAGCGTATACATCCAATGCTACGGGCCAGTTTCAGCTTTACACAATGAACCGCGACGGTTCTGACGTGCGGCAGGTAACCTTGCAACCCGTTGACGGCTACTTCAACCAGGGGATAGGCTACTGCTGGTCGCCAGATGGGGGGCAGCTTGTCTACAGCAGCTTCAACAAACTCTACCGCATCAACCGCGACGGCACTGGCCTGGTACTGCTGGCCACGGCTCCGGCTGAGCGACATTTCCGCGAGGTGGATTGGACGGGGCAGGGTAACCGCGTAGTGGTGCAGACGGTAGGCGTAAGCATTTACGATTCGGAGTTCTATCTGCTCAACGCCGACGGTTCGAACTTCACGCAGCTTATAGGTAACGTGCCTGGGCGCCTCGATTCACCCTCCTTCAGTGTGGAAGGACAGCGCATTATATATACCCGCGACGTCGATGCATTCAACGACGGTGCCGGCCGGCAGCTTAACGCGCATATTTTTACGCAAAACCTCGACGGAAGCGGCCTGATCGATGTATCAGCAGGCTCTGGTGGCACTGCCAACTCCACCAAGCCCGCTGGCTTCAACGATATATTCCCGCGCTACTCGCCTGATGGTGCCCGGATAATATTTGTGCAGGTAAACAACGTAACCCAATCAGTACCCGATATTTTCACGGTTGACTTGAATGGCCGGAATCGGGTAAAGCTGTTCGATAACGCGACGATGCCCGATTGGAAATAGGAGCAGATTTCAGCAGACGTCAGATGAGGGCTACCCGCGAAAGTGTGGGTAGCCCTCATCTTTTTTTGAGCGTAACAGTCATCAACGCAAGTACCTGCTATGTTGTTGGCAATTAGCAGACGATTAAGGAGTTTGGGAAATCTGATACACAAATGAGAACATCATGCTTCATTTATCATTAACGAGGTCGGGACATGATGTTTTTTTGAATTCCTAAAAAGCTTTAGTACTTGAAATAAGCAACTATATATGAATAGTTATATAAGTACTTGTCTTTCCAAGCGTGCTTATTTGAATAATGCTGCCTAGCTTTGTAGCCACTAAGAGCATTGAATAGTGTAATTAGTTGTTTTTCAGTTAGATAGGATGTTGTGTAAGATGGAATCACGCTGTGTAACCAGACGCTTGAAGATATATTGATTTATTATCTCGGAGAAGTAATATAAGATTGGAATCACAGGGTTATGAATACACCCATGTGTGATTTGGTAAAATAGATGAATGTTGGTCTAGCAGCCTAAAAACGTTTCCTTCATATAGAAAATATCAGACTATAAATAAAATTAATCATAATCCAAGGTGCGTCCAAGAACGTATAAGGCAATGCTTAAAGCACGTTGTTAATGGTATGGATAATGGCATAATCGTTGCTAAGACAATCTGTTACACCTCGACGTCCCTTCAAAAAAAACCTTCCATTCGTAAACAATTCATTTACCATACTCATGAAAAAGGAATACTTACGCAATAGCAAGCCCGGCTTAACCGGTCGCTTGTGGGCCTTATTGGCACTTCTATGGTTTGCACCCCTGTTGGGCCATGCACAGCAAGTGACACTAACAGCTGATGGCCCCAACTTGAACCCTGGGGCAAATGGTGTCTCAAATCCTCAATACTTTGGCTCGGTTCAGATTGGCGCATCGTCTGCGTCAAAGTCTTATACTGTAGCAGCTACTGACTTGGATCCGAATGGTAGTGTAAGTATTGTTGTTCCTGCCGGTTTTCAGGGCAGTATAAACAATACTTCGTTCAGCACTAATACTATAATGCTAGTTGCTAACGCAGCTGGTAACCTGAGCAACACAACTGTTTATCTGCGTTTTGCTCCCACTACGGGAGCTGGAACAACTATCAACCGTGCAATATTTGCCCAAAGCACTTTCGACGGTGGTCCTGTGTTTTCCTCACCTTCTATAAGGTTGCGAGGCGATGCAGTAGCCGGTTCACCTAACATCACGGTAACGCCCGCTGCCTTAGGATTCGGTGACCAAACAGTTGGCACAAATTCGGCCCCAATGATGGTTGAGGTAAGAGCTACTTCACTTAACGCCGACATTTTGGTGACTGCGCCAGCTGGTTTTGAAGTAGCCGCCAGCGGTTCCGGAACTTATGCTCAGACGCTAACACTGACGCGTAATGCAGCGGACAACTCGGTAAATACTTTCGTAGATGTACGTTTTGCACCTACGGCCGCACAGAATTTTGTAGCACAGGTTTCATTTGCCAGCGACGAAGCTACTACGAGAAACGTGAGTGTGTCGGGCACAGGCGTATTGCCTCCTGCTTCGTTGTCATCTGCTCCTGCCCAATTAGATTTCGCCACGTTGCAGGCTGGTCAGGTGTCGGCTCCTCAGAACTTTACTATTACCGGTGAGAACATCACCTCTGATGTTGTTGTGAGTGCGCCAAACGGCTACCTTATTCGTTTGGGTTCCAGCGGGACTTTTGTGCAAACTGTTACACTAAGCCCCACCAACAATCAGGTAAACGCTGTTTTGCAGGCCCGCTTTGCTCCAACTGCAGCAGGCAGCTACAACTCTACTATTACGGCTACCACTACCGGCAACGGCGGCGCAAACACCGGTGTTATCGTAACTGGTCAGGCTACGGCAGCTCCAACTGGCCCCTTCATTGTCGTTAGTCCAACCAATTTGGACTTCCAGACGGTTTCTGCCAGCGGTTCGGCTCAGACATTGGCCTTCTCTATCAATGCTGGAAATCTGGTGGCTCCTTTGGTGCTGACCGGCTCCAATAACAACATCGTTTTCCGAGATGCCTCGGCTGGTGGCAGTTTTGTAAACGGCCCTATTACCATCAATCCTGCTATGGATGGTACGGTTTCTTTGCGCGAAATAGAAGTACGACTGGTTGCTCCAGTACCGAGTGGTGCATTCGCCGGTACTATCACCGCTACCAGCACAGGCGCAGACCCTAGGGTTGTTACCATACAGGCTAATGCTATCAATGGTAACTCTACTATCAACATTGATGGCGTACTGGCGCAGTTTTCTACTGTACCTGGTATAGCTTCAGACGTACAATCGTATTTTGTAACCGGTACCAACTTGTTGCAGGATTTGCGAATAGCTGCTCCGCAGTTCTTTCAGGTGGCGCTTGAGCCCACTTTCGCTGGCATCGTTGGAACCGGCAACTCGCTGGCAATAACGCCGGGTACTAATGGAGATGTGCCTAAAACGGCTATTTACGTTCGTTTCCTGCCGCCATCAGCCCTCAGCACCACGTCGGTTATCATCAACTCTAGTAGCCCTGCTACTTCGCAGGCTGTACAGGCCAATGGTACCAGCGAACCGACTATTCAGATTCTGAATCCTTTTGTGGAGGAGCGCAACATCGTACTCAACACAAAGTCTTCTCCTTCGCAGGCCATCAATATCAGAGCTCAACGAGTATTGCAGCCTATCACTATCACGAAGCTGTTGTCGACTAACCCGCTTAATGTTAATAATGCACAGCAATTTGAGTTGTCGCTGGATAACGTAACATTCAGCAACAGCATCATGCTGACACCTAATACGTCTACTTACGTAATTGACCGCCAGATTTTCATCCGCTATGCTCCAACTTACCTAGGTACGGGCCAATCGACACTACAATTCCAGAGTAACGACTTCTCCAATACCTCTACCCAGTCGTTTGGTGCGAATGATTTGCTCTCGGGCCGTTCGATTGATACTGAGCCCACACTGCGGATTATTGCTGATGTGAAAAGGGATGATGTAGACAAGACGAAAGCTATTGTAACGTTCAATCTGCCTCCCAATTATGCCTCACTTGGGTATGGAGAGGGACGTCTGATCGTAGCCAGCGAATCGGCAACATTGCCTTCCGTAAACCAGCCTATTGACGGAACGCCTTACACCACCGGCAACCAGACATATGGTGTGGGTCCGCAGATTGCTCCCGGTTACTTTGTAGTGTATTCCGGCGCCAACAGTTCGGTTATCATTGATGGGTTGAATCCATCTGTTACGTACTACTTCTATACGTTCGAGTACAACAACATCCAGGACAACCTGAATATTGCAGTGCCCGGTGCCGAGAACTACTTGTCGCCCCCAACTCCTAACCTGATTCCGGGCCAGGAAGCTCCAGGCAACCCGCCACTGCCCGTGACGCTTGTATCGTTCTCGGCTAAGGTTAGCGGCTCGCAGGTAGCTATCCGTTGGGAAACCGCTTCTGAGCTCAACAACAAGCAATTTATAGTAGAGCGCAGCCGCGACAGCCGTACGTTTGAAACTGTTCTTACGCGTGCTGGTCAGGGCACTACAAATGCCACTACTGTATACAATGAGGTAGACAGTCAGCCGCTAAACGGCCTGTCGTACTACCGCCTGAAGCAGGTAGACCTGGATGGTAAGACCAGCTACAGCAGCATTGTACCGGTAAGCTTCCTCAAGGCTGGTGAAGTGGTTATGTATCCTAACCCGGTTACCGACCAACTCACTATCACGATGAACGGTGGTACCGAAGGAGTATCGGCTACCATCACCGATTTGTCGGGCCGCACTATACAGGCTCAGCAGCTACGGGCCGATGGCAAACTCAATATGGCTAACCTGAAGGCTGGCACCTATTTGGTGACGGTTGGCAAGGGCAACGCCAAAGTAACTCGCCGCATAGTGAAGCAATAAGATTTAGTATCTAGCCTTATTGCTATCGAAAGCGCCTCCCAATAGGGAGGCGCTTTTTTTGTTGCCTCAGAGCGCATTATAGAAGTTAAGTTAAAAGAATAATAAAAATAATTTCATTTAGGTATTTATCTGAGTAAATTGATAAGTAACAGCCACTTACGCACTACTGTATGCTATACTTCTCTGCTTTCTTGTTAGATCAGCTGGTAAGGATCCGGCCGATAGTTCTATTCTCGTCCCTTTTGCTATTGAGCCCGGTGGTAGGGTGGGGACAAAGCAATCCGGCTACATATAATCTAAACGCAGGGTCTTATAAATTCAGTGGGTTTAGCGACGTCACCTCAACCAGCTACCCCAATGCTGTACAGGGCCATAGTTTTAGCAGCGAACCGGATGCTACTACCGTCGTGCCCCCAACCGCCAATGTAGTCTTGGCGACTGGGGGAGCCATTACCAGCGGCAACATCCGCAACGAAGGGCTTGATGGTATAAGTTTGCTCGGTACTAACACTAATAACATAGGAGCTATAACACTGGCGCTGAACACGACCGGACGAGCCCAGATAGTAGTCAGTTGGATGACCCGTGTTGTCCATCCGGGAGAGCGGATAAACGGAATGCGGTTGCAGTACCGGCTGGGGCAAACCGGTAACTTCACGGAAGTAACTGGCTCTAGGTTCGAAAGCAATGTAGGAGGGCAGAGTACCTCGTTTACGGACATCGCGCTGCCCGAGGCAGTGAATGATCAGCCGGTAGTGCAACTTCGCTGGCTGTATTACGCTGTGTCCAGTAGTGGCACCCGTACCCGAATTGGGCTCGATGATGTAATAGTAGATAGTAACGCTGGCCCTGCAATACCTGCGCCTACTATTAGCAGCTTCACGCCAGCTGCTGGGCCGGTCGGCACCGTCGTTACCATCGACGGTGCGAATTTTATCAATGGGGTTACGGTAAGTTTTAACGGTACGGCCGCTACCGCTGTGAATGTGGTTTCTACTACGCAACTATTGGCCACTGTGCCGGCTGGTAGTAGCACTGGTCCGATAGCGGTGGCGTTGGGCAGTAAGGTAGGCAGCAGTAGTGCTAGTTTTGTGGTAGGGTCTCTGGTTGGGAAGGTGGTTATCAGCCAAGTTTATGGCGGTGGCGGTAACGCGGGAGCTACCTATAAAAACGATTTTGTTGAGCTCTTTAACCGAAGTGGCACAACTGTTTCGATAGGGGGATGGTCGGTCCAGTATGCATCAGCTACGGCCACTGGCAACTTTACGGCCATTACCCTTCTACCGACCTCCGCTTCCATTCCGGCCGGCGGTTACTACCTGATTCAGTTAGCAGGGTCGACTGTTGGTGCGGACTTACCAAAGCCTGACTTTACAGGTACCACCCGGCTGAGTGCAGCAAATGGAAAAGTGGCATTGGCCAATTCCGGGACCCCAGTAACGGAACCTTCAAATAGCAATGTGATTGATTTCTTGGGTTATGGTACGGCTAATCAATCAGAAGGAGGTAGTGCAGCTAATAGTATTTCCGTTACCCAAGCGGCTACGCGAAAGAATAACGGCTGCCAGGATACGGATAATAACAGCGCAGACTTCGTATCTAATCCTCCTGCGCCTCGTAACTCGGGAACGGCAACAAAACCCTGCGAAACGTCAGGTACGCTGCCAGTGCAGCTGCTCAGCTTCGGGGCTGAGCGGCGGCCGGCAGGAGTGCAGGTTAGCTGGGCCACGGCTACTGAGCAGAACAGCGCCAGCTTTGAAGTGCAGCGCTCTGCTACGGGTCAGGCGTTTCGCACTATTGCTACCGTGGCGGCCCAAGGCAACAGCAACAGCCGCCGCGAGTATGCTGCCCTCGATCAGCAGCCCCTATCCGGCGCTGGCTACTACCGCCTGCACCAGCTCGACTACGATGGGAAGAGTAGCTACTCGGTAGTGGTAAGTGTGGCCGCTCCGGGTGAGGTACGCGTGTATCCAAACCCCGTACAGACGAAACTGACGGTGGAGTTACCCACGGCCGGGGCCCGCTACCGCATCCTCAGCTCGTTGGGAAGTGTAATGCTGGCCGGAGAAGTGCCCGGCAGTAAAACTGAGCTTGATATGACCAGCTTGCCATCCGGACTATACCAGTTGGAAATAACCACTCTGGCCGGCCGCGAGATGCGTAAAATCATTAAGCAATAGGCACCTTCACCCAAACGGTCTCAGTTGCCTAGCTGCCGGCTGAAGGGCTTCGGACAGCGTAACGGAGATGTCACTTGCCAAACAGCTTCCAACCTGCTGCTGCTTACACATACGCTTATTGCATACGGCACACAAAAAAGGGTTCTGCCAATTGGCAGAATCCTTTTTTGTAGTAGAACAAAGTATTTGCAGCGGCTATACCGAGAAACTCTCGCCGCAGCCGCAGGTGCGGGAAGCGTTAGGGTTGTCGAAATAGAAGCCTTTGCCGTTGAGGCCGTCGGAGAAGTCGAGTTCGGTGCCGGCCAAGTAGAGGAAGCTCTTCATATCCACTACCACCTTCACGCCCTTGTCTTCAAATTCCTGGTCCATGTGCTTTACCTCGTTGTCGAAGTCAAGCTTATAGCTCAGGCCCGAGCAGCCGCCGCCCGCAACCGAAGCCCGCAACCGATAGGTAGCGTCCAGCTGCGAGTCGTGCATCAGCTTTTCAACTTTCTCCTTTGCTTTGTCTGAAACAGTAATCATGGCAATGGGGGCTAAATGTTTACGGGGCAGGGGTGACGTTTAGGTGTATTACCGATAGACGTCATCCCAAGCCTCATCAACCAGTTAGTGGTGCGACTTGGCCATTTCCAGTTCGGGCATACCGTTCTTCACACGGTAGTCGTTGATGGCTGACTTGATAGCGTCTTCGGCCAGCACCGAGCAGTGAATTTTAACGGGCGGCAATGCTAGTTCCTCCACAATCTCCATGTTGTCGATGGCCAGGGCCTCGTCTACGGTCTTGCCTTTCAGCCACTCCGTCGCGAGCGACGAAGAAGCAATGGCCGAGCCGCAACCAAACGTTTTGAATTTGGCGTCGGTGATGGTGTTGGTCGCTTCGTCCACCTCAATCTGCAGGCGCATTACGTCGCCGCACTCAGGAGCACCTACGAGGCCGGTACCTACGCTTTTCTTGTTTTTATCCAGCGTACCCACGTTGCGGGGGTTGCTGTAATGGTCGATTACTTTATCGGAATAAGCCATGATGTAGAAGTCTGGTGTTGGAAGTGAGGTGTGAGATGTTGGCAAAAACAGATTAACCGAGTCTCACCTCTCATGTCTCTGTACTCAGGTCTGAAGAATTAATGCTCAGCCCACTCGATTTTGTCGAGGTCGATGCCTTCCTGGAACATCTCCCACAGGGGCGACATTTCACGGAGCTTCGTAACGGCTTCTTTTACGTGGTTGATGGCGTAATCGATTTGCTCGTCGGTAGTGAAACGGCTCAGGCCGAAACGGAGCGAGCTATGGGCCAAGTCGTCGCTCAGGCCCAGAGCCTTAAGTACGTACGACGGTTCCAGCGAAGCCGAAGTACAGGCCGAGCCCGACGATACCGCCAGATCCTTCACGCCCATCATCAGGCCTTCACCTTCTACATACTTGAAGGAAATGTTGGCTACGTGCGGCAGGCGGCGTTCAACCGAGCCGTTTACGTAGCTTTCCTCCAGCGTCAGCAACTCCTTTTCGAGCCGGTCGCGCATAGCGCCGAGGCGGGCGGCATCGGCCGCCATTTCCTGCTTGGCCAGCTCGCAGGCCTTGCCCAGGCCTACAATGCCGGGCACGTTGAGCGTACCCGAACGCATGCCCCGCTCGTGGCCGCCACCGTCCATCTGGGCGGTAACCTTCACGCGTGGGTTCTTGCGGCGCACGTACATGGCACCTACACCCTTGGGGCCGTACATTTTGTGGGCTGTGAAAGCCATTAGGTCGATGCCATCGGCCTGCACGTCAACCGGAATCTTACCTACGGCCTGGGTGCCATCGGTCATGAACAACGCACCATGCTTGTGGGTAATGGCGGTAATTTCACGGATATGCTGGATGGTACCCGTCTCGTTGTTGCCGTACATGATGCTCACCAGAATCGTCTGGGGTGTCATGGCGGCTTCCAACTCGGCCAAGTCGATAAGGCCCTCCGAGTTTACAGGCAGATAGGTAACCTTGCCACCGATTTTCTCGATGTGCTTGCAGGTATCCAGCACGGCCTTGTGCTCGGTGGTGGTGGTGATGATGTGGTTGCCCTTCTGGGCATACATCTCGTAGATGCCTTTGATAGCCAAGTTGTCCGACTCGGTAGCGCCCGAAGTGAAGATAATCTCCTTGGGGTCGCAATTGATGAGGCTAGCAATCTGGTCGCGGGCGTAATCAACGGCTTCCTCGGCGGCCCAGCCAAAGGGGTGGTTACGCGAAGCCGCGTTGCCGAATACCTCGGTCAGGTACGGCATCATGGCTTCCAGAACCCGCGGGTCGAGGGGCGTGGTGGCGTTGTTATCGAGGTAAATGGGTAATTTGAGCATAGCCCGGAGTTCTGGTTTGTCAGCGGAGAATCATTCGTAGGTAGAACACAAAACCTGGCAAACAGGTTTAGTTTCGCCCTACATTCGTAGCTACAAAAGTAGAACAAATCCAAAGAAGCCGCGCTATCCGGCAGTGGCTGCCTGTTATTCCCTCTGCATGTTTACCAACCTAGAGCACCTCGGCCTGGCCGTCAACGACCTCGAAGCGGCTACGGCCCTCTATACCACCCTACTAGGCCAGCCACCTTATAAGCGCGAGCACGTGGCTTCAGAAGCCGTAGACACGGTTTTTTTTCAGGTTGGGGGATCCAAAATAGAGCTGCTGGCCGGCACTTCACCCGATAGCGCCATCACCAAGTTTCTGGCGAAGAAGCCCGAGGGCATTCACCACGTTGCCTTCGAGGTAGCCGATATCCGCGCCGAAATGGAACGCTTGCGGGCAGCGGGCTTTACGCTGCTCAACGAGGAGCCCAAGCGCGGGGCCGACAACAAGCTCGTCTGCTTTGTGCATCCCAAATCGGCCGCCGGCGTACTGGTCGAGCTGTGCCAGTCGGTGGAGAGTGAAGTTTGAGGAAACTGAGCTGTCATGTATCACCCTGAACTTGCGAGGAACCTAAACAGAAGCTAACGAAGCTGTTCAGGGAATGTCCAGAATCAGCATAACGTTCTTCTGACTCTCTTAAAACGAAACTGTTTAGGAAGCACTTGGAATCAATCAGACCGTCATGCTGAGCTTGCCGAAGCATCTCTGCCGCTTCGTTGAACGACTGCTACGAAGCGGTAGAGATGCTTCGGTAAGCTCAGCATTACGGTCCTTTGACTTCCTAAACAGCTTCAACACCTTCCTGATATATCCCGACCTATGTCCCCAAAATTCCTGCGTTCCGAGGCCGATGCGGCCGTAGATGCGCTGCTGCTGCAACAGGTGATACTTTACCCCACCGATACAGTGTGGGGGCTGGGCTGCGACGCCGAGCTGCCGCGGGCCGTAGAGCAGCTATACCAGCTTAAAAACCGGCCGGCCGAGAAGGCTTGTATTGTGCTGGTGGCCGATGAAGTCATGTTTGCCCGCTACGCCGCCGTGGTGCCCGCCAACCTGCCCGAACTGCTGGCCACCCAGACCCGGCCCACTACCTACATTGTGGCCGGCAGCCGCCATCTGGCCCCCAACCTGCTGGCCCCCGACGGCACCATTGGCCTGCGCGTGGCGCTCAACGACGAGTTTTGCCGGCTGGTGCTGCGGCGGCTGGGCCATGGGCTGGTCTCTACCTCGGCCAACATCAGCGGGCAGCCTACCCCGGCCACGTTCGGCGAGGTGGCCCCCGAGCTGGTCCGGAAGGTGGATTATGTAGTGAACTGGCGGCAGGATGATACTACCCGAGCTACGCCTTCGCGGGTGGTACGAGTGCTGGCCGATGGTGCGCTGGAAACAGTGCGGGAGTAATTTTTTGAAAGAAAGTAAGCTCAACAGAGGGTTACGTTTGGTGAGTGAGCGGTATGAAGCCCAAATCATCTCATCACCTCTCCATAAACTGACCATGAAATTCTCGTTCAAAAACCTGCTCGTTCTCGCCGCTTTCGCTCCTTTCGCCCTCGCTTCGTGCTCGGAGACTACTCAGGAAAACGCTGAGGCTACTGCCGAAAGCGCTGCTACCGATGCCGCTAACGCCACCGACGCTGCCGGTAACGCCATCGAGAACACTGCCGACCAGGCTGCCGCTGAAATGGCTCCTGAGACTGGCGACACGGCTGTAGTAAAGAACGTACCCGCCGACAAACTGGTGGAAGAAGTTCCAGCCCAGTAGGCATATAGCCAGCAACGGCTCGTATTAAAAAAGCGCCTCCCGGGTTTTCCGGAGGCGCTTTTTTTTGTGCGGTGCGCTCATAATGCCGCTGGTTGGTTCGTGCGCGAATCCAGGCCATAATAGGGGCCTTGCTACCTTTGCGCCATGCAAACGCCGCAACTCCCCGACCTGCCCCTGTTCCAGACCATTGCCGCCGCCGCCGCCGCCCAGGGTGCGCCCGCTTATGTGATTGGCGGCTTTGTGCGCGACCTGGCCCTGAACCGGCCCAGCAAAGACGTGGACGTGGTGTGCGTGGGCGATGGTATTGCGCTGGCCCAGGAGGTGAGTCGCCGTCTGCCCGGCCGGCCCCGCGTAACGGTGTTCAAAAACTTCGGTACCGCCATGCTGCCCACGCCCGACATTGAAGTGGAGTTTGTGGGCGCCCGCCGGGAAAGCTACCGGGCCGAAAGCCGCAAGCCCGAAGTGGAGGCCGGTACGCTCGAAGAAGATCTGGCCCGCCGCGACTTCACTATAAACGCCCTCGGCCTGAGCTTGAATGAGGCCGACTTCGGGGCGCTGGTAGACCGTTATGATGGCATGGGCGACCTGGCCCGCAAGCTTATCCGCACGCCGCTCGACCCCGATATTACCTTTTCCGACGACCCGTTGCGGATGCTACGCGCCGTGCGCTTTGCGGCCCAGCTCAACTTCGATATTGAGCCTGATACCTTTGATGCGCTGGCCCGCAACAAGGAGCGGATTAAGATTGTGTCGCAGGAGCGGATTACAACCGAAATCAACAAAATGCTGCTGGTGCCCAAGCCCAGTTACGGCTTCAAGCTGCTGTTTAGCAGTGGGCTGCTGGCCCTCATTTTCCCGAAGATGGCCGGGCTGCACGGTGTGGAGAAAGTAGGCCAGCACGCGCACAAAGACAACTTCTACCACACGCTGCAGGTGCTCGACAATGTGGCTGCGGCCGGCGGCGACCTGTGGCTGCGCTGGGCCGCCGTGCTGCACGACATTGCCAAGCCCGCTACCAAGCGCTACGACAAGCGCGTGGGCTGGACGTTTCATGGGCACGAGGACAAAGGCGCGCGCTGGGTACCGGGCATTTTCACCGATTTCAAGCTGCCACTGGGCGAGGAGATGCGTCAGGTGCAGAAGCTGGTGAAGCTGCACCTGCGGCCCATTGCGCTGGTGAAGGAAGTGGTAACCGACTCGGCCGTGCGCCGCCTGCTGTTCGAGGCCGGCGACGACATTGACCGGCTCATGCTACTGTGCCGCGCCGACATTACGAGCAAAGACCACAGCCGGGTGGCCCGCTACCTGCGCAACTTCGATGTGGTGGAGCAGAAGCTGAAGGAGGTGGAGGAGAAGGACAGCCTGCGCAACTTCAAGCCCGTCATCACCGGCGAGATTATTATGGAAACCTTTGGCCTCAAGCCCAGCCGCGCCGTGGGCGAGTTGAAGGAGGCGCTGCTCGAAGCCATTCTGGAGGGCCGGGTGCGCAACGAGCACGCCGAGGCTTTCGCGCTGCTGCTGGAACTGGGCCGCCAGCAAGGCTTAACGCCGGTAGCCGGGTAACGGTGGCCCGCAACTCATACTGCCGGTGCCATCTGCTGCATCAGGTTTGGCTGGCCGCCGGAAATGTGGTAGGTTCGGTAATTGCCAGCACACGCAAGAACTTCCGTTTCCTTCGGTTTCAAATTCAGCCAGCATGCTCCAACCAGGTAGAAAGGCCGCCGCGCTTTCCGTCGCGTTCAGTGTGCTCGGTGGGTTGCTGAGCGCCTGCTCCAAATCGGAAGAAGTTGCGCCGGCCAGCCCTCCGGCGACGTATGCACTCACCGACATGCGCTATTTTATGGCCGCCGATGACCGGATTGATTCGACCACGGTGCTCCTAAAGACGATAAGCGTACAAAATCCGACCGATGTACTGCTTACGCAACAAGTCGAGGTAGATTACGAATTGAAAAAGACGTCGCAGTTCACAATAGCGCAGGCAAACCCGCTTCCTGCGCAAGTAAAGCTAGGCGATTTTAAAGTCGGCGTACCGACTAACTTGGTCGGTAATACGTTGCTCATTTCGCCTAGATACCAGTTTCTGCTCAACGCCACGCCACAGTCGAAACCCTACGATTTAGGCTATAAGCAGGTGATGACAATCCGGGTGCCGCCCAGAAGCCGGATTGAGGTTACCTCGCAGGTTACGGCCTTGCAACTGCACTGCTCTTTCCGGGGCCTGGTAAACGAAGAAACGGCGCAGCGTTATCCCGCGAAGCAGTACCCTGTAGAAGGCAAATGGCAGGGACTTTTGTACTACCATCATTTCAGCGTGACCTTTACGGAGCATCCTTTGTAGAATATGCGCTGGCCATCAGGCCAGTTGCGGATGATAAGCGGTAGCTGACTATTTCCTGCGACCACCGCCACTGCCTCATCACCCCAGTTCCTATCAACGACCCGCAAACCAACAGCGGCCGGCCCCATATAGGGTCGGCCGCTGTTGGTTTTTAGCCGGGTAGGCTGATAAAGAAAGCCCCAACCATCCTGTTGCAGCAGGGAAACAGGCTGGGGCTCTCCGGGTCGCGTTTTGTTCACTCACATGCGGACCCTTTGTCGAAGCACCCTGGAGCGCTGTGCTGTAGCGGAATAAAAACCAGGCCAACAGCTGCCTGCCGGGTGCAGAATGTTTTTATAATTAGTAGAACGGCTAAGAAGCCAGTGGGTTACAGCAGACCAGGAATGATAGTGGCAGGCCGCCCAGGGGGGCTGCCACTATCATTCCCGGTCTGCTTACCGGGCTGCTTAGTCGCGTACGGCCCGGATGCTGGAGGCCCCCACAGCGCTACGGCGCACGTTGGTAGGCGAGCCGGTGTACTCGATTACGCTGGCCCCGGTGGCCTCGGCCTGTAGCTCGCCGGTTACGTTTAGGCGTACTTTGCTGGCACCTACCACATCAATGTTGGCGTTGCGGGCGGTGAAGCCAGGGGCGGTTACTTCGCAGGCACCGGCTCCGTCAATCGAGAGTTCGTCGGCCGAGCCACGTAGCGCCGCCCGGCAGGCGCCGGCCAGGTCCAGGTTCAGTTGGCCGAACTTGCCGTCCAGGGTCAGCTGGCTGCCGCCAGCCTGCTCCACTTGCAGGTCGCCGGTGCTAAAGCCGCTTACCTGGGCGCGGGCTCCGCCCACCATCTCCAACTGGTTCAGCTCGGGCATCTCTACCGTTATCAGCACGCGGCTGGCTTCGGAAGAAAAGTTACCCATTCGGAACACGCTGCGGTTGCGGGGCTTGATAACCAACTCGCTGCCGTCGCGCTCTATCAGCAGCTGGCGCAGGGCCTTGTCGGAGCCGGCGGCTTTGATGGAGTAGCTGCTGCCGGGGCGCACCACCAGCCGGTAGGGTCCGACCACGGATACGTGGTCGAAGTCCGACTCGGAGTAGCTGCGCCGGCCTGCGCCGTAGCCACTCTCGGAGGTGTCGAAGCCGTCTACGCCGCCAAAGTCGAGGTTGATGTTGGCATCGGCGCGGCCTTCGTCGTAGTCGGCGCTGGTTTCGTCGTCGGTGTTATCCTCGTTGCCGCCACGCAGGTCAGCATCGGTGCAGGTCAGGCATTCCAGTTTGCTGCCCTTCATGCGGTACACGAAATTCTCCGACCTGTAGGGTTGGCGTCCGCCTACATAATCTTCCGCATCAAGCCAGTTGGAAAAAGATTCCGTCATGCGGAAGGTCCGGCCGCGGGGCATGAGCAGGCGCAGGCGCATCTGTTGGTCGCGCAGGCGGGCTTTGGGCTGGTAGGTGAAGTGGTCGTCTATGCTCAGGGTCGAATCGTTGAGGATGCGCAGGGTGTGGGTGGTTGACGTAGCCGCCGTGCGGCGGGCCAGCGAATCGGACGAGCCTTTGGCGGAGATGATGCGCTCGAATCGGGGAGCCTGGGCGCTGTCAATCCCAATCATGTCCAGGCCTACCCACTGGTCGTTATCAAGCTGGCGGCGCTCCAGCAGCAGCCGGGAGCTGGTCAGGCCGTTGAGAGCTACCGTTTGCGTAACCTCCGACTCGCGCTGAAACTCGCGGCTGGCCCGTATGCCCGCCATCGAGCTGCCTACGATGCCCAGCAGCCACAAGCCCAGCAGCGTGAGATTGGCAGCCCGCGAGAGCACCGGCCGACGCAGCAGCATGCTTACTCCGGTGAGCAGCAGCGCCAGCGCCGGAATGCCTACCAGCAGGAAGAACGACAGCACAGCCCACACGGAAATATCGTTGAAGAGCAGGAAGGGCTGCAGCGGGCCGACATCCACCCAATCGGTTGCCGTCGTCATACCTAAGCCAACCCCCAGGCCCAGAATAATGGGCAGCAGCAGGCTGAAACCGGTCAGGATGAGCAAGCCACCCACGATGGCCCGGATGATGCCGCCAATACCATTGAGTACCGGCCGGAGGTTGCTGAACGAGTCTTCCAAAAACGTGCCTACAGGACGGTTGTTGGGGGTGCCGGTATCGGAGCCAGCCGCATAGGGGTTGTCGCGCAGGTTGCTGTCGAGGGCTGAGAGCGTAACGGCCGAGCCGCGCATGCGGAGCCGGTCGGAGGCCGTTTTGGCCTCGGGCAGCAGAATCCAGAGGGCAATGTAGAGCGGGAAGGCGAAGCCCCCGGCAAACAGACCTACCAGAAACAGAATCCGGATCAGCACCACATCGACCCGGAAGTAAGCAGCCAGACCGGCCGATACGCCGCCCACTTTGCCGTTGTCGGTGTCGCGGTAGAGCTTCTTGAAGCTCGGGTCCTCATCGGCCGGCGTGCCGTCGTGGCGCTTGGGCAGGGCAATCCAGAGCACCACATACAGCAGCACCGCGAAACCACCCAGGCTGAATCCCTCGAAGCGGAACGACTCATCATCGAAGTCGAACACGCCCCGGGAAATGGGCTTGATAAGCGCCAGGACCAGAAAACCCAGCCGGATCCAGAGTGGATTGACGGCGAAGTAGCGGGCAATACCAGCGGCTACACCCGCCACTTTGCTGTTGGCCATGTCGCGGTACAGGCGCTTGGTGCCCGTTTCGGCCTCGTCGGTGGTGGGCGGCACATCGGTAGTCGTGCTGCCGCCAGTGCTGCCGCCAGTGCTGCCGGTGTAGGTGCCTTGGGCCGAGCCGTTGGCTACGGCCGAGGCCAGCAGCTGCTCATCTTCGTCGGCCTCATCGGCGGGCTGGAAGTCGCTCACGCGGCCCATCTTGGCGGTCATGCTTTCCACGTCTTCCAGGGTTATTACCTGCTTGAGTGGCGTGATGCGGGCGGCGAAAAGCTCGGCAATACGGCTCTCAATGTCGGCCACGATTTCCTCGTGTCCGCGGTAGCCGCTGAAGTGGGCCTTCACCTCGGTCAGGTAACGGCTGAGCACTTCGTAACCGTCTTCCTCAATGTGGAAGATCATGCCCTGGAGGTTGATGCTGATGTTCTTTTTCATCGTAGTTGCTGCAACAAGTCAACAATAGGAGTAGGGGGAGGGAGGCGGCGCTTAGAGCGCAGGCGTGGAGCCGGGTTTCTGACTGATGATGCGGACCGACTCCTGGACTTCTTCCCAGGTTAGGCGCAGTTGGTGCAGGAAGTCCTGCCCGACCTCGGTGAGGGTGTAGTACTTGCGGGGCGGGCCACTCATGGATTCTTTCCAGGTGTAGTCCAGCAGGCCTGCGTTTTTGAGGCGCGTGAGCAGTGGGTAAAGCGTTCCTTCCACGACCAGCATGCGGGCCGCCGTCAACTCCTCGAGCATGTCGGAGGCGTAGACCTCGCCGCGGGCAATGATTTCGAGGATGCAGAACTCCAGAATGCCCTTCCGCATCTGCACTTGGGTGTTCTCGACTTTCATAAGTGAAGACAGATTGGGGGTGAAGAATGAGTCAAAGATAGTAAAAGGTACTATGTAACACAAGGTACTGTCAAAAATATATTTTTGATTGCCTGGTTTTCCAGCTTTCTAGTGCCTTGCCAACCGTATGGCTAAGCATCAGAGGCGTATCTTTGGACCTGCTTTTTAGGTTTTTAGCGAGGAAGGCAATCCGGGACGCACTATTACTAAGTATCTTGCGTTGCTGCCGAACAGTGCTTTTCTTCCTTTATCGGACTCGAATCTGGCTTACTTCTCTATGCCCCACTTCTCCTCTTATAAGGCCCTGCTGCTGAGTGCAGGGCTAAGCCTGGCGGTACTGTCGCCGGCGCTGGCCCAGACCACAACGCCCAAGTACAGCAACGAATTTCTGAACGTGGGTGTGGGTGGCCGGGCGCTGGGCATGGGCAAAGTGCAGGTTAGCCTGGCCGACGATGCCACCGCCGGCTACTGGAACCCGGCTGGCCTGGTAAGCCAGAAAAACAAGTACGACGGTGTGCTGATGCACTCCGAGCTGTTTTCGGGCATCGTAAAAAACGATTACGCCGGCTTCGGCATGAAGCTCGATGATAAGAGCGCCCTGGGCGTAAGCCTTATCCGGCTGGGCGTTGATGATATTGCTGACACCCGTAACCTGGTGAACGAGTACGGCTACATCGACTACAATAATATCCGCTACTTCTCGGTGGCCGATTATGCGCTGCTGCTCTCCTATGCCCGCCAGATAAGCTCCATTGAGGGCCTGCAGGTGGGTGCCAACGCCAAGGTCATCTACCGTAACATCGGCTCGTTTGCCGATGCCATCGGCTTCGGTATCGATGCGGGTGTGCAGTACCGCCGCAACGGCTGGCAGCTGGGCCTCATGGCCCGCGACATCACCACCACCTACAACGCTTGGACTATTCACCGCGACCAGTTCGAAGGCCCGGCCAACGCCCTGGACCAGATGCCCGAGAACAGCACCGAAATCACGTTGCCACTCTTCGTGTTCGGCGGCAGCCGCCTCATCAAGCTGCCCGGCGAGTTCACGGCCCTGGCTGCCCTCGATATGGAGCTGAGCACCGATGGGCAGCGCAACACGCTGGTATCGAGCAAGGCCGTAAACCTCGACCCGCGCGCCGGCTTGGAGCTGGGCTACAAGAACTTGGTGTATCTGCGCGGTGGCGTGGGCAACGCCCAGCAGGTGCAGTCCTTCACGGGCTCCGAAACCTGGAAAGTGCAGCCCAGCCTGGGCTTAGGCGTGGCCTTGAGCGGCCTACGCCTCGACATGGCCCTCACCCGGCTGGCCGTGGAAAAGCTGGGCCAACGCTCGCAGCCCACCTCCATTATTGTGTCGCTGGGCTACGGCTTAAAATAAGCTTTGACGCGGTGCTTCAGCCCGCCGAACGTTATGTATTCGCCCTCTAGCAGAATATCGATGAAACAACCTTACCTGAGAAATTTATGGCTGGTACTGCTGCTGAGCCTGTTGGGCACAGTAGCAGCCTCGGCCCAGTCGGGCCCTTACGGCAACGAGTGGCTGGTGCCCGGTCAGCAGTATTATAAGATCAAAGTGGCCCGCAACGGTATTTACCGCCTCGACCATGCCTACCTACAACGCGCTGGCATTACCAGCGCCGACCCACGGCGTCTGCAGTTGTGGCGGCGGGGCCGCGAGGTGGCAGTACACGTCGGCGGCAACGCCACCGCCTTAGACGCCAGTTCATTTGTCGAGTTCTTCGGCCAGCGCAATGACGGTCAGCTCGACCGGGGGATGCACAAAAAATCCGCCGACCAGCTCAACCCAATGTATAGCTTGTTTACAGATACGGCCGCGTATTTCCTGACTGTTTCGCCCACCGCCTTGGGCAAGCGTATGGCCCAGCCCCAAGTGGCGGCTGCTACGCTGCACCCCAACTGGCTGGGCCAACGCACCCAACTGCGCACCGAGAACTACGCCGATATCAGCGAGGAAAATCAGGTATATATGCCTTGGATGGAAGTCGGGGAAGGCTTTACATCGGGGCCGATTGGCTACCGCAACACAACAGAAGTGGGTGCAGCCTACAACACCTTTACGCTTGACTCGTTAAGCGCCGTTGCGGGTGCTCCCGTTATAGAGGTGCTGGTATCTGGTTTCCGCCAGATAACCCGTACCGTCATCGTATCATTGGCATCAGGAAGCAGCCCCCGCGAAATAGGCCGCTTCGACCTGGCGGGCTTCAACAAAAAACTATTCCGGGCCACGCTACAACCCACTGACATTGATGCTGATGGCAAGCTGCGCATCAAGGTGATGGCTCCTCAAGTGTCGGGCTACACCAAGGACAACTTCGTAACAGTTGCCTACACGCGCCTGACCTATCCGCAGGCTCCACGCTGGGTAGCAGGCCAAGCTGGCGTAGCTTTCCGCTCTGACTCGACGCTGGCCGGGCCAGCGGCCTACTCCCTCGCCGCTCTGCCCGCTACTGTATTGGGCTATGATGTTACTGACCCGTACAATGTGACGCGCGTGCTGCCCCAAGTGGTGGGCGCTACCAGCCAGGTTGTGTTTGCAACGGCCGGGGGACGTAGTCGGGAACTCCGGCTGCACGACCTGGCCCGGGCGCTGGTGTCGCCACTGCCGGCCCAGCCGGTGCGCTTTCGAGCGCTGCCTGCTACGGCCAATTTTTTGATAGTGAGCGCCCGCGGACTGATGAGGCCCAGCACCGATGGGGCCACAGTAAATGCGGCACGCAGCTACGCCAGCTACCGGGCCTCGGCAACGGGCGGGAGCTATGATACGCTGGTGGTGAGCACCGAGCAGCTCTACGACCAGTTCCACTACGGCGAGAAATCGGCGCTAGCCATCCGGCAGTTTGCGCAGTGGGTGCAGGCTACCGGCGGGGCTCGCGCCCGTTATCTGCTGTTACTGGGCAAAGGCTACGAAACGGGGCAGAAAGTGTCCAACAACGCGTATCACCGGCAAACGCCACCCGCCCGCCTCGGCCTCAGCCCCGATTACGTGCCGACTAGTTCGCGGGGCGCTTCCGACATCTTTTTCACTGCCGACTGGCAGAAGGACGATTACATCCCCAAGATCGCCACCGGCCGGGTTTCGGCCCAGAATCCTGATCAGATTATGAGCTACCTGCGCAAGCTGCAGGAGCACGAGGGGCTGGGGCTGGAGCCCTGGCGGCGTAATGTGCTACTGCTGGCCGGCGGCCAGACGGAGTTCGAGCAGGAAGAATTTCGGGACTACCTGCAGCAGTACGGGCAGTCCATGCAGAAGCCCTTTTTCGGTGGCCGCGTCGTGCGCTTTATTGACCGCATCGGGCGGGTGGGTCGCGAAACGGTAACTGTTGATATCGCGCCGCAGGTAAACGCCGGACTGTCAGTTATCAGCTACTTCGGCCATGGCGGACTCCGTGACATCGACCTGACTCCGACCAACATTCTGGCCCCGGCCAGCGGCTACGCCAACAAGGGGCGCTACCCGATAATGTTCATCAGTGGCTGCTCGGCTGGCAACGCCTTCCATCCCTTCGGCTCAATGGGTGAGGATTGGCTGCTGACTGCTGATAAGGGATGTGTAGGATTCTTGGCTTCTTCCTGGCTCGATGTGGCACCCAATATTCATCTGGTGGATGAGCTGACGTATAAGCTGCTGTTCAACGACCCTCAGTGGTATGGCAAGCCTGTAGTTGAGGTGCATGCCGAGGCCTTACGCCGCCTGCAAACCAAGCTCCTGACCGGCTCTAACAACCTCTATTCCATCCCAACGCTGATGAGCACCATTTGGCAGGGCGACCCGGCCCTACGGTTGTTCTCGCCCGAACGCCCCGATTTTCAGACTTCCGATAGCCGCCTGCAGCTGGCAGTAGCCGTAGTTCCGGCCACGCCGGGTGCATCGTTCCAGTTAAAGCTGGGCGTGAGCAACCCCGGCAAAATCACTGTCGGTCAACTCCCGATTCGAGTAACGCGCACCGTAGGCAGCATTACGAGCACCTTTAATTTTGTGGTGCCCCAGCCTCGCCAGGACACCACGTACACGCTGGCTTTAGCCAACCCGATTGTCGGTAGCGTGGCCGGCCAGAATACGTTTCAAGTTGACATCGACCCCGATAACAGTATTCCCGAACTCGACGAAACAAACAATCGCGCCACGCTCAACTATACCTTCCTGACGGGTGGGGTAACTACGCTAAGCCCGCCCGAGTTTGCCATTGTGGGCTCGAATGAGGTGCGGCTGGTGGCCCAGAGCAACGTGCCCACCACCGTCAGCCGCGAGTACGATTTCGAGCTGGATACCACCCAGACTTTTGCTCGCCCGCTGCGGCAGGCAAAGCTGACTGCCGTAATGGTGCCCGAATGGACGCCCGCATTGCCTGCACTGCCCGGCCAGCCCGATAGCGTAGTATGGTATTGGCGTGTGCGCCTGCATGCGCCGCAGGGCGACGAAAGCTCCGATTGGGCCGTCAGCTCGTTCCGCGTGATTAAGGGCCGCACCCAGGGCGGCTGGTCGCAGAGCCACCCCGGCCAGTTCCGCCGCGACGAGCGGAACGGGGTAGAGGTGGCCGTGCCCGGTGGGCAGTGGAGCTTCAACGAAAACACCCAACAGGCCACCATCACATCCACCCGTATTGGTCCTGCCCAGCAGTGGGAAACCCTCTTCCATACTATCCGCACCACCTCGGGTACCAACTACACGCTCAAGCTGTTGGGTATCGATAGCCTGGGTACTACTACTGTCCTTAATCCGAACGTCACGAACCGGGCGCTGGCGCTGGGTACTATATCGGCCAAACAGTACCGGTATCTGCAGCTGCAGGTCACCTTCGGCGCCGACAGCCCCGGCCCGACTCCGCAACTGGAGCAGTGGCTGGTAACCTACCAAGGTGTACCCGAAGGCGTGGTGCGGCCCAGCACCACACCGCTAACGGCCGCGCAACTGACGGATCAGGCCCAGAAAACGGGTGCGGTTACGGTGCCGGTATCCTTCCAAAATGTGTCGGACTTTGATTTTAAAGCCCCACTTGTGGGCTATATCGTGCTGCGTTCGGGCACGGCTGGAGTCCCGCGCGAGCGGTACTACCCGCTCAGCGGCCCGGCCCTGCGTGCCCATACGCAACAGACTTACAACGTTACGCTCGATGCCCGAGGTCTCTACGGACCTCTGTCGGGACAGGTAGTGCTTAATCCGCGCCGCCAGCCTGAGCAGGATTACTTCAACAACGAGCTGGCCTTGGTGCCCTTCGAGGTAACCAACAACGATACACCACCGGTACTCGATGTGGCCTTCGATGGCCGCCACCTGCTCAATGGTGAAATTGTGTCGTCGCGACCCAGCATCAGCATTCAGCTACGCGATTTGGATAAGCTGCGCCCGGTTACCAGCCGCGGAAACTTCCTGCTTGTCCTCACCCGCCCCGGTGGGGCCGTCCAGGCCATCGACCTGAACGGAGCCAGCATCACGTCCTTCCAGGCCGATTCGGCCCAGGGCCTGGCCCGCATGGTGTTCGAGCCAGGCAAGAGCCAGCCTCTCACCGATGGCATGTATACGCTGGAAGTGCAGGGCAAAGACGGTAGCGGTAACGCGGCGGGCACCGAGCCCTACCGCATCACGTTCGAGGTAGTTTCCGGTGCCGGCATCACCAACGTATTTCCGTACCCCAACCCGGTAACCAGCAAAACCCGCTTCGTTTTCACGCTGACCGGATCTGCGCCGCCGCGCAATATGAAAATTCAGATTGTGAGCCTGACAGGCCGCGTGGTGAAGGAGATTATGATGGCCGATATGGGCCCGCTACGCATCGGTAACAACATTACCGAGCAGTATTGGGATGGCACCGATACCTACGGCGACCGGCTGGCCAATGGTACCTACCTCTACCGTGTGGTGCTCGATGACCCTACGGGTGAGTTCAAACAGCGCGCCACCGCCGCCGACAAAGCCTTCAAAAAGGACTGGGGCAAATTGGTACTGCTCCGGTAAGTTGCTCGTAAGTGACGCTCGAAAAAAGCCCCTGATGCCTACGCTGGCACCAGGGGCTTTTGCTTGTTAGGAAGGTGACGACGCTTTAAAAAGAGGGCCTGCAACGACACTTCAGCGTGACAGCGAAGTTGCTCGTTCCGTGTTACCGCCGCCGGAGCGTAACGAAGCTGAAGGAGTACTCGTGGGTGGCGTCGGGCTCGTGCCGCTCGCGGGCTTCCTCGCGCCACTCACCGGGGTGCAGTTCAGGGAAGGTTATCTCGCCCTCAAAAGCGTGATGTACTTCAGTCAGGTACACCGTGTCGGCGGCAGGCAGCGCCTGCTGGTAGATTTCGCCGCCCCCGATGACGAAGATGTCGTCGTCGGTGGTGCGGGCCATTTCCAGCGCCTGTAGCACCGAAGCGGCAGTTTCGCAGCCCTCCGCCTGCCAACCGGCCTGGCGGGTAACCACGATATTACGCCGCTTGGGCAGCGCCCGGCCGATGCTGTCGTAGGTGCGCCGACCCATGATGATGGGGTGGCCCAGCGTGAGTTGCTTGAAATGCTTTAAATCGAGCGGCAGGTGCCAGAGCAGGCGATTTTCGCCCCCGATAACGCCGTTATCGGCTACGGCTACAACGAGTGCGGTCATACAGTGAAGAGGTGAGTTGTTAAAATGCTGATTTATAGTTAAAAAGAATATAAAAGAACGTCATGCTGAGCAAAGTCGAAGCATCTCTACCGCTTCGTTGTCAAGTCAGCATTTGCATCAGGATTAGCATTGCGGTAGAGATGCTTCGACTTTGCTCAGCATGACGTTCTTTTTGCTGACAACTAGCAACCGACTCAGCCAAACAGCTTCACATCGAAGCCGCGCAGAAAGTCCTGGATGGACATGCGCTTTTTGCCCTCCAGCTGTACATCGAGTAGGTCGAGCAGGCCGTCGGCGGTTTGCAGGCGCAGGTAGCTGCGGCCGTCGGTGTACCAATGGCCAGCGCCGCCCATGTCGGGGCCGCTGTCTTCCTCGTCGCTGAAGGGCTGGGCTTTGATTACTTTGAGTGTGCGGCCGTCGGGCAGCTGGATAAAGGCCGTGGGGATGGGAGCGAGGCCGCGTACAAGGTTGGCCAGCGCCGGTGCCGACTGCTGCATGGGGTCGAGGCGTCCGGTTTCCTTGGTGAGCTTGGGGGCGGGCCGCAACTCCGGCAGCTCGGGCTGCGGAATGCTGGGGGCCTCGCCTGCGGCAATGGCTTGCACCGAGCGCAACGCCAACGCAGCCCCGGCCACCTTCAACTTTTCGTAGAGCGAGCCAAAGTCATCCTCCGGCGCAATGTCCACGGCATCCTGGTAGATAAGGTTGCCGGTGTCGATTGCGTGGCGCAGGAAGAAGCTGGTAACGCCCGTTTGGGTGTCTCCGTGGATGAGGGCCCAGTTGATGGGGGCCGCGCCCCGATACTGGGGTAGCAGCGAGGCATGCACGTTGATGGAGCCGCGCGGTGGCATGTTCCAGACTACCTCAGGCAGCATCCGGAAGGCCACTACCACCTGCAAATCGGCGGCGTAGCCCTTTAGCTCAGCCTGAAATTCGGGGTCTTTGAGATTGATTGGTTGGAGTACCGGCAGTCCGTGGGCTTCAGCGGCTGCCTTCACGGCCGAGCCGTGCAGCTGCCGGCCCCGCCCGGCGGGCTTATCGGGCGCCGTAACTACGGCCACTACCCGGCAACCGTCCCAGCTTAATAGCGATTCAAGCGTAGGCACCGCGAATTCGGGGGTGCCCATGAAGATGATGTTCAGCATAGCAGTTCAGGTTTTTTAGCCCGCAGAGGACGCAGTGTTTTCGCAGAAGGCGCTGTGTCGTTCATTTGACAGCACTGGGTTCTCTGCAGGAAATACATCAGTACTACTCAAAATCCGGATACAGCAGATACTTCTGGCGCATCACCTTATAGGCTCCCAGTTTCGGCTCCCAGGTGGCCCGGATCTCGGCTTCCGATTTGCCGGCAATAATCTGCTGTCGGGTTTCGGCCATGCCCATCAGTCGCTCGAAACCCGAGGTGAAGAACTTGTCTCTGGCTGTGCTCTGGTTGTAGTAGTCAATCAGATACGAAAGTGTAAAGCCAATTTCACCGATGCCCTCCAAATCCTGACCATAGCAGCGCTTGCCGTTTTGGGGTGGGGCCGTGGAGCCGGGGTTGGGCGTGGGCACGAAGCTGAACGGGCGGCTGGCGGGCTGAGTAGGCGCCCCGATTACCTCGAAGGGCCGGTCGGTGCCGCGGCCCACGCTCACGTCGGTGCCCTCAAACAGGCACAGGCTGGGGTAAAGGTCGACGGAATGGGCCGTGGGCAGGTTAGGGGAGGGGCGCACTGGCAACTCGTAGCGCGTGGCGTGGGTGTAGCCCGCCACCGGAATAACCGTTAAGTGGCACTGCTTGCCGCCGGCCAGCCACTTTTCGCCGTTAATCATTTGGGCCAGCTCGCCCACCGTCAGGCCGTGTACTATCGGAATCGGGTGCATGCCCACAAAGGTTTTGTACTTGGGCTCCAGCACCGGGCCATCTACGTACCAGCCGTTGGGGTTGGGGCGGTCGAGGATGATAACCTCCTTGCCCTGCTCGGCGGCGGCCTCCATCACGTAGTGCATTGTGCTGATGAAGGTGTAGAAGCGTGCGCCCACGTCCTGAATGTCGAACACCAGCACGTCAATGTCGCGCAGCATTTCGGGCGTAGGCTTTTTGGTGGCTCCGTACAAACTCAGCGCCGGCAGGCCGCTACGGGCGTCTTTGCCATCCTTGATAGTAGCTCCATCGGCCGCCTCGCCCCGAAAACCGTGTTCCGGCCCGAAAATCACCTTCACGTTCACGCCCCGGCTCAGCAGCGTATCCACCAGAAACGCCTGGCCCACGCGGGCGGTCTGGTTCACTACCAGCCCCACCCGTTTGCCCTGCAGCAGCGGCAGGTACTTGCCGAACTGCGCGGCGGCCACCTGTAGCGGCGCGGCAGCCGGCTGTTCCAGCACCACCTGGGGCGGTGCGGCCACCGTTTGGGCGGCCGGTGCGGGGGGCAAAGCGGCCGTAGTCGAACCCGTCTGGGCCGGGCGGGTACAGTCGGTGAGCAGTAACGCGAGGCTGAGCAGACTCTGGGGCAGGAAAGAAGGCATGGGCGGGAGTGGAAAACTACTCGGATTCATCTAGCTTTACGCCGGTGAACGTTTCGCAGTACATATCTCATAAGATTGACGGGGCCGATGCGGGCTCGTTCACCTCGTCGGTGACAAAGATAGCCATCATCAGCATTGCCATGGGATTGGCCGTGATGGTGGTGTCGTTTGCCATTCTGGAGGGTTTCCGCAACGAAATCCAGAACAAAATCTTCTCCTTCGGCTCGCACCTGCAAATCAGTAAGTACGACACCAACAACTCGCTTGAGGCCGAGCCCATCGGCCAGCCGCAGCTCGTGCGCGAGCTGGGCGAGAATCCGCAGGTAGCCACCATTCAGCCTTTCGCCCGCAAAACGGCCATCATCAAAACTAAAGATGAGGTGCTGGGCGTGGTGATTAAGGGCATCGACGAGAAGACCAGCCCCTCGTCGATGCGCAAGAACCTGGCCGCCGGCAAGTTCATCACCTTCTCCGATTCAGCCGCCAGCAACGACGTGCTCGTGTCGCGCAAAGTGGCCGATAAGCTGCGGCTTAAGGTCGGCGACAAGGCCCTGTTTTACTTTATCCAGAGTCCGCCACGGGTGCGCCAGTTCATCGTCAGCGGCATTTACCAGACCGGCCTCGACGAGTTCGACGAGGCTTTTGTTATCGGCGACATCCGCCAGATCCGCGACCTGAACGCCTGGCCTGATACGCTGGTGGGCGGGCTCGAAGTAACGCTCAAAGACTTCAACCGCCTCGATCCGGTAGCCGACAACCTCTACGAAAACCTGCGCTACGACCTCAAACTCGATAAAATTACCGAGCAATACGTGCAGCTGTTCGAGTGGCTGAAGCTGCTCAACCGCAACGTGGTTATCTTCCTGGTACTGATAATTTTCGTGGCTACTTTCAACATGGTGGCCACCATTTTCATCATGATTCTGGAGCGCACCAACATGATTGGGGTGCTGAAAGCCATCGGGGCCACCGACAACCAGATTCGGAGCATGTTCTTCTTCCGCGGCCTGAGCCTGACGGTGCGCGGAATTCTGTGGGGCAACCTGATCGGGCTGGGTTTCTGCGCCATGCAGTACTACCTGCACCTTATCCCGCTCGACCCCGAAAACTACTACATGGACCGCGTACCGATTCATTGGGACTGGACTATCATCCTGATGCTCAACGCGGCCACGTTCTTCACCTCCCTGCTGGCCGTGCTCATCCCCACCTACCTGATATCGCGCATCAAGCCAGTGGCCGCCATTAAGTTCGACTGACCACGGATTAGCCCGGGTTTTTTCGGATTTCATGGATTTTGTAGGCAAAACTATTTACAAAGTAGAAGGAATGTCATGCTTCGACTGCGCGGACGCCAGATGAAGCATGACGTTTCATTGGTGTCACTGAGTTTCTAAACGGTTTCGACGATTAAAAAGCAAAAAGCCACCTCAGTTGAGGTGGCTTTTTGCTTTTTGGGGAAACAGAAAACGCCCAACGGCCGCAGATACGGGAGGTCCGACTATAGAATCCGAAAAAATCCGGGTCAATCCGTGGTCAGGTGGCGGCTTTGCAGAATCAGGTTCGGATCGGGGCATAGGGCCGCCCAGGTGGCGCGCTCCGACATCAGCGCCACACCAGGAAAGTCGCCCACCCGGGTCTGCAGATCGGCTATTACCTGAAAATGCAGGTGCGGCGGCCAGTCGCCGTTTTCGGGTGCGGGGCCTACTTCGGCAAAGGTGTCGCCCTTATCAATCACCAATCCGGGGCGCAGCAGGGCGGTTTCGCGGCGGCTGAGGTGGCCATAAAGGGTGTAGAAAACTACGCCTTCCAGCTCGTGCTCCAGAATGACGGTGGGACCGTAATTGCCGTGCCCTTCGTTGTCCTGGATGCTGTGCACGGTGGCCTGCAGCGGGGCCAGCACCGGCGTACCGGCCCGCACCCACACATCGACGCCCAGATGCAGCGAGCGGGCGGGGGCCGTGGGGTCAGCGTCGAACAGGCCGGGGCTGCGGCGGTAGATGACCCGGTCTTCGAGGTAGCCGCCCACGCCAATCAGGGCGTTTTTATCGGCCAGCAACCGGGCTACCAGCTGGTCGAAGGTGGCCGTGTCGTGCAGGTTGGCGGCGGTGAGCAGCGGGTTGGCGGCCGTAAAATCGAGGCGCGCTACCTCGGGCGAGTTCAGGTCAAGGGGCAGCACGGGCCCGAAATCGGCTTGGTGGCGGTGGAGGAGTTCGGAAAGCATTGGGGGTTGGTGGGTTAAAAGAACGGTGTCATGCTGAGCGAAGTCGAAGCACCGCTACTGCAATGCTAACCAAACGCCAGGATTACTACTGCAGTAGAGATGCTTCGACTACGCTCCGCTGCGCTCAGCATGACACGTTCTACTTCCCCGGGATTACGTTCTGTGTGGGAAACAAAAATCGAATAACGAACTTTGTGTTCAAACCCACCCCGATAAGATCTACCTGCCTTTATGAGTAGCCCCTACCTGACGCTAACTGTTGTTGAGCTGACCCAGGAAACCTCCGACGCCGTTACCATCCATTTCGAGCGGCCCGACCGCCAGCCCGTTGCCTGCCAGCCGGGCCAGTTTCTGACCCTGATTCTGCCCTGCGGACCCGGTGGCAAGAAGGAGCGCCGCGCTTATTCGCTCAGCAGCACACCGGGCGAGGCCCCGCGCCTGGCCGTCACGATAAAGCGCGTAACGGGCGGCCTGGTGAGTAATTACCTGCTCGACACCGTGCAGGTAGGCCAGCAGCTGGAGGTAATGGCCCCGCTGGGCAACTTCGTGCTGGCGCCCCAGCCCCAGGCGGCGCGTTCCATTGTGCTGGTGGGTGCCGGCTCGGGCATCACCCCGCTCATGAGCATGCTCAAGGCCATTCTCAGTGACGAGCCCAAGAGCCACGTGCTGCTTATTTACGGCAACCGCAACGAGGATTCGGTGATTTTTGCCGACCAGCTGCGGCAGCTAGAGCAGCAGTACGCTGGCCGCTTCCAGATCGAGCATGTGTTCAGCCAGCCCCTGCGCCCTTCGGCCGAGCACAAGCACACCGGTCGTCTCAACCGCACCACGCTGCTCCGGATTCTGGAGCAGCGCCACCAGTTTCCAGCTGCCCAGGCCGAGTACTTCCTCTGCGGCCCCGATGGCCTGATGCTGGAAGCCCAGTCGGCCCTGGAGCTGCTGGGTGTACCGGCCGCCCGGGTGCGCCGCGAGAGTTTCGTGGCCGCCGCCGATTCGGCCGAGGCGGCTGCCCAGTCGGGCGGCCACGGCGACGTATCGGCCGCTGCTGATGACGAGCAAAGCAGCTCCCGCAACGTCACCATTCACTACGAGGGCGCCGAATACCAGTTCCAGGTTAGCCCCGAGCAGACTATTCTTGAAGCTGCCCTCGACCAGGATATCGACCTGCCCTACAGCTGCCAGGCTGGCCTGTGCACCGCCTGCCGCGGCAAGTGCCTCTCGGGCAAAGTCCACCTCGACGAGCGCGAAGGCCTGTCGGACTCCGAGATGAACCAGGGCTATATACTTACCTGCGTCGGCCACCCGCTCACGAGCGACGTGGTGATTGAGATTGGCTAGGCATTTCTGAAAAGCCAGGAGCTTAAAATTGAGCGTCATGCTGCGCCTGCCGAAGCATCTCTACCGCTGTGGTAATCAAACACGAAGATTGCTATTGCGGTAGAGATGCTTCGGCAGACCCAGCATGACGTTTTTATAGCTCTCAGCCCTGCAATTCTCCGCTTCCAAACTTCTAGCTTCCCCGATATGACCTCTTCTATGCCCGCCGCCGATACCCAACGGCCCCCGCGCCAGTACTTGCCCGAGTCGTTCACCGTTACCGATTGGGCCACGATTGAGCCGTACTTTCTGGAGTTGCGCGACCGGGAGATAGGCTCGGTGGCCGAACTGGAGCGTTGGCTGCTGAACCGCTCGGAGCTGGAGGCAGTACTGGGCGAAGACTTGGCCTGGCGCTACATCCGCATGACCTGCAATACCCAGGACAGTGCGCGCACCGAGGCATTTCAGTTCTTTGTGAACGAGATTGAGCCCCACGTCGCGCCCCACGACCACGCGCTCAACGAGAAGATGCTGGCCTCGGAGTTTTTAAGTGAGCTGGATGAAAACCGCTACCGGGTATTTGTACGGTCGGTGCGGCAGGCACTGGCCATCTACCGGCCCGAAAACGTGCCGATCAAAACCGAAATCAGCACCCAGCAGCAGCAATACGCCGCCCTGGCCGGGGCCATGACCGTAACGCTTGACGGCGAGGAGCTGACGCTGCCCCGCGCCGCCGACCGCCTCAAAAGCCCCGACCGGCAGGTGCGCGAAACGGCTTGGCGGGCCGTGCAGGAGCGTCGTCTGCAGGATGCCAAAGCCCTCGACGAGTTATACACGCGCCTGATCGGCCTGCGCCACCAAATGGCCCTAAACGCCGGTTTCGCCAACTTCCGCGACTATATGTTCGCCGCTCTGGGTCGCTTCGACTACACGCCCCAGGACACGCTGAACTTCCACCGCGCTATCCGCGAAACCGTGGTGCCGCTCATCGACAACCTCGACCTGGAGCGCCGCCAGGACCTGAACCTGCCCGAACTGCGCCCCTGGGACCTCGATGTGGACGTATCGGGCCAGGCCCCGCTGCGGCCGTTTGATACGGGGGAGGAGCTGCTGGCCAAAACCACGGTCGTTTTCGACCGGCTCGACCCGTTTCTGGGGCAATGCCTGCGCACCATGGGCCAGATGGGCAACCTTGACTTGGAAAGCCGCAAAGGCAAGGCCCCCGGTGGCTACAACTACCCGCTCGACGAAACGGGAGTGCCCTTCATCTTCATGAACGCCACCAGCAGCCTGCGTGATGTGGTGACGATGCTGCACGAAGGCGGCCACGCGGTGCACAGCTTCCTCACGCGCCGCCTGCCGCTGGGCGCCGATAAGCACCCACCCTCCGAGGTGGCCGAGTTGGCCTCTATGAGCATGGAACTGCTCAGCCTCGACCATTGGGACGTGTTCTTTACCGACCCGGACGAGCTGCGGCGGGCCAAGCGCACCCACCTCGAAAGCGTGCTCGAAACTTTTCCCTGGGTGGCTACCATCGACAAGTTTCAGCACTGGGTATACGAGCACCCGACCCACACCGAGGAGCAGCGCCATGCCCGCTGGGTCGAGCTGTTCGATGAGTTCAACCAGCGTACCGTGAGCTGGAAAGGCCTGGAGCATGTTAAGCCCTACCTATGGCAGAAGCAGCTGCACCTCTACGAAGTGCCGTTCTACTACATCGAGTACGCCATGGCCCAGCTTGGGGCCATTGCTGTGTGGCGCAATTACCGCCAGAACCCGCAGGCCGCCCTGGCTGGCTACCAGCGCGCCCTGGCTCTGGGCTATACGGCCCCGATTGGTGAAATCTACGCCGCCGCGGGCATCCGCTTCGATTTCAGTACCGAGTATCTGCGCACTCTGGCCGACTTCGTGCAGGATGAAATGGCTAAAATCTAGCGGCTGCTTCTCTGCGGGTTAGCAGGGTGGCTGCAAATAATTCGGTTGAATGTCAGGGTATTGGGTGGTAGTGAGAGCGAATTGGGGTGAAAAGTACCTCGTTTGTTTGCACCGTCCGGATAAGGCTGCTACTTTTGCACTCCCTTCTGAAAAGGCTTTGGCCCCAGTGAAGTGGAATGATTCTGTAGCTCAGCTGGTAGAGCAATACACTTTTAATGTATGGGTCCTGGGTTCGAATCCCAGCGGGATCACCAAAACCCCTTGCTACGTTTCGTAGTGAGGGGTTTTTCGTTGATAAGGCTGAAGTCGGCCAGCCATGTATCTTGCAGCTATGAAAATTCTGCTGGTTGAAGATGAGCCCAAGGTGGCCGCGTTTCTGCATCAGGGCCTGAGCGAACAACACCACCAGGTAGACCTGGCTGCCGATGGCCTGCTGGGCCTGCGCCTGGCCAAGCAGGGTGGCTACGACCTGCTCATCCTCGATACGCTGCTACCGGGCCTGAGCGGGCTGGAGGTATGCCGGCAGGTGCGGGCCCAGAACACCGGCGTGCCCATCCTCATGCTCACGGCCCTAGGCGAAACCGACGATAAAATCCGTGGCCTCGATGCCGGGGCCGATGATTACCTGGTAAAGCCTTTCGCGTTTCAGGAACTACTGGCCCGCATCCGGGCCCTTACGCGCCGCCGCCACGATGTAGCCCCGGCCGGCGGTGTGCTCCAGCTGGCCGACCTCACGCTTGATCCGGCCAGCAAATTGGCACATCGGGCCGGCCAACCCATCCAGCTGACGGCCCGCGAGTTTGCCCTGCTCGAATACCTGCTGCGCAACCAGAACCGGGTGGTGTCGCGGGTGGATATTCTGGAGCAGGTCTGGGATACGAGCTTCGACACCGGCTCCAACGTCATCGATGTATACATCAACTTCCTGCGTAAAAAGCTCGATAAAGACTTCACGCCCAAACTCATCCATACGCTTGTGGGCATGGGCTACGTGATGAAGGAGGAGTAATTTTTAGGGCTGAATTACGACCGTCATGCTGAGCATGACGGTCGTAATTTCCATTAACCACTACACTGCCTGATGACGATTCGTACGCGGCTTACGGTGCAGTTTGCGGCCATTCTGGTGGTTACGCTGCTGCTGTTTGCAGCCGTAATCTACTTTTTTACTTATCAGTCGCGGCACGAAGCGTTTACCGAAAGCCTGTTTTCACGGGCCCGGGTGGTTGCGCATGTGTACCTCGATGGTACGCGGCGCGGCGACGAGCGAAGCCGGGCTTCGTACCGGCGCTATCTGCGGCAGTTTTACCGCACGCTGCCGGCCGAGGAGGTATACGTATTTGATGCCAGCAACCGGGTAGTATTTCGTGAGGGCCGCGAAGGCCTCAAGGGTCGGAGTGTGCCGGTTGCACTGTTGCAGCAGGTGCGCCGGAGCGGCCGGGAGGAGCGGTTTGAGGGTCGTTTTCACCAAACGGTGGGCCTGCTTTACAGGGAGCCCGGCCGGGGCAACTTTGTGGTGGTAGCTTCATCAGTTGATGCCGACAGCGAAGAAAAGCTGGGCAACCTGCTGACGGTACTCACCTTCGGATTGCTGGTTTCGCTTGTAGTGGTGGGTATTGGGGGGCTGTTTTTTGCCGGCCAGGCGCTTGCGCCCATGAAGCGCATCATTCGCGAAGTGGATAGTATCACGGCTTCCGACCTGCACCAGCGCCTGAGCCCTGGCCAGGGCCGCGACGAAGTATCGTTGCTTGCCCAGCGCTTCAATAGCCTGCTCGATCGGCTCGAAACAGCTTTTGTGGGCCAGCGAACCTTTGTGCGCGATGCTTCGCACGAGCTGCGTACGCCCCTTGCCGCCATTATCGGGCAGCTCGAAGTAGCCCTGCTCCAGCAGGAGCGCACCCCCGAGGAGTACCAGCGGGTGCTGCGCGCCACGCTCGATGCCGCCCGGCTGCTCAAGGACCTGACCAACGGTCTGCTCCAGATTGCCCGTGCCTCCGACGACCCCAGCCAAGTGCCACGCAGCCGCCTGCGCCTCGATGAGTTGCTGCTGCTGGCCCACGAGGAGCTGCACCGCCGCCACCCCACCCGCCGCATCGACCTCGATTTCCGCGAAACACCCGGCGTAGCAGCGGCCATGCCGTTTGCCGTGCTCGGCAACGAGGCGCTGGTGCTGGTGGCCTTCCTCAACATTCTGGAAAACGCCTGCAAGTTCACGGCTGCTAATCCGGGGGCGCCCATTGTGGCCACGCTCACGGCCACCCGCAGCCATATACAGCTACTCGTCGTCGACCAAGGGCCGGGCATGAGCGAGGCCGACCGGCAGCAGGTATTCGTGCCTTTTTTCCGGGCTGAGACGGTACGGAATGTACCCGGACACGGTATCGGCCTGCCGCTCACGGCCAAAATTATGGAACTGCATGGCGGGCGTGTAGAGGTGGCCAGCACCCTGGGTCAGGGTACCCGTGTACTGCTCGCCTTCCCGGCAGCCGGCTAGCGGGCTACCGGGCCAACGGACGTTCCCGCCTACTTGCTTAGTAGCCCAAGCCCTATGATTGTTTGGCAGATAGCTACTAGAGCCAGAAGAGCAGTAGGGGAAAATAATAGTACTAGTTGCATAATTTAACTGGTTGTCAGTCAAAAGTTTGTGATTTTTTAATCGGGATTTAATCGTGCCTTAATATGGTTTTAATCAGAGGTTAACGAGCTGGCCGTACTGTTGTATCGTCGGGTTGGCTGCGTTCAGCTAAATGGAAGGCCGCCCAGACTTCCTGTACTGCCTCCCCTCGTTATGATGAAAAATGTTCCGGCCTCGAAGACGGTGGCCGCTCCTGTAGCTCCCAGTCGTCTTCCCTCGACGTTCAGTTCTCTGGGTCAGGATTTGCCCGCCGGACTGGTAGTGTTTCTGGTGGCGCTGCCGTTGTGCCTGGGTATTTCCCTGGCCTCGGGCGCGCCGCTGCTGTCGGGCGTTATTGCCGGTATTGTAGGCGGTGTGGTAGTATCCTGGCTCAGTGGCTCGTCCTTGAGCGTGAGCGGGCCGGCCGCTGGCCTTACGGCTATTATAGTGGCGGGTATTGCCACGCTGGGCTCATTCGAGGCTATGCTGACCGCTACGGTAATGGCTGGCTTTCTGCAGATTGGGCTGGGCCTGGCCCGCGCAGGTATCATCGGGCTCTACTTCCCCACCTCTGTTATTCGCGGCATGCTGGCCGCTATTGGCTTGATTCTGATTCTCAAGCAGATTCCTCATTTTTTGGGGGTTGATTCCGACTATTTCGAGGACCTGACATTTACGCAAATCGACGGAAGCAACACGTTCAGCCAAATCAGCAACGCCATTCAGAACATTCAGCCCGGCCCGGCTATGGTAGGGGTGATGGCCCTGAGCCTGTTGCTGTTTTGGGATAAAGTGCTGAGCAAGCGTGTGAAAGCGGCCCAGATGGTGCCCGGCGCGCTGATTGTAGTGGTAGCGGCTATTCTGCTCAATGAAGTCTTTCAGGGCCTAGCCCCGGGCTTGGCAGTTGGGACTACGCATTTGGTGAGTCTGCCGCACATCAACTCGCTGCAGGACGCGGCCAGCCTGATTACTACGCCCGACTGGACGGCTTTCAGCCGCCCTGAAACCTATACAGTGGCCTTCACCATTGCCATTGTTGCCTCGCTCGAAACCCTGCTTAGCGTAGAGGCCGTTGATAAGCTCGACCCGCACAAGCGCAGCACGCCCACCAACCGCGAGATGATGGCCCAGGGCGCGGGCAATATGCTGAGCGGCCTGCTGGGTGGCCTGCCCATGACAGCTGTTATCGTGCGCAGTTCGGCCAATATTAATGCTGGTGGCCAGACGCGGATGTCGGCTTTCTTCCACGGCATACTGCTGCTCGTAAGCCTGCTGTTTCTGGCCCCGCTCCTCAACCGGATTCCGTTGTCGGCGTTGGCGGCCATTCTGCTCGTTATCGGCTACAAACTCACCAACCCCGACCTGTACCGCACCCAATGGAAGCTGGGGTGGCAGCAGTTTCTGCCCTTTATTATCACCATTGTAGCCATTCTGTTCACCGATTTGCTCAGGGGAGTAGTGATGGGCTTGGTAGTGGGAATATTTTACATTCTCAAAGCCAACTACGATTCAGCTTACTTCCGCAGTGACCTGGGCCAGGCATCGGGCGGCCCGATTGTTTTGCGGCTATCCGAACAGGTGTCGTTTCTCAATAAGGCCAGCATCATGCGGGCTTTGGAAGACTTGCCCCATAATACCCATGTGGTCATCGACGGGTCCGACTCGGTGTACATTGACTACGATGTGCTGGAAGCCATCGAAAACTTCCGTCGGGGCGCGCCTGAGCGTGGTATCGAGCTGGAAGTGCGCAACATTCCCCGGGTAGAGGTAATGGGCCATTAGAGGCAGACACCAGCTACCAAACAGTACTATCGTATATGACATCTATGCCTTTCAATTAATAGATAATCCGCTTAATCAACTTCTAACAGTGGATAAAATACTTGCAAACAACCGCCGCTGGGTAGCCGAACGCCGGGCTGCCGACCCCGAGTTTTTCAGCCGGCTAGTTAACGGGCAGAAGCCCAAATACCTCTTTATCGGCTGTTCGGATTCGCGGGTATCAGCTTCCGATATAACCGGGACCGGCCCTGGCGAAATGTTCGTGCATCGGAATATTGCCAACTTGGTAGTACCCACCGATTTCAACCTGCTGTCGGTGTTGCAGTACGCCGTAGAGGTGCTGAAGGTAGAGGTGGTAGTGGTGTGCGGGCATTACGGATGTGGCGGCGTGGCCGCGGCGGCCGGCGACAAGCAATACGGGCTGATTGACGGCTGGCTGACCGGTATCCGCGACGTTGTCCGGCTACACGAAAAGGAGTTTTTGGGCATTCAGGATGAAGAGGCCCGGTTACGGCTACTTGTGGAGCTGAACGTGATTGAACAGGTGCGCAACCTGAACAAAACCAGCATCATCCAGAACGCACTGCGAGGGCCCAACCCGCCCAAGTTGCACGGCCTCGTCTACGACATCAAGGAGGGCTTGCTGAAGGACCTGCAGGTGGAAAACGACAGCCTCCCAAGCCTGGACTCCATATATGGAATTATGTCGGCTGAGCAGAAGTCGGCTGCTCAGGCCTATGCATCTGCTGCCCCTTCAAAAGCATAGGCCAACGCCCCGCAGCGAGCAACGGCCCGAGAATAACTGCATGATTTTGCCACTGCTTTGGTATAGAAGTCGCCTGTATGTACTCTGGGCGGCCAAACATCCGGGCGCATTCTGAGGGGAGTGCGCCTTGATGGCTGAAACCGCCGCATCCATTGGATGCGGCGGTTTTTTGCGTCCGCACGCTTTGGCCGGGCCGCTACCCCCTCATTTGCCGGTCTGTCATTTTTATCTGGGAGGAAAGGTAGCCGGTTAAAAAGGAGGAAAAGGAGAATTATTTTATAGTAAATAAATGATGGTCAATTTGTTGCAGTGTTTGTATGTAACCAAAGTCGCCTAATAACAGTCTACCCCATACCTATAGTTTGCTGATTTCTGCTGCTTTTCAACCCCTTCGCTATGCCTGCAACCCCATTTCCTAACCGACTCAAAAACCAGATTGCCCTGATTACGGGCGGCAGCTCCGGCATTGGGGCGGGAGTAGCCAGGGCCATGGCTGCCGAGGGCGCAACAGTCGTTGTGAACTTCGCCCACAGCACCGATGAGGCAGCGGCGGTGGTAAAGGAAATTACCGATGCCGGGGGCAAGGCAGTATCGTTTCAGGCGGATGTAAGCAAGGAGGACGACGTGCTGCGCATGTTCGATTTCGTGCGCGAGAAGTTCGGGACGCTGCACATTCTGGTCAACAATTCGGGCATTCAGATGGATGCCAAGTTCGTGGACATGACCTTGGACCAATGGCAAAAGGTGATTGATGTGAACCTGACGGGCCAGTTTCTGTGTGCCCGCGAGGCGGCCCGCGAGTTTTTGCGCCGCGGCCCGCAGGAAGAAATTTCGAGTGCGCTGGGCAAAATCATCTGCATGAGCTCAGTGCACGAGGTAATTCCGTGGGCCGGCCATGTAAACTATGCCACCAGCAAGGGCGGAATTATGCTGCTGATGAAAAGCATGGCTCAGGAGTTGGCCCCCGACAAAATCCGCATCAACAGCATTGCGCCGGGCGCTATTGCTACGCCTATCAACCTCACGGCCCGCGACACGCCCGAGGAAGAAAAGTCGCTGCTCACGCTCATCCCCTACGGCCGCATCGGCCAGCCGCGCGATATTGGCAAGGTGGCAGTCTGGCTGGCTTCCGATGAGTCGGACTATGTAACCGGCACCAGCATTTTCGCCGATGGCGGCATGGCTCTGTACCCGGGCTTCGCCGATAATGGCTGAGTCGAAGAAGGAACAAGGAACGACGTAGGGGCGGGGCTTGTCCCCGCCCGCCGCTGAACGACACGCGCCCCATCGGTTGCCACGATTCCGTCCTGTCAGCACCGTTCAGGCGGCGGGCGGGGGCAAGCCCCGCCCCTACGTCGTTTAAAACACTAAAACCTCCAACGCATGAACCAGGAGCAGCAACGGCAGCAGGAACTGCGCGATGGGAAAGCTAAGTGGCACCGCTTCGGCCCCTACGTGTCGGATAGGCAATGGGGTACCGTGCGCGAAGACTACTCGGCCGATGGCCAGCCCTGGACTTATACCACCCACGATATGGCCCGCTCGTATGCCTACCGCTGGGGCGAGGAGGGCATTGGTGGCGTCAGCGACGACCAGCAGCTGCTGTGTCTGGCGCCGGCTTTCTGGAACGGGCAGGACGCTATTCTGAAGGAGCGGCTGTTTGGGTTGGCCGGCCCCGAAGGCAACCACGGGGAGGATGTGAAGGAACTGTATTACTACCTCGACAACACGCCCACCCATTCCTACATGCGGATGCTCTACAAGTATCCGCAGCACGCTTTTCCGTACGACTGGCTAGTAACCGAAAATGCCCGGCGCGGCCGCGACAAGCCTGAGTTCGACCTGATTGATACGCTGGTTTTCAAGGAGAATCGCTACTTCGATATTGTTATTGAATATGCCAAGGCCGGCCCCGACGACCTGTTGCTGCAGATTACGGTGCATAACCGCGGCGACCAGCCCGCCCCGCTGCATGTGCTGGCCCAGCTGTGGTTGCGCAACACCTGGGCCTGGGGCTACAGCCAGTACAAGCCCGAGCTGCGGGCATCCGAATCGGACGGCTCCATAACCGTTGACCATACCAGCCTGCCCGGCTTGGAGCTGTATTGCGAGCCGGCGGATGAGCAGCCGCCCGAGCTGTTGTTCTGCGAAAACGAAACCAATGCCGGGCGCCTCTTTAACTCGAAAAATCCTTCCGTTTATTGCAAAGACGGCATCAACGACTACCTGCTGCATGGCCGGAAGCGGGCCGTAAATCCGGCCCTCCGGGGTACTAAGGCGGCCGTGCATTACCTGCTGGAGGTGCCGGCCGGCGAAAGCCGCACCGTGCGGCTGCGGCTGGCGACCCCTGGCCTCGCGCAGCCCTTCGCCGATTTCGCCCCCCTGCTAGAGCAGCGCCAACAGGAGGCCGACGCCTATTACCACGAGCTGCAGAAGGGGGTGGAGAGTGCCGACGCCCGCAATGTGCAGCGCCAGGCGCTGGCCGGCATGCTCTGGAGCAAGCAGTACTACTACTACGATGTGGCCCAGTGGCTGCGCGGCGACCCGGCCATGCCCGAGCCGCCCGCCAGCCGCCTGCACGGGCGCAACCACAGCTGGAAACAGCTCAACAACGCCGACATCATTTCGATGCCCGACAAGTGGGAGTATCCGTGGTATGCGGCCTGGGACCTGGCTTTCCATTGCCTGCCGCTGGCCATGGTCGATGCCGACTTCGCCAAAAACCAGCTCCGGCTGCTGTGCCGCGACTGGTACATGGCCCCCAACGGCCAGCTGCCGGCCTACGAGTGGAAGTTTGGTGATGTGAACCCGCCGGTACACGCCTACGCCACCTGGCGGGTGTATAAAATCGATCAGAAACAGCGCGGTGGCACCGGCGACACGGCGTTTCTGGAAAGCGTATTCCATCGGCTGCTGCTTAACTTTACGTGGTGGGTGAACCGCAAAGACCGCGACAACCGCAACGTATTCGAGGGCGGCTTTCTGGGCCTCGACAACATTGGCGTATTCGACCGTAGCGCCCCACTGCCTACCGGCGGCTACATCGAGCAGGCCGATGGCACGGCCTGGATGGCCATGTTCGCGCTCAACATGATGCGCATTGCCCTGGAACTGTCGCGCGCTAACCCGGTATACCAGGACCTGGCCAGCAAGTTTTTCGAGCACTTCCTGTACATCGCCCAGGCCATGACCTGCGTGTCGGATGAAAGCATCGACATGTGGGACGAAGAGGATGGATTCTACTACGACGTGCTGAACACGCCCGACAGCGGCCGTTTTCCGCTGCGGGTGCGGTCCATGGTGGGCCTCATTCCGTTGTTTGCCGTGGAGGTGCTCGACACGGCTACCCTGCAGGATGTGCCCTGGTTTGTAAGCCGACTGAACTGGTTTCTGGATAACCGCCCCGAACTGGCCGCCCTGGTAAGCCGCTGGCAGGAGCCGGGCAAGGGCCAGCGCCACCTGCTGAGTTTGCTGCGCGGCCACCGCATGAAGCTGCTGCTGCGCCGCATGCTCGATGAGGCCGAGTTCCTCTCCGGGCACGGCGTGCGTAGCCTCTCGCGCCACCACCTGCAGCACCCGTATGTGTTCGAGCACGAAAGCGACATAAACGCGAAGGTCAGCTATGAGCCGGCCGAGTCTACCACGTCGTTGTTCGGGGGCAATAGCAACTGGCGCGGCCCTGTCTGGCTGCCCACCAACTTCATGATTGTGGAGTCGTTGCAGCGGTTTTACCACTATTACGGGCCCGAGTTCAAGGTGGAATACCCCACGGGCTCGGGCACGTACTGCACGATTCTCGAAATCTCGCAGGCCCTGTCCGACCGGCTAATCAGTCTGTTTCTGCGCGATGAGAATGGCGAGCGGGCCTGCTTCGGGACCAACCAGCAGATGCAGACCGACCCCCATTTCCGCGACCACTTGCTCTTTCACGAGTACTTCAACGGCGACACCGGCGAGGGCCTCGGCGCTACCCACCAAACCGGCTGGACCGGCCTCGTGGCCAAGCTCATTCAGCCCCACACCGATGAGATGCCGGGGATGCCTAAGTGAAACGGGTCGTCTGCGCGGCGCCTTCAACCCGGTCTATCCCCGATTTTAACCCCCTGAACTATGGAATGGCTCGACTTTACGACCCCCATCACCGACGGTATGGCCTACTGGCCCGACAACGCGCCGGTGCGCATCCGGCGCACCTTGAGCATGGCTGATGGCGCGGCGGCCAACGTGTCGGAAATCAGTATGAGTGTGCATACGGGCACGCACGTCGATGCGCCTCTGCACTTTCTGGCCGACGGCTCCGACGCGGCCAGCCTCGATTTAAGCCACCTGATGGGGCCGGCGCTGCTGGTGGCCGTAGATTCGGAAAAGGTTATTGCACTGGCCGACGTAGAGCACCTGAGGCTGGAAAAGGGTAGCCGGGTGCTGTTTAAAACCCGCAACTCCGCCCGCAACTGGTCAACAGAGCCTTTCAACCCCGACTTTGTGCGCCTTGGGGCCGAAGCCGCCGCCTGGCTGCGCGATAAAGGCGTGGTGTGCGTGGGCGTCGATTACCTCTCGGTCGGCAACGCCGACACCCATCATATCCTGCTTGGCTCGGGCATCAGCGTAATCGAGGGCCTGGCCCTGCAGCACGCGCAGCCCGGCGAGTACGAGCTGTTGTGCCTGCCGCTGAAAATAAAAGGCACCGATGGGGCCCCCGCCCGCGTACTGGCCCGTAAGCTGTAGAAACAGAAAGCTAGGAGCGGCCTTCCGAAACGAGCATATCGCTCAGCTTGCTGGGCCTGTTACGTATCGGTTCTGTTCGCTCATTCAGTCAATCTCACCGCATGAAAAAGACGCAAATAGGAATTATTGGCTTGGGTAAGATGGGGGCGGGCCTGGCCCAGCAGGCCGTTGAGAGGGGATACCCCGTAGTGGGCATGGACATCCGGCCCCGGCCCGACCTTGAGAACGATAGCCTGCGCGTGGTAACTACCGTGGCCGAGCTGGCGCAGCAATTGGAGCGCCCGCGCAAGGTATTCCTTTACATTCCGGCCGGTGCGGCCGTCGATGGCCTGATTGACCAGCTGGAGCCGTATTTTGAGGAAGGCGACATCATCGTGGACGGCGGCAACTCGTACTGGGGCGACTCCATTCGCCGCGCCGACCGGCTGCAGCGCAAGGGTATTTACTTTATCGACTGCGGCACCAGCGGCGGCCCCACCGGTGCCCGCAACGGCGCCTGCTACATGGTGGGCGGCGAGGCGGCAGCCGTAAGTCAGCTGAAAGACTTTTTCGTGGATACCGCTGTGCCCGAGGGCTTCCTGCACACCGGCCCGGCCGGCACGGGCCACTACGTGAAGCTGGTGCACAACGGCATCGAATTCGGCATGCTGCAGGCTATTGGCGAGGGCATGGGCATGCTCACGCACTTTCGCGAAGAACTCGACATCAGCGCCATTCTGGGCCTGTGGAACAACGGCTCGGTGGTGCGCTCGTGGCTGGTGCAACTCATGAAACAGATGTACGATCAGAAAGGCGGTAGCTTCGATGTGCCCAGCTACATTGAAGACACAGGCGAAGTGAACTGGCTGGTGGCCGATGCCCTGCGTATGGAAGTGCCCATTCCGGTCATTTCGCAGTCAATCATGCAGCTCTTCACTTCCCGCGACCAAAACCCTACCTGGGCCAAGGCTATTGCCATGATGCGCCATGGCTTTGGCGGCCACCCCTACGGCGAAGATGAAGGACTGAAGCACGAACGACGCTTTGGCCGCGTGGGCGAGTACGAAATGCCGAAATTTGCCAAAGGCGAGGAGGGGTGAGGTAACTGAACGGTCATTCTGAGCATGTGGCGCATAGAGCCAGTGTCGGAGTGCAGTCGAAGAATCTCTACTGCTTCGTTGATTCATTATCCTCAAGGAAACGGGGCGGGCAAGCAGCGAAGCGGTAGAGATTCTTCGACTGCGCTCCGACACTGGCTCTATGCGCCACATGCTCAGAATGACCGTACTCACCACCCTTCACCCCAATCCAAAGCCAACTATCCTTTCTGTTCTGCTGTTCTCCTTCTGTGACTGACCCAACTGCTACTCCTCTGCCTGCCCGCCCCGATCTGCTGCGCATCCCCTACGATGACTACCGCGCCCTGCCGGCCATTGCCAACTCCGACCTCTCGCGCCTGCGTGACGCCCTCAATGGCCGTCCGCCGCGGCCCCATAGCAGCGTAGGCGGGGCGCTGGGCCTGGGCACGGCCTTTCACACGGCCCTGCTCGAGCCCGACCTCTACGAATCGGGCCAGCCCGGCATCAACGACACGCTCATCTGGTGGATGGTGGAGGGCGTGCAGCTCGACCCCGAGGTAAAGGTGCTGCTTGAGGTGGGCACGCCCGAGCCCAGCTGCATCTTCACCGAGCCCGTTACGGGCACGCTCTGCAAGCTGCGCGCCGATCTGGTCATCGACCACCCCGGCCACCCCTACACCGTCGTTGATTTCAAAACCACGATGGCCCGCGACTACAACCACTTCGTGGAGCAGTGTACCTACTACGATTACGACCGGCAGGCTGCCTTTTATGCCGATGCGCTGCAGGCCGAACGGTTTTTGCTGATTGGCGTTCAGAAAACGGAGCCATTTAAAGTGTTCGTGTATGCTGTGCCTCCGCTAATGCGTTCGGAAGGCCGGGCCAAGTACTTGCGCCTGCTGCACCTGCTACACCCCGAGGCGCCCGTGCCGCTGTCGGTGCTGCCGGCCGTGCGCAATGTGCGCCATGCGTTAAGCGGCGAGCCGGATGATGAACCCGCGTAGGAGCCGATAGAGCAGGTTAAATAAAAATATGCGCATAAAAACTTGCAAATATTATAGCAACTTGTTATACTTGTGAACTCCTGAATAAACGGAGTATTCCAATGCGCCACTTCCGCAATATCCGCCAGAATAATAATTCGAATAATAATATTATTCGGGACTGGAAGGCTATTGCTCCCTGGGAAAAATAAAAATCAATAAGTGATTTTTTCTCAAGCCTTCCTCCCCGGAAGGCTTTTTTTGTGCTTTTGAAGCAGAAATAACCCTATAAGGGGTCGTTGCTGAGTCGGAACTGAAAGTTATTTAACGGAATAAAAAATCGAAAAAATGCTCCGGCAGGAGTAGGGAAACCTGTGTGCCTTTTTGAAAAAAAAATCTCTCAAACCTTTTAAAAAACAGCCCCATGATTACCGCCGAAATGACCACCACCGACCTGCTTGAAACCGAAGAGGCAATTAGCCTGGTGAAAAGCGTATTTGCCCGCGAACTGGCCCGCCGCCTGCGCCTGAGCTGTGTTTCGGCCCCCATTGCCGTGCTCGATGGCACCGGCATCAACGACGACCTGAACGGGGTAGAGCGGCCGGTAGTTTTCCTGGTAAAGGCCCTGGCCGAGCGCCGGGCAGTAGTAGTGCATTCGCTGGCCAAGTGGAAACGGTTGCGGCTGCACGAGCTGGGCATAGCGGCCGGCCGTGGCCTACTCACCGATATGCGCGCCCTGCGCCCCGACGAAGACTACTCGCCCATCCACTCCATCTACGTTGATCAGTGGGATTGGGAGCAGTGCATAACCGCCGAGCAGCGCACGCCGGAGTTCCTGCGCGCCACCGTCGAGCAGATTTATGAGGCCCTGCGGGCTACTGAGGCCGAAGTGGCTGCCCGATACCCTGATATTCTGCCGGTGTTACCCGGCCGCATCACGTTCCTGCACGCCGAGGACCTGCTGCGCCAGTATCCCGAGCTCACGCCTAAAGAGCGCGAGCACGAGGCCGCCCGGCAGTACGGTGCCGTATTTCTGATGGGCATTGGGGGCGCACTCGGCAACGGGGAGGCCCACGACGGCCGCGCCCCCGATTACGACGACTGGAGCACCGAAACGGCCCCCGGCTACCGGGGCCTCAACGGCGACCTGCTGGTGTGGCACCCCGTGCTACAAACGGCCCTCGAACTCTCGTCGATGGGTATTCGGGTGGATAGCCTGGCGCTGATGCGGCAACTGAAAGTGCGCGGCTGCGAGCAGCGCCAGGAGCTGGATTTCCATGGGCGGCTACTGCGGGGCGAACTGCCTGAGAGCATTGGGGGCGGTATTGGCCAGAGCCGGGTGTGCATGTTTATGCTCCGCAAAGGCCACATTGGCGAGGTGCAGGTGAGCATCTGGCCCGAGGAAGTGCGCCGCGAACTGGCCGACGCAGGGGTTACGTTGCTGTAAGCTGCCGCGCAAAAGCTGGATAAGCAGAGAGGTGGAGAAGCAGGGCCAGTGGCCGGTGCTTCTCCACCTTTCTGCGTGGGGCCGGGCGTAACCGGTACCACAAGCAGTACGTTGAATAAACGGGCCGACTGCGGCCTGTATTCCTTCATCTGAACCTATCTGCTCATGGCTGCCAACGACCACGATTCCGACACTATTTACACCGAATTCAAAAGCGACGTGAACATGACGGCGACGGAGCTGGAGAAGTGGCTGAAAACCGACGAGTCGAAGTCGGTGGGCCAGGACAGCGGCGACGGCAGCAGCATCGGCCACCATTCGGGCGAGAAAATCGTGCAGATTCTGCAGAAGAAAAAGGCCGACCTTACCACCGCCGACTACGACCATATGCACAAGGTGCATAGCTACATCAGCCGCCACCTAGCCCAGGGCGGCCCCGACGACAAGAGCAAAACCAGCACCTCGCCCTGGCGCTACTCCCTGATGAACTGGGGCCACGATCCACTGAAAAAGTAGCAAGCCCAAGCGACGGTATACGTCTATCAGCACGTTGTAGGGGCGGGGCTTGTCCCCGCCCGCCGTTGAACGATTACCGTTGAGCGAGTACTATCGAACGAGTACCGTTGAACGAGTACTATTGAACGAGTATCGTTGCAGGGGTGCGAACGGCGGGCGGGGACAAGCCCCGCCCCTACAACGTGCTGATAGACACGAGCCATTGTTTTGCATAAGGCCGCCGCAAAGCAGCCAGCGGCTACACGTGAACTGTGAGCACAGGCGGAGCAGCGTGCAGGGCTACCGATTCGGAGATGCTGCCCTGCAGCAGGTGGCTGAAGGCGGAGCGGCCGTGGGTGAGCATCACTACAAGGTCGGCGTGAGCCTGCTCGGCAAAGCGCGGGATGCCGGTGCTGACGCGGGGGGAGTCGAACACGTCGGGCTCGTAGTGGCTGAACTGGTGGCGCTTGGCAAATGTATGAATGGCCTCCAGTGCCCTGGCATGGTGGCCGGCGCTGGGCACCACATCGAGCAGGTGCAGCATAGCATCCGGAAAGAGGTTTAACAGCTGCTGCAGCGCGGGTACTGCCTGGTTGGCTTCGGCTGAGAAGTCGGAGGCAAATACCAGGTGGCGCACATCGAAATTATTGACCGGATGCTTCACTGTGAGCACCGGGCAGGGAGCATCGCGCATGATCTGCTCGGTGTACGAACTAAGGAAAAAACGGGTCCAGGAGGTGTTTTCATGCGACCCCAGCACTACCAGATCAATGTTTCGCTCGCGGATGGTTTCCGGAATGGCTGTTTCGGGCTCCTCGGTGAGTACCAGCTCTTGTACCGGCACGCCGGGAGCCAGCTCCTGGGCCTGGGCCATCAGCTCGTGCATGCGGCGCTTAACGGCCTGCAGGCTTTTGAGCACGTACACGTCGTTGAGGCCATGGTTGCCCACCAGCCCGCCGGTGGTGGAAATATGGGAGTCGATGGGAGGTACGAAGCAGTGCAGCAGCAGCAGGTGTCCCCCACTGCGTTGCGCCAATTGCAACGCCGCCTCAAAGGCATACCGGGATTCGGGGGAGAAATCGGTAGGAACCAGAACGTTTTTCATGGTGCGGTGGCGAAAGGTGGGTGAAATCTGCCGACAACCAGCAGCAGGAGAGTGTCTTAATATATAGATAAAGTAGTTTATTTGCAACTGCCGACGCCTCGCAAACCCTGCCAGTATTGAGCCGACGCCCACCCGAAACGGCCGATTGGCCGCGCTGCCCGTTACTTTGTCGTCCTACGCCTGTTAGGGAGCCTATGACAGATTCTTTTTCGGTTATCGTACTGGGGGCCGGGCTTTCGGGCCTGGTGGCGGCGCGGCGGCTGGTGGCGGCCGGCCGCACCGTGCGGGTGCTGGAGGCCCGCAACCGGGTGGGTGGCCGCACCCATGCCCTGACTGCCCTGCCCGGCGCTGCCCCCGCCGACCTGGGCGCTACCTGGGGCTGGAGCCATCAGCCGCAGCTATTGGCGCTGGCGCAGGAGTTACGCCTCGAACCGTTCGTGCAGTTCAGCACCGGAGCCACTGCCTACGAAACGGGCGGCGCAGTGCATCGGCTGCCCCACCCGTCGGGCTCGGCAGGCTACCTGCGGTTTGCGGGCGGCGCGGCGGCGCTGGCCCAGTGCTTGGCAGCGGGGCTGCCAGCCGGCACCGTGCAGCTTAATACTCAGGCCACCGCACTGCGGCAGCTGGCCAACGGGGTGGAGGTAACGACGGAGGAAAGTGGGCATCCGCGCGTCTACCGGGCCGATGCTGTGGTGGTGGCGCTGCCGCCGCGCCTGGCTGCCCACAGCTTGGTGTTTGTGCCCGCGCTGCCCGCCCCCGTGCAGGCCGCCCAGCAGCAGATGCCCACCTGGATGAGCCACTCCATGAAAAGCCTGGTGACCTACGAAACGCCATTCTGGCGCGAGCAGGGTTGGTCGGGCTTTGCCGTGAGCCAGGATGGGCCCCTTACGGAAATACACGATGCCAGCCCGCCCGAAGGCCGGCCGGGCGTGCTGTTCGGGTTTTTCGCCGCGCCTCATCCGCTGCGTAGTGCTCCGCTTGCTGTTCGCGAGGCAGCCGTAGTGGCCCAGCTGGTGCGGATATTCGGGCCGGCGGCTGCCCGCCCGCTGGCTTACCAGGAGCTCGACTGGGCCCACGAACCGTACACCAGTACCCCCGCCGACGAAGCTGCCCCGCTATCGGTGCCGTTGCAGGGCCCGCCGGAGCTGCGTGCTCCGCTCTGGCAGGGCCGCCTTATCTGGGCGGGGGCCGAAACTGCCAGCAGCGAGTGGGGCCGCCTCGATGGGGCCGTGGAAGCCGGCGCTAGGGCCGCCGCGCAGGTGCTGGCCGGCGCCGGATCAAAGGCCTGACGGTAGGTATTAGCCGTTGACTCCGGGTTTGTTGGTTGGCAGCAGCTTGGCCCCGGCGTACAGCAGGCCCCGCCGGAGGTAGGCATGCAGCACCAGGCCCACCAACCCCAATCCGGTGCCGATTATCATAGGCAGCACGGCCCCGAAAGTATACGTCATGCCCAGCACGAAGCCAAGCAGGCACTCTGGCCGGTAAATCGGGACGAAAAAGGCAAATACAAACAAACTGAGCATCACATTACCCGCCATATCCGATTCGCCGGCCGTAAACAAAACGGATATCAAGACCCCAAATAGCAAAGCCCCGACGAATCCGTACAGGGCGCGCAGCAAGGCCTGAGTGGGTTCAGAGTACAAGCCAGCTTTGCCGTAGGCTTGCTTCCGAATGCGGTAGAGTAGCAACCCGGTGAGCACCGGCAGCAACAGCCCGCCCCACCAGTTTGATATTTCGGGCATATCCGCCCGAGCCAGGAAATGATGGCTCGGCACGCCGCCGTGGTAATGGCTCCAGGCCAGCAGCGTCCAGATACCTACTGTTACGAGTGCTGTGCCAGCAAGGGCGACCCTGGAAAAGCTATTTTCATTCATGCGTTCTGCCGGTGAGTGCTCGTAGTATCGTCCGCTTACGGGGTAAACGGAGCTAATATAGATATATCAGGATACTTACTCCTTGCACCGCTGCCAGCTATTGATGCGCAAGAGGAAGCAGGCTCAACAGAAACGGCCCCAGCTGCAAGATGCCGCCGGGCTACGTTTTATAGCTTAGCATTGCAGCAGAGATGCTGCGACTTCGCTCAGCATGGCATCGGCTTTTGCCTGCCAACTCTCAACTACGCTCTTATGAAATCACTTGAAACCGCCACGTTTACCAATTCCTTCGTCGATGAGCTGGCCGGCGACCCTTCGCGCGAGAACGTGCCGCGGCAGGTGCCGGGCTACCACTACTCGCCCGTAGCGCCTACGCCGGTGGCAAATCCGCGGCTGCTGGAATGGTCTCAGGAGATGGGAGAGGAGTTGGGCCTGGAGCGGCCGCCGGAGCAGGGTGCGGCCACCGAGCTGCTGGCCGGCAACCGCGTGGCCGACTCGATGCGGCCCTACGCCGCCCGCTACGGCGGCCACCAGTTCGGCAACTGGGCCGGCCAGCTCGGCGACGGGCGCGCCATTTCGCTGGGCGAGTTGCCGGGCCAGGACGGGCGGCGCTGGGAAATTCAGCTGAAAGGGGCCGGGCCAACGCCCTACTCGCGCCGCGCCGATGGCCGGGCCGTGCTGCGCTCCTCGGTGCGCGAGTTTCTGTGTTCCGAAGCCATGCACCACCTGGGCGTGCCCACCACCCGGGCCCTCAGCCTGGTAAGTACCGGCGACCAGGTGCTGCGCGACATGTTTTACGATGGCAACGCCCAGGATGAGCCGGGGGCCGTAGTAGCCCGGGTGGCGCCCTCATTCGTGCGCTTCGGCAACTTCCAACTGCTGCTGGCCCACGAGGAAACCGACAACCTGCGCGCGTTGGCCGACTACGTAATCCGCCACCACTTTCCCGAGTTGGGTACGCCTTCGCCCGATACGCCCGAAGTATACGTGGCCTGGCTGACCGAAATATGCCGCCGGACGGCCGAAATGGTGACGCACTGGCAGACGGTGGGCTTCGTGCACGGTGTGCTGAATACCGACAACATGAGCATCCTGGGCCTCACCATCGACTACGGCCCCTACGGCTGGCTGGAACCCTATGAGCCCGGCTGGACGCCCAACACCACCGACTTCACCAACTACCGCTACGCCTTCGGGCAGCAGCCACAGGTGGTGCTCTGGAACCTCACGCAGCTGGCCCAGGCCCTCACGCCGCTGGTGCCCGACCCCAAGCTGCTGCGCCCGGCCCTCAACCAGTACGTGGCCACTTTCAACCGCAGCCACCACGTGCGCCTGCTGGCCAAAATAGGCCTCACGGCTTCCAATGATGACGCCGCCGACAAACAGTTCGTCGGGGGCCTGCTGCCAGCCATGGAAGGGGCCCAGGTGGATATGACGCTGTTCTACCGCCACCTATCCCACCTCGTGCCCCGGCTGCTGACCGACGAATCAGCCGAAGAGCTGGCAGGGGAGTTGCTGAGTGCCGTTTCGTATGCCGCGCCCGAAGCTGCGGAAAGCGCGTCGCTACGGGCGTGGCTGGGGCAGTATGCCGCCCGGTTGCGGCAGGAGCCGGCCACGCCCGAAGCCATCCGGGCCGGCATGCTGGCCGTAAATCCCAAGTACGTGCTGCGCAACTACCTGGCTCAGCAGGCCATCGAAGCAGCCGAGGCGGGCAACCTGGCCCCGCTGCACACCCTGCACGAGGTACTGAAGCGCCCTTTTGAAGAGCAGCCTGAGCACGAGGCGCTGGCCGCCCGCCGTCCCGAGTGGGCCGCTGCCAAGCCCGGCAGCGCTACACTCTCGTGCAGCTCGTAGCCACGACCCGGTCGGGTGCCGGTCAGTGGCGGCCCTGCCGCGCGAGCCAGGTGTAGGCCGTGGCCACATCATCAAACAGTACCACGGTGGGCTCGGTAATGAAGAGCATGGCCGTTTCCATGCTCTTGCGCGCCGACCAGTTGGTGGCGCACACCCAGGCCACGTAGCGCATCCGCAGCTCGGCCAGTTGCTGGTAATACTCGCCTCCCACCCAGCGGGCGGCCGACTCCCAGTCGCTGGTTACCAAGGTGTTGTCGTTGAGCATTTTGCGACACGGCTGTTGGCGCAGGCAGTCCAGTATCTGCTCGCCTCCGCTGCGGGCGCTGGCTGCCGTATGGCTGCCGCGCCACTCCACGTAAAGCCATTCGTGAGCCGGATCATAAGAAATAGCAAGCGGCGGCGAGTCGTAGAGGACTTCCATATCTGGGAGTGCTTTGTAGGAAATCTTCGGGGCTAATGTATGAAAATTAAGGATTTTGGTCTGCCGCTCCTGCGCTGGTGCGACGTCCTCATATTCGCCCGCTACGGCAACCCTGAGCCCGTGCGCCGCCTGGATCTGCCGGAGGCTGCATGGGCTACCCGGCTCACGGCGCGGCAGTTTCGGGTGTTGCGCGGGGCCGAAACCGAGCCGGCCTACCGCAACGAATTCTGCCGCAGCTATGTGCCGGGCCGCTACTGCTGCGCCGGCTGCGGGCAGCTGCTGTTCGATTCGGCCACCAAGTACCACGCCATTTCCGGCTGGCCCAGCTTCACGCAGCCCGCCAGCCGCTACGCCCTGCGGTTTCAGTTTGATGACAGCCACCACATGCACCGCGTGGAAGTGCGCTGCAACGTGTGCGCCGGCCACCTGGGCCACGTCTCGGCCGATGGGCCGGCGCCGGCTGGGCTGCGGTTCTGCATCAACTCGGCGAGCCTGGTGCTGGAAGAAGTGTACGGCTGAGGCATTTGCTGGCCAGCAGGGGTGGCCCGCGGGCTATCGTATCACCTGTAACCAGCCTTTATAAATGGGAAAACCCGCCTGTTGCAGGATGTAGTAGTAGGTGCCGGCGGCGGCCTCTGCTCCCCAGTCGTTCTGGTAGGCACCCGCTACGAAAACTTGGTGCCCCCACCTATTGAACAACTGCAGCTTGCAGGACCCGGGTGCTACGCCCTTCAGAACAAAGTAGTCGTTGCGTCCGTCGGCGTTGGGCGTGATGACGTTTGGCACGAACAGGCACGAGGCGACGGCCACGCGCTTGGTAAGCAGGCGCGAGGAGCAACCATTGCTGATTTCGAGCGTGTAGGTGCCTGCCTGCTGCACCCGCAGGGTGGGGCCGCTGGAGCCGTCGGACCATTGGTAGCGCAGGCCGTTGCGCAATGGCAGCGGCGCGTACAGCATCACGGATGCTCCCGTGCACAGGGTCGTATCGGGGCCCAGGCCCTCCACAGGCAGCGGCACTACGGTACTGGCCGCTATACTATGCTGCGCCGTTACGGGTTCCCCGCCAGGGAAAGTGGCCGTGACGGTATACATGCCGGGTTGCCCGACGCTGATGGTGGCGGTGGTGGCACCTGTGTTCCAACGCAGGCCGGTGGCCGTTGGCGTAGTAGTTACCTGTAATAAGGCCGTAGCGCCCGGGCATAGCGCCGGCGGGCCGCTGATGCTGACGAGGCCCGGCGGCGGGGGCGCAATTTTGAGCAGCCAGAAGTCGGAAATCCCTTGGCAGGCCTGCGTTTTGTCGGGCAGCGTTACGCCGGAGCTGGACGTGCCGGCCAGTAGAAAGCCGTTATCAGCCGTGGCAGCCAAGCCGTACAGGTTATCTGTTTCTGGCCCGCCAAACGTCAGATCCCATTGCTTGGAACCGTCGCTGCGCAACTTAACGGCCCAGTAATCGAAAGCACCCGGCCGGGTGCCGGCGCTGACGGGCTGGGTTTTGTCGCCGCTCACGCCCGACTCCGAGAACCCGCCGAGCAGGTAGCCCCCGTCTGCCGTGGGCAGCGCGGCCCGTAGGTAATCGAAGCCGTTGCCGCCTAGCGTCTGGTCCCATTGCGGCTGGCCGGCGGCATCCACCTTCAGCACCCAGTAGTCGGGTCCGCCGCGGTTGGGGTGTGTTTTCTGGCCCGAAGTATCGGAGTACGACCAGCCGCCCGCCAGGTAGCCGCCATCGGCCGTCGCCTGCACCAAGGTCAGGTTATCGTTCGAAGTGCCCCCGTACGCCTGGTTCCAGACCACCTCGCCGCCGGGCGTAATCTGCACCAGCCAATAGTCCGAGTTGTTGCCCTGGTAGCAGGTATTGCCCAGCACGTACCCGAGTCCATCCGGAGTGGGCGCGATGCTGTTTACCCGGCTATCGATTCCTCTGCCGTAGGCCGCGTCCCAGAGGGTGTTACCTTGGGCATCGAGCCCAACCACCCAGCCATCGACCTGGCCCGTCCGGGGTTGCGTCCGTTGGCCCGATACGGTAGAGTAGGAGTAGCCACCAAGCAGAAAACCACCCTCGGCGGTAAGGGCGAGGCAGTTAAGCATATCAATCTGGTTTCCTCCCAGCGTCCTGTCCCATAGCTTGTTGCCCTGCGCATCCAGCCGTATCACCCAGTAATCCCACGATGGCACGCCCTCGACTTCGGACGGAAAGCTGGCCTGCGACTTGTCGCCATTAGCCCCCGACGCGGACGAGCCGCCGATCAGGTACCCGCCATCCGGGGTGGTAATGATGGCGCTCAGCCAGTCGGGACCGGTACCGCCGTAGGTTTTATCCCACTGCTTGGTGCCCGCGGCGTCAATTTTAACCAGCCAGTAGTCGTCGCTACCCCGGCTGTCCTGCGATTTGTCGAGGCCCGCATTCGATGATGACGAGCCGCCCAGCAGGTAGCCGCCGTCGGGAGTAGGCCGGATAACCTGCAGGTTGTCGCCGGCGTTGCCACTGTAGGTCTTGTCCCAGTGCCTGACGAGCAGCGGCCCCTGTGCGCTGGTGGAGAGAGCCGACAGCATGTATATAGCTAATAAGATAATAAAGCGAATAAACGATGGCATAAGCGCGTATTGACGGGTTCGGTATAACGCAACAAAGATACTTTTTTTGATCGTGCACATCAGCACGCCTTTACCGCTCAGCAAAACCGGCCGTAAAGCAGCCGGTTAAGGGCACCAGCCGGTTTCTGATCGGCGCCGTATACGGGGCCCTCATCCCCATTGCTTTTACATGTCCGACTCTGCTCAACCAACCACTAATTTCAACGGCTTCGTACAAGTGCGCGGTGCCCGCGAGCACAACCTGAAAAACGTGGACGTTGATGTGCCGCGCGATGCGCTGGTGGTGTTTACCGGCGTGTCGGGCTCGGGCAAGAGCAGTTTGGCCTTTGGCACCCTGTACGCCGAGGCCCAGCGCCGCTACCTGGAGTCGGTGTCGCCGTATGCGCGGCGGCTGTTTCATCAGATGGCGGTGCCCGAGGTGGATTCTATTGAGGGCCTGCCGCCGGCCGTGGCCCTGCAGCAGCAGCGTGGTACGCCTACCACCCGCTCGTCGGTGGGCTCGGTTACCACGCTTTCCAACCTCGTGCGCATGCTCTACTCGCGGGCCGGCGACTATCCCAAAGGGCAAGGTATCATCTATGCCGAAGCGTTTTCGGCCAACACGCCCGAGGGCGCCTGCCCCACCTGCCACGGGCTGGGCCGTGTGTACGAAGTCACGGAGCAGAGCATGGTGCCCGACCCCACGCTCACCATCCGCGAGCGGGCCATTGCCGCCTGGCCCCAGGCCTGGGGCGGCCAGAATCAGCGCGACATCCTCGTAACGCTGGGCTACGACGTGGATACGCCCTGGCAGGAGTTGCCCCAGAAAGACCGGAACTGGATTCTGTTTACCGACGAGCAGCCGGTGGTGCCGGTATACCCCGGCCTCTCGCCCGAGCAAACCCGGCGGGCCGTGCAGCGCCAGCAGGAGCCCAACTACATGGGAACCTTCAGCAGCGCCCGGCGGCACGTGCTTTACACGTTCGGCAACACCCAGAGCGCCCAGATGAAGAAGCGGGTGCAGCAGTATATGCTGAGCACCGCCTGCCCCAGCTGCCACGGCAAGCGCCTGCGCCGCGAGTCACTGAGCGTAATGTTTGCGGGCCTCGATATTGCCGATTTTTATGCCCTGCCGCTCAAGCAGGTGGCCACGTTGCTGCAACCCTACGAGGCCGGCACCGAAACCGGCCACGCCCGGCACGCTGCCCACGACCCGGCCCAGGTGGAGGCCGCCCGCCGCATTGCCGAAGACCTGCGGGCCCGGCTGGCGGTGTTGCTCGATCTGGGCCTGGGCTATTTATCCCTGGAAAGAAGCACGCCCAGCCTCTCGCCGGGCGAGCTGCAGCGGCTCCGGCTGGCCACTCAACTCTACTCCAACCTGTTTGGGGTAGTGTACGTGCTCGATGAGCCCTCGGCGGGCCTGCACCCGGCCGATACCGAGGCGCTGCTCACGGCCCTGGCCAGCCTGCGCCGCGCCGGCAACTCGCTGTTCGTAGTCGAGCACAACCTGGATGTGGTGCGCCGCGCCGACTGGCTCGTGGACGTGGGCCCCGAGGCGGGCGAGCAGGGCGGCGAAATTCTGTACAGCGGCCCGCCCGATGGGCTGAAGCAGGTAAAAGGCTCCCAGACGCGCCGGTTCCTGTTCCCTGAAGAAGGCCAGCCAACGGCCACAACCGAACCCCGCACGCCGGCCGGCTGGCTGGAGCTGGCCGGCATCACGCGCCATAACCTGCAAAACCTCACCGTGCGCTTCCCGCTAGGCGTGCTCACGACCGTAACGGGCGTGTCGGGCTCCGGAAAATCAAGTTTGGTTAGCCAACTGCTGAGGCTGGAAGTGAAGAGTGCCCGCGCCAAAGCGCCAATGGAGGATGAGCCGGAAACAGCCGACGAGCTGCTGGCGGCCGAAAGCGACGATCGCGACGAGGGAAGCGGGGCGCTGACGTTCAGCTTCTCGCCAGGCGTGGCCCCGCTGACCCGGCTGGTGCAGGTCGATCAGAAGCCCATTGGCCGCACGCCGCGCTCGAACATGGCCACCTACACTGGCCTCTTCGACCACGTGCGCCGGCTGTTCGCGGCCACGCCCGAAGCCCGCAAGCGCCGCTACGATGCGGGTCGGTTTTCCTTCAACGTGAAGAAAGGCCGCTGCCCCAACTGCCAGGGCGAAGGGTTTGTGATGGTGGAGCTGCTGTTCCTGCCCAGCGTGTACGCGCCCTGCCCGGTGTGCCACGGCACCCGCTACAACAAGCAAACCCTCGAAATTGAGTACCACGGCCAGAATATCGCCCAGGTGCTGGGCATGACGGTGGACGCGGCCAGTGCGTTTTTCGCCGACGAGCCCCCGGTGTACCGGGCCCTGACGGTGCTGCGCGAAGTGGGCCTGGGCTACCTGCGCCTGGGCCAGCCGGCCACCGAACTGAGTGGGGGCGAGGCCCAGCGTATCAAGCTGGCCACCGAACTGCAGCGCCCCGGCCGCGGCCACACCCTCTACGTGCTCGACGAGCCCACCACCGGTCTGCACCCCGCCGACGTGGAGCGCCTGCTCGTGCAGCTGCAGGCACTGGTATCGGCCGGCAACACCGTGGTGGTAGTCGAGCACGACATGCGCGTGGTAGCGGCCTCCGACTGGGTGGTTGACATGGGCCCCAGCGCCGGCGACGAGGGCGGCCAGGTAGTAGCCGAAGGCCCTCCTGCCACGGTAGCCAAGTCCAAAGCCAGCAAAACGGCTCCCTACCTGCAGCGGTTTATGCGTTACGGAGGAGCTTCAGGCTAAAATTGGCTGGAAAATGACGACCTTCCGGGGCTTTGATGACTCGGGCGTGGCTGTTTACGGCCCGTGCGCACTGCGGTAGTGGCTTAGCGCCCGGCCATCCGGCCCCGCGCCCCGTTTCTGGGCTTTCTCTCCATGGATTCTTCTTACCAACCCCCGGCCGAATTGCTGGCAAAGTTTGGCTTCCGCAGCAACTCCTCGCCGGCCGGGCAGGTGCGCTACAGCCGCCCCAGTGAAGTCGGCCAGGAAACCGTGGTGCTCTACGCCGACGGCGAAATGACGCTGCTCGAAGCAGTAAACGGCCAACTGCTTTACTGCTTCCAGGGCCGCGTGGCTTCCGAAGCCGAGCTGCGCGTGCTGCTGCGCCAGGTAAACTGGCCCGCCGAGGTATCCGGCTGATGGCTGTGGCTTCTCGGCAACAGAATGGTGCCTTGCGGAGTGTCGCTTAAATGTCACTCCTATTTTGTTGCCGACCTGAGTGTTACGCCTTGTCTGCTATGTGCTTACCGAAGCCTCCCTACGCGCAGTGGTCATCGATGCTGAAAACAATGAAGCGGTAAAAATGCTTCGGCAAGCAGACGCCAGGTAAGGCATGGACCGTCTGCACTTAGTGCCAGTTGAAGTAAGGCCGGCTTTCGCCCCATTTCGTTTTCATTCCCCCAACTCTCGCCCCCTTCAATGGATCAGGACCTGCAACTCAGCTTAGCCAACAACGCCAAAGAATGGCTGGCGCTTTCGCTTTCCATCTCGTCAGCCGAAAAGCTGGCTTTCGACAAGATCCACGACGGCTTTTTCACCATGTATGGGGCCGATTTCATGACCCACGTGTACCGCATGACCTTCGAGCGGGCCCTGCAGCAGCTGCCGGAAATGGAGCGCGACAAATTGCTGCTGTCGTTCAAGGGCGCGATGGATAAGGCCATTGACGAGCACTACTCGCGGATGTAATTCGGGGTACTGCTCCGTAATTAGTAGCGAAGCTGCTTAGGAAGTACCCGGAATCAATTAGGACGTCATGCTGAGCGCAGCCGAAGCATCTCTACCGCTTCGAGTGAACAGTTACAACGAAGCGGTAGAGATGCTTCGGCTGCGCTCAGCATGACGTGCTTTTGACTTTCTAAACATCTTCAGCAGCTAAAAAGCTAGCTCCCTTCCTCGAATGAGGGGGGAGCTAGCTTTTTAGCTGCTACTCCACCCTGTCGGGCTTATTCGAACACGATGGTTTTGTTGCGGTGTACGCATACCTGCTCGCGGCAAACCAGGGTGAGGGCGCGGGCCAGGGTAAGCTTTTCCACGTCGCGGCCGGCCTGGGCCATGTCGCGGGCGCTCTGGGTGTGGTCGGTCGGGATGACGCTTTGGGCGATGATGGGGCCCTGGTCGAGCTGGTCGGTAACGAAGTGGGCAGTGGCCCCGATGCTTTTTACGCCCCGCTCGTAGGCCTGGGCGTAGGGGCTGGCCCCAATGAAGGCCGGCAGGAAGCTGTGGTGAATGTTGATGAGGTGGCCGCTGAAGTGGGCCACGAACTCGGGCGACAGAATGCGCATATAGCGGGCCAGCACCACGTATTCGGGCTCGTACTGCTGAATCTGGGCCAGTACGGCGGCCTCGTGGGCCTCGCGGCTCAGGCTCTCGGCGCTGATGTGGTGGTAGGGCACATCGAGGCGCTCGGTGATGGTGCGCAGGTTGTCGTGGTTGCTGATGACGCCCAGGATTTCGGCGTGCAGCTGCCCGAAAAAGTGGCGCACCAGCAGCTCGGAGAGGCAGTGGTGCTCGCGGGTGGCCAGCACCACGATGCGGCGGGGCTGGTCGTTGCGGAGCCGGACAACGGCCGTGGGCGGCAGCGCGGCCTGCAGGTCGCGGATGAGGGCGGCCGGGTCGCAGTCGCCATCGAACTCGGTACGCATGAAAAAATGGCTGTCGTAGGGCTCCACGAACTCGCCGTTGCGCAGGATGTTGAGGCCGTGGCGGAAGAGCACTTCGGAGGTGCGGTACACGAGGCCGGGCTCGTCGGGGCAGTCAATCAGCAGGTAGTGAATCATAGGGAACCCGGAACAGCGGGGCCGCAAGATTAGGCATTGGCCGCCGGATTCTGCCCACACCCCGGCCGTGGCGGGGTGGCGACAGTATGCTTCTTGTCACCCCGGAATGGCAACCGGCTGGCTGAACGCGGGTACAACGGGGCGGCGGCGATTGAAACCGCTACTAAATCCCAACCGCGAGGGAACAGTTACCTACACATGCATAATCCCTTCATCGACAAGCACTACTCAAGGTAAGCCGTGTAAGAAGCCCGGCCGGCCGCAAGTGGCCCGGAAACCCCTACCTGGCCGCGTGGCTGCGTTCCGGGCGTTACGCCCAGGCTCCGAGTGATTGGCGCACGAGCACGATCTGGCCTACGTGGTAGGCATTGTGGTCGGCGATGAGCAGGGCCTCGCGCAGTAGGTTCTGGCCGGTGCCGTGGGGCAGGGGCGCGAGCAGATTGGGGGCATGGCGCAGGTGTTCCAGAAAACGAGTGCGGTCGGCTTTCAGTACCCGGAGGGTGGCTTGCCAGGCCGCCGCATCGGCGGGCGGGGTGGGGGCCGGGGGCCAGTAGCCGGCCGGAAACTCGGGCGAGACGTGGGCCGGGTTCAGGCAGAACTCCACGATGTCCCACTGGGCAATGCGCAGGTGCTCGGCCAGTTGCCAGATGGTGTGCGGCAGTCCCGGCACCGTAGTATTGATGAGCGCCGGCGTGAGGCCAGTGCAGGCATCTTCGAGCGAGACGTGGGCGTTGCCTTCGGTCAGCAGAAAGTCCAGCTCATCGAGCAGGTCGGGGGGAGTAGGGACGTGGTTCATGGGTGGTAGGAGCGTGTTGCCTGCGTTCTGCGGGGCAGTTTGTTGAAAAGCGGCGATGCAACGCAAGTAAGAGCGCAATTTAGGGGGCTTCAAGGTCCGGCCACCAGCCCGGGCTGAATGGCGAAACGCGGCCCGGGCTGGTGGCCGGACTGAAGTTGCAACGCTTATCTCATACATCCCCCTACTCTATGAAACCCTTCCTCCTGCTGGCCCTGCTCTACCTGGCCAGCCTGGCCCCGGCCCATGCCCAAGCGCCCCTGGGCGTTAAGCCCCTCGACCAGTTCTTTGCGGCCGTCGAGGGGAAGTCGGCGGCCCCGCTCCAGCCCTACCTAACCGATGAAACCCGGGTCGATCAGCTTCCGGCCGCTTACACTGCGCAACTGCTACCCCAGCTGCTGGCGGCAATTGGCCCGGTGAGTGGCGCGCGGCTGGTTCGCCAGCAGCCGTAAGGCGAGAACACGCGCTACGTCTGCGCCCTCACCCGCAAGGAGCAGGAAAAGGAGTACGATTTCCTGCTGACGCCCGCCAACAAGTTTCTGGAGCTGAACCTGGGCATGGCCCAGGCGAAAAAGATTGACACCAAGTTCAGGCCCGAAGACCTGGCCCTGCCCCCGCGCCTGACGGCTCCCATCAAACTAATTGACGGCCTGATGGTGGTGGAGGCCGAAATCGACGGACGGCGGGGGGCGTTTTTCCTCGATACGGGGGCTTCCTCGTTCGTGCTCAACAAGGCGCGGTTCGCCATGCCTGGCACGATGGCGGCCCCAAACCCCACTGCGCCCATGGGCGTGAACGGTTCGGTGGGGGCCATGTCGTACTACCAGGTGGGCCGCTTCGATTGGGAGGGGCTGGGCTTTCAGAACAAGGAGGTGCCCACCGTCGACCTGACGCAGGTGGAGAAAAAGTTGAACGGGACGCCCCTGCTGGGCATCATCGGCTACAACCTGCTGAACCAGTACGCCCTGACGCTCGACTACCGGGCCGGCCGGGTGGAGCTGCGCCGCCCCGGTACCGAAGATGCGGCCGCAACCGCGGCGGCCGTCCCGTTGCTCACGGTGCCATTCACGCTGCGCGGCCACCTGCCGGTGCTGCCCTTCACGCTAGCCGGCCAGACCTACGACCTGGCCCTCGACACGGGGGCCCAAAGCAACCTGCTCGACGAGCAGCTGGCCCCGGCCCTGGCTTCCAGGTTGCGCAAAAGCAGCCAGGCCACGCTGGCCGGGGCCGGCAGCGCCACCCGGCAGGTAGTGCAGGGCCAACTGCCCGAAATGCAGCTGGCCGGAAAGCTGGCCTTCCGCCGGCAGCGAACCGTATTTTCCGACATCTCCCACCTCAACAAAACGCCCGGCGCAGCGAGTATCCAGGGCATTGCGGGCTACCCCATGCTCAGCCAGTACCGCACCACCATAGATTACGTAAATAAGCAGCTGATCCTGACCAGTTGGTAGTGGGAGGGGAACGGGGCGTTTGGGCCCCGGGGTAGCTGGCCGCGCCCTGCGGGCGAACCTGCCCGGGCGGTGGCGGTTGACTGCTTATGGAACCTCCCTTCATCGACCGCCAATACCCCATCAGCAAGGCCCCCGCACTGCCCGAACAACCCCTGACGGCTGCCGAGCGGGCCGGCTACATCGAGCAGCTGGCGGCGCTGCCGGCCCAGCTCATGGCCGCTGCCCGCCGGGCCGGGGGCGTAGCCCTGGAGCAGCCCTACCGCCCCGGCAGCTGGAGCGGGCGGCAGGTAATTCATCATGTAGCCGATGTGCATCTGAACTTTTACCTGCGCTACCGCCTGGCCCTCACCGAGGACAATTCCACTATCCGGGCCTTCGATATGAACGCCTGGGCCGCGCTGCCCGACAACGACGCGGTGCCCGTTACGGTGTCGTTGGCGCTGCTGGAGGCGTTGCATTCGCGCTGGGTCACGCTGCTCTGGCACCTCACCGACGCCGAGTGGCAGCGCACCTTCTACCACCCGCTCTACGACCGCACCTACTCCCTCGATCAGGCGCTGGTGCAGTACAGCTGGCACGGCCGCCACCACGTAGCGCATATCGGGTTACTGGCGGCATAGCGCGACGGTTCGTTGGGCTGGCTGCCTCGGTTAATTAATAGGTATTCAATCCGCAATGAGAGGCCGAGTAGCTGCGCTCCTCAATTGGCGACATGAACAATCATATTTGGATCAATACTGACCAGCCAGCGTAGCCAATGGCCCCCACGCCGGCCAGCATAGCCACGACGTCCAGCAATGGCCGGAGCGAAGAGTCTGGCAGAAAATCGTCGGGCCCATCAGGGTGGTAGCGTAGAGGTAGCTCGTGCGGCTGTTGGCCATAGTACACCGGATTCAAAGTGAAAATGGTCTGGCAAATCCGGCGGCCGTCGTGGGTGGTGAAGCGGACGGTGGGAAAGAAGCTAAACGGGTCTAATTGGCTGCTGTAACTATCGTCGGGGTCGAATGATTCGGTGACGGTGCCACTAACGAGCCCGGTAGCCGGCCGGCCGTGGCGGCGCATGTAGCGGCAGCGGAGGCGGGTGGCGTTGCCCCAAACCTGGGCCCCCGCGCCGGCCAAGAACCACAGGATGCTGTGGACGTCCGAAGTGGGTGTCAGGCCCATATCAGTAACAGGAGAGTTGTTTGGTGCGGGGTACAATCATATTATAGTAGTCAAGAGGCTTATGGGAAGTCTATATTACTCACTCAAACCTTCGCCACATGATTTTTCTGACACAAACAGATTTCAATAGACTGGAACAGGAGCTACGTGTAGAGCTTCCTGTGTATTACAAGAATTTTCATTTACAGGAGACAGAGCTTATTCAGAAAATGCGGCAAGGGCCACTCACTGATCAAGAGCACCTTTCACTAGCAACTGATGCGGAGTGGCTTCTTCAAACGAACAAAGAAATAGGTGTACCGAGGCAAGTAGGGCCGTGCCGGGGAAAGTTTTGCATTGGAACAGATGGGGGCGGCAATGATTTTTTTATCAGTCTGGAAACCTCTGCTGACACGACAGTTTATCAGGCCGCGCATGATGGGTTTCCCCGGGAAGAAATTTATGACGAGGAAATAGATGATTTTATCTGGTCGCACGAAGGCTTGCATATGGGGCAAGACTTGAAAGATTTCGTGAAGCAAGACATTCAGGCAAACAAAGAATATGAAGAAAACCAGGAGTAGAGCATTGGCGTCAGATTAGGTGCACTCCGCATCGCTTAACATGCTCCTTTCTTTATGAATGCTTGTCATCCTCCCTTCAACGCCTGCCGAATCCCGCTCAAACCGCCTGTAATGCCCTCCAGCTTCTCCAGGAGTTGCAGGAGCTGGCCGGCACCGGAGTTGCGGATGTTGGCTTGGAAAGTGGTTTTGATTTCCTGCCAGCGGGCGGCTTCGGCGGGGGTGAGCCAGCCGAGCAGTTCGCGCAGCTTAAGCAGGTTGGATTCGGTGGCGCTGGTCAGGGTTTGGGCCTCGCTGGCGTAGTGGGCGGCCAGCAGGTCGGTTACCTCCTGGTCGTTCATTATGGGGCGCACCTTTTCGGCCAGCTTGTTCATGTTGCGGTAGGAGCCCTGGAGCTTGAACGGCGGCTCGGTGCGGTAGGCGTCGGCCTGGGCGGCGCTGGCAATGTAGGCGGTGTTTACCTTGGCTACCACGTCGCGCAGGCGCAGCAGCTGGCCCAGTACGGCCACGTACTCGTTCAGCTCCTCGGGCGAGTGGTTGCCCTCGAAGGTGAGGCCCTCGGCCGAGCCGGTTTCGGTTAGGCGCAGCAGCGCCGGTACGTCTTGGGGGCTTTGGGTGGCCAGGCGGGCCAGGGTGGGGTGGCTGGTGAGGGCGTTTTCGAGGTAGGAGAGGCGGAACGCGGCTTCGGAGCCAGCCGTGAGGATGTCGCCGAGGTTGTAAATGTCGGCGCGGTTGGCCAGCATGTCGGGCAGCTGGAACACGTCGCCGCTTTCGGTGTAGGGGTTACCGGCCATCACTACGGCCACCTTGCGGCCCCGGAAATCGTAGGTGCGGGGCCGGCCGCGGTACACGCCCTCAATCTGGCGCTGGGCGTCGCAGAGCGAGATGAACTTCTGCAAGAACTCGGGGTGGCAGTGCTGGATGTCGTCGACGTAAATCATCACGTTGTCGCTCATCTCGAAGGCCAGGTTGAGCTTCTCCAGCTCCTGCCGCGCCCCGGCGTTGGGGGCTTGGGCCGGGTCGAGGCTCACGACCGAGTGGCCGATGGCCGGGCCGTTGATTTTCATGAAGATGAGCCCCAGCCGGTTGGCCACGTACTCCATGAGGGTGGTTTTGCCGTAGCCGGGGGGCGAAATCAGCAGCAGCAGGCCCATCAGGTCGGTGCGCTTGCCCTCTCCGGCCGTACCAATCTGCTTGGCCAGGTTGGCCCCAATCAGCGGCAGATACACCTGGTCGATGAGCTGGTTGCGCACGAACGAGGTGAGCACGCGCGGCCGGAAGCTCTCCAGTCGCAACGCCGCCGTAGCCTCGGCCACCCGCTGCTTCTTCAGCGCCTGAAACCCCTCGAACTGCGGCACCAGCTGCTGGTTGTAGCGCAGCAGACGGCGGCGGAAAGCGGGGAAATCGAGGTGGTAGCTGGTGCCATCGACGCGCGGGTGGGTGCCCTGGAAGCCGGTGAGGGTTTCGCGGGTAGGCGTGGGCACAATGCGGGCGGCGTCGAAGGAGTCGGTTAGGAGTAGCAGGGCTACCTCGGTTGCGCTGCTTGTGGACCCCTCCCCCGTCCCCTCCCCAAAAGGGAGGGGTGCGTTCTGATGATTAGTTGATTCTGTCGCGGCGGCAAAGGAATTTGGCGCCTGACTCCCCTCCCTTTTGGGGAGGGGTTGGGGGAGGGGTCTGGCCGCCTGTACCCACTGCCGCACCAGCGCAAACTGGGCCACCGGCTGCCCCGCCAGCGCCGCCACCGACTGCCCGAACAGCTCAGTGGCCCGCCGCTCCTGGAGTTGCTGCTGGAACTGCCGGTACAGGTCGGCCGCCTCCTGGGAAATAGGGAAAGAGTTGTCAGTTGTTAGTTGTTGGTTGTTAGGGCTGGGTTGGTTATTGTCCTGCTTCCTGATTTTGACTGGATCGGAGACATCTACTGGCTCAACAGGAAGACCATTTTTAACTTTTGATTCTTCATTTTTAATTAGCGAAGCGAATAGAAATTCCCCCGCTTCTTGTACTTCGTCAAGCGTGAAAAGGCCGGTTTGCCGGGCGAACTGCTCCACGGCGGTTTGCAGCTCGGCTTGCAGGGCGTCGAACTGGCGGGAGTCGGGGAAAACCTGGAGCAGCGTGCTGATGCCCTGCAGCTGGCGCTGCCAGTGGGTGCGCTGGGTGGGGTCACAGAAGCGGAGCCAGAACAGGGCGGCGGCGGTACGGGTGTCGGCGGGGTAGCGGAGCAGGTCGGCGGTGCGGGTAAGGCGCACCAGGGCCGTCAGCAGCCGGGCCGCGTCGTGGTCGTGCACGCCTTTGAGGTAGCCCTCGGCGTAGCGCGGGGCCATGAATTGCTGCACGTAGCTCAGCAGCTCGCCCTCGCTCAAGTGGGCCATTTCCGCCACCGACAGCACGGTGGTGCGGCCGGCTTCGGGGTTGGCGGGCGTGGGGTGGTGGGCCGCCTGCAGGATACGCCAGGCCAGAAACTCGGCCCGGTACACGTCGGGGCTTTCCGATACCACGGTCTGGTCCCACACCGGGCGGGCCGCCAGCAAGGCTTCATCCTCGATGGGCTGGAAGAAGTTGGTGCCGGTGAGGTGGTAGAACAGCGCGTTGTCGCGCTGCACCACGGTCAGCTCCAGCGGCTGGGTGTTCACGGTGAAAGCGTAGGGGCCGAACTTGATGGTCTGGCCGCCGTCGGCGTACAGGTCGGCCCGGTCGCGCAGCTGGCGCACGGCGTTTTCGCGCAGGGTTTTCAGGCGACTCTGCACATCGTCGGCCTTCACCGGGTCGCCCAGTTCGAGCAGCTCGCGGGCGGTCTGGCGCACCTTCTCCACCATCAAATCGGCCGCGAAGTAGCCCCCGATATCGGCTACCGATTCGAGGCGGGCCAGCCGGGTTTGCACCGCCTTCAGCAGCCGCTCGGCGCTTTGCAGCAGGGCAGAGGCACGCTGGTTGCGGGCGGCTACCAGGGCCACTTTCTTGGCTTCAAACGCCTCTACCACCTGCTCGCGGCGGGTGGTCAGCTGGTCGAGGAACTGGTCGAAGTCGGGGAAGCGGCCTTCCAGTTCTTCGAGCTGCACCATGAGCTTGGTCAGGTACTCGTCGCACTTGGCAGGCGTATCGGCCAGGTCGAGGTAGTTGGTGAGGGCCTGCTCCAGCAGCTTGAGCTGGGCCGTAAACTCGGCCTGGGCTTCGGTGCCGGCCAGCGCCTGCCGCCGCCGCTTCAGGGCCGCCCGAATCTGGTTGAAGCGGGCGTACACCGTCGAAATCCGGTCGATGATGGCCGTGGTCTGGGTGGGGTCGGAGATGGGCAGGTTGCTGACCACGTCAATCAGCAGCTCCAACTCCTGGGCCAGCGCGGTGGTTTCCCGCTCCCGCTCGTCGGCCTCCACGGTTTTGGCCACCTGCTCTACCCCATCGGATATGGTTTGCACGCGCTGCTCGTAGGGGGCCAGCGCGTCGTCGCGGAGCAGAAACTCCACGGTCTGGCCGGCCACTTCCTGGGTCAGCGTTTCGAGGGTGGCCGCGCGCTCCTCCACGGCCGGCAGCTCCACGTAGCGCAGCTCCTTGAGGCCCACCACGGCCCCGCGCACGGCCCGCAACTCGCCCAGCAGTTGCACGAAGCCGGTCACATCGTCGGGGGCAGCCCGGCGGATGCGGTCGGTTAGCTCGGTGGCCTGCTGAAAAACGTCCTGGGTTTGCTGGACGGTGCTTTTGCGGATGCTGCGCACCTTCTCAAACTCCTCCACGGCGGCGGTGGCGGCCTGGCGGATGTCGTTGAGCGGGGCGGCCAGGTCCTGGGCGGCGGGCTCGCGCAGCCAATGGTAGGCGTCGGTGAGGGCCGTAGTCTGGCGGATGAGGTCGAGGTAGAGGCCGGCGTATGAATCGTCCTTGCCCGTGAGCGTGAGGACTTCCTGCACCTCGCTCATGGCCCGCACAATCTCCTTGTTGCCGAGCTTGTATAGGTAAGAGTCGGAGGTAACCGGCAACTCAAAATCCGGCCCGGTAAACGGCGTCTGCCAGATTTGCACCGCGTGGTGCTTCTTGGGCTCCTCGTCGGTGCGGAAGTAGCACAGCTCCCCGTTCTCAAACACCGCGTAGCCGTGGCACACGATGGGGTTGTCCACGCGCTGGGCAATGCGGTTGTAGCTCAGCAGCAGGTACAGCCCCGAGTCCTTGTTATAGAACACGTACAGGAAATCCTCGCCGTTGGGCGAGGCCAGGCGCTTCTCGAACAGCATGTCGCGCAGGCCGTTGTCAAACAGCTTGTTGTCGCCGGTTTGCAGGTAGAAGCCGTGCGGAAAAATCAGGCCCTGGCCGTCGGGTAGCAGCACGCAGGCATCGGCCAGCGCATCGAGGCGCTGGGCCTTTTTGAGCTTGTAGTTGAAGATGAAGTAGCGGTACTGCTGCTCCTGGTAGGGCCGGATTTTGAGTAGCACCAGGTTGCCCACCACCGCGTAGTAGATTTCCGAGTCGTCGAGGGTCTGGTCCTTGTCATCGACCGGCTCGCTCAGAATACCGCGCCCGGTGGCAGTGTTGTCCTCCACTTTGATGGTGAGGTCGCCGCCCACGGTTTCCACGAATACCTTGTCTGCTATGCTCACATGCGGGTGTCGGCCGCCGCGGTGCATGTCGCGGGTGGCGCGCTGCCAGCCAAATTCGTGCTGGGGCGGAAACCCGTACTCGTGGTCGGAGCGGTTGTCGAGGTAGGTCAGCGTGTCGCCGCGCATGAGCCACTTAAACGTCTTCACATCCGAAGAGCCCTTGCCAATGCGGAACACCATGAACAGGTGCGGCCCGAGCACGGCGAACTTCACGAACTGGGTGTTCTTGTAGTAGCGGTACAGGTTGCGGAACTCCTCCTCAAACCTGACATCGGCCAGCAGCTCCAGCCCCAGGGGCCGGAAATCGTGGTCCTGGTACTCGTACACCCCGAACACGTCGGCCAAATCGGGCTCGGCCTTGAGGCCCAGTACCACGTTGTAGCCGAAAATGAACCGCCCGCCCACCGGCACCAGGTCCCAGGCCACGCAGTTGTACTCGGTGCTGATGCGGCCGGTGCCAATCAGGCGCGTATCCACGGCCCCGAACACCTGCTTGCGCTCAGCATTGAGCAGTTCGAGGCGCTGGCGCAGGTCGGTGCCGGCGGCTTGCAGGCGGTTACGCAGGATTTCGTAGGTGCCGGTTTCGAGTTGGGTAGCTGGAGCTTCCATAAGAGGGCAAGGCACGAACCCTTGCAAGAGAAAAAGGACTGCTGGTTAGTTGGTTGAAGGTCGTAACTTGGCCTTCAGGGTAGCATTAGCTGGGTCTGATTTAGCATAGATGACGGCAGTAGTATCGCCTTTTGCGTGGGTGCGTAAAAACGTTCTGGGTACCCTCGTTCTAAAGGAATACTTCACGCCGCCAACTGTATACCGCACGGATACGCGTCGGCCCTTGTACCTTCTTACCCGGGTGATGACGCCCGTGGCATATCCCGGGTTTTTCAGGAGCGACTCGCGCTTCTCCGCAATATCCGTTTTGATGAAGTGGATGAGGCCAGCCAATAAGGCAACACAGAAAGCCAGGCCGAGAATAATACCCACTACTTGCCGGCGGGTTGTTTGCGGTGGATTGGGAGAATCGGGTGCGTGCATGGGCAGGTAGCCAGGGCCAGCTCCCCACTTCAGATGAAGCGGAGAGCTGGTTTCTAACGTTTAGCTTAAAGAATTGTCAGTTTTTACTTCAGCTCCAGCATCCGCACCATCGTATCCCCAATCCCCAACGCTTTAGCGGTGCTAGTAAGCTGCTTAATAGTGCTCCGCGTAGCGTCGTCGTTGGCCTGGCTCATGAGCTTAAGCAGCAGCGCCGACACGCTCAGGTTCTTCATATCGTCGGAGCTCAGGCCGAACTGGTCGACGAAGCGGCGCAAGTTGGCTTTGAAGTCTCCGCCGCCGTTGCCGTCGTCGCCGAAGAAGGTGTCCTTCACGGTGCCCAGCACTTCGGAGTTGTGCACGGCGCGGTCGACCATTTTGCCCTTGGTGATGGAGCCGATAATCTGGTCGAAGAACATGGTTTCCCCGCCCACGATGTCGATTTTGGCCGCCTTGAGGGCCTCACCAATAACCTGGGCCTGCGAAGCGGCAATATCCTTCTGGATGCTGATCTGGGCCAGCTCGATGGACTTATCCTTGTCGAGGCGCAGCTTGAATTCCTCGTGGTCTTTGCCTACGCCGTCGAGCTTGCGCATGGCATCGGCCTTGGCCTCGATACCCTTGGCTTCCACGGCGTACTTCTGCTCCGACACGGCGGCCTCGGCCAGACCTTTTTTCTGGTCGGCATCGGCGCGGGCCTGGATGATGTCGGCGTCGGCAATGCCCTTTTCGCGATTCACCCGGGCCGCTACCATCCCCAGCTTCTCATCGGCTTCGGCCTGGGCGCCGGCCTTCACCTGAATACCCTGGGCCTCGGCCGTGGCCGTTAGCTGGAGCACGTTGGCTTCCGACTCGCCCTCCTTCTGGCGGGCGGCGGCTTTGGCCTGCATTACCTGGGCCTCAGCCATGCCGACGGCGGCGGCTTTGCTGGCCTCGGCTTCGGCCAGCGTACGAATGGCCGAAGCCTTGAACTCGGCAGAAGCCTTCTCGGCCTCAGCTTCAATGAGGGCCTGCTTGCCGCGGAACTCGGCGGCCTGGCGCTCCATATCGGCCGTACCCACCAGGTTCACGCTGGCGGCTTCGGTTTCCTGGCGAGCGGCCGTGATGGCCACCAGCTTCTCGCGCTCGGCCAGGGCCTGGGCGCGGGTATCCTTAATTTTCTCCTCCTCGATTACCGTGGCTTTTTCCACCGTAATCCGCTCGCGGATAATGGTCTGGATATTCTTTTTCTCTTCTTCCAGCGCCTTTTCCTTCTCAATCTGAGCCAGGGCTACAATCCGCTCCCGCTCGTTTACTTCGAGGGCTTTGGCCTGGGCCACGCGCTCGGTTTCCACGGCGTCGGTGCGCTCCTTGTTGCGCTCGGCCACTATTACCTGACGGTCGCGGTTCTGCTCGGCAATGCCTACTTCCTCCTCGGTCGAAATCCGCGCCCGCTCCGATTTCAGCATTTCCTCCTGCTGCACCTTGGCCGACTCGGCATTTTCGCGGGCCCGGATGTTGGCCACTTCACGCTTCTGCTTTTCCTGGTTTTCGATGAGCTGCTTTTCCAGTTCCAGAATGGTTTCCTGGGCCTCTACGTCCTGCTTCTTAATGGTTTTCTGCTTCTCGCGCTCAATCGAGTTGGCCTGGATTTTCTGCTCCGAAGTCAGGGCAATAATCTTCTTAATGCCCTCGGCATCGAGGATATTGTCCTGGTTGAGAGCCGTGAGCGGGGTTTGCTCCAGGTAATCAATGGCGCAGTCGTCAAGTACGTAGCCGTTGAGGTCGGTGCCGATGATGGCCAGGATTTGCTGCTTGAACTGCTCGCGGGAGTTGTAAAGCTCAATGAAATCGAAGTGCTTGCCCACGGTTTTCAGGGCCTCCGAGAATTTGGCGTCGAACAGGTTTTCCAGCGCCAGTGGGTCGGAGGCGCGGTGCGCGCCGATGCTCTGGGCTACGTTAATCACGTCCTGCGGCGTCTTGTTCACCCGCACGAAGAAGTTCACCTTCACGTCGGCCCGCAGGTTGTCTTTGCACACCAGCCCCTCGGAGCCGGCCCGCTGAATGATGATGGTTTTGAGCTTGATGTCCATCACCTCCAGTTTATGGAGCACGGGCACCACGATAATTCCGCTGAACGACACCTTCGTGTCGCCCATGCCGGTGCGTACCAGGGCCTCGCCCTGCACGGCTTTATTGTACATACGGGCCACAAAGGCCACAAACCCGAGCACAAAAACGGCGATGATGACAAGCACCACCAATGAAAGTTGATCAATCATGAAAATAGAGAGTAGGAGTGTTTCGGAGAGTTAGAATTTGTTGGGTGCCTTGGGGAAGTTTTTTGGGGGGGGGGAGTAGGGGCGGAGTTTGCCCCCGCCCGCCGGTTTCCAGGGTCGTTGAATGAAACCAAGTAGTTTCGTTTAGGCGGCGGGCAGGAGCAAGCCCCGCGCCTATGTCAGCAGCCAGTCGGCCAGCCAGTTGAAGAAGTCGGCGAGCAGGCCGTCGAGCAGCACGTCGCCGAGCCAGCGCAGGCCTTTCTGGAGAAGATGGAGCAACTCAGTCATGGCGGATAGCGGGGTTTAGTTGCAGCAATGCGGCCAGGAAGCCGGCGCGGTCGGCTGGCGAAATCATTACCGAGCGGTACTTACCATAATGGATTTTGAGCCGGTCGAGGGATAGGGCGGGGGAGCTGAAGGGACTGCGAGTGGGCAGAATAGACGTGATATCCTGTACCGGCACCCGCCACACCAGCGGGCCCGACACGACGCGCAGCAGCTGTTTCTCGGGCTGCAGTTCGTAGTAAGTCCGGCGCAGCAGCCACAGGAAAAGTGCCAGCGCCGCTACCATCGTCAGCGCATCCAGCCACGTCTGCGCCACCGCCGCATATACGCCGCTGCCAACCAATAGGGCTACAATAGGTCCGAATAGCCACCAGCTGATTTCGGACGGGAATATCTGTTTCATGTTAGAATAGGGGAGTAGTTAAATAAGGTTCTGGTGCTACTTAGTGCCTTAGGGCGTCAGCTCGAATGGTTCTATCAGGTAGCAGCGGCGCAGCTGGTCGTAGTCGATGATGAGGGCCGTGTCGCCTTTGCGTAGTTCGGCCGACTGCGAGGCGGCTCGCACATTAAGCATAAGTGGAGCGCCCTTGCGGAGCCGGACGCTGGCCTGGCCCAGCTGTTCGTGGGTGGCGGGCAGCAGCAGCGTGCACACCTTGCCCAGCGGCGAGTTGGTGCCTTCCGATTCTTGCTCCAGCGCGGCAAACAGGCTTATGAAAGGCGTAGTAAGCACTTTTGCTATCAGCAGACTGCCCACCAGCAACGGCACGAGCAGCACCGCGCCCACCAGCAGGCCCTCGTTACCCAGGTAGTGGTTGGCCAGAATACTGCCCACCCACCAAGGCAGCACCACAAAGCTCACGAATACCATCAGCGGCACCCGCTCCAGGTTGAAAAAGACCAGTACCGAGTTCAGAAACGAAGTACCCAACTCATGTGCGTGCGCTCCGGTGTGGGTATCGGTGTGCAGATCGGCGTGAGAATCGGCCTGTACGCTTAAATCCAGCGACTTGAGGTCGAGCAGGCCCAGCAGCACCGTAAGCCAGTACAGCAACACCAGCACCAGCAGGCCCGTGGGGAGCAGGCTGGCCGGCGCAACGGCCGCGTGGAGCAGTTCTTTCATCAGGAGAGGATTAGCGGCGGGAAGGTACGTGAATCGGGGTGGCGGCCAAGGGTGCCGGTGGTTTTAGCGAGGCGGCTATGAGTGGTTCTGCTCGTTTTCCTGCTGATTGCGGCGGTAGCGTACAAAGCCCGCCGCCAGAAAGCAGAATCCAAAAATCATTAGCGACGGAGCCCAGCGCATATTTGCCCCATCAATAAAGCGCAGGCCCGCACTGGTCAGCAGTATTAGCGTGGCCAAGGCAAAGAACAAATTAGGAGAGCGTGTCATGAAGGAAGGGTAAATAAGAAAAAACAGGGGTAGCTGCTAGCGGCCCGGCTGGGCCTCCAATTCCTCAATTCGCTGCCGCAGCCGGCGGTTGTAGCGACTCTGGCCATTGAATTCAAGGGCCGCGCCTATCAGCATTAGGAAGTAGGCCTGCTCCAACTCGATGACGTGGGAAACCCGCGCCAGGGCCGAGCCTAGAATGAGGGCAACACCGAAGTAGAATAAGAACTTTTCGAGGGTCGTCATAGCACTATCGATAAAGGGCTTTCCTTACAATTCAGAACTGCCAAGCTGCTTCTGCATGCCCAGCTTGGCCTTGAGGGCCGCCAGATCGGCTGAGGCCTGGCCGCTGCCGTCGGCGCCCAGCGCCTTATCAATTTCCTGGTCCACCGACTTGCTTTCGTTGGCTATCTGACCATACGATTCGGCCAGGGCTTCCTCGGTGGCAATCTTCTCCTTCATCCGCTCCAGCAGGTTCACCGTGCCCGACGAGTCGAGCTGGGCCAGCTGCTGGTTGATGGTTTTGGTGGCCGTGCTCACCGTCACGCGGGCTTTCAGCGTCCGCAGCTCGTTGTCCCACTGCGAAATGGTCTGCTTGAGTTGCTGCACATTCTGGTTGAGCTGGCTGGCCGAGGCTTCGAACTTCTCCTGGTCCTGGCCAGCGCGGGTGGCCTGGGCTTCGTGCTGGGTTTTCTTGGTCAGTGCCTCGGTGGCCAGGCGGTCGGCGTCGGCGGTTTCCAACTCCTGGCGGTTGGCCTTTTGGAGCAGCAGCACGGCTTTGTTCTCGTAGTCGAGGGCTTTGCTGCGGGCGGTTTCGGCGTCGTTGCGGCTCCGGATAGCCAGGGCCTTTACTTCGGCCAGCGCGTGCAGGGCCTTGTCGAGGTCCTCGCGCAGGTCGCGCAGGCCCTGCTCGGTCATTTTGATGGGGTCTTCGAACTGATTGACGGCCGAATGGGCTTCGGCTTGTCCGATTTTGAAGAGACGATTGAGAAAGCTCATGATAGTGGGGTTTATGGGGTCTGGGAACTGGAAGGACTAAAAAAGAGCTTTAGCTAAGCCTCCAACTTCTCGGGGATTCCTTTTGAAAATTCAATCAGCTCGTCGCCAAACTCGCTGAGTACCAAGGCCAGGGAATTGAGCACGGCTTCGAGGGCCGCACGGTCCAGAATATCAAGCTGGAGTGTGTCGCGGTAGATGACCTTGAGGCCTGACTCGTCGAGCACGAAAGCCCCGTGGATGATGTCGCGGTTTTTTTGGAGCAGGCGCTGGTAAACGGTGCAACTCGCAGCGGGTAGTTCCAGCAGGTACTGCTCCATAATGAGTAATGGCTCGCCGCAGCCCAGCACCAGGTGATGAATGCCCAGCTCCGGCCGGCTTACTACGAGCAGGCTGGCGGCTTCATCTTGATGGTGTACATCGAAGCCCAGCTCCAGTAAGTAGGTGTGTAGCAGCGTGAAATAAGGGGTAGCCATAGCAGAGTGGGAGAGAAAAAGTAGAGAGCAAACAACTTAGGCAATTCGGGCGGATTGTTGGGCTGGCAGCTCCTGATGTTTCGCGTAGCTCAAAAAAGTAGCAGCCAGATTGAATGACCGTTGGGATTGTGGTAACTTTACGATGCAATAGTAAGCAAAGTTTGCTATATGCTCAAAGTTTGAGCTAAAAATATTTTCGTCTATGTCGTACGTTGGCAAGAACATCCGGAAGATAAGAACCGTCAAAAAGCTCAGTCAGGCCGCTTTTGCGGAGCTTTTTGGCTTGGCACGGCCCAGCGTGGGCGCTTACGAGGAAGGAAGGTCGGAGCCGAAAATGGAGACGCTGCTGCAGATTGCTCAGCATTTTGGCTTGTCAGTGGATTTGCTACTCACGAAAGAGCTGACCATAAATGAGCTCTATCGGTTCGATATTTTCAAGTCCCAGGAGTCGGTGTTAACCAAAGCCGATGCGCCCGCCGCCGCCGCGCTGGCCGATCAGCGGCCCCAGCTCACGCCCTACGTGCCTCAGGCCCGACTGCTCGAATACATCGTTCGCCACCACGATTCGGCCTTTATCGACGCGCTGCCTCCGCTCACGTTCCCGCACCAGCTGGGACCCGCCACCCGCGCCTTCGACCTCAACGGCCCCGACATGGCGCCCACCCTGCGCCACCAGGACGTGCTACTCTGCTGCCGCGTTGATAAGGTGCTGCCTCGCCTGCACAGCGGCCGGGTGTACGCCCTGCTCACCCAAAGCCGCCTGCTGGTGCGCCGCCTGCAGGAGCAGCTGCCCGGCCAGGTGCTCAAACTACGAGCCGACAACCCCGACTATCCGCCCCAGGATTTCCACCTGCCCGAAGCCCTCGAAATCTGGGAGGTACATGGCAGCTTCAGCACTTACCTGCGCCGCCCGGCCCTGCTCGAAGAGCGCGTGGCTCTGCTCGAACAGCAGCTTGCACAGCTGCAAACCCGCCTGGAAGAGGGCGCGTCAAGCAGCCCGGCGTAGCGCCGTAATGGGTGCTTCAATAGGAAGCCAAACTGACCTAAACGAAAACCGACGCGGAGCCAGAGCGCCGCGTCGGTTTCAAGGAAAGCAAAAATAGCCCGCAGCCGATGTAGCTGCAGGACACTAAAAACCCGGCTGCTGGGCCGGGTTAGAACTGGGATGTTGCCGAATTTAGCTCTGGGGACTAGTAGTTGTAGTGCGGAATAGGGCTAGTACTTCGTCGGTGAGAGATACGCGGGGGGTAGACTGCGGCCGATTGGCAGCGCCAACCAGTAGTAACGCGAAAAGGAGGAAAAATCGAAGGAAATTGGTAAAACGTTGCATGCTAGAGTAAGGTGCGAATCGGGTCAGCCGGCCCCATTGGAGGGCCGTGCTGCTGCTTACGGCAAAAGTAAGGCTTCGGATGTTGGCCTGCTGGTATAAACTGACGAACCGGGTCTGATCCGCTGCCAAAGACGAAATAAAGCCGCCAGCCACTTTCGGCAGCCCGTGTATGCTATGCTGCCGGCTGGTGGCAGCCGGGCTAAAAGCAATATCTTGCTGATGCGCTCCGCGTGCCCACTTGTTGCTCCCTCGTCATGCCTCAATCTGCCCTGCAAACTCCCGAGCTCAACCTCGAAGCCACCTCGAAACTGGGTGCCGTGGCAGCTTCTGGCCGGCCCATGTACTACGAGTATCAGCCCAAGGAAACTGTGAAGGCCCAGCATGGCATCACGCTGCGCTGCAAAACCTGGGAAGCTGAGGCTGCCTTGCGGATGCTGGAAAACAACCTCGACCCGGCCGTGAGCCTCGTGTACGACGAGCTGATTGTATACGGCGGGGCCGGCCGCGCCGCCCGCAACTGGAAGGAGTACCAGACTATTGTGCGCACGCTCAAAAACCTGGAGCCCGACGAAACCATGCTCGTGCAGAGCGGCAAGGCCGTGGGCGTGCTGCGTACCTGGGCCCACGCCCCGCGAGTGCTCATCGCCAACTCCAACCTGGTGCCTGCCTGGAGCACCCAGGAGCATTTCGATGAGCTGGATAAGTTGGGGTTGATGATGTACGGGCAGATGACGGCCGGCTCCTGGATTTACATTGCCACCCAGGGCATTCTGCAGGGCACCTACGAAACCTTCGCCGCCGTAGCCGAGCGCCACTTTTCGGGCACGCTGGCCGGCACCGTAACCGTAACGGCCGGCCTGGGCGGCATGAGTGGGGCCCAGCCTCTGGCCGTTACCATGAACGACGGCGTATGCCTGGTAATCGAGCCCATTGATGAGCGCGTGAAGCAGAAGATGCGCGAAGGCTACCTCGACGAGCAGGCCCACGACCTCGACCACGCCCTGGAGCTGTGCGAGCAGTACCGGCAGGAGCGCAAAGGCTGGAGCATCGGCCTTACCGGCAACGCCGCCACGGTGCTGCCCGAGCTGCTGGAGCGTGGCTACAGAATCGATATTGTAACCGACCAGACCTCGGCCCACGACTTGCTCGACTACATTCCCGAAGGCGACATCGACGCGGTGCTGCAATTGCGGAAAGACAATCCCGCCGAGTTCCGGCGTCAGGCGCTGGCTTCCATCATGAAGCACTGCCAGGCCATAATCGATATGCAGACGGCCGGCGCCGTGGCCCTCGACTACGGCAACAACCTGCGCGGCCAAGCCGAAAAGGGCGGCCTGAAAGTGCGCGACGAGCAGGGCCAGTTTCTGTATCCCGGCTTCGTGCCCGCCTACATCCGGCCGCTGTTCTGCGAGGGCAAGGGCCCCTTCCGCTGGGCGGCCCTCTCCGGCGACCCCCAGGATATTCTGCGCATCGACCGCGCCCTGCTCGAAACCTTCCCCGACGACAAGCTGCTGGCCCGCTGGATTGAGAAGGCCCAGGCCAAAGTGCCGTTTATCGGGCTGCCGGCGCGCGTGTGCTGGCTGGGCTACGGCGAGCGGGAAAAGTTCGGCCTGGTCATCAACGACCTCGTGGCCCGGGGCGAAGTGTCGGCCCCCATCGTCATCGGCCGCGACCACCTCGACTGCGGCTCAGTGGCCTCGCCCAACCGCGAAACCGAAGGCATGAAGGACGGCTCCGACGCCGTGGCCGACTGGCCCCTGCTCAACGCCCTGGCCAACTGCGCCTCGGGCGCCGACTGGGTGAGCCTGCACAACGGCGGCGGCGTAGGCATCGGCAACTCCACCCACTCGGGCATGGTGATAGTGGCCACCGGAACCCCCGAAAAAGCCGAACGCCTCAAACGTGTTTTGACAACTGACCCCGGCATGGGCATATTGCGCCACGCCGACGCCGGCTACGAACTGGCCCAGCAGGTAGCCCGGGAGCGAGGCGTGCAGATTCCGGCAATGGAGTAATTCTAACCACACATTATATGCAAGTCAATTTAGCGGAGCTAAGTTGGGAGGATGTGAAGAAATGCATCTATCCGGCCGATGGCTCCTTGCCAGATACATATGTTTTGGAAACAACCCGGGACGAGTGGCGGCGGTGGGCAGATTTTGTGAATAGCAACTATCCGGTGAAGTACTTTCCTGGTGACGGACACGAGGGCGTAGAAGTAGAAATAAATATGCCAGCCGTATTCAAGTACTGGGATAGTAACGACAAGGATGATAGCGTGCCGCATGCCAGCATCCAAGTTGGCGGGGTAAGGGTGAATTGTTTTTTTCTAAGCGAGGATATTATTGATGGCGACATTGACCCGCGCGATGTCCGTTCGAGCATCGACCATGACCATTTGATGCGCTATCTGACCAGTATCTCCCTGTTATTAGGTAAGCGAATTGTTCTGCTGAGCGAAGGCACGCAATTCAGTACTGGCACACCCACCGGGTTCGACCCCGAGCCTTTGTTAACCATAGATGGAGAACTGGTGTCTGCGCACATCTGGTGGCCAAGGCTCAAAGCGTGAATCTTGCTGTCTAATGATAATTTTGGTGGCCTATACTCTCAGCAAATGGAGCGTTAACCATGCAGATCAAGTGCTATTCAGCTCTAAGTACTTATCCGCTACCTAAACCACCTTTATACCGCGCCGCCGCAGTGCCAGCAGAACGCGGCGTCGGGGCGGTGCCCCTCGGCCTGGCAGCGGGAGCAACGAGCCTGTTTGTAGGCCGGAGCGGCCAGCCCGGCGGTGGTTCCGGCTACTGGTGGGGTGGCGCCAGCGGCCGGAACCGCCGCGGCCTGGCTGCGCGACATCTGGGCCGACACAATGCCGGTGGGCACGGCAATAATGGCGTAGCCCATAATCATGAGCAAAGCGGCCAGCGTCTGCCCCAGCACCGTTACGGGCGAAATGTCGCCGTAGCCCACTGTCGTTAGCGTTACTACGGCCCAGTACACGCTTTTCGGGATGCTGGTGAAGCCATTTTGGCCCCCTTCGAGCACGTACATAAACGTGCCCATCAGAACGGTCAGCGTCAGGACCGACGATAGAAACACCAGAATTTTGAAGCGGCTGGCTTTCAGGGCATTCAGAATGAATTCGCCTTCCCCAATAAACTGCCCCAGCTTGAAAATGCGAAACACCCGTAGCAGCCGCACCGTGCGCACTACCAGCAGGTAGTGGCTGCCCGCCAGCACCAATACCAGCAACGATGGCACAATGGCTACCACATCAATCAGCCCTAGCCAGCTTAGTGCGTAGCGCAACGGCCGCCTCACAATCAGCAGCCGCACCAGGTACTCGACCAGAAACACCACCGTAAACACCCACTCCACCACCCGTAGCGCCGGCCCGTACTGCGCATTGATGCTGCTCACGCTCTCCAACATCACGGCCAGTACGCTCAGCAAAATGGCCAGCAGCAACAGGATGTCGAACAGCTGGCCGGCTCGCGTATCAGCCTCAAAAACGACGCGGTAAATGTTTCGCTTCCAGATCGGAGCGGTGGGAGAGGGGCGGTTTTCCATAAGCGCAAACGGTGATGCCGTAAAGCTACGGCGACCAACCGAAAGCCTGCTGACGGCTTACCGTACTGGTTTGCGGCCAGTACAGCGCGTTCTGCCCGGTGGCCAACGCACAGTTTTCAGGCAGGACGGCTTACCTTTCCGATGATGTTTACCAACCTCAAGAGCCGCGCCCGGGTCCTCAAAACCGAACTGGTGGCCCTCTACTACGCTGCTCGCGACCCGCGCACGCCCTGGTATGCCCGCCTGGTGATGGTGGCGACGCTGGCCTACGCCGCCAGTCCCATCGACCTGATTCCTGATTTCATCCCCGTGTTGGGCTACCTCGACGACCTGATACTGGTGCCCGCGGGCATAGCGCTCAGTATTAGGCTGGTGCCGGCCGAGGTGATGCGGGAGGCCCGGGAGCGGGCAGCTGCTACGCCCGTTTCCCGGCACGCCAATTGGCTGGTAGGCACCGTGGTGCTGGTAATCTGGCTGATAGCGCTACTGAGTGTGGGCCGGCTCGGGTGGGCGTGGTGGCAGGCGCGGCAACAGCCGTAAGCCGGGCCGTTTCGGTCGTGGCGCCGGCCCGCCTACCGGTTCGCCGCCAGCAGGGCCCGTACCGTCGTCCACTCCAGGCCCGGGTAGCGGTTGTTGTCCAGGGGGCCCTGCAGCTTGGCGTCGCCGCTGAGCATGTTGCGCAGGTACTGCATGCCCTGCCAGGGCGGAAACACGTCGTTGGGGGCCGGAACCATTGTTTTGGTAATGCTGATGAGCGTACTTAGCAGGCCCAGCCCGCCGGGCCGCAGCAGCCGATAGGGCCGGCCGGTGGCGGCACTGGCGGCCTCGCGCAGTTGCCGGGGGCTGGCTACTTCGCCGGCCACGCGCAGGTAGCGGGGTGTGGTGGGGTCGAGGGCGGCAGCGGCCGTAAAGTCGGCCGTGTCCTGCATGGTGGTCAGGTCGAGGGGCTGGTCGGCGTTGCCCCAGTACAGCACCAGCCGCGGGCCGGCCAGCACTACCGGTGCCGTGCCCCGCAGCAAATCCATGAACATGCCGTTGAGCACCGAAGTAGCCCGGATGGGCGCGTTATCGAGCCGGCGGGCAAACTCGCGCCGCAGGTCGAAGTTGCGGTTCGAGCCCTCTGACACCCGGGTGAAATCGGCCGAAAAGTCGGATGGAATGAAGCGCGGTACGCTGGCCGCCACGGCCGCATCGAGCAGCCGGCCCTGGGTTTCCACTATAATATCGCGCAGCCCGTTGAGTGCCGATACTACGCAGCCAGCCCCCTGGCAGGCGCGGGTCAGGTCGGCGAGGCTGCCATAGTCCACGGCAACCACCTGCACCCCCTGCTGCCGCAACGACTCGGCTTCGGCCCCGCTCAGGCTGGCCGGGCGTACTAGTGCCCGCACCTCGGCTCCGCGCCGGCGCAGCTGGTGGGCAATAAGCAAACCCAGCGCCCCGGTGGCCCCGGCCAGTACAATTAGCGGCGAGTTGGCCGGAGCGGAAGTGGTTGGTTCAGTCATGGAAAACAAAAAGCTGTAGCAGGAGTGGAGCGACAGCGCAGGCAAGGCCAAGTGTGACCTTCGCAGCACCGAAGCGAACAGCTGCTTTACCCGGCCGGCCCCTATAAAGTTGTTGCTCCCGCCGCGGCTGCCTCAAAAACCGTCGCCACAACTGGGCCCACCCAATCCATTTGCTGGCGTATGCAAACGATGCTCGCCAGTTTCACTGGCCCGTTCCATACCCATGTAGTGTTGAGCCCAAGCTGCGGAGGTCGGTGTAAGGGCGGGGCGGCTTGTCCCCGCCCGCCGTTCGTGCCGCTGCAACGCTAATCCTCCAACGGGAATCGTTCAACGGCGGGCGGGGACAACCGAAGGACAGCGCAGCTAAGCCCCGCCCCTACACCGACCTCCGCAACTTAGGTAGTTGACTGTTGGCCGGTAACTTGGCCCTAGCCGCCCTGATATATGGTGTTGCGGCAGCCGGGCACCACCGGCCAGGGCTTCTACAACTACACCATTCGGGTGCTGGAGCGGCTGGGCCGTGCAACCGGCCTGGGCTACGTGCTGGTTTCGTTGCTGATGGGCGTGCTCATTCCGGCGGTGGCGGCTGGGCTGCTGCTGCCGCGCCGCCGGGTACTGCTGGCCTGGGTGGGGCTGCTGGCGCTGCTGTTGGGCTATTTTATGGTCGGCACGCGCCTCGTCTGAAACGGCCGAAGGTGGTCCTGGGTACCCCAGTGGCCGCAATGCTGGTTTATAACAAATAACCTGTCGAGTACTTCCAAAAAAAAAGTCTATCTTTAGCACGTTAAAAGGCAAATTGCCAACGAGTCCTCAACTCAACTCAGCCCGCCTGAATTGAGCCAATACGTCCCGCTGCTGCTTGCTTTATCATCTCCACCTCCTTCCAAGCATCATGCAGACGGGAACCGTAAAATTTTTCAATGAGACCAAAGGGTTTGGTTTCATCAACAACGCCGAAACCGGCGAAGACATCTTCGTACACGTAACCGGCCTCATTGACGAAATCCGCGACAATGACAAGGTAGAATTCGAAGTAGAGCAGGGCCGTAAGGGCCTGAACGCCGTTAAAGTGCGTCGCGCTTAGCCTACCCTACTTTTTGTAGTTGCAAAAAGCACGCTCCAGCTAGGGGCGTGCTTTTTTGCGCTCTGTAGTAGGGCGGTAGGATGAATTTGCAGGGCCGTTCTCCGTAGTTTAGCCCCATGAAGCAAGCAGCCTCCACCGTATTTGTCGTCCGGCCCGCCCGGTTCGGCTTCAACGCCGAAACGGCCGAATCCAACCACTTCCAGCAGGCCTCCACCAGCCTGAGCGCCGCCACTGCCGAGGCCCGCGCTGTGGCCGAGTTCGAGGCCCTGGTTGATACCCTGCGCAGCCGGGGCATACAGGTGCGCGTGTTCGACGATACGCCCGCCCCCGCCAAGCCCGATGCCGTGTTTCCCAACAACTGGCTTTCGCTGCACGCCGATGGCCGCGCCGTGCTCTACCCCATGTGCGCCCCCAACCGCCGCCCCGAGCGCCGCCCCGATATTGTGGCGGCCCTGGGCCAGGAATTTGGGATATCCGAAGTGCTTGATCTGTCGGGCGCGGAGGCGGAAGGCCGGTTTTTGGAAGGCACCGGCAGCATTATTTTCGACCATGAGCACCGCCGCGCCTATGCCGGCCGCTCGGCCCGCACCGAGCCGGGCCTGCTGGCCGACGCCTGTGCCCGCTTGGGCTACCAGCCGGTATCGTTCCGGTCCGTCGATGGGCGGGGGCAGGAAATCTACCACACCAACGTGATGCTCAGCATCGGGCCCGGCTTTGCAGTGGCCTGCCTCGAAAGCATTGTGGATGCGGCCGAACGCCGCGCCGTGGTAGACTCGCTCACCGAAACCGGCCACGAAATCGTGCCCATTTCGCTGGCCCAGGTGGCCTGCTTCGCCGGCAACATGCTGGCCCTGCAGCCCGTGGGCGGCCCCGTGCTGCTGGCCATGTCGCAGAGCGCCCACGACTCGCTCACGGCCGAGCAGCGGCAGCAGCTCAGCCGCCACGCCGAGCTGCTGCCGCTGCCCATCCCCACCATCGAAACTCTGGGCGGCGGCAGCGTCCGGTGCATGCTGGCGGAGGTGTTTCTGCCCGAAGCCGTTTAAATTGTAGCCGGCTAAATTGAGTGGCCGGCGAGTAAAAGGACATGATGTGCCTGTTGTCACCCTTCTACTACCAACCAAAACGAGCCTGCCAATTCCGGCGGGCTCGTTTTGGTTGAGTCGTTGATCGGGCGCAGGCGCTAGGCCTCAATACCCAGTTGCTGCGGCGTTACCAGCCCTAACACGGTGCTGGTATGGGTGCGCGTCTGGTTCACCAACTCCGGCTCATTGGCCAGCTGGTGGCCCACGGTGGGTACCATCTCGCGAAATTTTGCCTGCCACTCGGGCGCGGCCGATTGCGCGGGAAAGCACTTCTGCACCAAATTTAGCATGATGCTGACGGCGGTGGAAGCACCGGGCGAGGCCCCGAGCAGCGCGGCAATGGAGCCATCGGCGGCCGTAACCATCTCGGTACCGAATTCGAGCACGCCGCCTTTTTCCTTATCCTTCTTGATAACCTGCACGCGCTGGCCGGCAATGGCCAGCTCCCAGTCCTGGGCCTGGGCATCGGGCAGGTACTCGCGCAGGGCCGCCAACCGGTCGTCGGGCGACTGTACGACCTGCTGGATGAGGTATTTGGTGAGCGAGAGGTTCTTGAGGCCGGCCATAATCATGGGCTTCACGTTGCCGAATTGGATGGAGGCCGGCAGATCGAAGTAGGAGCCCGTTTTCAGGAACTTGGTACTGAAGCCGGCATAAGGGCCAAACAGCAGCTGCTTTTCACCATCAATCACGCGCGTATCGAGGTGGGGCACCGACATGGGCGGCGAGCCTACCGAGGCCTTGCCGTATACTTTGGCGTTGTGGCGGGCAATAACGGCCGGGTTAATGCAGCGCAGCCACTGCCCGCTTACCGGGAAGCCTCCGTAGCCGTTGGCCTCCGGAATGTCGGACTTTTCGAGCAGCGGCAGCGAGCCGCCTCCGGCCCCAATGAATACGAACTTCGCCCGCACTTTCAGCTCGGCACCCGTTTCGAGGTTTTTAGTTTTCACGCCCCAGGTGCCGTCAAACTTGTGGCGTAGTTTTTCCACCTCATGATGGAAGTGCAGGGTCACACCCGGCTTTTCCTGCAGCAGGTAAAACATGCCGCGGGTCAGGGAGCCGAAGTTAACGTCGGTGCCCAGGTCCATGCGGGTAGCGGCCACGGTTTGCTCGGCGTTGCGGCCCTCCATCACCAAGGGCATCCAGTTCTCAATTTCAGCCCGATCGTCGCTGAACTGCATGCCCTTGAACAGGGCCGATTCGGTGAGGGCCGCGTGGCGCTTGCGCAGGGATTCCACGTTTTCGCGGCCCATCACGAAGCTCATGTGTGGGATGTAGTTGATAAACCGCTCAATTTCCTTGACATCGTACTTTTCCGTCAGAAAGGCCCAGAACTGCTTGCTCTGCTCGAACTGCTCGGCAATTTTGAGGGCTTTGCTGATGTCGATGGAGCCATCGGGGCGCTCGGGCGTGTAGTTCAGCTCGCAAAAAGCCGAGTGGCCGGTTCCGGCGTTGTTCCAGGCATCGGAGCTTTCGGCGGCGGCCACATCGAGGCGCTCAAAAATAGTGATGGTCAGCGTTGGGTCTAGCTCCTTGAGCATCAGGCCCAGTGTGGCGCTCATGATGCCGGCACCAATCAGGACTACGTCGGTGTCGGGCAGGAAAGGGGTAGTAGAGTTCATAGGGAAAGAGGCTGAGCTGATAGGTACGAACCCGGCCCCTAAAAAGATAAGCGCAGGGCATTAGTCTATCATGCCTCCGGCCGGAAACTCTATCTTTAAAAGCGTATATTAGGTAGCGCAAGTTGCGAAGCGAGGACGTCGGCCCGTTGCAACGGCGCGGCGCGCCCCTGCCCGTTGTTGTAACGGGCTTTACAGTGACTCAGAACAGTCGTTCGACGCATCGTTTCGACGGTGGGCGGGGGCAACTGAAGAGCAGCGAAGCTCGGCCCCGACCCTGCATCGTTTTGCGCAACTTGAGTTAGGTAGCGTCTTGGCAGGATGGGTTTTGATAGGCCCCACCGTTGCGCCGGGTGTGCGTTGTATGTGTCAGGTAAAGCCCTCAGTTATGCATCATCTTGTATATTCGAGCCAGATAGTGGGTGCATTGAGTGAAAGCCTGTTACGCGAAATGCTGCAAAAGTTCAGGCACTACAACCACCAGGTGGGCATTACGGGCATTCTGCTGTATTGCAACGGCCAGGTGCTACAGGTGCTGGAAGGCGAGCGGACGGTAGTGGAGCAGCTCTACAGCCGCATCGAGCACGACCCGCGCCATGGCAACGTGGTGAAGCTGGCCGATGGTCCGGTGAGCTGGCGCGAGTTTCCCGAGTGGTCGATGGCTTTTGCCGTTGCCTCGCCCTCGGCCTTTTCCTCGCTGACCGGCTACTGCGACCCCGACAATCCCTGGCAGCCCCGCAACGAAGCCGGCCAGCTGATCCGGGAGCTGATCCGGGAATTTATCCAGCAAACCCGCCTTACCGTTCGATGAGTACGCCACCCAATATTCCACCGGATTACCTGGAGCTTAACCGCCGCCTCTGGAACGCTAAAACAGCCTTCCACCTCGCGTCAGATTTCTATGATGTAGCTGGTTTTACGGCGGGCCAAACGTCGCTCAATCCGCCTGAGCTACAGCTGCTCGGCGACGTTGCCGGGCAGCATATTCTGCACCTGCAGTGTCATTTTGGCCTCGACACCCTCACCCTCTCGCTGGCCCGCATGGGTGCCCACGTCACGGGCGTCGATCTGGCCGACGAGGCCATTGCTGCCGCCCGCACCCTCAACGCGCAGCTGGGCCTGGCCGCTGAGTTTGTGCAGGCCGATGTGCTGAACTTGCCCACCCGCCTCAACGGGCAGTTCGACGTGGTGTTTGCCTCCTACGGCGTGCTGGGCTGGCTGCCCGACCTGGCGCCGTGGGCTGCCGGCGTGGCCCGCTGCCTTCGCCCCGGCGGCCGGCTGGTACTGGTCGAGTTTCATCCGGCCGTTTGGATGTTCGACAACGATTTCACCCGCATCGAGTACTCTTATTTCAACCACCAGACCATCATCGAGCAGGAAACCGGCACCTACGCCGACCGCGCCGCGCCCCTGCACGAAACATCGGTGTGCTGGAATCACAGCTTGGGCGAGGTGCTGGGCGCGCTACTGGGCCAGGGGCTGACCATTCGCCATTTTGAAGAGTACGACTACTCGTGCTACGACTGCCTGAACGGACTGGAGCCGGCCCCTGGCGGCGGCTACCAGCTCGCACACATGCCCGGCAAGCTCCCGCTGATGTTCTCAGTAGTAGCCCAAAAGCCGTAGGTTCTGGAGTTTAGAGGTTAGTGATTAGTGGAAAAGAACGTCATTCAGAGCGCAGCGAAGAATCTCGCTCGCAAAAACTGCCCTGTGGTAGCTCAACGGATGCGAGCGAGATTCTTCGCTACGCTCTGAATGACGTTTCTTTTGCTAACCATCAACAACTACACCGGCTGTGGTTACGAACTGTGCCCCGCGCTGCGCCAGGTCGATGCGGGCCTGTTTGTAGCCCTCGGCGCTGATGGCGCGGGTGGCATCTTCTACTAAGAACACGGTGAATCCTTCCTGCAGGGCATCGAGGGCCGAGAAGTAAACGCAGAAGTCGGCGGCCAGGCCGGCCAGGTACACTGCGGTTACGCCGCGGCCGCGCAGGTAATCGGCTAAGCCGGTGCTTTTGCGGTGGCCGTTATCAAAAAAGCCGCTGTACGAGTCGATGGCGGAGTTGGTGCCCTTGCGGAAGATGGCCTCGATGCGGTGCTGATCGAGGCCGGCCACGAACCCGGCGCCGGGCGTGCCCTGCACGCAGTGGTCGGGCCAGAGCGTTTGGGGCAGCCCGTGCAGCTCGCCCTGCTCGAAAGGTTGGCGGCCGGGGTGCGAGCTGGCAAAGCTGCCGTGGCCGGCCGGATGCCAGTCCTGGGTGGCGACCACCAGTCCGAAGTAGGGCTGCAGCTGGTTGGCCAGCGGTACCACAGCGTCACCGTTGGTTACTGCCAGCGCCCCACCGGGCACAAAATCGTTCTGAATGTCAATCAACAACAGTGCTTTCATCGGGCAGAACTGAAAAGTGCACGGCTCTGGCAGAAGGCCGCTTTCGGAAGATAGTGTACGCCAACCGGCCGGGCAAAAGTAGCCCAGCCGGCCCACTTGCTGGCCCGCTCGCCCGATTCGTGCGTACTTTGCTACGAATTGAGGGGCGGGCCCGACCCGCAATCCGAAAGCGCACGATAGATAATGACGAAGTTTTTTCTGGTGGGCCTGGGCCTGCTGCTGGGCAGCTTGCCACAAGTGGGCGTGGCCCAAACCCTGGGTTCTGTTTCGGCCCCCGAGGCGGCGGCCCGGCAGGCGGTAGCAGGTACGCGGGTGTGGCTGGTGCCACCCGCCGGCTTTGGCCCGGCTGCGGGCCTCACGGGGCTGCGCCGGGGGCCGGCCGCGCTGCAGGTAATGGAAATGCCCGGCAGCAATTATTACCGGCAGGCAGCCGGCTTCAACCCGGCGCGCTTCACGGCGCGCGGCGGCACGGTTATCAGTTTCAGTGCTCTGCAGATAGACGGCTACCCAGCGCAGCTGGCGCGGGTGCAGCTCAGCCCCACCCAGGAAACCAGCCAGCTACTATTCGGCGACTCGACGTTTGTGGTGCTGCTCGACGCCCGCTATCCGGCGGCCGATACGGCGGCCGGCGGGGCGTTGCGGCGTAGCCTGCGCTCGGCCACCTACCGACCCATTGCCGCCGATGCGCTGGCCACGCTGGGCAACACCGTGTTCGTACTCGACGAGCAGAAGTCGCCCTTTGCGCTGGCACTGGCCCGGCAGGGTACCTATACCTACACGCTGGGCGGGCAGCGCAAGCCCGATTATGGTACTGAGCCAGTACTTACCGTCAGCACCTATCCCTACAATCCGTCCATCACGGCGGCCGATATCAGCGCCCAGCTGCTTACCCGCCCCGATGGCCCCAAGGCCTATAAACCCCGTAAGATGACCTCGGGCAAGGTAAACGACCTGATAACCTACGAAACCGAAGGGTTTGCGCAGCTTCAGGGCCAGCGGGTGCTGGTGTACCAGCAGGTAACGGTCATCGGCAACACCGCTGTAGCGCTGCAGGGCATTGCCCGCCAGGATTTCGACCAAGCCCTGGAGCAGTTCAAAGGCCTCACCCGTACGATCAAGGCACGGTAGCATAAGGAGGAGAAAAGGTAGTCATGCTGAGCTTGCCGAAGCATCTCTACCGCTCCGTAATACGATGTAGGGGCGGGACTTATCCCCGCCCGCCGTTTGCGCCGCTGCAACGGTAACCGTTCAACGACAATCTTTCAACGGCGGGCGGGGACAAGCCCCGCCCCTACGTCGTGCTACGAAGGCAGCAAGCTCCGCCTGACCGCCCTTGGTGGTTTCACTGCTGACCGCCCGTTAGATCCAGTTCACCCTTTCCCTCAAACGGAAACTGTGCCAGGGCTTCCCAGGGGCCGCCGCGGTAGGCCCACAGGGCCAGGCCGGTGCCGGTAACATTGTAAGGCTCGAAATCGGCGGAAAGCTGCTCGTACAGGGTACGGGCCACGGCGGCCGCTACTTTATTCTGCACAGTGATGTGGGGCCGCAGAGGCTGTATGTCCTGGGGGCGGAGCGTGGCGGCCCAACGAGTCTGCAGCTCGTGGTGCAGCTGGCGCAGCTGGTCGTTTTCGAGGAAGTATGCCACGCCCTGGCCCAGAAACCGCACGCCCGCAACACGTAGCGGCAGGGGCGGGGTAGCGGCCGCTATGGCCTGCAGCTGCTGGGCGATGCTGGCGTGGTCGGCGCCAGGCAAGTGGTGGAAAAGCGTAATGTGGGCCCGCAGGTAGTTACGGGCCGGTGGGAAGTGTGCCGTGCGCAGTTGGTCGAAATGCTGCTGGGCCTCCTCGTCGAGAAGCAGCGTCAGAATCAGGGGCGCATCAATGATGGTGGGAGGCAAATCAGGCATACAAAAGCAAATACCCCGATACGCAGCCAGGGCGCACCGGGGTATCGGAAAGAGCTGCCAGTTGATGGAAAAGGCACGGTGCTACTTTTCCAGTACCACGCGGGTGGTGCTGGTGGCACCGGCCTGCTGCACGCGCAACAGATAGAAGCCGGCGGGCAAATCGGCCATCGGTACCTCAACCGAAGCCAGTCCGGCCGGCGCCGTGAGCCGTCGGACTACCGCGCCCCGGGCCGAAACCAGCTCCAGCGTGGCGCTTTGGCCAGGCATTGGCAGCAGCACCTGCGCCGTGCGGCGCACGGGGTTGGGGTACACTGCCGTAGCAGCCGCACTACGCACTATCCGGACACCCGAGTAGCTAACGGTACCGTCGCGGTCGTGCATGGCCAGCCGGTAGTAGGCTGTGCCGGGCAAGGGGCGGGCATCGGTGGCCGCGTATTGCTGGCCGGTGGCCTGGTTACCGGCCGCCACCCGCGCCACGGTGTTCCAGGCGGTAGCGGTGGCACTACGCTCCACTTCGAAGTGGCTGGCCCGCTCTTCGAAAGCCGTGGCCCAGCTCAGGCGCACGGTTGGGCCCGTGGCCGTAGCATCGAAGCGGGTGAGTGTAACGGGCAGAGGCAGGGCATCCGAAAAGCTCACGGCGTCGCCCCGGTTGCAGCCCAGCGCGTTGCCAAACGAGCGGTTCTCGTAGTTGCCGGTTACGTTATCCACCCGAAATATCTCTCCACTCCCGGCCCGCACTACATATACGTTGCTGAACTGGTCAGAAAACATCGAACCGATATTGTTGTCGGTGGTGCCGGGTGGCAATGGCGGCAGCGGTACGGTAGGCGTAGTGGTAACGCCTACCGGAGCTGTTCCGGGGTTGGTGATGGTGAGGTACTGGCCCGATTGGCCGATGTAGCTTACCAGATTACCGCTGGGCTTGTCGTACACCCAATCCTGAATGCCCCCTTCGGGCGCCGGAGTAGAGAGTGCGGAGTTGATGTAGGCTTGTGTCTGGGCCCTGTAGGTTTCTATAATGGCCGCCGTAGCAGGGTCGGAAGCGTTCACCCGTTGCCAGACAGGGGCCGCTACGGGCGCCGGGACAACCGGTAGGCTGGTGGTGCCCACGTACAGGCGCACATCGGTAACGGTGGCCGTACCCGGAAACGGGAAGTCGCCAAAATAAAGAGCGGAGATGCGAAACGTAACTCCCCCAAGGTAGTAAGTGCCGTCAGGGTTGCTGTCGCCCACAAAATTCAGGGTCTGCCGGTAGTCGCGGGCAGTTACGCCAAAGCCGGAGGGCGGGGTCAGGCCCGTGGTAGGCGTGGGGGGCGGCGTCATCGGGCCTACGTTGGTGGCCACGGCCGTTGTCAGGTCGATGCGGTATAAGTCGGGAGGAGTGCCGGCCTGAATGGAAGCCGCCGTGGGCGGAACCACGCGCATGGCATACAGTGCAACCCGGTTGTTGTCGTTATAACCTAAGCCATTCACTACAATGCCCGTACCCGCTTCGCTAACAATGCCGATGGGAGTAATCGAGCCGTCGGTATTGATTCTGGACAGCCCGGAAGGTTGGTTGAGGCTGCTTGGGCAAGGGGTGGATACGGCGTAGCTGTTAGTAGGGAGCTGAGCCCGTGCCTGTAGCGCAAGTGCCGAGGCCAGCCAGAAAAGGAGAAGTTGTTTCATAATGGGAAAGGAAGAAGTGTGGAGGACGGCTATATATGTAATATAGTAAAACAACTAGCTATAAGTCAATATCTTGAGACCTTCATACGGCTGAATCTCACTTCGGGATACATTATTTCTATCGGGCAATGCCTGATCGGGGCTTACGCAAAAGGGCTGTAGCGCGAAGCTCCAGCTTCGCGCACCGGCGAACAAAACCGGTAGGAAGTCAGCAACGATGCACGAAGCCGGTAACAGCAGTAACAGCCCGCGCCGGGCTGTTACTGCTGTTACCAGCCTTGCGGACTCTTATGGCTCTAGTACGCATCTTTACCCAGCCTATACTCCCGCCCCGCCATGCCCTACACTCTGCTCATCCGCCACTGCGGCCAGCTGCTCACGCTGACCGGACCACCCGCTACCCGCCCACTGGCCGGCCCCGACCAGTCTGGCTGGCACATCATCACCGACGGCTACGTGGCCTGCGAGGGAAGCCGGATTGCGGCCGTGGGCCCCATGGCGGAGCTAGAAGAAAGCCAGCTGACGCCTGCCACCCGCACAATCGAGGCGCACGGCCGGGTGGTGATGCCTGGGCTGGTGGAGTGCCACACGCACCTGGTATTTGGCGGGCAGCGGGCGGCCGAGTTCGAGCGCAAGCTACGGGGCGAATCGTACCTTGATATTCTGGCCGGCGGCGGCGGCATTCTGAATACCGTGCGCGCTACCCGTGCTGCTTCCGAAGCCGAGCTGCTGGCCGCTGCCCTGCGCCACCTGGCCGACTTCAGGCGCTACGGCGTTACTACGCTCGAAGCCAAGAGCGGCTACGGCCTCGACGCCGCAACCGAGCTGCGGCTGCTGCGCGTCGCTCGCGAGGCCGGCCTACAGCAGCCCGTGCGGGTGGTGCCCACCTTCCTGGGGGCCCATGTGCCCGGTCCCGAGTACGCCGGCCGCCCCACCGATTACCTGGCCATGCTCGTGAACGAGGTGCTGCCCCAACTCGACCCAGCCGAGATACCCTTCGTGGACATTTTCTGCGAGCAGGGCGCGTTCAGCGTAGCCGATTCCCGCGAGTTCCTGACGGCGGCCCGCAACCGGGGCTTCGGGCTAAAAATCCATGCCGAGCAGCTGCACGAGTTGGGCGGCTGCGAAATGGCGGCCGAACTCGGGGCCGTCAGCCTCGACCATGCCGACTACCTATCGGCCGAGGCGGCGGCCCGCATAGCCGCGGCTACGCAAGGCCGCACCGTGGCCGTGCTGCTGCCGCTGGTGCCGCTGTTTCTGCGCCTGGAGCGGTATGCGCCAGGCCGCGCCTTTATTGATGCGGGCCTGCCGGTGGCGCTCAGCACCGACTTCAACCCCGGCTCCTGCCCCAGCAAAAACCTGTGGCTGGCCCTGAGCATGGGCTGCCTGAAAATGGGCCTCACGCCGGCCGAAGCCGTGGCTGCCGTCACGCGCAACGCCGCCTGGGCCATTGGCCAGCAGCAGGAGTGCGGTAGTCTCGCGCCCGGCCTGCGCGCCGATATTTTGGTGCTGAATGTAGGCTCCCTGCCCGAAATACCCTATTGGCTGGGCGACAACCCCGTGCAGCAGGTGATAATCGGAGGAGAGCTGGTGGAAGAAAATATGTGAGAAGAAAGAAGCCAAGTTTGCCCCGGCCGGAGTTGAAGCGGCCGGGGCAAACTTGGTGCATCAAGCCCAGTGATTTAGATGCGTTTGAGGTCGGCCACCAACTCGACGGCCGTGGTTTCACGCAGGAGCGGGCTAAAGCTCCGGCCGGGCTGCACTATATCATCCTGGCGGCCGTAGTAAAGCTTGCCTTCGATGGTACGGATAACGACTACACTTACCCGAGCTCCATTAGGCACTGAGCGGGCCGTAAATACATTTGGTAATGCAAAGTCGCAGAGGGCCAGCGTCCCGTTGAAGTCCCGGAAGATAATGAATACGGCGGTATTGGTCTGGTCGATATTGGTGCCTGGGGCCTGTACCACCACCGGCAATAAACTGCTTGATCCGTAGAATCGGTCGCAGTTGAACCAGCCATAACCGCTGTTGTAAAGGGTCTGGCCAATGGTGACAATGTTGCCACCGGCAACGGGTGTCAGGTCAGACACTGCGTCGCGGTACAGCGACCAGCCAAAGCAGCCGGCCGGCACAGATGGCGCCACAAACAGGAGCATAGAGTCAATGATGGCGAGATTGGGCGGATTAGGCGTCTGCAGGCGGATAGCTATTCCTGGGGCCAGGCGCAGGGTTGTGTCCTGGTCGGCCCGTAGGTATATCTCGCCCGCCGATTCGAGCACATCTCCAGAACTGGTTATGGTGGGCATGTTGCTCAGTACCATTGTGGCCCGGTCGTAAACCTCGCGCAGCGTGAGCTGCACGGGCGAGGTAACGGGCCGGCCGAACTTCAGAAAAGCCCCGGCCGGGATGGTAACAATAGTGCCTTGGGCGCCGGTAAACGTGTTGGTTTGCCCAGGCTGGTAGGTAAACGTCTGCCGCGGCGCGCCCAATTGTGTCTGCAGGTCGCGAATAGTTGTCGGTACCTGAGGACAGGGCGTGGTGCCATCTTCGCATACCACAACACCGGAATCGAACTGGCAGCCAGCCAGCAGTACCAGCAGCAGTAGGTTGGCTAAGGGAGAGTAACGCATAGTGGTAGAAGGTAAGGTGGGGTAAAAGGTGAGAGGGTAGAACGGACAGAAAAGTCCGCAAAATCAGCTTCCACGTAGGGATGGAGTTTGTTTTGCCAGTAAATGACATCTCTGCCTAGCGTTGCCGTCGTGGGGCTAGGTCCCAGCGGTAGCCCAGCTGCAGGCTCAGGCTCCAGGGGCGGCGCTGGATGCGGCTGGCCCCACTCAGGGAGTTGGCAAACAGCTGGCCCTGGGGTTGGATGGTGAGCCAATGGCCCGGCCGGAACTGGTAGTTGGCAAATGCCCCGGCCGTGAGGGCCAGGTTGAGTCGGCGGAACGTGCTGTCGGGCGCGGCACTTAACCAGCGCTGCTGCCCACAGTTGCACGGCGACCCTTCGGTTGTGCGGGCGCCCAGCAGCACAGCCAACTCGGCCCCGCCCAGCACACCGTAGCGCCAGCGGTGGTTGCCACCCAGCTCCAGCCGGGCCTGCGCAGGCAGGGTCAGAAAGTGGTACCGGTCGCGAAAATTAACGGCGGTAAGCAGGCTGTCGGGACGGTTTCTGACGATTTGGTAGCGCAGCGTGGTGACATACTGAGCGTAACCCAGCCCAGCCGCCAGCGTTAGGCGCGGTGAGAATGTATAAGCCGCCATTATCTGCCCGTTAAAGCCCACAGCGGGCCGTTCCAGCCCTTGCAATTGGGTCGCCGGCCGTCCCAGCAGCCGGTACGTGAGCCCCGGACCTGCCAGCACCTGCACGCTCCAATCGGCCGGCAGTCGTGGTGTCTGCTCGGGCTCGGGTTGTTTCTGTACCCGCGGCAGGGCCAGCCCGGTGCCCGACCAGCGCCGGGCTTCTAGCTGCGCAACGGCACTTCGGAAAGCCAGTGTCTGGGGTTCGTCCGCTGCCACCGCAAGGTCGTGCCGGCGGCCTGGGGTATTCGGCTCTTCAGCTTCTGCCCGCTTCAACACCGCTGCCTGGCTTACCAGATAAGTTGTTGAAGTTGGTTTGATTGAAGCCGTTGTTGGTTTGGCTTGTTCGCTCCCTTGGCGGACGAGCCGACGGGGCTCAGTGGAAGCCAGGGCGAGCGTGCCCTTCTGTTTACGCCGCCGCGGTAGAGTTGTCAAAGGATAACCTACGTTGGATTGAATAACAATCTTTTTTCGGCCAAAAGCGGAAGGCGCTTTTGCAGCAGAAGCGGCTGCCAGCTCTGGCGTAGCAGCAGGCTGCTCAATGTTGGTGGCCGTCTGTTCAAGGCGTGCAAGTGGCCCGGAAGTCCCAATAGAGCTTTTCTGGGGGGTAGAACCCCGGTTTGTGGTTGCTTCCGAACGCGCCGGACCACTACCGGCCGGGCCGGCGGATGGGCGGTTGGCCGTTGCGGGAGGCGCCGAATTATATAGCGGACGCCAGTAGCGGGCCGTGAAAGTCAGGGTCAGCACCAGCAGGCCCAGCAGCAGCGCGGGCCGCAGCCAGGGCCGGGGCGGACGCGGGGCGGGTACCTGCTGCCGGATTCCCGTCCACACCGACTCGGGTGGGGGCGGGCCATAGTCGTGCAGCTGGCGGCGCAGGTGGTCGAAAAGTGGGTCGTGCTCAGTCATGGTGCGTAGAAATGGCTGCCTGACGGCTCAGGCGGGCTTCAAGCAGGCGGCGGGCCCGCGAGAGTTGCGACTTGCTGGTACCTTCAGAAATTCCCAGCAGCTCCCCTATTTCGGCATGTGAGTACCCCTCCACGGCGTAGAGGTTGAGCACGGTGCGGTAGCCGGGCGGCAGCGTTGCGAGCAAGTCCAGCAGGTCGGTGGCCGAAAGCTGGTCGAAGGGCGTACCATCGGGGTGAGGGAGGTACTGAACTTCGTCGGTTTCAAGCGGGAAGCCCCCGCGCTGCTGGTGTTGCTGCCAGAGGTTGAGCGAGGTAGTCACGGCAATGCGCCGGGCCCAGGCTTCAAATGGTCCCTGGTTGCGAAACTGGTCGAGGCGGCTGAAAATCTTAACAAACGTGATCTGTAGCGCGTCCTCGGCCTCCTCGCGAGAGGGACAGTAGCGCAGGCACACGCCCATCAGCCGGGTACCCAGCCGCTCATACAGCGCCCGTTGCGCCGCTGGCTGGCCCCGGCGGCATCCTTCCACCAAAGCGTCAATCTGTTCGGCCATCGAGCGGGCAAAAAAAGCGCCTATCCATCAGGAGAATCGGCAATCTACTGCATGACCGGCTACCCCCACCGCCGGGTTGCGCGGGCTGCATTAATTATTTCGGGGATGAACTGCAGCTGCCTTCCCACCCCGTCACTTTCACATTGCCGGAGGAAACCGAAGGACGAGTAATAGCCGCCGAAACCGTAGTTTAGCAGTGCCACCGAGCTGCGGCGGCCTTACTTTCATTCTGCCTCTCTGCTATGCTACTTCCCCTTTATCAGGTCGATGCCTTCTCCGACCGCCCGTTTGCCGGCAACCCCGCCGCCGTGTGCCCCCTTACCGAGTGGCTGCCCGATGCCACCATGCTGGCCATTGCTGCCGAAAATAACCTAGCCGAAACCGCCTTCTTCGTGCCCAAAGCTGAGTTGGATCACGAGTACGAAATCCGCTGGTTTACGCCCACCGTGGAGGTGGAACTATGCGGGCACGCCACGCTGGCCTCGGCGCACGTGCTTTACCGCCACCTCAACTTCCAGCAGCCCGAAATCGTGTTCCACTCGAAAAGCGGCCCCCTGCGCGTGAGCCGCGCCGAAAGCGGTATGCTGACGCTCGACTTCCCGGCCCGGCCGCCCCAGCCGCTGCCCCGCCACCCCAGCGGCCTGGTGGATGGCCTGGGCGCCACCCCGCTGGCCCTGCTGGCCGGCCCCGATCTGGTGTGCGTGTTTGCCTCGGAGGCCGAAGTGCGGGCCCTGCGCCCCAACCAGGCCCGGCTGGCCGAGGTGGAGTTTCGCGGGGTAATCGCCACCGCCCCCGGCTCGGGCGAAATCGACTTTGTGTCGCGCTTTTTCGGCCCCCGGGTGGGCGTGCCCGAAGACCCGGTAACCGGCTCGGCCCACACTACGCTGGTACCCTACTGGGCCGAGCGGCTGGGCAAAACCACTCTCCACGCCCGCCAGGTATCGGCCCGCGGCGGCGACCTATGGTGTGAGCTGCGCGGCGAGCGGGTACTGATGAGCGGCCACGCCGTTACCTACCTTAAAGGTGAAATCGAGCTGGGAGAGGTGTAGGTTGGGTTGATGAGCAGTTGCGGCCGCTACCCGCCCCGCAGCTGCTCGCGCCCGAAGCCGCCGCGCTCCACTACCTGCTCCACGAATAACGCCTTGCCCGGCACCCGCAGCAGCGCCTGGTGCAGCTCCTCGGGCACGCCGGTGTAGCGCACCAGCCCGCCGTGGCGGTACTCGATTTCCAGGGTTTGGGTGGCCGGGTCGTAGCCCACGGCTTTCAGGGAAGTGGAGCGGATGGGGCGGCGGAGCATTAGTGGATAATTACAGGCGAAAGTTCACGCGATAGAGTAAGTGAATAGCAGGCTTCCAACAAAAGCTGCCATCAGTTGCAGCGCCAATGCCAACAAAAAAATCCATTTGGTTTTGCCCCAATTCTTATGGCTGAATGAAGTAATAAACAATTGCAGCAGGGCAACACCAGCGGCTAGCACTGCACCGAAGATAAAAAAGCCGAGCCATCTTTTGCTGAAAATAATCAGTAGACCGTCCTGTTGAATTAGGCGTTGGATTGACTCGTGTGAACACAGGCAAAATACGCTGGCCGCTACCGCGTTGCCCAGCGCGCCGATACAGGATAATAGCAGCAGAAAGGAATTGACGCCCCGCTGATGATCTGGCATTGCGTAGTCTAAGGATAGTAAGTTGCTCTACGCCGCCGGCTTCTTCCTGGCCGCTGCCAACTTCTTCCCGGCAACCGGGGCGGCCAGTTTGGTGGGGTTGTCGGCCAGAAACTTGCCCCAGCTTTTGCCGCCGGCCTTCACGTTGTTGCCCTTCTGGTAGTGGTGGCACAGGGCTACGCCCAGCGCATCGGTGGCGTCGAGGAACTTGCTGGCCTCGGCAATGGGGGGCAGCGTGAGGGTCTGGCGTAGCATGTGGGCCACCTGCTCCTTGGTGGCGCTGCCCGAGCCCGTAACGGCCTGCTTTACCTTGGTGGGCGCGTATTCCACGTACGGAATCTGGCGCGAGAGGCAGGCGGCAATGGCCATGCCCTGGGCGCGGCCCAGCTTGAGCATACTCTGCACGTTCACGCCGAAAAACGGGGCTTCAATGGCCAGCTCGTCGGGCAGGTACTCGTCAATCAGCTCCAGCATCCGCTCGAAAATGCGCTTGAGCTTGAGGGCGTGGTTGGTGCCCAGCTTCTGCATATCAATCACGTCGTAGCAGAGCACCGTTACCTTCTGGCCCCGCACCTCAATCACGGCGTAGCCCATAATGGACGTGCCGGGGTCGACGCCCATAATCACCTTGGGCAGCAGTTCGGAAGAAGAAGCGAGGGGAAGAATCATGGGTTTGAGCTGTTAGCTGAAAGCTACCAGCTGTTAGCTTTTTTGGTGGCTGCTGAGCCATTAAGCTCATTTAATACCTGGTGGAGGCCTGTATTTCGAGCCGGAGACTTTTCAAAGCTAGCGTTTTACGCAGTAGCTTCGCCTGAAAAAAAGGCTAACAGCTAGCAGCTGATAGCTATCAGCTCAATTATGTTGCCACCCCAAAGCTACGCCCAAAGCCCCGAACCCCGCGTGCCGGCCCGGCCCGCGCCGGCGCAACGGTGGGGGGGCTGGGTGGTGGTGGCCAAGCTGGGCATTACGCTGCTTACACTGGGTTTTCTCTGGCACTCGCTGGTCGATAATGAGGCCACGGCCGCCGCGTGGCGGGGGCTGCTGGCGCGCAGTCTGGGTGGGCAGGGGCGTGGCCCGGTGTTGCTGGCGTTGCTGCTGGTGCCGCTCAACTGGGGCCTCGAAAGCTGGAAATGGTGGCGGCTGGCCCGGCACCTGGAGCCCGTCTCGTTCCGGCGCAGCTTCCGGGCGGTGCTGGTAGGCCTCACGCTGGGTTTCGTGACGCCCAACCGCATGGGCGACTACGCCGGCCGCATCATGGAGCTGAAAAGCCGCCGGCTGGATGCGCTGGGAGCCGTGTTTCTGGGGCGCTACTGCCAGCTGGTGGCCACGGTAATGGCCGGTACGCTGGGGCTGCTGTACTTTGCCCTGCGCTTCTACCTGAACGGCTACCCGGCCGCGCAAATTGGGCTGGTGGTGCTCACGCTGGTCATTAACCTAGCGGTGCTGCTGCCGCTCTATCACTCCGAACTGCTGGTGGCGGCTGTGCAGGCCGTTAAGCCGCTGCGCCGTTTCAGCCAATATCTGGCCGTAATGCCCACCTATCCGGCCCGGCTGCTAACTGATGTGCTGCTGATTTCGGGCCTGCGCTATCTGGTGTTCGGGGCGCAGTTTGGGCTGTTGCTGCTGGCTTACGGAGTGAATACGGCCGTGGGGCCGGCGGCGGCCGCCGTGGCGGGCACCTTCCTGCTCAAATCGCTGGTGCCTTCGCTCAATGCCCTGGCCGATGTGGGCGTGCGCGAACTGTCGGCCACCCACCTGTTCGGGCTGCTGGGCCAGTCAGCCCTGCCGGTGCTGAGCGCCAGCCTGAGCTTGTGGGTGCTCAATATTGCCGTGCCCAGCGCCGTAGGGCTGATTTTTGTGCTCCGCCTGAAAGTTCTGCGCAAGCGCCAGGCCGGCCCGGCTACGGCGGGCGCACCAGTTTCGGCAGCAGCTCCGGCTACTGCCGAAGTCATTCAACCCACCACATGAGCAGCGGCTGGGGCCTGTTGCTGCTGGCATTTCCGGCGCTGTACGCGGGGCAGATGCTGCGCCTGCGCCACGCCTGGCAGCAGCTGCCGGTGCCCGAGCTGCCGCCGCTACCCGCCGCGCCCGCGCCTGCTAGCGGCTCTGAAACGCCCGCGACGCCGCGCTTCTCGGTACTCGTAGCCGCCCGCAACGAAGCCGCCAACCTGCCGCAGCTACTCGCCGACTTGGCCCGCCAGCGCCTGCCTGCCGACCAGTTCGAAGTCATCATTGCCGACGACCACTCGGCCGACGACACGGCCGCGCTGCTGACGGCGGCTATTGACACGGCCGTTTTTCGGCTGCAAGTGGTGCGGCTGGCTGAAACTGCGGAAGCCGCAGTCGGCAAGAAAGCAGCGTTGCAGGCGGCCCTGCAGCACGCCCGCGCCCCCTGGGTGGTGTGTACTGATGCCGACTGCCGCGTGGGCCCCGACTGGCTGCGGGCCTACGCGGTGCTGCTCGACGCAGCCGGCCCTGGGGAAGTGCATTTCGTGAGCGGGCCGGTGCTGCTGACGGGGCCGGATGCGCTGCTGCAACACCTGTCGGGGCTGGAGTTTGCGGGGCTGGTGGGTACGGGTGCGGCGGGCATTGCGGCCGGCACGCCCACCATGTGCAACGGGGCCAACCTGGCCTACCGCCGCAGCGCCTTCGCGGCCGTGGCCGGCTACGCGGGAAACGCCCACCTGCCCAGCGGCGACGATGAGTTCCTGCTCCACAAGCTCCACGCGGCGTTTCCGGGCAGCATTCGGTTCCTGAAACACCCGGCCGCGCTGGTACGCACGGCCGGGCCGCCCACGCTGGCGGCCCTGCTGCGGCAGCGGGTGCGCTGGGCCAGCAAGTGGCGGCACTACCGGCACCCGCCCTCGCAACGGCTGGCGGTGCTGGTGTTGCTGGCTAACCTAGCCCCAATGGCCGGACTAGTGGCTTCGGCCTGGCAACCCGCGCTGCTGCCCGGGGCCGCCGCTGGCCTGGGCCTTAAGCTGGCCGCCGACTGCTGGTTTCTGGCCCCTGTACTGGGCTTCCTTGGCCGCCGCCGCTGGCTGACCTACGCGCCGCTGCTGCAACTGGCGTACGCGCCCTATGCGTTGCTGGTGGGCTTGGCGGGCCTGCGCGGCGGCTACGAGTGGAAGGGCCGGCGGGCCGGGTAGGAGGGAAGCTATAATTGAAGGGCATCAAACCATGGAAATGGCTTGCTATTGCGGCGTTTGGGGGCGTACTTTCTGGAGTGTTCCAACTTCTCTGTCAAGATGAATAAGAACCTGCTGGAAATCATAATGCCGGCCAGCCTGGCGGTGGTGGCTGGGGCCATTGGCGGTTGTCTGCTGCTGCTGGGCAGTAATCTAATTGTAGAGCCGCCGACGGATTTAGCCAATCAATCAGCCTGCGCCGGGCCAGGCATACTCGGGCCGAATAGTTTGGCTCCGCTGCCTCCGCTAACTGCTGCTGAAGCCATGAACATTGCATCCGGCGACGCGCTGTTCAAGGGCAACTGCGCCCAGTGTCATGGCATTGTTGAGGTGATAGTCGGTCCCGCGCTGGCCGGGGTGCGAAAGCGGCGACCCGAGAAATGGCTGCATGCCTGGGTGAAAAACTCCAGCAAGCTGGTTGCCAGCGGCGACGAATACGCCCTGAAAATCTACGAGCAGTACGACAAGCAGCAAATGCCCTCGTACAATCTTTCAAACGAGGAAATTAGCCAGATTTTAGACTACGTGGAGTCGCAGGAGGTCAGATACGTGGTTTCAGCAATCAACTGACACACCCCGCGCATTCCTCCGCAAACCGCTGCGAGAAACCCCGGCCGAACATTTACCTTTATGCCTCACAATCCGCCCTCCCTGCCGTGACCGACGCCGAATTTGATGTTCTCGACGAGCTGTACTTCGTCACGCCCTTCGCCGACCTGCTGAAAAAAACCGGCCTGCCGCGCCCCGAGCTAGTGGAAACCCTGCGCCGCCTGATGGACGTGGGCTACGTGCGGAGCTTCTGGCCCGACCCCGATACCGAGCTGGCCTACGAGGAAAGCTCGTTCGGGGCTCTGGTGGGCGACTGCCAGTTTCTGGCTTCCAAAGAAGGCCTGCTGCAACACAACACCCGCTGATGCCCGCTGCTCCCGTCGCTGCCGTAGCCGCGCCGACGCCGGCCCGCTCGCCGGGCTACTACGTACGCCAGCGCCTGCTGCGCAATCTGCCGGCCATGCTCGGGCTGGGCTTTATTGTGCTCTGTACGCTGGTGGCTGTGTTGGGCTATTGGGTGCTGCCCGACAATTCGCCCTCGGCCAACAACGGCTTGGTGCAGCTGCAAAAAGAAGCCCCCGGTTTCTCCGCCACCATCCTGCGCCTACCCCGGCCCGATGCGGTGCGCGACGCGGCCGACAACCCGCTGCGTACGTGGTGGCAGGGCCGCGCACCGCGCTTCCGCGAAGTAGCCATTGGTGGCTACCAAATCGTGGGCGATTCGCTCATCACGCAGCCTTACCAAAACCACTCGGCCCTGGCCGACCAGCGCCAGGCCTACGCCCTGAATGCCGTGGCCGGCCGCAGCGGTTCGGCCGCCGACCTGGCTCCGCTGGCCCGCCAGAACATCATCGAGCGCACCTACTGGCTGGGCACCGATAAGGCCGGCCGCGACGAGCTGAGCCGGCTGCTGCTGGGCACCCGCATCAGCCTGGGAATCGGGCTGGTGGCCGTTATTATTTCGGTGCTGCTGGGCATGCTGGTGGGGGCCGTGGCGGGCTACGTGGGCGGCTGGCTCGATTCGCTGCTGCTGGGCCTGATGACGGTGGTGTGGAGCATTCCGGGCATTATGCTGGTGATTGCCATTTCGCTGGCCCTCGACAGCAAGGGCGTCTGGACCTCGTTTGTGGCTGTGGGCCTGACTATGTGGGTAGATGTGGCCCGCGTGGTGCGGGGCCAGATGCTGAGCTTAAAACAGGCCACTTTCGTGGAGGCCGGCCGGGTACTGGGCCTGCCCCAGCGCCGCCTGATTGCCCAACACCTGCTGCCCAACATGACCGGCCCGCTGATTGTGCTGGCCACGAGTAATTTTGCGTCGGCCATTCTGCTCGAAGCTGGCCTGAGTTTCTTAGGTTTGGGCGTGCAGCCGCCGGCACCGTCGTGGGGTCTGATGGTGAACGAGGGTTTCCAGCTGCTGGGCACCCGCGCCGGCCTGTGGCTCACGCTGCTGCCGAGCCTGGCCATCAGCCTGCTGGTGCTCAGCTTCAACTTGCTCGGTAACGGCCTGCGCGACGCCTACGACCCCAAAACGCCGCTGCTGTAGGCGCGTTGGCAGCCGTGGTGGCGTAAGTGGAAGCCAGCACCTACGCCGCCGACCTGCCCGAATTTCAAATGGCTATTTTGCCTCCCAACCACCAGGCTTACTTGCCTGCCTATCCTTTCGCCACCTCCCTGCCTTTCTTTTGCTATGCCCAATACTACTCCTGAAAAAAAGTTGTTCCTGAAAGAGCGGGAGTTGGGGGCGCTGCTGGAAATCACCCAGGCCATCAACCAGGACCATACCGAAGCCGCCCTCTACCGGATTTTCCAGTTCACGCTGCTCGGCCAGCTCAACATCCGCCGGCTGGTGCTGTATGTGCTGGAAGAGGGCCAGTGGCAATGCATGACCTATTTCGGCACCGGGCAGGTCGATTTCCGGCAGGTAGAGCTACCGCAGCGGATTGCCGATGCCTGTACCAAAGCCTCGTGCCGACTCGACGAAATTGCGGGGCTGGAGCCAGTGTGGGCCAACCTCGAAGTGGTGATACCGGTGGGCAGCAACGGCCAGGTGCTGGCCTACGTGTTCATCGGCAACGCCCACGAAGATTATGCCGGCGAAGAAGCGCTCAAGTTTCTGCAGACGCTGAGCAACATTCTGGTGGGAGCCATTGAAAACCGCCGGCTGGTGCGGCAGCGGGTGGCTTCGGCGGCCATACGCAAGGAAATTGAAATTGCCCGCGAGGTGCAGACCATGCTGTTTCCGCAGCGCCTGCCCAACGATGCCCACCTGGCCGTGCATGCCAGCTACGTGCCCCACACGGCCGTGGGCGGCGACTACTACGACGTGGTGGAGCTCGACGGCGGCCGCCTGCTGCTGTGCGTGGCCGATGTGTCGGGCAAGGGTGTGGCCGCTTCGCTGCTGATGTCCAACTTCCAGGCCGGGCTGCGCACGCTGCTGCGCCAGGGAGTCGATCTGGCCACGGTAGTACACGAGCTCAACCACCTCATTTTCCGCAACGCCGGCGGCGACAAGTTCATTACCGTCTTTTTTGGCCTCTACGACCGCGCCACCCGCGAGCTGCAGTACGTAAACGCCGGCCACAACGACCCGTTGCTGCTCCTCGACGATGGCAGTGCCAGCCAACCGCTTAAAGAGGGCACCATTATGCTGGGCGTGATGGAAGAGCTACCCATGCTGAACGTAGGCCACCTCGTAGTGCCGCCCCACAGCCTGCTGCTTACTTACACCGACGGCCTGACCGAAGTGTTCGACGCCAACCAGAACGAGTTTGGCGAGGATGGCGTGCTGCGCGTGCTGCGCCAGAACCGCTACGCCCCGCTAGCCACCATGCACGCCGAGCTGCTGCGCGAAATCACCGCCTTCGACCAGGCCGGCACCGGTTTCGCCGACGACGTAACCATCCTGAGCTGCCGGTTTAAATAATGGAAGTTAGAAAAGGAACGTCATTCTGAGCGTAGCCGAAGAATCTCTACCGCCAAAGTAATCCTGTCGTCGGGAGTTGCTTTGGCGGTAGAGATTCTTCGGCTACGCTCAGAATGACGTTCCTCCTCTCACTCCTCGATCTTCACTTCCAGCTTCTAGCCTCTCCTCCCGTACCCAGGTGCCGATTCGCACCAGCATGGCCAGGTTGATGAAGAAGAACGAGCCGATTTTGTCCACTTCCACCAACTCGTTGAGCAGTAGGTGGAAGGCGATGATAACGAAGCTCAGGCCGCAGGCCAGCAGCACGGCGCGGTACTCAGAGCCGGGCGTGGTGCGGTGGTAAAGGGTTTCAATAGTGATGAGGGCGGCTCCCACCAGCACAATAAACAGCACCATGCCGGGGAAACCCTGCTCGGCCATCACCAGCAGGAAGTAGTTGTGGGTAGTTGATTTTTCGGGGTTGTCGCTCACGTAGGTGCGGAAGCTGCGCACTGTGTAGCGCTGGTATTCGGGGTAGAAGGTGTTGGGGCCGCTGCCCACCAGGGGCTTGTCGGCAACCATGCGCGCCGCCGCTACCCAGCGGTACACCCGCTCCATACCCGACACGTCTTCGAGCTTGTAGGTAGCCTCCAGGTGCTTGCCGAAGTTCTCGCCGTTGAACACGGTTTTCTCGAAATCGGGGGCGTAAAGCATGTAGTTGTTCTGGCTCATGAAATAGCCGGCCCCGGCCAGCGCCGCCACCAGCGCGCCCGCCAGCACCAGCCGCGTCTGGCGCAGCCGCATCACCAGGTAAAACAGGCCCGCCACCGGCAAACTCAGCACCGAGGCCCGGGTGTAGGAAAGCAGCAACCCTACCAGCAACAGCCCTAGCGCCGCGCCCCAGGTCAACCGCCTTAAGCCGCTCCGGCTCCGCCAGCGGTAGAAAATGAAGGGCAGCAGCAGCGCCAGCACGCTGGCATAAATGACGTGGTTGCGGTAAAAATCGTGCACGGCCCACTGCGTCTCATCAAACGCGAAGCCCCGACTGGCATGCTTTAGCAGCACTACTATTACCGTAATGGCAGCGCCGGCCGTGTACAGGGTGGCGGCGCGCCACAAATCGGCAGGGCGGCGCAGCAGCAGCAGCGTGCCCAGTACAAAAGGCGTGAGGTACCAGCCCTTGGCCAGCAGATACTTGATGGACTTGGTGCTATCAACCGAGAAAAATGCCGATACCGCAGCCCACAACAGCATAAGAGCCAGAATGACAAGTAGCGGGTGCGTTAGCTCGCGGGCCGGCAGGCGGTGGCGGCGCATAAGCAGGCTGGCCCCCACGCAGCCGCTGAGCACGAGCATGAGCGGCTCGGAGGGCACATCGAGGCTGAGGCTGCCGCTGAGGGGAATTTCGCGCGAGAAAGGCAGCGTCAGGAAAAACAGCCAGTATACCAGCCGCCAGTCAATCAGCAGCACTACCAAGCCTAGGCCGGCCAGGGCCGGCAGCAGCGGCAGGGGCGAGGCCAGCAGCCCCGCTACTGCCCCGCCCAGCAGCAGCAGCCCCATCAGGGCCACAAACAGCCGTTGGGCCGGGGTCTGGGGAAGCCAGCGGCTCAGGAGCGCCCGCGCCGCGCCGCTCACAGGCCCGCGCCGGTGGTTGGCTCGGGCCGGTACCGCGAGGCGCGCCGGTTGCGCTCGTACAGCTCCAGCAGCGTAATGAGCACAATGGAGGCGGCCAGCGTCACAACCACCGCGCCCACCACAATCAGCCAGCGCACAGGCTTGCTCTTGCGGGTGGCGGGGTAGGCTTTCTGCACTAGGTAGAGCGACGAAATCTTGCCCCGAAGTGTTAAGTCAGCCGTTTCGTAGTCGCCGCGGGCTTTTACCAGTCGCTCCTGCAGGTCGGTGAGTCGCGCCACGAATAAGCCCATCGAGTCGGTGCCCTGCACGTAGCGCTCCAGGTTAATGGTGTTGGGGCCACTGGGGTCGGTGAGGGCCTCCAGCGCCCGGCGCGCGCCGGCGGCTTGGGCTGTATTGCCGCTGCCCTCAGCCTGGTGCACCTTGCTTTCGAGGGTAATAATTTCGCGGGCCATATAGCGGCCCTGCTGTTCCAGCCCGTAGATGCCATAACGGCGGCGGGCCTGCACCAATTGCTTGCGGCTCTGCTCGAACTCGCTCTGCAAAAAGTCGAAGCGTAGCTTGTAGAGCCCCAGCACGCTGCGGCGGTTTTCGAGCGTGAGCTGCTGGTTTATGGAGTCGATGACCTGCACCAGCCGGTTGGCCAGCCGGGCAGCAAGCTCCTTATCCTTGTCTTCAAATGTAAGTTCGATGGCGTCGCGCTCGTTATGCACAATGCTCAGGTTGGAGTTGAACTGGTAGAGCACCGCGTTTTCAGCGGCATCGTTGCCCGGCGCGCCGGCCTCGTAGTGCTTGTAAAGGCCGAACTCGTTTATCAGCAATTCGGCTGCCGGCTGCGACTGGCCGATGGTGATGATGCGGTCCAGGTCTTCGGAACGGCCGCCTAGTTCCAGCTTACCACCATCTACAAGGCGGTCGGGATCAGTGCTTTCGGGGTTGGTAGGGAAGAAAACGGCCGTCGAGCGGTAGATGTTAGGCAGCAGCAGGGCCACCACCGTGCTCAGCACGGCGGCCAGCACCACGGCAGCTAGCACTAGTTTTTTCCATCGGTTGATGATGGGCCACAAACCCAGCAGCGAATAAGAAGATTCGGACATAAATAAAGCAGGCCGCGCCCCGGGAAAGTGAAAGTAAAAGAGGGCTGACGGCGGGCAAAGATAGCGGAAAATGACCGCCGCCGACTTGCTGCGGCGCCTTGAGAGGCTCACCGGCTTTTGCGTAGTTTTGCTTTCCACGGCCCCGCGCCCGGCCCCACCTGGGGCGGGTGGGCGATTCGTTTTCCAGCGGTTTAATTTCCTTTGCGCATCAAACGCTTCTTCGGCAATATCGGCTTTGTAGTGCTGCTCAACCTGCTAGTAAAGCCGGGCTGGGTGATAATTGAGGGCGAGGTGCAGGACCGTATCGGCCACGAACTGTTCGGCACCTTCACAGCCATCCTCACCCTGGCCACCATTGTGGCCGCCGTGGCCGATCTGGGCACTACCCAACTCAGCACCAAGCGCTTGGCGGCCTCGGCCAGCTACTTCACCGATTTTTTTCCTACGCTGCTGCCGCTGCGGGCCGGGCTAGGCGTCAGCTTTCTGGGCCTTACGGTGGGCCTGGGCTGGGTGCTGGGCTACGCGGGCCACTGGCTGCTGCTGCTGGCCATTACGGCGGCCGGGCTGCTGTTCACGCAGTATACCCAGTTTCTCAGGGGCGTGCTGCAGGCCCACCAGCGCTTTAATACCGATGCCGTGCTTTCGGTGCTGGAGCGGGTGCTGCTGCTGGGGCTGGTGCTGGGCCTGCTGCCGCTGGGCCTAACGCTGGAGCGCTACGTGGCCGTGCGGGTGGTGGCGGGGCTGTTTACGCTGCTGCTGCTCGTGGGCCTCATCCGGCGCCTGTACGGGCCGGTGGGCCTGCGCCCGCGCTGGCAGCAGGCCCGGCAACTGCTGATGGAAAGTCTGCCGCTGGCCATCATCACCCTCGTTTATGGCCTGAATGAGCGCATTGACATGCTCATGCTGGAGCGGCTGGTGTCGGCCCGCGAGGCTAGCTATTACGCCGCAGCCTACCGTTGGGTCGATGCCGTGATGATGTACCTCTGGACGGTGCTGCCGCTGTTTTTTGCGCGTTTCGCCCGCGCCACCGGCCAGCGCGTCGCGCAGCAGGAGTTGCTTTGGTTCGGGCAACGGGTGGTAACGGTGCCGCTGCTGCTGGTAGTGGCCTTCGGCCTGTTTCGGGGCGAACTGCTGTTCTTCCAGTTCGGCAATAGTAGCCCGGCTGAAATTGCCCGCATGACGCAGTGCCTGCAAATTCTGTTTCTCAACGTGCTGGTGCATGCCTTCTTCGCCATCTACAGCACCCTGCTCACCAGCACCGACCACGAAAAACCAGTTTCCTGGCTCGTGACGGGTAGTATCGCGCTCAACGTGGGCCTCAACTTCCTGCTGATGCCGCGCTACGGGGCCCTAGCTGGCGCGGCCAATACCACGCTGTGCGCCGTATTCGTGTCGGTGGGCTACGTGTGGCTGGTGCCGCGGCGCACCGGCGTAGCCCTACCGTTGCGCATGCTGGGGCGGCTGGCGCTGGCCTTCGGGGGCTTGTGCGCCGGCTGGTACGCGCTGCGCACCTACACCGGCCTGCCCTGGTGGCTAGAAACCGGCTTGGCGGGCTTGCTGCTGCTGGCCCTGATATTCGTGCTTGGCGTGGTGCGGGTCAGCGAGGTGCGCGCCGCATTGCAGCGCGGGGGTAAGGGTGAAAAGACAGACGAAACGGTGTAGAGACGTAATATCTTACGTTTCGTCGTTGCTGATGTTGACCGTTCCATCATGCCGGTCAACGACGAGACGCAAGATATTGCGTCTCTACATCGTTTCTTGCCGACTCCAAATACTCCTAAAATGCACATTGCCGTCAACGTCCGTTTTCTGCTGCCCGGCGACAAACTGGAGGGCATCGGGCGCTTTACGCTGGAGACCCTGCGCGAACTGGTGCGGCAGCAGCCGGAGCACACGTTTCATTTTCTGTTTGATAGGCCGTTTGATGAGCGGTATGTGCTGGGGCCGAATGTGGTGCCGCACGTGCTGGGGCCGCCGGCGCGGCACCCGCTGCTGTGGCTGGCCTGGTTCGAGGGGGCGGTGGCCCGCTGGCTGGCCCGCCACCGCCCGGCCGTGTTCCTGAGTACCGATGGCTACACCACGCTGCGCACCCGCGTACCCCGCGTAACGGTGCTGCACGATTTGGCTTTTGAGCACTTCCCGCAGGATGTAGACCGGCTGGTGCGGGCCTATTACCGCTACTTTACGCCCCGCTTCGCCCGGGCCTCGGCGCGGCTGGTGGCGGTGTCGGAGGCTACCAGGCAGGATGTGGTGGCCCGTTACGGCATTGCGCCCGACAAAATCAGCGTGGTGTACAATGCCGTGGATGCCCGGTTCCGGCCCCAGTCCGAGGCTGTGCAGCAGGCCACGCGCGAGCGGTACGCCGCCGGCCACCCATACTACCTGTTCGTGGGGGCGCTGCAGCCGCGTAAGAATCTGCAGAACCTGTTGCGGGCCTTCGATGCGTTTAAAACCGCCACCGGCTCGCCGGCTAGGCTGCTGATAGTGGGCCGCACGGCCTGGCAGGCCGGCCCCATTTTCGAGGTGTACCAGGGGCTGCAGCACCGCGCCGCCGTGCACCTTACGGGCCGCGTAACCGATGAGGAGCTGGTGCAGCTGTACGCCGCCGCCCGCGCCACCTGCTATGTGCCCTACTTCGAGGGATTCGGCATCCCCGTTATCGAGGCCCAGGCCTGCGGCTCGCCCGTCATCACCTCCAACTACAGCTCCCTGCCCGAAGTAGCTGGCCCCCGCGCCGCCTGCCTCGTCGACCCGTTTTCGGTGGAATCCATTGCTGCCGGCCTCGTGCAGGTGGAGCAGTCGGAGCCGTATCGCCAGGAGTTGATAGGAGCCGGTTTCCGCAACGGCGCGCGGTTTTCGTGGGCCGAAAGCGCCCGGCGGTTGTGGCAGGAGATTGAACGAGCGGCGGATTTGGGTAATGGGGTGATGGGGGGATAAGAACTGTCATGCTGAGCGAAGCCGGAGGCGCAGTCGAAGCATCTCTACCGCAGTGGTAAATATATCGTCAGGAGTTATTCTGCTAACGAAGCGGTAGAGATGCTTCGACTCCGCTGCGCTGCGCTCAGCATGACGTTCGTAATTTTACCCCATCACCCTCGCCCCCCCCCCCATTACCCCAACCAAAACCAACGTGCACTTACACCGAATGCCGGGGCTGGTGCGGCGGCTGTTTCCGGAGTGTATCTGGGAAATGCCCGCCACCGACCCGCCCACGCTCTACCTGACGTTTGATGACGGCCCCATTCCGGAGCAGACGCCTTTTGTGCTGACGCAGCTGGCGCGCTACGATGCGCGGGCCACGTTTTTCTGCGTGGGCGAAAACCTGGCGCGCCACCCCGACGTGGCCCGGCAAGTGCTGGCCGCCGGCCACCGCCTGGGCAACCACACCCACCGCCACCTCAGTGGCTGGCGCACCCCGCGCCCCGAGTATCTGGCCGATGTGGCCCACTGCCAGCAGCTGCTTGATGCCCTGCAATCCACCGCAACGCCCGAGGTCCGGCCGCTGCTGCGCCCGCCCTACGGACGCATCACGCGGCCGCTGGCGCAGGCCCTGGATTCCAGTCACCAGCTCATCATGTGGGACCTGCTTACCTGCGACTATGACCCCGACTACGCCCCCGAAGCCTGCCTGCGGGCCAGCATCCGCCTCACCCGTCCCGGCAGTATCATCGTCTTCCACGACAGCCAGAAAGCCGCCCGCAACCTGCGCTACGTGCTGCCCCGCTACCTTGACTACTGCGCCGAAGCCGGGTACCAGTTTGCGGCGCTGTGAGAACGAGTAGGGGCGGGGCTTAGCTGCGCTGTCCTTCGGTTGTCCCCGCCCGCCGTTGAACGATTGCCGTTGAACAGAAACGTAGGGACGATGTAGGGGCGGGGCTTGTCCCCGCCCGCCGTTATAAGATTATCGTTGCAGCGGCGCGAACGGCGGGCGGGGACAAGCCCCGCCCCTACACCGTGCTGGTAAAACCGCTCCGCCACCCTGAATAACCTTTACCCAACATGCTCTTCGCTCTCTATTTTATTGGCTGGTTTGCGCTGCTGGCGGTTTCGGCCTGGGTGCTGGGGCGACGTTTACTGCCGATGCCGGTGGTGGGGGCGGGGCGGCTGCGGGTGAGCATCCTCATTGCGGCCCGGGATGAGGAAGCGGCCATTGCGCGTTGCCTGGCGGCTATTCGTAAGCTCGATTACCCGCCGGAGCTGGTGGAGGTGCTGCTGGGCAACGACGGCTCGACCGACGCCACCGCCGCCGAGGCCGAGGCCGCCATGCGGGGCTACGCGGGCACGTTTCGGGTGCTCGATATCCGTGAAAACCGGGGCCTGGCGCGGGGCAAGGCCAATGTGCTGGCCCAGCTGGCGCGGGCCGCCACAGCCAATTTTTTCTTCATTACCGACGCCGATATTGCCGTGCCGCCCAGTTGGCTGCGCGGGCTGCTGGCCTGGACCGGTCCGGGAGTGGGCATCGTCACGGGCCTGACGCTGGTGACGGGGCCGCGGCTGTTTCATCGGTTGCAGGGCCTCGACTGGCTGCTGTCGTTGGGGCTGGTGCAGGTGGTAACCGATTTGGGCCAGCCCGTGACGGCCATGGGCAACAACATGCTCATCAGCCGCGAAGCCTACGAGGCCACCGGCGGCTACGAGGCGCTGCCGTTTTCGGTGACGGAAGACTTTGAGCTATTCAAGGCGGTGCGGGCGCGGGGCTTTGGCTACCGCAACCTATTCCGGCCCGAGGTGCTGGCCGAGTCGCTGCCGATGTACACGTGGCGGGGGCTGCTGCACCAGCGGCGGCGCTGGATGCGGGGCGTGGAGCAGCTGCCGGGCTGGCTGCAGGCGTGTCTGGCGCTGTACGGCTCGTTTTACCTGGTGCTGGCGGCGCTGGCCGCGGTGGCGGGCCCCGGCGTGGCGCTGGCCGTGTGGGCGGCTAAGGCGGCCATGCAGGGCGTGCTGGCTACCGTGTGCTTCCGGCGCGTGGGCCGCCGCCCGCCCCTGGTGCTGCTGCCGCTGTTCGAGCTCTACACGCTGGCCCTGACGGTGAGCTTGGTGCTGTTCCGGCTGCTGCCGCTGCGCTTCGAGTGGAAAGGGCGGAGCTACCGGTAAAAAAATAGTTGTTTTTTAACCGCTTCCGCCCCAGGCGCACTGGTGGCTGGTAGCCCTTAGGCCCGACTGCTGCGTGTGCCTTAAGCGCTCTGTCAAAGTCAGTGGAGCAATCGGAGCAGGGGTAAACCAGTGGGGTTTACCGCCAGACTGGCTTACTTTAGCTGGCCGGGGTTGCCCTGTCGCGATGGGCAGACCAACCTCGATTTGGATTCTCCACTCCACTTTTCCTGCGCCCTGCCATGTATTTATCCCGCTACTGCCCGGCCCTGCTGGTGGGCTTGTTTTGTGCTGCCTGCCAGGGCAATACCACCAACACTACGCCCGGTACCGAAACAGCTGCCGTTGCTGCTGACTCTTCGGCTGCGCCCGCCAACCGCCAGCAGCACCTGCTGGGCCACGAAACCCAGGTCGACAGTCTGCTGCGGCTGCTGACGTTGGAGGAGAAGCTGGCCCTGATTCATGCCAACTCCTCGTTTACCTCGGGCGGTGTGCCCCGGCTGAGTATCCCGGAGCTGAAAATGTCGGACGGCCCCCACGGGGTGCGGGTGGAGTTCGGGCGCGACTGGGAGGTAGACAAAGACGCCAACGACGCCGGCACTTACCTGCCCAGCGGCAATGCCCTGGCTTCTACCTGGAACCCCGAGCTGGGTTATGCCTTTGGGCGCACGCTGGGGCGCGAGGCCAATGCGCGGGGCAAAGACGTGATTCTGGGCCCCGGCATCAACATTATCCGCACCCCGCTCAACGGCCGCAACTTCGAGTACCTGAGCGAAGACCCTTACCTGGTGGCCCAGATGGCGGTCGGCTACATCCGGGGCGTGCAGGACCAGGGTATTTCGGCCTGCGTGAAGCACTTTGCGGCCAACAACCAGGAGGAGCACCGCAACGACATCGACGTGAATATGAGCGAGCGGGCCCTGCGCGAAATCTACCTGCCCGGCTTCCGGGCGGCCGTGGAGCAGGGCGGCGTAAACACGCTGATGGGCTCCTACAACAAGTTCCGGGGCACTTTTGCTACCCACAACGCCTACCTGATGAATGATGTTCTAAAGGGCGAGTGGGGCTTCAAGGGCGTAGTTATCAGCGACTGGGGTTCGGTGCATGACACCCAGCAGGGCCTGCGCAACGGCACCGACCTGGAAATGGGCACCGACCTGAACCTGATGTACAACAGCGTCGACCAGTCGAAAAACCTGCTGACCCCCGACCAGAAGGTGAACCTGTACGACCGATTCTTCTTCGGTACCGCCGCCCTGCAAGCCATCCGGAAGGATTCGAGCCTCGTGCCCCTGGTAGACGACAAGGTGCGCCGGCTGCTACGCATCCGCTACGCGACCGGTATGATGCCCGGCCAGCGCCGCCCGGTGGGGGCCTACAACGCACCTGAGCACCATGCCACGGCCCGGAAAGTGGCCGAGGAAGGAATAGTGCTGCTCAAGAACGAGGGCCAGCTGCTGCCCCTGAACAAGGCGGCCGTGAAGTCGGTGGCCGTAGTAGGGGCCAATGCCACCCGGCTCAATTCGATGGGCGGGGGCAGCTCGCAGGTAAAGGCCAAGTTTGAAACCACCGCCCTCCAGGGCCTGCAGAAGGCCTTTGGCCCCGACGTGAAAGTGACTTTTAGCCCAGGCTACACCGTGGCCCGCGGCCAAAAGTCCGACCCTAAACTCATGGCCCAGGCCGTAGCCGCTGCCAAAGCCGCCGACGTCACCATTTTCGTGGGCGGCTCCATCCATGGCTACGACTACAAGGTGTGGAGCGACAATGCCTACGATGCCGAGGCCTACGACAAGCCCGACATGCGCATGCCTTTCGGCCAGGACGAGCTGGTGAAAGCCCTGCTGCAAGCCCAGCCCAACACGGTCGTGGTGCTGCTGGGCGGCGGGCCGATTGACGTGTCGGAATGGGTGGGGCAGGCGCGGAGCGTGGTGGAAGCGTGGTACCCCGGCATGGAGGGCGGCACGGCCCTGGCGGGCGTGCTGCTCGGTACCGTAAACCCCTCGGGCAAGCTGCCCTTCACCTTCCCCGTGAAGCTCGAAGACGCGCCGGCCCACAAGCTCGGCGAGTACCCCAGCACCCCCGGCAACCCGCTCAAGCAAACCTACAAAGACGATATCTATGTGGGCTACCGCTACTTCGATACCTATAAAGTTGCGCCCCAGTTTGCCTTCGGCCACGGCCTGAGCTACACCAGCTTCGAGTACGGCCCGCTGGCGGCCAAAACCACGGGCCAGCAGGCCACCGTTACGCTCACGGTGCGTAACACCGGTAAAGTGGCTGGGGCCGAAGTGGTGCAGCTTTACGTGCACGACGATAAGACCCGCGTGAAGCGTCCCGAAAAGGAGCTCAAGGCCTTCCGGAAAGTATTCCTGCAGCCCGGCGAAAGCAAAACCGTCACCCTCACGCTTGGCCCCGACGCTTTCCGGTACTACGACGAGGCGCAGAAGCAGTGGACCCTCGAGCCCGGCCGCTTCACGCTGCTGGCCGGCAGCTCCTCCCGCGACATTCGCCAGCAGGGGGCAGTGGAGGTGCAATAGCGGGGTGGAGGGCTGAAGAAAAATACTGTCATCCTGAGCAGAGCGAAGGACCTTATCACGTAGACCCGCCGAGTCGTTGTTACGGCCGTTCAGCTGTGGTGAGGTCCTGCGCTCTGCTCAGGATGACAGTATCTTTGTCCGGTTCCCCAGCCTTCTGTTTCGTTATGATCTTTTCTGATTCCCACGCCCACGTCTATTCTCCCCAACTCAAACCCGATCAGGAGGAACTGCTGCAGCGGGCCTACGAGGGCGGCGTGGAAACCATTTTCATGCCCAACATCGACCACGAAAGCATTGATGCCATGCTGGAAGTGGAAGCAAAATACCCCACCCAGTGCTTCGCCATGATGGGCCTGCACCCCTGCCACGTAACGCGCAACCTGGAGCGCGAGCTGTACGAGGTGGAGGACTGGCTGAGCCGCCGGCCGTTTGCGGCGGTGGGCGAGTGCGGCATCGATTTACACTGGGATAAAACGCTGCTGGCCGAGCAGCAGGAGGCGCTGCGGGTGCAGGTGGCGCTGGCCAAAAAGCACCGGCTGCCCCTGGTGCTGCACACCCGCGAGGCCTTCCGCGAAACCGCCGACATCATTACCCAGGCCCAGGACGGTACGCTGCGGGGCGTATTCCACTGCTTTTCGGGCACGCCGGCCGAGGCCGAGGAAGTCATCCAACTCGGCTTCAAGCTGGGTATCGGGGGCGTGGCGACGTTCAAAAACGGTGGGCTCGACAAGGTGCTGCCCGGCGTGGGGCTGGCGCACCTGCTGCTCGAAACCGACTGCCCCTACCTGGCCCCCGTGCCCTACCGCGGCAAGCGCAACGAGCCCGCCTACGTGCCCCTGGTGGCCCGCCGCGTGGCCGAGCTGCTCGGTGTATCGGTAGAGGAAGTAGCCGAAGCCACCACCCGCAACACACTGGCGCTGTTTGGCGAAAACCAGAACGACGTAGGGGCGGGGCTTGTCCCCGCCCGCCGTTGAACGGTACTGCCAGAACGGTAACGCGGGAACGTTGTAGGGGCGGGGCTTAGCTGCGCTGTCCTTCGGTTGTCCCCGCCCGCCGTTGAACGGTACTGCCAGAACGGTAACGCGGGAACGTTGTAGGGGCGGGGCTTGTCCCCGCCCGCCGTTAAACGATTCCCGTTAAACGATTCCCGTTGTTGCGGCGCGAACGGCGGGCGGGGACAAGCCCCGCCCCTACAACGTGCTTATAGCGCCGTACTGGCCGCATCGTTCCCTTCCCCTCACCTCCCACCTTCCCACCCCATCACTCCTTGGAAACCTCCATTCTTGTCATCTACACCGGCGGGACGGCCGGCATGGCGTACAACAAGCGCGGCGAGCTGGTGCCGATGAACTTTGAGCACATAAGGCGCAAGATGCCCGAGCTGCGACAGCTGAACATGACGGTGGAGGTAACCAACCTGGGCGAGCCGATTGATTCGAGCAACGTAACCACCGACGACTGGCTGCGCATGGCCGCCCTCATTGCCGAAAAATACGACCAGTACGACGGCTTTGTGGTGCTGCACGGCACCGATACCATGGCTTACTCGGCGGCGGCCCTCAGCTTTCTGCTCGAAAACCTGGGCAAAACGGTGGTGTTTACCGGGGCCCAGGTGCCCGTGGGCGGCATCCGGACGGATGCGCGCCGCAACCTGGTAACAGCGCTGGAAATGGCCGCCGCCCGCCACCCCGTAGGCAACACGGTGCGGGTGCCCGAGGTGTGCCTGTTTTTCAACGACCTGCTGATTCGGGGCAACCGGGCCAAGAAGGTGGAAAGCCAGCAGTACGATGCTTTCCGCAGCGAAAACTACTCGCCCCTGGCCCAGGCCGGCATCGAGCTCACGTTTCACGACCGGCACATCCGGCTGCTGCCCGCCGGCCCGCTGCGCGCCCACCAGCGCCTCGACGAGCGGGTGGCCCTCATCCGGCTGTTTCCGGGCCTGAGCGAGCGGGTGCTGCGGGCCCAGCTGGAGCTGGACGACTTGCGCGGCTGCGTGCTTGAAACCTACGGCTCGGGCAACGCGCCCACCACCCCCTGGTTCCTTAACTGCCTGCGCGAGGCCTCCGACCGGGGCGTGGTGCTCTTCAATGTAAGTCAGTGCGAGGAGGGCCGGGTGCTGCAGGGCCGCTACGAAACCAGCGCCTACCTCTCCGACCTCGGCATTGTGGGCGGCGACGATATTACGGTGGAGGCCGCCATCACCAAACTCATGTTCGTGCTCGGCCTGGAACTGGGCCCGGCTCAGGCCCGCCGCCTGATGGCCCAGGACCTGCGCGGCGAAATAACGCTGCTCTAGCGCCACCAGAACAGCAACGACAGCACATTGTAGGGGCGGGGCTTGTCCCCGCCCGCCGTTCGCGCCGCAACAACGGTAACCGTTCAATGGTAACCGTTTAACGGCGGGCGGGGACAAGCCCCGCCCCTACATCGTTCGAATATTACGTGTAAACCCCCGCCCGCCGTTCGCGCCGCAACAACGGTAACCGTTCAATGGTAACCGACAACGGTAACCGTTTAACGGCGGGCGGGGACAACCGAAGGACAGCGCAGCTAAGCCCCGCCCCTACATCGTTCGAATATTGCGTGTAAACCCCCGCCCGACGTTCGCGCCGCTGCAACGGTAACTGTTCACCGGAAATCGTTCAACGGCGGGCGCAGCTAAGCCCTGCCCCTACAACGTGCTGTCGTTGCCGTTCTGTCGTTCCGACGGCTGTATCTACCCACCTAAAGCGGCCGGCGCTTGCGTTTCCGGAAAATCGGGTGTTATTTTGCGCCACCAAACCGCATCACCCAGAGGGGTGTCCGAGTGGTTGAAGGAGCACGCCTGGAAAGTGTGTATGGGTGCAAGCTCATCGTGGGTTCGAATCCCATCCCCTCTACAAAAAGCCCCGTTTCTGCTTCAGAAACGGGGCTTTTTATTTTTCGGGGTACGTGTGCGGGTCTTGGAGCTATGCTGCAAGGCGGCTGCTTTAGCAGCCGGGTTATGTTGAATTACCAATTGGGATTATGAACCACGCACACCAGCTCGCTGGCCAGTTTGTCGACGTGACGGGGGCCAATCCAGACCAACGCAATAGTGCATTCATTTCCATTTGGGCCTCGTACGAAGGTTGGCTCCTGGTTGGCAATGTTTCCCGCATTGTCTTTTAGAAGCTTATCGTATTCATCCTTGACTTGCTTTAATCCGTTCGGGCCGCGCTTGATCTTGATGTTAGGCACCAAGGCATTGGTTAGCTCGCGTGTGGTATCTTCCTTGGTTAGCCGGATTGTCAGGCCATCGTCGGGGGAGGCGAAGAGGGCCTCCGAGTCGCTGGGCTGCTGCGGCTGCCCGAGTAGGCGGGTGTAGAACTGCACCAGCTTCTCCCACTGCTCGGCTGGAACGATGGTTTCGATGGCGTTGGACTCGTCGGTCATAGCTAATGGGGGTAAGTGGATGATAAAACAATATATATAAAAAGTATAATAATAACTAGTCTATTTCAACCCGCCTGTATTACCCCAAATCGTGGAGGGCGCTGTAGGGGCGGGGCTTAGCTGCGCTGTCCTTCGGTTGTCCCCGCCCGCCGTTCGCGCCGCTGCAACCGTTGGCGTGCGTGTTGTTCCCACATTACCGTTCCCACGTCACCGTTCCCACGTCACCGTTCCCACGTCACCGTTCCCACGTCACCGTTCCCACGTCACCGTTTCCACGTCACCGTTTCCACGTCACCGTTTCCACGTCACCGTTGTCACGTCACCGTTCAACGGCGGGCGGGGACAAGCCCCGCCCCTACAGCGCCCTCCGCGTTGGCGTTTCCGTGTTGGGGTTCCTACTTAGTAGCCCACATCGAAGCGGCCTTCTGTTGCGCTGATTTGCTGGCCGGTGGCGGCCCGGCCAACGAATTCGAAGGTGCCGGACACTACGCGGGCCACGGTGTCGAAGCGGGTGATGGTGAGCTGGCCGGGGGCGGAGGGGCCGGTGTAGTAGACGGTGTGGGTGCTGGTGTTGCTGGGGTCGGTGTAGCTATTGAAGAGGGCGTGGGCAGGGTAGGGGCCGCCGGAACCGGGCGTGAAGGACTGGTTGAGGGCAATGGGGCCGACGCCGCGCAGGTTGGGCACGTACAGGTCGACATCTGATACAGCGTTGGGATAGGAGGCATCGATGCGGCGCACGAGCGAGAGCGAGAAGCGGTAGCCGGGGGTGTTATCGGTGCGACGGTCGACGCTGACGTAGAGCTTTTTGGGGCCGAAAAGGACTTGGGCGGGCTTCCAGACGGTGCCATCTATGCGGCAGCCTCCCTCGTTGAGGCCCTGCTGGGTGGCGGGCGGCAGCTGCTCTTGGGGGGCCGAGTCGTCGGAGTTGAACAGGCAGCCGGGCAGGGCCAGCAGCAGGCTGCCCGCGAGCAGCAGGCGGGCGGAAGTGGGGTAGGAGCGCATAGGGAAAGGGAGTAAAGCCAAGAGCGGCCAGGAGCGGCTACTACCGCCCCGGCCACGATGAACTACAGCGGGCAAACGGGCCCCGCGCTACCCGGCATACAGCCCGTCGTCGGTTTCGCGTAGCAGGCTGAGGGCCACCAGCGTAGCCAGCAGCGGCTGCACCTTGGCGGCGGGGGTGCGCCGGAAGCGGGCCGCGACCTGGGCAGCGCTCAAGGGCTGGCCGGCCTGCTGCACGGCGTCGCGGAGGGCCTGCATTTGCTGGGCCAGCTCGGTGGGCCAGGGTTGCGGACCGGTGGCAGCCGTGGCGGCGGTGGCGCGGGCGGCGGCGGCCGGCAGCGTCAGGGCCTGCTGCTGCAGCTCGGGGGCCTGGTAGGCGGGGCGCAGGTAGCGGACGTGGCCGGCGCTTTCTTCCTGGGCGCGGGCGTGGTTGAGGGCCACGAGGCGGGCCAGGATGTCGGCTTCGGGCAGGGTGGCGGGCCAGTGGTAGGCGGCGGCTACGGCGGCATCGAGCTGCTGGTGCAGGCTGAGCACGACGGAGGCCAGGCCCTGCTGGTTGATGAGCTGCTCTTTGGCCGTGGCCAGGGGCTGGTCGGCGCGCAGCTTCTCCACCACGTTGTAGAGGTCGGTGAGCGTGAGGGTGGGGTGCTGGGCCTGCTGGCGCTTGCGGTGGGCGTCGAGCTGTTCGGCCAGCGCCCGGATGCCCGCCTGCTGCTCGGCCGTGGCCTCGGGGAAGGGGAACGGGTCGAAACAACGGGAGTTATTATATCTAGGCGTATTACCACCTAAATCACCCCCAGCTGCAAGTGCCCAAACTATGTGCAGTCGGCTAGATAGAATACCTAGATTATAGGCATCATCAGATGCAAAAGCAATTAGTGCATCATCAGGCAAAATATCTCCTGATAGAAATTGAAAAACTCGATGCTTAGCTGTAGCAGGTGTTGCAATGAATCTAGCAAGCCCTGCGAGAGCAGGGCGGAAACTTCCGCGTGCCTCTCCAAAAATCCACCACCTCTCTCTGTATGAAGCGCGATTATTTTGGTCTCTTTCGGGCTTCACTGTCTGAAGAATGTGCTGGTATACAGAAGGGTATTTGGTAAGTACCTCGTCCGAGGTTAGACCAAACAAATCAATGACCATAACACCACGCGGAATATCTGTTAAGTCCCTTCCATTTCGATATGGGCGAATATGCTGTTCTAACCCTAATGCAGCACCAGAACCTAATTTCAGAGCAATTTCGGGTGTCACAATAAATCCAGCACCTAATAGCTGTACTCCTCTATTTCCTAAGCCTTTATTTGCTTTCAAAGACTGAGCACTGTCTAAAGCGGCTCCGATTGTCAAATCAGATTGAATACTTCCTTGAGTCTCTGTAAAAGAGACTTCAGCAGCTTCATCTCCTTCTGGTACAGATTCATTCTGCACAACCAGCAAACGACCAGCATTAATAGAAGCTGACGGTTCGGCAACTGTCATTGCTATTCTCACTGCCGCACCGCCGCCGCCCTCAACCCAAGGGTGGTCGGGGACAACGAATGTTAGTGTGAGTGGTGGCTTCTCACCGTCTATAAAGGGCTGCATCACCCGCCGGTTAAAGGTCTGTTTGATGCTGTTCGTGGTGATAAAGCCAAACCGCTCTACTTCGCCCTTTTGCGCAACTACGGCAGCATTGTACCACCAGTACATAACAAGGTCAGCCGACTCAGGCACCTTGCCTTTATAAGCCTTACGCAACGCTTCGGCATAACCATCTCCCAAAGCCTCCCGCATGTACTTATTACCAATAAAAGGCGGGTTGCCCACGATGAAATCGGCCTGGGGCCACTCGGCGGGGCGGGGGTTGGGGTAGTCGAGCACGGGCGTGCGGGCGGTTTCGTCGGGCACGGGCTGGCCGGTGGCGGGGTGCAGGCGGGTGCTGCCGTCCCAGCGCGTTACGGGCTGGCCCTGGGCATCGAGGCGGGGCACGGGCGGGTCGTGCTGCAGGGCGGCATCCTGCTGGCGGATGTTCTGGTACTCATCGAGCAGGGGCTCGCGCAGCTCGGAGGGGCCGTAGGTGCGCAGGTGCCATTGCAGGTATCCTATTCGCAGCACCACGTCGGCAATGGCGGCGGCGCGCGGGTTCAGCTCCAGGCCCAGCAGCTGGTGGGGGCTCACGGTGGTGCCGCCCCCCAGCTCCAGCAAACCCGTTTGGCCGTAGCTGTTGATGGCGGCCAGCACCTCGCCTTCGAGCCGCTTGAGGTGTTCGAGCGTGACGTACAGAAAATTGCCCGAGCCGCAGGCCGGGTCGAGGATGCGCAGGCTGGTGAGGCGCGTGAGGAAGCGCACCAGCTCGGCGCGGGCCTCTTTTTCCTGGCCTTCGGCGAGGCGGCGGGCGGCGGCGGCCTGGGCGGCGCTCCACTCGCGGCGCAGCGGCTCGAGCACCGTGGGCAGCACCAGCCGCTCGACGTAGCGGCGGGGCGTGTAGTGGGCCCCCAGGCTGTGGCGCTCCCGGGGGTCGAGGGCGCGCTCCAGCAGGGTGCCAAAAATGGCGGGCTCCACCTCCGTCCAGTCGGCGCGGGCCGATTGCAGCAGCAGCTCGGCCTGGGCCGCGCTCAGGGGCAGCGTGGTGGCCTCATGAAACAGCCGGCCGTTGAAGCGGCGCAGGCGGGCCTTGAGGTCGGAGGAGTAGCCGCCGGCGTCCATAGTGCGCCACAGGTTGCCCAGCGCGTCGGGCAGAAACTCCAGCAGCTCGGGGCTGCCGTAGGCCTCCAGCATGCCGGTAAAGCTGCGCTTGGGTATCAGGCCGGTATCCTCGGAAAACATGGTAAACAGGCAGCGCATCAGAAACTGGGCCACCACCTCGGGCGCGTGCCCGGCCTGCTCCAGCTGCCCCGACAGCTTGGCCAGGTGGCCGGCCAGCTCGCGCGTTACGCGGGCGGCGCGGCGGCTGGCGTCCAGCTCGCGGGGCGTTTGCCAGAGCTGGCGCAGCATGGCGCGGGTGCTTTCGTCGGCCAGCGCGGCCAGCGGCAGCCGGAACCGGGTTTGGTCGGGAAACGGCACAAACGAGTCGCCCACGCCGGCAAAGTTGCTGTACACATCGAGGCAGTAGCCCACGTCGGCCACCAGCACGAACAGGGGCCGGGGCTCGTCGGGGGGCAAAGCGCGCACGTAGCCGAGGGCCTGCTGGCGGGCGGCCTGCATCATTTCGGCCCATTTGGCGGTGCCGCGCACGGCGTGGCCCTTGCGGCGGCGGGCGGGCTCCAGGCCCAGCTCGGCCCGCTGCTGCTTCAGCTGCTGGTCGGGCGTGTCGGTGCCCTGCTTGGTTTCGAGCACGAAGCAGCCGCGCTTGTACAAATCGATGCGGCCGGTGCTGGTTTTGGGGCCGCCGCCGGTGCTGCCGCCGCCGCCGGTGCTGCTGCCGCCGCCGGGGAATTGCACGGCCCGTTCCAGCACGTAGGCATCCTGGGCGGGGTCGTCGGTGGTCGGGTCGGGGCGGGGTACGCCCAGCAGGTCGCAGAGGTCTTGCAGAAACAGGCCGTAGTTGGCGCGCTCCGCACCGCCGGCTGGCTTCCAGCGGGCTTCAAATTCGGGGTAAGTCACGAGGGAGGTAGGATAACAGGATAATGGGGCGGGGAAGATAGGGAGCTATGTTGTTATTTATCGGGAACGGGGGAACGGATGGACGGAAACGGAAACGATAGCACGGTGTAGGGGCGGGGCTTGTCCCCGCCCGCCATTGACCGGTTCCCATTGACCGGTTCCCATTGACCGGTTCCCATTGACCGGTTCCCATTGACCGGTTCCCATTGACCGGTTCCCATTGACCGGTTCCCATTGACCGGTTCCCATTGACCGGTTCCCATTGAACGATTACCGTTGCAGCGGCGCGAACGGCGGGCGGGGACAAGCCCCGCCCCTACGTCGTGCTATCGTTTCCATTCCGGCAGTACCGTTGCCGTTCCTGCGTTGCCGTTTATTTAAATTGAGGGGTATTCTGTATACTTATTCGATAGTAAAGCTATGGAACCACTTCCCGAACGGCGCAGCATCCGCTACGCTGGCTACGACTACGACATGGCGGGCTATTATTCCCTGACACTTTGTGCCCAGGGAAAGGCCCACCTGTTTGGTATGCTGCCCCCCGATGCGCCCTTGCAGCTCTCGGCGCTGGGAGAAACGGTCGTGGCCGAGCTATTGGCCCTGGCTGACCATTATCCCACCATCCGGCTCGATACCTGGGTGCTCATGCCCAATCATGTGCATCTGCTGCTGGCGCTCACGCACAACCGGGCAGTGTCGGTGAGCCAGTTGGTCGGGAGCTTCAAATCGCGCTGCTATCAGGAGTGGCGCAGGGCCCTGCTGGCGGCCGGACACACGGCCCCGCCGTCCTGCTGGCAGCGCAACTACTACGAGCGAATCATCCGCTCGCCCGGCGAGCTGGAAGCCCAGCGCCACTACATCCTCGACAACCCCAGCCGTTGGAATACGATGTAGGGGTGGGGCTTAGCTGCGCCCGCTGCTGAATGGTGCTACCAGAACGGGCACGCCCAAACGATGTAGGGGCGGGGCTTGTCCCCGCCCGCCGTTCGCGCCGCTGCAACGGGAATCGTTCAATGGGAACCGTTCAACGGCGGGCGGGGACAAGCCCCGCCCCTACATCGTGCTGGCGTTACCATGCTGTCGTTACCGTGCTGGCGTTACCGTGCTGGCGTTACCGTGCTGGCGTTGCCGTGCTGTCGTTGCCGTGCTGTCGTTGCCAGCTGCCGCAACAGTTACGCCGCGGTGGCTACCGGCTGCGGGGTGGGCAGCAGCTCGGCGGGGTGGGCCAGCGCCAGCGGCAGGCAGATAACGAACTCCGTGTACTCGCCTTCGCGGCTTTCCACGCTCAGGGTGCCGCGGTGGCCCTTGGTGATAATGTCGTAACTCAGCGAGAGGCCCAGGCCGGTGCCTTCGCCGCTGGGCTTGGTGGTGAAAAATGGCTCGAAAACGTGTTTGCACACGGCCGGCGTCATGCCAATGCCGTTGTCGCGCACCGCAATGCGCAGCTCGGTGGGCGTTTGCTGAGTGCGCAGGCACACTTCGGGCTGGAAGTGGGCCCCCAGCAGCCGCTGCTTTTCGCGGAGGGCATAAAACACGTTAGCCAGCAGGTTGAGCAGCACCCGGCACACATCCTGCGGTACCACCCGCAGCCGGGGCAGCCCCGGGGCCAGGTGCAGGCTGAAGTGCGCGCTGAACCCCGGGTGCTCGATCAGCCAGCTTTCGTAGGCGCGGTGCAGGCAGTCTTCGGTCAGGGCATTGAGGTCGGTTTCCTGGGCCTGGCCGCTGCTGGCGCGCGAGTGCTCCAGCATGCTGCGCACAATGCGGGCCGCGCGGTGGCCGTGCTGGTTGATGCGCACCTGGTCTTCGCGCAGCTCGGCCAGCAGCTCGGCGCTCAGGGCCCGGCCGCTGGCCGAAAGGGGCTCCTTGTCCAGCTCGGTCGTCAGCTCGTCGAGCAGCTCCAGGCTCAGGTCGGAGAAGTTGTTGATGAAGTTGAGCGGGTTCTGCATCTCGTGGGCCACGCCGGCCGTCAGCTCGCCCAGCGAGGCCAGCTTCTCGTGCTGCACCAGCTGCGCCTGGGTGGCCTTTAATTCAGTCAGGGCCTGGTCGAGGTGGTCGCGTTGGGCCGCAATCTGCTCGTTTTTCTCCTGCAGGCTGCGGTTGCTGACCTGTTTGAGGTAGATGTTGCGCATCAGCAGCGCCGTCAGCAGCAGCACGCCCCCCAGGCCCGCCAGCAGGCCATACACATGCTGGCGCTGGCGGTCGGCTTTCTGGGTTTGGATTTGGCGGGTTTTGGTGAGCAGCACAATCTGGTTGCGCCGCTTGTCCAGCTCGTAGACGTAGCGCAGGGCGCTGGTGCGGCGCTGTGTATCCTCCCCCGACAGCGTATCGTCGTAGGCCATCTGCAGGGTCCGGAAGCGGTAAGCCTCCCCGAATTTGCGCTGGCCAGCATAGGTTTCGGCCAACAGCCGGGCCGCCTCGCGGCTAATGCTGTTGTTGCTGCTGCTGCTCCGTTGGCTGAGCACCAGCGCCGAATGCGCCAGCGCCAGCGTGCTGTCGGGTTGCTGCCGGAGTTGGTAGGCGCGGGCCAGAGTCAGCTGCAGGCCCGGGATGTTGTAGCCGTCGCTCGGGGTGTTGCGCACCAGCTGGCGGGCCCGCTGGCCATGGGCCAGGGCCGCCCCCGAGTTACGCATCCGGCTGTACATTTCGGCCAGGCTTATCTCGGAGCCGGCCTCGCCCTGTTGGTCGCCCTGCTGCCGGTTCAGGCGCAGCGCCTGCTGGTAGCAGCGCAGCGCCCGGGGCCAGTCGCTCAGCATTTGGTACGAGTCGCCAAGCGTAGCCAGGGCGGTCAGCACCATTTGATGGTCGCCGAGCTGGCGGCCGATTCGCAACGTGGCTTTCAGGGCCGGCAGGGCTTCGGTGTAGTTGCCGGTTTGGTAGTGGGTAATCCCGACGATGAGATTCAGACGATTCTGGGTCTGCAGATCGTGGGCGCGCTCGGCCAGGGGTAGGCCGCGCAGGGCGGCTTCCAGCGCCTCAATGGGGATTGACTGCACCATGGCCAGAGTGCTCAGCTCCAGCCAAGCCCGGCTCTCGCCTTGGTCGCCGCGGCGCCGGGCATAAAGCGCCTGGGCCCGCCGGGCATACCGGTGGGCCACCGTAAACTGGTTCTGGCGCCGGTACAGGTTGCTGAGCGCCAGCATGGCCTCGCCCTGCCCCACCGAATCGGAGAGGGCCAGGGCCAGCCGCAGGGCTTGATGGCTTACCTGGGTGGCCTGTTCGGCATCGGTGGTTTTCAGGAAATGGGACAGGGCCTGCAGCCGCCGCACGCGCAGGGTATCGGGCCGGCGTTGGGTGCGAAGCAGCTGCCGCAGACTATCGGGGCCGGCCAGCTGGCCGAACACGGGCGGCACTGTTGCCAGCAGACTCAGCAGCAGGGCAATCAGTAGGGGTTTCATGGGGGGTGAGCTCAGAAATTCAGAACAGCGCGGGGCCGGCCGCTGCCAGCTCCAAGGCCCCTGAAAACCGAATGCTGCCGGCCGCCTTCCGTCACCCGGGGCCTGAGTGGCGGTGCCTCCTGCCGGTACGGCCTACCAGTTGGGGTTATGGATAAGCCCTAGGGTCGTGTCGTCGGATGAGAGTTGCGGGTGTGTCTGGAACCGGACGGTGCCTAGTGTGATGATTGCCTGTCCGCCTAGGTGTACGGGAATAGGAAATGCCCAAGCATAGGTTGTGTCAAGTACCACATCGGCTCCCAGACTTCGAGCGCGTTGCATTGCTTGGGCTACCTGACCGGCATTATCTAGTGGCAAGTGCCAAGGAATATGGCCTGCTTGCTTGGCAAGAAGGGCCTGGTCGTTAGTTAGAATGATGTATAACTCATTACCACCTGCCATCTGAAATATAGCCACGGCTGGTCCCGCCTGTTTGGACGACGGGGCCAGCAAACTCTTGTAAAAGTCGACGATTTTTAGCCAAGTTGCTGAGGAGGCATATATTTCCAAATGTCCGCTATCGATGGTATGCAGGGAGCGGGCAGAGAGGTCAGTGGGGTCGTTCATAGGGCAGGGAGTAAAGTGAAATAAAAAGTATTTTGGTTAGTGAATATAAGTTATTTTAACGTATAGTTAAAAATATTATATGTATAATTATATTATATCGAAATGCTTATGCTTCCATGTGTAACTCAAGTTGCGAAGTCAGGAGTGAGGCGCGGGGCTCAACTTCGCACCCCACTCCTGACTTCGTAACCTGGCCCATTCAGCTGCCACGGTCTTCGGTCGAATGGGTCTGGAAAGGCAGACTCATCAGGTGGCACGGAGCAGCCTTTTTTGTACAGCGCCTATACACTTCGCTGATTTTCAGCCCTGCAGGGGCAGCAGATGTAACCGAAGTGGCTGGCAACGTAAAAAAGCCCCCGCTTGGCTCCTTACGGAACCAGGCGGGGGCTTTTGCAATGAGAGGTGCGGCTTACTTCTTCGCGCCCGTCAGGCTGGTGGGCATCAGCACGGCGTCAACCGAATGCACGATGCCGTTTTCGGCCATAATATCATCATTGGCGACGTTGACCATAGCGCCTTTAGCGTCCTTGAGCATAATGGCGTCGCCCTGGCGCATCACGGTAAGGGTTTCACCCTGCACAGTAGTCAGGCTTTGGCCGTCTTTGAGGTTGGCTGCCAGGTAAGAACCGGGCACCACGTGGTAGGAAATCAGCAGAGCCAGCTGGCTTTTATTGGCGGGCTTGAGCAGCTCGTTGAGCGTACCGGCGGGTAGCTTGTCGAAGGCGGCGTTGGTGGGAGCGAATATGGTGTACTTGGTAGCACCACGGGCCTGCTCATCGAGGCCGGCCGCCGCCACGGCCTTCATCAGCGTGGTATGGTTATCAGAGAGCTTCGACATCTGAAGCAGGTTGCCATTGGCTTTCTGCGTGAGCGGCGCGCCGGTGGGGGTGCCGCTCTGGGCCGAAGCAACGGTGCCTATACCGAAAGTGAGCAGGCCGGCGAGCAGAATGGAAAAGAAGGGCTGGTTACGCATAGATGTGGGGTTTAAGTAACTGGTTATTGGATAATGAGTTACGTGAATTTGCCACGTAAGGTTATATAAAATTGGGACAAGCCGAAGGTTTGGGGAGCAATGGTGCCTGAGCTGTCTCATCGTTCGCGCCGTTAGGGCAGATTCGTTCAACGAAGCAACGTGAATACGCGTTCTGCACCGTCTAAGAGGTGTTCAGCTGGCCAACATAGCCCCGTGTTTCTCCAGTACCTACAGTCTGGCGGGGCCGGCTGTCCGGCCGGCCCACTCGGCCAGCAGCGCGGGTACCTGGGGGGCGTCGTCGGTGAGCCAGCAGAGGGCCGTTTCGGGGTCGTCGAAATACTGCGAGTCGAAACCGATGGACGGCTGCACCAGGTCGTGCAGGGCATCGATGGCCAGCTGGTGGTAGGTTTGGTGGCTGCCAACAATAAGCACCAGCCGTTCGAGGGGCATGGCCAGCAGGGCGGGCATAAAGTGGGTGCCCAGCCACAGCTCGTCGTACACCGTCAGCAGGGGCACGGTGCGCATATCGATGAGCAGGCGGCGAACGGTATGCGTACGGGCCAGTGCCAGCAGGGCCGTCACATCGGGGCGGCGCAGCGCCGATTCGGTACCCATCCGATACGCTACCCGTAGCATGCCCGATTCCGCATCGGTTTGCAGGCAGAAAGCAGGAATATACTGATGAAGCATGCAGCGGAATAGGGCGGAGGTAGTAAGCAACAGGCTGAAAGCACCAATAGAACGAGCTGGTTAACTGCAAAGCAGCAAGCCAGGCGCATAGCAAGCTAACTGAAAAGACTGGTTCTGGCCCGATGAACGCAACATAACGACGGAAGGCAGGTTTTACCGACTAAACCATCGGTAGCCTCCGGCATAGCGAACACACATCCGGCAGGTTGCGTATGCCGGTAGTACCCCACCCGGTCCGGCCCGGTAGCAGGTCTTTCTTCTACTTCGTTTCTGCCTTATGTCTGCCCCAACTACTCCTGCCCCGCTCAACCCCGACGGCTCGCGCCGCACCTTCATGAAACAGGCCGGCGGCTTTCTGGGGCTGGCCCTGGCGCCGCCGTTCCTGAGCCAGGCCGAGCGCCTGACGGCCCTCTCGAAGAAAGTAGAAGGCGTATCCACCATTAGTCTGAAAGTGAACGGTACCGTGCGCGCCATTCGGGCCGAGCCCCGCGTAACGCTACTCGACGCCCTGCGCGAGTACCTCGACCTGACGGGCTCGAAAAAAGGCTGCGACCATGGCCAGTGCGGTGCCTGCACCGTGCTCGTAGATGGCAAGCGCGTGAACAGCTGCCTCACGCTGGCCATTATGACGCAGGGCAAGGAAGTTACCACCATTGAGGGCCTGGCCAAAGAGGGCGGCGAGCTGCACCCTATGCAGGCCGCCTTCCTCAAGCACGACGGCTTCCAGTGCGGCTACTGCACGCCGGGCCAGATTATGTCGGCCGTGGCCTGCGTGCAGGAGGGCCACGCCGGCTCCGAAGCCGAAGTACGCGAGTGGATGAGTGGCAACCTGTGCCGCTGCAGCGCCTACCCCAACATCACGGCCGCCATTCTGGAGGCCAAGGGCCAGATGGGATAGGGGCAAGGTTGGTTTCAGCAGGTAGAAGAACGTCATGCTGAGCGAAGTCGAAGCATCTCTACCGTAATTACCCCTATCACCTAACTGTCACTGCAACTAAGCGGTAGAGATGCTTCGGCAAGCTCAGCATGACAGTCCAATTACCCCACTCTCCTCGCTCAAGCACCCTCCCCCAGACCCTACTACCATGAATAACTTCTCCTATATCCAGGCCGAGAAACCCAAGGATGCTACGGCCGCCAAGCGCGACGATAAGTCGGCGGCCTTTATTGCCGGCGGTACCACGCTGCTCGATTTAATGAAGTCGAACGTGGAAAATCACGACCAGCTTATCGACGTGAATCTGCTGCCGTTCCGGGGTATTGAGATGACCAAGGACGGCCTGCGCATTGGGGCACTGGAGCGCATGAGCGACGTGGGGGCGCACCCGTTGGTGGCACAGCAGTTTCCGGCCGTGGCCGAGTCGCTGCTGCTGGCGGCCTCGGCCCAGCTGCGCAATATGGCCAGCATCGGGGGCAACGTGCTGCAGCGCACCCGCTGCGGCTACTTCCGCGACACGGCGTTTCCGTGCAACAAGCGCGAGCCCGGCACCGGCTGCCCGGCCCTGGAAGGCGACAACCGCAACCTGGCCATTCTGGGCACCAGCGAAACCTGCATTGCCACCAGCTACCCCGGCGACCTCTCGGTAGCCCTGACCGCCCTCGACGCGGTGCTGACGCTGGAAAACTCCAAGGGCAAGCAGCGGCAGGTGCCCATCACGAAGTTCTACCTGCTGCCCGGCACCACGCCCCAGCGTGAAACCGTGCTGGAATCCGACGAGCTGATTGTGGCCGTGACTATTCCGCAGACGGCGGCAGCGCGCAAATCGAAGTACCTGAAGGTGCGCGACCGAAGCTCCTACGCCTACGCGCTGGTATCGGCGGCGGTGGGACTGGAGGTGCAGGGCGGCACCGTTCGGGCGGCCCGCGTGGCGCTGGGCGGCGTGGGCACCCAGCCCTGGCGCTGCTTCGAGGCCGAAAAGGCGCTGGTAGGCAAGCCCGCTACTGAGGCCACGTTCCGGGCCGCCGCCGAGCTGGCGCTGCGCGGGGCCAAGCCGCGCGAGCACAACGCCTACAAGATAGAAATGGCGAAGAATACGCTGGTACGGGCCTTGAGTGAGGTAGCCGTTTAATCAGGACAATAGTCCGTCATGCTGAGCGAAGTCGAAGCATCTCTACTGCTTCGTTGGTCCGCTGACCAGTTGGCAGAGTTACCATTGCGGTAGAGATGCTTCGACTTCGCTCAGCATGACGGACAACCATACAACATCATGGATATGACCAGCAATACTTCCAACCAGAAAGAAAACGCGCCTACCAACGTAGTCGGTAAACCCCTGGACCGCGTGGACGGCCCGGCCAAGGTAACCGGCGCGGCCCGCTACTCGGCCGAAATAAATGTGCCTGGCACGGTGTACGGCGTGCTTAAATCCAGCACCATTGCCAAGGGCCGTATCACCGGCATCGACACCTCGCGGGCGGCCAAGGAGCCGGGTATTATCAACATCTTCACCCACGAAAACCTGCCCAAGCCGGCCAAAACGCCCAAGCAGATTGAGAAGTGGCGGGCGGCCCAGAGTTACCTGCCCATGCAGGACAACCAGATTCAGTACGCCGGCCAGCCGGTAGCGCTGGTGGTGGCGGCCACGCTGGAGGCGGCCACCCAGGCGGCGGCCCTCATCAAGGTGACCTACCAGGCCGAAACCCCCATCGACTCCTACCACGACCCCAAGGCCGAACTGTTCGACCCCCAGAAAATTCAGCAGGGCAAGAAGGACGCCCACGTGGTGCGCGGCAACCCGCAGCAGGCCTACGACGGCGCAGCCGTGAAGCACGAGGCCACCTACGTACACGCTATCAACCACCACAGCCCCATGGAGCCCGCCGCCACGCTGGCCGTGTGGGAGGGCGCCGACAAGCTGACCGTGTACGAGGCCAGCCAGAACGTAACCATGCACCAGGGTGCGCTGGCGGATCTGCTGGGCATGCCCCGCGAGCAGATTCGGGTGGTGACCAAGTATATCGGGGGCGGTTTTGGCTGCAAAGGCTCGTTCTGGCCCCACACTATTCTCACGGTGTTGGCGGCCAAGGCCGTGAACCGGCCGGTGAAGCTGGCCCTCACGCGCCCGCAAATGTTCACTGGCGTCGGCCACCGCGAAGACCAGGAGCAAACCCTGAAGATGGGCGCGACGGCCGATGGTAAGCTGGTGTCCATTGTGCACACTAAAAAGGCCACCACTTCGCCCTGGGACAATTACACCGAGTCGAATGGCAAGGTGATGGACATGCTGTATGCCTGCGAGAACTACTCGACGGTGTACGAGTTGGCGCGGGCCAACGTGATGACTTCGGTGTGGATGCGCGCCCCCGGCGAGGCCCCCGGCTCGTTTGCGCTGGAGTCGTCGATGGACGATCTGGCCAACCAGCTCAACATCGACCCGATGGAAATCCGGCTGCGCAACTACGCCGACTACGACCACAGCAACGGCAAGCCCTGGAGCAGCAAGAGCCTGAAGCAGTGCTACACCCGCGGCGCAGAGCTGTTCGGCTGGAGCAAGCGCAACCCCAAGCCCGGCCAGACGCGCAGGGGCCGAATGCTGGTGGGCCACGGCATGGCCTCGGCAACTTACCCGGTACACAGCTCGCAGGGCACGGCCCGCGTCCGGCTATTCGCCGACGGCCACGCCGTAGTGGAGGCCGGGGCCACCGACCTGGGCACCGGTACCTACACCGTGATGACGCAGGTTTCGGCCGACGCGCTGGGCCTGCCGCCCGAAAAAATCCGCTTCGAGCTGGGCGACACCCGCCTGCCTACGGCCCCCGGCTCGGGCGGCTCGGTGGCGGCCGGCACGGTGGCGTCGTCCATCATGGCCGCTGCGCAGGATGTATGGGATAAGGTGGTGAAAATGGCGGTGGCCGATAAGAAGTCGCCGCTTTACAAGGCCAAGCCCACCGACGTAAAGGTGGAGTTGGGCCGCATGTTCCTCAGCAAAGACCCTAAGAAGGGCGAAACACTGCTGGCGGCCCTGGGCCGCAGCGGCCAGCCCGACATTGAGGGCAGCGGCACCGGCAAGTATGGGGCGGGCTACGAGGAGAAGAACTTCGGCCAAAACGGTGCCGACCCGAATAACGACAACAAGGAGAAGAAAACGGGCGGGCACTCCATGCATTCGTTTGGTGCCCATTTCTGCGAGGTGGAAGTTGACCCCGACTTGGGTACGATTCGCGTAACGCGCTGGGTGGGCGTGCACGGCGCGGGCACCGTCCTCAACCTGAAAACTGCTACCAGCCAGATGACCGGCGGCGCCATTTACGGCATCGGGGCGGCCCTGATGGAAGACACGTTCCGCGACCCCAACTTCGCCCACTATACCAACGCCGACCTGGCCGGCTACCACATCCCCGTCAACGCCGATATTCCCAATATTCAGGTGGAATTCGTGCCCGAAAGCGACCCTTATATCAACTATCTGGGCGTGAAGGGTATTGGCGAACTGGGCATGGTCGGCGTGGCCGCCGCCGTGGGCAACGCCGTATTCAACGCCACCGGCCGCCGCCTGCGCAGCCTCCCGATGACGCCCGATAAGATGCTGGAAGCCATGCGGATGCCAGCGTAGTTTTTGTTGAGAGGTAGGTCTATCGGGTAGGGGCGGGGCTTAGCTGCGCTGTCCTCCGGTTGTCCCCGCCCGCCGTTGAACGATTCGGATTGCGTCGTTCAACGATTTGACCCCGAGCCGTTCAACGGCGGGCGGGGACAACCGGAGGACAGCGCAGCTAAGCCCCGCCCCTACAGCGACCTCCCCAACCTGGGTTACCCTGACAAAAAGCTAACAGCTTAGTAAAATGACTGAACTCGAACGCCTGCTTCATGCCTACGACCAGCACCGCGCCGCGGGGCGGGCCTGCGCGTTGGCCTCGGTGGTGGATGTGGCCGGCTCGGCTTACCGCCGCCCCGGGGCCCGGATGCTGGTGACCGACGAAGGCCAGCTGACCGGAGCCATCAGTGGGGGCTGCCTCGAAGGCGACGCCCGCCGCCGGGCCCGCCGCACCATCCGCCAGGGCCGCCCCGCCCTGGTCACCTACGACTCGACCGACCCCGACGACGACCTGCAGTTCGGGGCCGCGCTGGGCTGCCAGGGCATCGTGCAGATTCTGCTCGAACCGCTCGACTTCCAGGACCCCGATAACCCGCTGGAGCTGCTGCGCCGCTGGGCCGAGGCCACTGCGCACGCCCCGGCCGTGGTAGCCACCGTATTTGCCGGAGTGGGGCCCGACGGTGAGGTGCAGGTTGGCCAGCGCCTGCTGCTGTTGGCCGATGGCAGCGTTGAAGGTACCTTGCCTGCCACAATGTCTTTCCGGCAGCCGCTGCTAACCGATGCCCGCGCCGCGCTGGCCGCTGGCCGGCCGGCTACCCGCCACTACCCGGCCGGCCCGCGAGCCGTGCGCGTGAGCCTGGAAATCCTGCGCCCGCCTGTGCGCCTGACCGTGTACGGTGCCGGCAACGACGTGCAGCCGCTGGTGCGCCTGGCCGCCGGCCTGGGCTGGCGTGTAACGGTGGTAGATGGCCGCCCGGCCCAGGTGCAGCCGGCCCGCTTCCCCGAGGCCCACGCCGTGCGGGTACTTCCGCTGGAAAAGGTAGCAGAGCAGCCCTACGATGGGGCCTTCGCGCTGCTGATGACCCACAACTATTACTACGACCTGGCAGTGCTGCGCCACCTGCTACCCGACGCCACCACGCCCTACATCGGGCTATTGGGCCCGCGCAAAAAGTACGAGCGGCTGCTGCAGGATCTGGTGCAGGAAACCCCCGACGCCGCCACGCAGCTGCACAGCCGCCTGCACAGTCCCATCGGCCTGAACCTGGGCGGCGAAACGCCCGAGGAAATTGCCCTTTCCATCGTGGCCGAAATCCAGGCCGTGCTGACGGGCCGCCCCGCTGGTTTCCTGCGCGACTCGCCCCATCCTATCCACCCCACGCTGCACGCCGACGCCCCATTGGTGCCCGAGGGTAGGGTAGAAGCTACCTGCGAGTTGTAGGGGCGCCTCTCCTACAGCTTACAACTCCCCCCATATGCCCGCCATTCTGCTTCTAGCTGCCGGAGCCTCCTCGCGCCTGGGGCGACCCAAGCAGCTGCTGATGTACCAAGGCCAGACGCTGCTGCGCCGGGCCGCCGAAACGGCCGTAGCTGCCGCGGCCGGCGCGCCGGTAGTGGTGGTAACCGGTGCTCTGCATGAGGCACTGCTACCCGAGCTGGCCTGCCTGCCGGTGCAGGTGGTGCGGTGTCCCGACTGGGCGGCGGGCATGGGTGCTTCCATCCGGTGCGGTCTGCGCCTGCTCGAATGCCTGGGCATGGCTTGGGCCGAAGTGGTCGTAATGCTCTGCGACCAACCCCACGTAACGCCCGCGCTGCTGGGGCAACTGGCCGAAACCCACGCCGCCAGCGGCCGCCCCATGGTAGCCAGCCAGTACGGCGATACGCTGGGCGTACCGGTGCTGTTCGGCGCCGAGGCCCTACCGCTACTCCGGCAGTTGCCGGACGCCGCTGGGGCCGGGCAGCTGCTTCGGCAGCATCCGGCGCTGGTAGCCGCCGTAACCTTCCCCGCCGGGGCCATTGATGTGGATACCGAGCAGCAATATGCAGCGCTGCTGGCAGGCGAGCCGGGACGTGGTGCCGGAGCATAACCACTGCGTTACCGGGCCATCACAACCACAGCCGTGAAATCCCGTTATCTTGCCCGCACTACTGCCCAAGCCCCTGCCTGTATGAGCGACGCTACCGCCGCCGTTACGTCCGCCGAACCCGGCGTTCAAACCATTCCCAAAGACGACAAGCGCATCACCCGCGGCTGGACGTTCTACGACTGGGCCAACTCAGTTTATCCGCTGGTCATTACCAGCTCCATCTTCCCCATTTACTGGGGTTCCGTAGTGAAAAGCCTCACGGGCACCGACAGCGGCAAAACCCCCGTCGAGTTCCTCGGCATGAGTGTTCCGGGCACCTCGCTCCAGAACTATTCGGTGTCGGCGGCCTTCCTCATCATTGCCCTCATCAGTCCGGTGCTCACGGCCCTGGCCGACTACTCGGGCCGGCGGAAGCTATTTCTCCAGATTTTCTGCTACCTCGGGGCGGCCTCGTGCGCGGGACTGTATTTCTTCGAGGCCAGCACGTTCACGATGGGGGTATTCATCTTCCTCATGGCCACGGTGGGCTTCTCGGGCTCCATCGTGTTCTACAACTCCTATCTGCCCGATATTTCGTCGGAGGAGAAGTTCGACTCGCTCTCGGCCCGCGGCTTTTCCATGGGCTATATCGGCTCGGTGCTGCTGCTCGTTATCTGCCTGGTGCTCATTCAGGGGCCCACGCTGTCGGGCACGCCGCTGTTTGGCCTGACCACCGAAAAGGCGACCCGTATGAGCTTCCTGCTCACGGGCATCTGGTGGGCTGGCTTTGCCCAGATTCCCTTTGCCACCCTGCCCGCCGACCCTGGCCGCCCGGCCGGCGCGACCAACGATTCGGGCTGGCTGCTCAACGGTTTCCGCGAGCTGGGCAAGGTCTGGGAAGAAACCAAGCAGCAGCCCAACCTCAAGCGGTTTCTGCTGGCCTACTTCACCTATAATATGGGCGTGCAGACGGTTATGTACGTGGCCACGCTTTTCGGTGACGAGGAGCTCAAGCTCGATACAACCTCGCTCATCATCACTATTCTGCTGCTGCAGATAGTGGGTATTCTGGGTGCTTACCTGTTCTCCAAACTCTCGGAGCGCATCGGCAACACCCGCGCCCTCAGCTGGGCCGTGTTCATCTGGATGCTGATTTGTATTGCCGGCTACTTCGTGCAGGCCGGCTGGAGCTTCTACGCGCTGGCCTCCGTTATCGGCCTCACGATGGGGGCCGTGCAGAGCCTCTCGCGTTCCACGTATTCCAAAATCATCCCCGAGAACACGCCCAACCCGGCGGCTTACTTCAGCTTCTTCGACGTTACTGAGAAAGTGGGCATCGTTATCGGTTTGATGGTGTTCGGCGGCATCTCGCAAATCATGGGCGGCAACATGCGCTACAGCATCCTGGCGCTCATCGTGTTTTTCATTCTGGGCCTGATATTCCTGCTCCAGCTGCGCGGCCGCAAGCTGCGCGAGGACTCGTCGGTTGTGGCCGATGAGCATACGCCACCAACGACAGCGTAACGACGGCCTCGTTGGAGACGGTGGTTTCGCTGTTTTTTTGGTGCTTGCAACCTTATTTATCGTGAGTGGCTCGACTTATAGAGGCGGGTTGCCTTGGAAAACCGGTTGGAACATATGAAACGATATACTTCGCTGATTAGCTGCGCCCTGATGCTGGCAGGGGGCTTGACGGGTTGCAAGAACGACGATATTACACCGGCCGTGGGTGGGCTGGCGGGCACCTGGCAGTTAGCTGACCGCCAGTGCTTCTGCCGCCCCACGCCGCTACCCGACGAAACTATCGTCTTCACTGCCACCGATTTCACCCAGTACGAAAATGGCACGTTGACCAACCAAGGCACCTACACCATCGGTACGCCTACCCTGTGCGGCCTGGCGGCCTCGGCACCAGGTCTGATCTTCCAAATCACTACGCCAGCAAGCCACTCCTACGGTGCCACCTACAGCATCGTCGGCGACAAGCTCATCCTGGATTACGGCAGCCCCTGCGACGGGCCCCGGAATACGTATACCCGCAAAGCCCCGCAGAAGAGGCCCTAGCAGAAAAGCCGGTCTGGTGAGACTTCGGTGTTGATGAGTTGGATGGGTAGTGAAAAGCAAATATTGAGTAGCAGGAAGTGAAAATGAGTA
>NZ_JABKAU010000050.1 GCF_013377885.1 Hymenobacter lapidiphilus
ATCGGTTAACTCGTGACGACGCATAATCCAAAGCTACGACAGCTGTCCACACGCTCTAGAAGAAACGAGCGCGTTGATTGGCTATGCCGGCCTCTCCGGTATTTCCAGAACCAATCACTCAGGCGAATACTTCATTTTCATTGGCGAGAAAGCTTTTTGGGGGAGGGGCGTGGGCACGGCGGTGACCAAGCAAATCGTAGACATTGGCTTTACCCACCACCAGCTCAATCGGATTATGCTCACGGTTTCGGAATCGAATACAGGCGGCTTAAAAGCGTATGCTAAAGCCGGCTTCGTCGTGGAAGGCCGGCTACGACAGGCCTGTTATCGGCAGGGCTTATTTCACGATAAAATCGTGATGTCCGTGTTGAAAGCAGAATGGCAACCGCAACACGCAGCCGTTGGCCAGACAAGGCGGGCAAGCTAACGTCTTCTGCCTTTAAATGCGTTATTGCCCGACAGATAGAAGGCTGGTCTAAATGCGGCTTTTGGACCAGGATTTCAATCAAGGCCATCCTTCTCTCAGACACTGGGTATTACCAATGTTACGCATATTACTGGTGTTACCTATATAACCGGTGTTACCGGTAACACCGGTTATATAGGTGCCGCGACTTCTTGATAACAGGCTGAAATCAGGCCGGAATCGCTACTTTCGGTTGCCGCGCTTGCAGCCCGTTTTATTTGCTTGTCATGACTTCTTCTTATCAGGTTGCTTACCGGGTCCTCCGTGACTACCTGAACGGGCTACTGCATCCGTGCTTGGCCCATCAGGCGCTTACCGACGTGCCGGCGGCCCGGTCTGGAAGTATTCCTGATGGGCAAAACCCAATACCAGGATGAGGCTGGCCGGCACATGATTTATGGGACGGACCTGGCCGCATGGACGACGGACATCAGCTTTGGCGCCTGTCTGAGCGCACCCCTGCCCCTGGCTACCTTAGACGTGGCTACGCTGCGGGCGGCCCCTTCCGACAGGTGACGTGGAATAGACTCACCAGGTCCCGTTATTAACGCAATCGAGCAGGGGGGGAGGCCCCCCGCTTGACAGTGCTGGAACGGTTACTGGAAGCGCTTGATATCTTGCTCGGGACAGCTCCCCCCTGGGACCGGCAAAGCCACTGGCCAGCTACGACCTGCCGGGCAGCTATGCCCGCAACCTGGGCATGGTCTCGCAGCGGGCGGACGAGTGGCAGCTTCCTGAGTTTGGCTCAACTGCCCGAGCCGGCGGCACTAGGCACTTTCATTTTACGCCAGGTCAGCATTGCAAGCCTCTGTGTTGCCAATCCTCTCATGCCTGCTGTTCCCTGGTCATTAAATCGATTCACATGTTACTAGTGTTACTAGTGTTACTAGTGTTACTAGTGTTACTAGTGTTACTTGTATTACCAGTGTTACTAATGTATTCGCAGACCGAAACTGCCCTCAACTCGCTTTATTCAATTTCATCGTTAGCAGCTGGGCTGCTCTTTTCCTGGGGCTGCTCAAAGGAAAGAGACTTTGCGGGCCGATCATAGTAAATAGCAAAGTGATTCGGCCCGTCCTTTATCGTCCCGTCATCGGAGAGGTGTATTGAGGGGGAAAGTCAAATTGCTCGCGTAGCTCGGCGGCGTCGATAGGATCAGTAAAGCTGTAATGCAGCTCGTCCCCCTGGTCAAACCAGAACCCGCTCTAGTGCCAATGATGGGAGGGGCGGTTATCCTTGGCCAGCAGAAAATCAATGACCGGCCGCAAGTGGTCGGTGCGCGCGTTGTGGCCGGGACCCTGCTCGGAACCCTGGGCAGCTAGCTTAATTCGGACCGTGGGCGAATCCGCTCGTACTGGCGCGTGGCCGTGGCTGTCTTCATACGATTTAAGAGCGTTGCCCAACGCCTCCATTTCCGCTGAGTTGTCGGGATTCGTGCTATCAGGGGAATCCAAGCGGCTCATTCCCGCTTGGTACTCCTGCTCATTTTGAATAGTCATGTCAGAGAGAATTTTTCGCGTTTTAACAATTGCCGAGCACATGCCCACCAGGTTATTAAGCCGTCCGCTCCAATACCTCTTCGGCCGAAATTGTCAGCTTCGGATACATGCGGCGCAGAAAGTAGCCGTCGGCCGGCCGCCGGCCGAGTCGCACTTCACTCAGGCGCGACTCGTCCAGCTCCTGGAATTGGGCCAGCTATTCTTGCTTGAGCCGGCGCTTGAACAGCTCCACCTGCTGAGGTGGTCTAGGCAAGGCGGACAGAAGAAGTATACGTCCTTCTTCTGTCCGCCTTGCCTAGACCACCTCACGTAATATCCTGCACCTTCGTATTTTACCGCCTTATTTCAACCTGAGTCGTCGTTGCTGCATTCAATTGCCGCCGCTGACAAGGGTAATCAGCAAAAGAGTAAAAGAAACCTCATAACAGCGCACTTTATGAAAAATACTACCCCAATAACTCGGCTGATCTGTCTGTTTACTCTTGGCTGCCTGGGTCACCTAGGGGCATACGCACAGGCCCCGGCCTGGCAGACGGCGTTGGCCGTGAGCAGTGGTGGGACTTCAAGTGTAAGGGCCACCGCCACCGATGCCAGTGGCAACGTGTACGTGGCAGGCTCGTTTCAGGGTACCATCCGCATTGGTCCGACCACCATGACCAGCTATGGGCTCTCCGATATATTTGTGGCCAAGTGGGACAAGGCTACGGGTGCTTTTGTATGGGCCCAGCGCGGTGGTGGTACCGCCGAAGAGGATGTTGGTGGACTGGCCGTTAACGGCGCAAACATATACGTGACGGGCTATTATTACAGCTCTCCCATTGCCTTCAACGGAATCAACTTGACGAAATACCCCGGAAACAGTCCTGATATATTCGTACTTAAAGTCTCAGATGCGGGTAACCTCAGCCGAACTGAGTGGGCGCAGCGCGCGGGTGGTACCAACGTAGATTTTGCGACGGGGGTGGCCGTGAGCGGCACCAGCGTGTACGTGGTGGGTTCCACGGCCAGCATAACGGCTACTTTTGGCAGTGTCGCTCTGCCAGGCAGCGGCGCCGATGTCTTCGTGACCAAGCTTACGGACGCGGGCAGCTCCGGTAGTTTCGTGTGGGCCCAACGGGCGGGTGCCGCTTACGGCGATGGGGCGCGGGCCGTGGCTGCCAGCGGGCCCAACGTATATGTAGTGGGTGGCTTTGAGGGGCCATCCATCACATTTGGCAATACTACCCTAATGGGCAGCGGCGTGGATGAATTGGCCTTCAAGGGGTTTGTGACGAAACTTACGGATGCCGGAGCTACGGGCAGCTTCACCTGGGCCAAACGCTGCGGCAACCCCGGTTCGGCCACTGCTGTGGCTGTGGCTGTAAGTGGTGCCGCTGTGTACGTGGGAGGTACTTTCACGAAGGCGGCTACTACCTTCGGGACTACTGTTCTGACCAATGCTGGTTCGGCCGCCACTACCGATGTGTTCGTGACCAAGCTGGTGGACGCGGGCAACGACGCCAGCTTTGGCTGGGCCCAGCGCCTAGGCGGCGTCAACGACGACAGAATAGGGGGGATTGCCGTGCGAGGGGCTGAAGTGTACACAACGGGTTCTTTCAGTGGTTCGGTCAGTGTAGGTAGCACTTCTTTGAACAGCGTCGGCCGCACCAACTCATTCGTCGCCAAATTGGCCGATGGTGGCGCGACAAGCAACTTCGTTTGGGCGCAGCAGGCGGGAGGCCCGGGCTCCGCCATCAGCCAGGGTATAGCCCTGGCCGATGCCAGCGTGTGGGTGGGTGGGGAAACAGTGCCACCGGCTAGTTTCGGCACGCAGCTTATTACCAGCCCCACCACTAATACTCTGGGCTTTATTGCCTTGCTTACCGACCCCAGACTCCCGCTGGCCACCGCTAACGCCGGGCTAGCTGTCGGACTGCGTCTGTGGCCCAACCCGGCGCAGGCTGCAGTTAATGTACTGCTGCCGGCTTTGGCAGGGGGCAGTCCGGCCACGCTCACACTGCTCGATGGGCTGGGCCGCGTAGTACAGACGATACGGGTATTGCCGGTCGCGGCCGGCGGCCCCCAGGTACTGAATTTGACCGGGCTAATGCCGGGCCTCTACCACCTACGCATACAGGCCGGCGGACAGCAGGTCAGCCGGGCGCTGGCAGTGGAGTAGCTGTGGTTTTAGTGGCTGCTAAATGATATCCAATCAAAGTTGCGGAGTAGCCGCAAGTAGCCACATAGCGGCTTTCGGTTGGTAGCACAGTGGATGAAAAGAGCAATAGCGGCCTTGGTTAAAAGTTTGGTCCAAAAGTCACATTTTATCCCTGTACACACTTGAAAATCAGTCATTTTAGGCACGATAACAGGCCGTTATTGTACCCTATCCGCAGAACGGGGGCTATTTAAATCACCGTTTTGGTAAACCCTCCACGTAAGTTTACGACTCAGCATATCCACTCAATGAGCTTTTCTTGGTTGGTCCGCCTTTCGCTCTCTTCCCAGCCGCTGAGCTTGCGCCTGTTCGTGCTCACGTTGAGCATCGGGTGGCTCGGAGCCGTCAGTGCGAGCGTGTATTTGCTACAGTATATTACGAAGCATAGCGGGGTGAATGAAATGAGCACTGCTTGGCTGGCCCTCGCAGCCGTCGGGCTGCTGGCTGTGGCCGGGCATGCCGCCTTGGTTCGCGCGAATCGCTGGGCGGGAGTATTCCTCTTACTCGGCGCATGCGGGGTGGGGGCTTTTCTGCTGTACTGGGCCTTTTGGGTCGCCGTCGTACTGGGGTTCATTTACGGTGACTAATAAGACCCTCGTTATTTTTGAACACTGCGCGTTTACCTTCGGACTCTTTTCTTGAACTCTTAGCGTAGCCCTTCAGAAGTTCAGGTAATCACATGCGTCTTTCCTTTATGGCTCTGTTTGAGCGCCGCTTGTTTACTTCGATTCCTGAAGCCCTAGCGGCCCCCGTCTGCTATCGGTTGCACCTATGGATAGAAGACAGCCAGGTACAGGAATGGGGGCCGCAGCTGCTTCGTCTGCCCCATCTGCGCGAATTGCATCTCAAAGGTCTACACACCGTCTTCAACGACCTCACATACGACCTACCCGAGGCATGGGGCCAACTGCGGGCGCTGCGGGAAGTGCAGTTGCTGAATTTGCCCGTTGCTTTCCCCACCTGGGTGCGAAACTTGCCCGACTTGCGCACATTGACCGTACGCGGCACGGACGCCACGTGCCTGCCGGAGTGGATTGCCGAATGCCAAGCCTTGCAGACGCTGCGCATGGAGAATTGCGCCCTACAGACCCTGCCTGACTCCCTGCGGCATATGGTGTGGTTGCGGCACTTGGGTTTGTCCGACACGCAGTTGCCGCGCTTGGATGCCGCCCAGTTTCCCCGCCGCCTGCGCTCTCTCGACCTGGGCGGTTCTCGCCGATATTCGCCCGCCGATTTAGAGCGCCTGCGGCAGGAATTGCGCTCGACCAAGGTTAATCCAAGGCTCTTACCATTATAAAGCTCCTTTTTTCAAACACAGAGCGTTCACCGACCCACCGTTTGGCTGAACTTCGCTTAGGAATTGTCCATCAACTCTCGCTACTCACGAGCCGACACTAGTACTGCCGATTTATTAGCCGTGTTCTCTTGGCGTTCCACAGCTTCTTCGGAACGAAGCCGGACCACGTTCCGGTAGCGACCTGCTATGCTGTCGCGCCACGGGATAAACTGTTCATTGGGAGTGCTTTTTACGGCCACTGGATGCGTGGAGCCGGTGGTTTGGAAATAGCCCAACACCCCGATGACACTGACGGATTTATCGGGATTGAATATCATATATCCATCCAAGGACGAACCGTATTCGTGATAGTCCACCGAGACGTCGGGCGTGGCGGACCTGGCGGAAGTGCCCCAGTAGAAGTAGCTGTGCCCCGGTTCGTCCACGCGGGTGATGCAAACGTCGCCGTAGCGATAAGAGGACTGGTGTCGACTTGAGCAGCCAAAAAAGGCCAAAAAGGCCAACAGGGGCAACTGGCTTAATTTCATTAAAGTAAAGAAACGCTCGTTTTTCTATTCCGACCGGTTTGCTAATAACTATATTGCCTTTAATATTGACACCTTGCAGTAAGCTGATTTCGTCCGCATTCGACGGGCCATAAATTGGCATACGAACGAAGGTGATTTTTAGACCCCAAATTCTATTGCTTTCGCGTTTTTATAAAATGCATCATCATATGAATAAATTACCCCTAAACCTTGCCTCGCATTAAGAAAATAATACTAATAATTGGCTGACATAAGTTAAGTGATTTATGTGAAATTTGATCAAAAAAATAGCTTTTAATAGATTCAAAAAAACATAAAAACATAAAAATGAATACTAGACTAATAAACGTAACACTTTTTGTAGTTTACCTTTTAATTACAGGCTGCAAAATGGAGGCTGAAAAAGATGTAAACATACGGAATTCAAACAAAAAAATAGATTCAAATGGATTAAAGTTGAATCTGCCAATAGGGTGGAAAAATGTACCTATGAATGACAGCAATGTAAAAGCTTTTAAAGCAAATTGCACAGGCAGCGAAATGTTTTGCGATAATATCGTAATCCGTATTATACCAAACAACGATATTAAATTAGACCAACTTTTAGATGATTATGTATCTGAAATGAATAATAATTTTCAAAAATTAAATATCGATTATAAAGGTAAATGCTCAAATAATAATCAGGACATTGTATACATTAAATATAATTTTAACGAACAAAATATAACTATATTTTCAACTATGACATTTGTTAGAAAAAACAATAGATTATTTCAGGTGAATACATCTAGTGGCAGTAAAAATAAAAGTTATGACATAAAAAACATACTTAACATTTCTTGTATACACTAATTTTCTGACTTCTCTGAATATAGTGATTTCGCGAACAGTGTGTCCACCTGAGTAGAGATGTCTATTTGTGCTTCTTCTTTGAACGATACATATAGACAGTATTATTCCCCCTATGTGGGTATGGGAAATAACCCAGTCAACAGTGTAGATCCAGATGGAGGAAAGGACTGGTTTCGGAATAAGTCTGGGGCCTTGGAATATGATGCGAATGTTCTTAATCAAGCAGATGTAAATTCAAGGCATGGTGGTGGTGAGTATGCAGGAAAAACAGCATCAGGTTCTTTAGCAAATGGCAGTTATGTATATGGCTTAGCTGACGGTTCAACTTGGACATACTTAACTCCAGTCAATGTTGTAGGTGAAAAATATAATAGCGCTAAGGCTATGATGAATTTCTCTAATGATTATTCTATGGGTATACTTATCTTATCAGGCGGCCTAGTTTCTGGTGGTGCTACTGCTATAGAAGGAGCGGTGGCGCTGAGAATAGCAACTTCTTTAGCAACAAAGGGAACTACTAGTGCTCTTGGGCAAATTGTAGGAGCATCGGGAGATTGGAGACAATTAGATGTTGCTGATGTAGTTCTAGATAGTTTTATAAAATCTCCTGTTAAGAATGGTCTTGCAGACTGCCTTATTGATTATAAGCCATTTTCTTTAACAGGAAATCCTATAAGTTCACCACTATTTGGTAACAAGCCACGCCTTGCTTCAGGGGTTGAAGCTGTTACGTATGCGGGAGTTGGCAAAATTGCTGATTTAGGTGTAGGTAGAATAGGCGCAGCAAGAGTCCTTATGCAAGCATCAGCTAAACTCGCTGGTTCTTCTGTTGGAAATTTCGGAGCAAATCAGATAAATCAACGTATTCCACAAGGAAAATAATAATATGAAAAACCTATTCATTGTATCCATTTCAGTGATAATTATAGTTGCATTTATATATTTGGGGTTTCAAGCACGTAGAACATATAATAACATAAAAAATAGTGGGGCATGCGTAGAAGCAATTATATTGGATACATACTATTTAAGAAGTACTTGGAAAACTAAAGTATTATATCAATATTCCGGAATAAGGTATACAAATAATGTAATCCTAGAAAAAAAACACCATGTTGGAGACACCGTAACTGTCAAAATATCTAAAATCTCACCTGGCAGTGAAATAATTGAAGGATACGGCAGTATTTGTGATTGATTAACATCTTTTAATTACAGTTTGCAAAAACAATAAAATGAATTTAAAATTTATTTTCTACTCTGCCTTAACAGTTTCACCACTGTTAGCATCGAATGTCCAAGCTCAATGGGTCAACCAAGGTCCGGGTGGAAACTCGTTGTCCTCAGTGTACTTCGCCGATGCCAATATTGGCTGGGCTTGCGGTACTCGTGGCACTCTGTTCAAAACCCGCGATGGGGGTACCACTTGGGATGAGTTGCCTAATTTCAACACGCCCGGCACCAGCAACCGCCTTAAAGCTGTTTCCAACCCTATTCCGCGGCGTGTCATTTTGATCTGGGAGCTGCCGCCCTCGGCCAGTGAGCCCAGCGTCATCTACCAGAGCGAGAACTTCGGCCAGACATTCACGATCTACGAGTACGGTAAGTTCAACAACTTCTACATGCGCGATGAGACCACCGGCATCATGGTGGGCGACGGCGGTTCATTGCGTATCACGCGCTCAGGCGGCGTCCTTTGGATTGAATCCCGCAGTGGTACCCAGGCCAACCTTTACGATGGCAACTGCCCAACCGGAGAAGATTGCTATGTTGTTGGCGACGGGGGTACACTCCGCAAAAATATTGGCTCCCTCGGCACTTGGACAGCCCTTAATAGCACTACCTCGGCCCGGCTTAATGGCGTCTGGTTCGCTGATGCCCAACACGGCGTCATCGTCGGTGACAGAGGCACGGCCCTGCGCACCCAGGATGCCGGTATAACCTGGGCTCCCATGGCCGTCAATACGACTGTCAACCTTAACGATGTACGCTTCCTCAACTCCCAAGTAGGCATTATTGCGGGCGAGTTAGGTACTGTCTTGGTTACCACCGATGGTGGTACCACCTGGCGTAGTGAGCCCACTAACACGTTCGAAACCCTTAATTCTATTACCGCTTCGCCTGATGGCAAGCATATCTGGGTAGCCGGCGGAGGTGGCGTCGTGCTCAAGCGTGGAGCCGTGGTATTGGCTAATTCGTCCGCCGTCGCTGCTGTCGCTTGGCAGGCATACCCCAACCCCCTAGCCAGTACGCTTACCGTGCAGCTACCCCGCACGGCACAAGGGAGCTGGCAAATAGCTCTGCTCGACAACTTAGGCCGGCCCGTGCTAGAGCAGCATGGGACCCAGGCTACCTCATCCCAAGTTATTAACCTTTCCGTCTCCGAAACACTCCCGGCCGGTGTTTACATTCTCCGCCTACAAATGGGTGAATTCCGCGAAACTCGGCGCTTCGTTAAAATTTAGCAGATACACACATAATCATACCCTCCTTTCCGTGAACCGCTGAACTAAACGCCCCGCAAGTTCCACCAAAGCTTGGAACGGCCATTTGGTGCCCTTGCCGAGTTTAAGAAACTCGTCTACCAATCAAAGTTTACGAAATGCCGTTAGCAGATGAGTTTCGTAAACTCCCCTGTATGAAGATTGGCTACGCCCGCGTCTCGACCCGCGACTAGAATTTAGAACTACAACTAGACGCCCTGACCCAGGCCGGTTGCGAGATCATCTACCAAGAAAAAGCCTCCGGCGCCCTGGCCGCCCGGGTCGAACTCGACAAGCTCTTGTTACAGGTGCGCCCGGGCGACACGGTCTACATCTACAAGCTCGACCGGTTGGGCCGCTCGCTCAAGCACCTGCTCGACCTAGTGGCCGAACTGCAGCGCCGCAACATTGGCTTGATTTCCCTGACCGACGCCATCAACACCCACTCGGCTCAGGGCCGGTTGGTGCTCAACCTGTTTGCTTCGCTGGCCGAGTTCGAGCGCGAACTCATCCGCGAGCGCACCCTGGCCGGGCTGGCCGCGGCCCGGGCCCGGGGCCGCGTCGGCGGGCGCAAGCCGGGCTTGTCTGAGGAAGCTCAGCGCACGGCCCGCGCGGCGGAACTGCTCTACCAGGCCCGCGCGCTCAGCGTCGACGACATGGCCCGCAGCCTGCGCATCTGCAAGGCCACCTTCTACAAGTACCTGCACTATCGCGGCGTACCGCTGCACGTGCAGCCCTTGCCCAGCCCCCTCGCCGTGCCCAGCCCCTGAGGGAAGGAGAACTGGTGCGGCGAATAACGGGTATATTCACCGCAGATTATGCGGCGAATAGGATCTTACATTCATTAGTTGCCGAACTGGCCGGCCTTTGCCTGGAACCCGGCGGCCCTGGAAGCCTTGCTGGGCACGGTTCGTCACCAGCAGGGGCGCCTGCTAGGCAGGCTCGACGCGCTGGGTGTGGACCTGCGGGCCGAAGCCACGTTGCGCACGCTCACGCTCGACGTGCTCAAGTCCAGCGAAATCGAAGGCGAGCTGCTGCCCCCCGCGTCGGTGCGTTCCTCCATCGCGTGGCGCCTGGGGCTGGAGCAGGCCGCCTTGCCCCCCGCCGACCGTCGGGTGGAGGGCGTGGTCGCCATGCTGCTCGACGCCACCCAGCAGGCCGACCAGCCCCTGACGGCCCAGCGCTTGTTCGGCTGGCACGCGGCCTTGTTTCCCACTGGCTACAGCGGCCTGTACCCGCTGCAGGTGGGCACGTGGCGTACCGGTCCGATGCAGGTCGTGTCCGGGCCGCTGGGCCGTGAGCGGGTGCACTACGACGCGCCCCTCGCCAAGGACCTGGACGGGCAGATGCAGCAGTTCCTGGACTGGTTCAACGCCGACCAGGGCTTAGACCCCGTACTCAAAGCGGGGCTGGCCCATTTCTGGTTCGTGACGATCCACCCCTTCGACGACGGCAACGGGCGCATTGCCCGCGCCATTGCCGACCTGCAACTGGCCCGCGCCGACGGTACGGGGCAACGCTGCTACAGCATGTCGGCGCAGATCCAGGCCGAGCGCCAGGCCTACTACGACCTGCTCGAGGCCAGCCAGCGCGGACCCTTGGATGTCACGCCCTGGTTAGCCTGGTTTCTGGGCTGCCTGGGTCGGGCCCTGCAGGCGGCCGAACAGACCCTGGGCCAGGTACTGGCTAAGGCCCGGTTCTGGGAACGCCACCACCAGACGCCCTTCAGCGAACGTCAACGGCAACTGCTCACGCGGTTGCTCGACGGCTTCGAGGGCAAGTTCACCACGGCCAAGTGGGCGCGCATAGCCCATTGTTCGCAGGATACGGCCGGCCGGGACATTGCCGATCTGCTGGCCAAGGGCGTGCTGGTGCACGAAGGCGCCGGCGGGCGTAGCACCAGCTACCGGTTGGCCGCCGAAGCATAGCCACCCCTGGGGGTCTTGCGGCGGCAACCAGACAAGCAACTAAAGAATGGGAGCCCAACCGGTTCCGGGGCCTATCCCGCTACTTGGAATGCTTGCTACGGATGGATACCCATACTGCACGTAATACTGCGAGCAATGGCGATCAAAAATTGAGCGATGTGGTGCAGGAGACCTCCCATATGCTTAGCGGATGAATTTAGTTTGAAACAGTCCAAGCGCAATAGTAACGGATTGCGTGCAACTAGCGACGGCACGCTACTGGGGCAGGAAAGGGAAACGGCCCGCTGCGAGCGGGCTCCCTTCTCGGAATCGGCACTTAACGTAACATGCGTTATAAACCTCACCTCGGAATATGGGCGGTTTTGCTCCCCACCGCCCCTACCCTCCAATTGTGGTACTTTACCGGTGAACTATGCCACACACAAGGGTCGGGGCGCGGACCTTGACGATAGGAACCACAACTGCTACCTAAGCCTGCACAAATGCCCTTCCCATAGTATTATTGTACAGATTTTTGCTTTCCGTCTGCCCCCTTTTCTATCCAACCGATGACGCACGCTTCCTCCTTCTGCCAGGCCGGTACCCCCGGCCTTTTCTACCAACTCCTGGTGTGGCTGTGCCTGCTGGGCGCAAGCCTGGGCACGGCGCACGGCCAGCGTTTGGCGGCTGGGGGTGATTACTCGGTTTCCATTCGCCCCGACGGCACGCTGTGGGCCTCTGGCAATAACTTCGTGGGCCAGCTCGGCAACGGTACCCGCGTGGACCAACCGATTCCGGTGCAAATCGGCACGGCCAACACCTGGGAGCGTGTGGCGGCCAGCCGCACCGGCCACACGGCGGCTATCCGGACGGACGGCACCCTCTGGACCTGGGGGTCTAATTCAGCCGGCGAGCTCGGCCATGGCCCCGGAAACAATGGTCTTACACCGGCCCGAGTCGGCACCGATACCTGGCGGCGGGTGGCCGTTGGTGTCAGGCATACCGTAGCGGTGCGCACCGACGGTACGCTCTGGGCCTGGGGGGAAAATTCCCGGGGCCAGCTTGGCGATGGCACGGCCACCGACCGGGTGTTGCCTCAGCAAATTGGAACGGCCACTACGTGGAGCAATGTGGCCGCAGGTGCCTTTTTCTCGGTGGGCCTGCGCACCGATGGCACGCTGTGGGCCTGGGGTGATAATTTCCAGGGCCAACTCGGCGATGGTACCCTGGCCTCCCGGAATACCCCGGTCCAAGTTGGCACGGCCACAAATTGGCAAAGCGTCGCAGTGGGGGGCTTTCATCTCGTGGCCGTGCGTACCGACGGCACGCTCTGGGCCTGGGGCAGCAATTTCCGGGGCCAACTCGGCGACGGCACCACCACCAACCGGAATATCCCTACTCAAATTGGTACGGCCACGAATTGGCAACGCGTGGCCGCCGGTGCCGACCACACGCTCGCGGTGCGTACCGACGGTACCCTGTGGGCCTGGGGCTATAACGCCGACGGCCAGCTCGGCGACGGCACCACCACCAACCGGCTGGTGCCGGTGCAGGTGGGCACCCTGGCCACCTGGCGGGAGATTGCTGGGGGGAGCACCCACACCGTCGCCACCCGCACCGACGAGTCGCTGTGGGCCTGGGGCAGCAACGGCAGCGGCCAGGTAGGCAGCCCGGCGCTGGCTACGGCCCGGGTGCGGCAGCCCGAACAGCTCGGTACGGCCACGAACTGGCAGCAGGCAGCCGTGGGCAACCGCCACACGGTGGCGGTGCGCACCAACGGCACGCTGTGGGCCTGGGGCGAAAATGCGTTCGGCCAGCTCGGCGATGGCACCACCACCGCGCGCAACGTGCCCACCCAGGTCGGCACGGCCACTGACTGGGGCAGCGTGGCTGCCGGCAACAACCACACGCTCGCGGTGCGTGCCGACGGCACCCTATGGGCCTGGGGCGACAACGCCAGCAGCCAGCTCGGCGACGGCACCACCACCAACCGCCTAGCCCCGGTGCAAATTGGCACGGCCACGAACTGGCAGCGCGTAGTTACGGCTTCCACCTGGACGCTCGCGGTGCGGACCGATGGCACTCTCTGGGTATGGGGTTCGGGCATCAGTGGCTTAGGGACCTTGTTCGACTCGTATCGTCCCACCCCAACTCAAATCGGTACGGACACGAATTGGCAACAAATAGCCATGAACGGCGGGCGCGCGGCGGGCGTGCGCACCGACGGCACGCTCTGGGTTTGGGGCCGCAACTTTGGTGGCTGGCTCGGTGACGGCACTGAAATCGACCGGTTTGCGCCGGTGCAAATCGGTACGGCCACTACCTGGCGGGAAGTGGTTTTTGGCGAGCGTCACGCTTCTGCTGTGCGCACCGACGGCACGCTCTGGGGCTGGGGCGACAGCTTTTTTGGTCAGGTAGGTGATGGCAACACCACCACCCGCCCGACGCCGATACAGGTAGGTCCGGCCGCCGGGTGGCGCAGCATGACCGCCGCCGCTCTCCACACCCTGGCTCTGCGCACCGACGGCACACTCTGGGGCTGGGGCTCCAACTCCGGAAATCAGCTCGGCGACGGCACTTCCGACATCCGCTATGCCCCCGTACAAATAGGCACGGCCACGAACTGGCAACAGGTGGTCACCAGCAGTTCGGCCCACACAGTGGGGGTACGCACCGACGGTACGCTCTGGGTGTGGGGCCGGAACGACGAGGGCCAGCTCGGCAATGGCCAGCCCTACCGCAGCCCCGTGCCCCTGCTCGTTTCGGGCGGTTCCGGCCCGCTGTCGGCGCGCGGGGGCCGCTTGGCCGCCAGTCCCCTGGTGCTGGCACCCAATCCGGCCCGCGAAGTGGTCACCCTCCCCGGGCTGGGAACGAACACCCTCCTGCGCCTGCTCGATGCCCAGGGCCGGCTGGTGCGCACCGGCGCAGGCGCTCGCTTGTCGCTGGTCAATCTGCGTCCTGGCGTGTACTTGCTGCAAGCCACCGTACCCGGCCAGCCGGCCCGGACGGCCCGCCTGATGGTCGAGTAAGTCCTCATCTAGCTGCGGCGGGCCGCCACTCATGAAACAGTTGTTCTTTTTACGTGCTGCAAACGACGACCGTTTGCAGCACGTAAAACGGGCAGATTCAGCGGTTCCGGAAGGACATGAGTACCGACAAAGAAGCGCGGAAGACGACCCAATTTTTCTTCCCGGCTTACGTGCCAGCGCCCCCGCCGAAACAAAGTAGACACGCTACTTCAGATGCTGCGCTGCTTTTGACTCCCGAAGAAACAGTACTGCGTCGAACTCACGGCGCAGCTCGTGGGAGGCAAAATTCTGCGCTGCCTCCTGAATGCCGATGTCGCGGAACTGCTGCTGCTGAAAAAGCCAGGCATTGGCATCATTTATTTCCAGCTGACGCATATCCAGCACGAAGGCGGGCAGTTTGGTGGCCTGAAACCAAGCCTCGTAAGAGCCAGTCGGGGCCGGTTGTGCGGCTACCGAATGAAATGTTCGACCGCCCTCTGCCGCGTAGCTGCCCTGCCCGAAGGCAAAGCCCAAAGACAAATACAACGGACCAAAGCTGTCGCGCAGCCACTCCCCCAGCGGGCGCTGGCCTTGGGCGGAAGTGGCCACGTGCGCATTGTGCGCCCAAACGGCCAGCTTGGCCGGGGTGCCATTCAGGCCCAGGTTTTGACTTAACCAAACCACGTTTTCGGCCATGCAGGCGTCGCGGTAATCGCCGCCCTGGCGCAGGGGCAGGCGCCGGAAAGTGGCGCCCTGCTCCAGCCGGCGCAACTCAAACAGGAAGCGTGCTTGCTGGCGCATAGTCCAGTCAGGGTTGCGCACGAGCTTGAAACGGGTATCGAGGCCGGTACGCAACTCGCGGGTGAGGCGCAGCAGCGTTTGCAGGCGGGCATCGTCGGGCTGGTGGGGCGTTTGGAACAGGTCAATGGCGGGCCCACCGCCGCTGCGCGGAATCTGCGCCAGCGCCGCGGCCAGCTCCCGCAACCGGGTCTGCAAAAACGCGTCGTCGGGGCGAGCCGCCTGTTGCAGGAACGCCAGCACGTTCTCAGGCGCCTGCATATCCATGCCTGCGAACTGTACTTTGGCCACACCGGGGCGCTGGTTGTGAGCGCGCAGGTAGCGCAGCAAGTCCAGTACTTCCTGGGTACCAAACGGGCCCAGGCTGCCCACCAGCCGGGCCGGGTCGCCCTGTCCAGTTTGCAGGTACTGGTTCAACGGCTCGCAGTCGGCGCTGCTTTCCAGCACGAAACCCTTAAAGCCCTCTTGCTCCACCAAGTAGCGCACCAGCCGGTGCTTCATCTCGAATATACTGCCCGAACCGTGTGTTACCTCGCCTAACCCTACCACCCGCACGTTGCTAATCAGTGGCCCCAGCGCGGCCAAATCTGGCGTTTTGACTGCCGTACCGACCGCCGGCGCAAGGACCGGCACCGGCACCAGCGCCCGACGCAGCCAGGCTACCTCGGCGGTAGTGGGCGCAGCGGGCGCGGGCGGCGGGGCCGGCACGTAGGGCCGCCCATTGAGGCTGAAAGTAAAATCATCTAGCAGCACTATGGCCGGACCGGGCAGGCGTAACCCCAGCGACAGGTCAGCAGCAAACTCGTCGGCGGCCACCGGTATGTCCAGGCTGAACGCAGCCCACTCCGCCCCAGGCCGGGGGGGCGGGGGCAGTTCTACCACCCCGTAAGTCCACTGTGACTCGGTGCCGCCGCGGCCAGCGGTACCTAGGCGGGCATAGGTGAAAACTGGTGAGACGGGTGCGCCCACTCCGGCTGGGACTAGCTGGCGCCAGTAGCCGCTCACCTTTAGCATTTTGCCGCGCAGTTGCGCTATGGGCAGCGTACCTAAGTACACCACAGGCACCAGTTCCCCGGGCCGCTCGGGCGGGGCGGCCGTCAAGCGCAGACTGCGGCGGCCCTGTCGGGGCAGCAAGCTATCCAGGCGCAACGTGACGCGGGCGGGGTCGGGGCGGGCGGCGGCGGGTGGCAGTTGCTCAAAGCTCCAAGTGGGAGTCTGGCGCTCCTGGGCGGTCAGTAGCAGGGCCTCCGTGCCGGCTAGCGGCTTGTCCTGATACAGGCGGCCGTTGATGCGTACCTCTAGGTCATCGAACCAGACCTGCCCGCTGCCATAGACGCGCACGCCCAGGCCGAAGGCGGTAGCGGTTGGCTTCACTGCCAGCGTTACCTCCAGGCGGCGCCAATCCTGGTTGGGCGGCAGGTTTTCGAGCTGGTCGCGCCGGTCTTTGCCGTCGTCGTTATCAGGCGTGTGGGCGTAGGAATAAAGTCCGGCCTGGCCCGCGAAGTTACGGGTGCGTACCCAGCCACTCACCGTTACGAGCCGGCTGCGCACCGAGTCTACGGGAAAAGAAAACAAGGTATAAATGGCTGCGAAAGTAGGTTCGGCGGCTTTTTCCAAGTCGAGGTGGAGGCTGCTCCGACCCTGCCGGAACGTCATCGTATCGAAATCTACGGCCGTGCCACCGTCGGTTTTGCGAGCCCACAGCAGCAGCGGTCGGCCGCGATTGGCATCGGCTTCCAGAGTCAGGTTGAGTCGAGCCTGGGCCTGAGCCAATCCGGGCAGCATACCCAGAGCGCTCAAAAGGAAGCAAAGCCATTCTCGTTGCGATAGTCGGAGCATAGGAGGGATAGTGGACAAGGACAAGCAATTTAGTTAACTGTGCCCGGGCTATCTAGCGGCGAAGAACCAGCATCGAGCCGCGTGGTGAGGTCCTGCAACTGGAGCTTAGCTTCTCGCCAAAATACTATACCAGTCGTGTCTTAGGATAAGGCTCAAACTCACACTTATTCCAAGAGTGGGTTTATAACTCGCATTATGTTAATGACCTATTCCTATACCATAAGGTCTTACAGGCAATCCCAAGTATTTACATTTCGTTTACTTTCTCTAGCTTCCAGCCTCTTAATAACTGGCTATTTACAAGGCTGTACTATGGCTCTTTCCAGCAAAGTATGGGTAGGTCTAGGTTCTTCGCTCATTGGAGTAGTGCTCGGCATGACTCTTAGTAAGGCGATGACTAAAGTGCAGACCTCCAGTGAACGGAACGGAAGCCATCTGGTCGAGTATGAGGACGCTTTTGTCAACGCAATAGTGTTTCGCAGGGAATTGCGACAGGTAGCAAACGTAGATTCACTCTTTGCACAGGACCCGTACTTCAACCGGTACATCCGTATTATACACCATGATTCGGTGAGTATGGAAGCCTTGTCTGTTCCTCGCGCTGGTGAACGCGGAAACTACTATCTCATTCGGGGAGATACCATTACGCAGCTGTGGATGCGCCCGCGAAAATCCCGCTAGGTTAAGGTTGTCCGAGAAGTAGGATTATGTAAAAGGTCACAACCCTGACATAGGTAGGATGATTTGCACCACCCCACTGCCCCGAAAATCCTGTTTGCGGGTGTCCATGCAAGCGTTTGGTATCGAGTTTACGAAACTCATCTCGGTTTCGAGTTTCGTAAACTTTGAATCGTAGACGGGTTTCTTAAACTCGCCCCGCGCTACAGTGGTCTGTTTGCACCTGGTGCTAGCCAGCTGCTAGGCGTTCACTGAAAGGAGGGTTAAAGCCTGCTTATATGGTCTTTTCCCGCTGTGCTATCTATTCTCTTCTTTTCCCAAGGCCCAAATAGTACGGCGGGGCAATGCCTGAAAAACCTACTGTTTCGGGGGTCAGCTAAAGGATAAAATCCAGTGTGAGAGCAGGAAAAACCCTGACCTGGCGGTCGATTACTTTCATGTCGCCTGCCTGGTATTCAGCTCGAAATCCATTGACTACAAAAATGTTGAGCCCAGTCCGAAAACGGTCAGTGAACCGGAGGTTGGTGCCGAAGCCCGCCCCAAAGTTTAAGTCGTTTACCTCACCGCTGCCTCCGGCTAGTGCCCAATGATAATTCGTGTACACGGCGCCGACGCCCACCACCGGCTCTACCAATTTGAAGTTGGTGGGTAAGGAGTAGGTCAAGAGCCCGATGCCGGCGCGGCTGTACTCGGCTGCTCGTTCATAGCCAAATTGATGAACCCCGGCCAGCTTCACGCCCCAGCGCTGAGTAAAGCGGTAATCTGACTGAATGCCCAGGGCGTTGTAAGTGCCCAACACCCCAACAGAAAACTTGCGCACAGGGTACGCCGCAAGGGAAGGGGCTGCTTCTTGACCAAGTGATGGTAGGGCAGCCAAACCAAAAAGAATTGATAAGGTGGTTTTCATTAAAAGGGAAAAGTACGAAGGCAAACAAGGTACGGTCCAGGTGCTAGACGGCCGCTCACCGCACGGCAATAGTTGCTGCTACTGGGAGAATCGGTTCAGCGAAACGGTGGGAAAGGTAAAAGGCAAGTGCAGACTCATTAAATAATGTCTGTCACGTGATACAATAGACCCTGTGGGCTTTTTCTCGATAAGAAAAGAATGGATACAAAAAAGCCTGCATTTTGCGCAGGCTTTTAGGAATATCATGATTGATGTTAGCCTAAGCAAACTCCATTTCGGAAAGCTCCCTGCCTACTTGACGAATACCCTCCAAAATGCGGTGGGTTTGCTTTTCGCTGGGTGTTTTTACCCCCGAAATATATTGTGAAAGCAAGGATTGCGTCATGCCCAAGCGCTTCGCTAATGCAGAAGCATTGATGACTTTATAGGCGTCAAAAAATGACGGAAGGTCGCAAGTCAATTTTGCATCATCAATCGTTACGCCTGGCGCGGTGTCACCAAGTGCCAAATTCAATACGGCTACAATATTTGCCTTGAGTTCGTCGGCATTGACACCGGTAGTGAATGCGCCCACGGCCTCGCAGTAGGCGCTATATCCTGTTGAGGTTTTCTCAACAATCATCTCATATTGGGGCTTTTTCATGGTTAACTGGTTTTCTGTTGCTGTATCTGTTGCTGGCATCTAAAGGTAATAAATAAACTACCTTTTTAAGTAAAAAGTTTCGGCGCGCCTATTTGAGCCCCGCCTGTTTTAGAAGTTTTGAAGCTAACCCCTTTCCAACTTCGCTACTTCCGTGGAAGGTCACCGAGATGCAACCAGTTGGCGTAGGGGCTTTTTTGGTGGGATGACACATGAGGAAGTGGCTTCCGGGCTGCTGTTCGGCGATGTACCATCCATCGCGTTGAAGTCGTTTTAGTAGTTCGCTGCTTTTCATGCTCCAAAGGTAGTAAATATACTACCATTTTGCAAATAGAAAGTGTGCTGGCGCGGATAGCGTATTTTAGAGTCTTTATCTTACTACGTCTCGATGCGCCGCTTGCTAAAGCAGGGTCAAGCAAACCGTTTGGGCGGAGTGCACGGAAAGGCTTCTGCTTAGGAAGGCCGTTCATTCAAAGGAGCGTTTGTGGTAGAAGGTCGCCTGCGAGCGGCCTGCTGTCGCAACGACCTGTTTCACGCTAAAATCGTGATGGCAGTCGTGAAATAGGTTGGGCCTTTTCATCGCATAGGGGGGGATAAACCTGCCTAAGCCCTATGGCCAGATATTATGGGCTTGGCGTGCCTGCAATTGCTTATTAAACAGGTAGTCGAGCGGCATACATATGCGCCGTGGTAAGCACTTGCGGGCTGAGGGAGAAACGTGTTGCGACGCGTGAGGTTATTTTCCCCCTTCTGCTGGTAGCAGCACCTGGTAAGTATCCCAGAATTCGGCCCGGTAGGGCACTTTGCCGGCTCCTTCCAGCAGGTTGCCTTGCAGCACCAGCGGCCTGGTCAGCTCCACGCTGGTGGTGAGCAGCTCGTGAATGTCCTGCCAGTGGTGTTTTTCTTGACTTTCGCGCATTACGAAGTCAAATGTTGACTCCCGCCGGGCGTATTTGAGGAAGTACGTGCCTTTCACTTCCTCGTACTGGTACACGTCGTGGTGCTTCGCGTAGTTCGTAAAGGGCTGCGTAAACCCGAAGCGTTTGAAGACCTTGGGCTTGCTCACCTCGTAGGGGCTGCGCGTGGTGAAGGCTTCGTACTTCACCACTGCGAAGTTCTCGGCATCGACATACACGGTGCCCACGTAGGCATCGGCCGCCGGGTAGCCGTAGGGCGTGGTGAAGGCGCTGGGCCGGTTGCACACGAAGGTTACTTCGTGCACCGACCGGCCGTTGTACTGCGTCTGGCCGTGCAGGGTGAGGGTGTACTTCGGCATCGTGCCGTCCTGCAGGGGGTTGCGGGTAGTCAGCACGGGGTCGGCGACCCACAGCAGCCAGAAGGACGGCTGGTCCTTGAACTCCTGTAGGGTGGGGTCGCCGGATTTGCGCTGCTGGCGCAGCTGCAGAAAGCGGTAGCGGCTGGTGTGTTCCCAGCTGCCCCGGCGGTAGCCTTCTTGGTCGTAGTAGTCCAGCGCCCCTTCCTGCTGCACCCGCAGGGAGTCGTTGCGCCAGTACTGGGCCCGCGAATACAGCTGCATGCTGTGCGCCTGCTGGGCGTAATTGGTTGTGATGTGCTCGCGGGCCTTGGTAAGAATGGCCGCGGCGCTAAGCGGGGCCCGCACTATCACATCGCCCAGCATGTGCTCTTGTAGGGTGAGGGGCACGGCCAGCAGCGTTCCGGCGGGCTGCCGGGCCAGCGCCCGCCGCACCGTGGCGTAGCCGATGCAGGAAATCTGGAGGGTGTCGCGCGCGTGGGCCGTGGGCACAAACAGCGCAAACCCGCCGTCGAGGCCCGACACCGTGCCCGTGCCGGTGCCCCGGATGCCGATGCTGGCAAAGGAGACGGGGGCGCCGGTTTTGGCGTCGCGCACCAGCCCCCGCAACTGGTGGCCGGTCACGGGCACGGCCGCTACGGTTCCGGCCGCCAGGTTGTTGGTCGGGCGCATGGTTTGGGTGTAGAACAGGCCGTCGAACACCTCCGACCAGGGGGCCCGCACGGGCAGGTAGCCCAGGGGGGAAGCGTAGTAGCTGCCAGCCGGCGTGCCGCGCAGGTTCACAAAGCCCGTGGCGCAGCCCCGCGCCCGAAACGCCTGCTCCACGCTGCCGGGCGGCGGCGTGGGCACCGGGTAGAGCCGGAGGCTGTCGCCGACCCGGCCGTAGGTGCCCTCGTAGGCCACGAAGCCCAGCGCGTACACTTGGTTGCCCAACTTTTCCTTCACCAGCCGCCCCATCGGCACGGCCCCGTTTAGCGTGTGGCGCAGCATGGTGGGCTGGTTGTCGTTCGGCTTGTCGTCGTCGTCCACCTCTGTGCGCTGCTGCACCGCCAGCTGCTTCGCGTAGGCCTCCGTGGTGGCATCGTCCAGGTCGATGCGCTCCACGCGGTTGGCCAGGTGGTAGGAGGCGGCCCACACGATAATCTTCGGGTGCTGGGGCTGTTGGGCCAGGAAAAGCAGGTTGTCGGCCATCTGCGCATCGCGGTCGTTCTGGTTGGTCGGGGCCACTTGGCGGCGGGCCTGGGCCTTCGCGTCCTGGTGTGACCGGGCCACCATCTTGAGCCACTGCTGCCAGAAGGCCACCCGGACGGCCTGGTCGGGGTATTGGGCGGCCACGCGGGCCAGCGACTGGCGCGTGCGGGCCAGCCAGCGGGTCAGCGCCACGGTGTCGGTGGGGTGCAGCTCCTCGTGTTTAAAGTCGCCGCCCGCCAGCTCGGCCAGCAGCTCCTGAGCGGGGTAGAAATCGGCCGCGCGCCACTTCGTGCGCCGGTCCTGGGCCACGAATTCACGCAGCTCCGGCAGCAGCAGCTCGTGCGTGTACTCGCCGACGAGCTGGCAGTCGAAGCCCGCCACCTGTAGCCGGGGGTGGGTGCCCAGGTAGTCGGCCAAGGCTTTAAACTCTTGCGTGCCCGACCAAATCCCCTCGTACACCGAATTTTGCAGCGCCGGCAGCACGGGTTTGCCCGCCGCTATTTCCCGGCGGGCTTTGTCCAGGGCGTACATGTCGCCCTCAAAGGCCAGGGTGGTGAAACCCAGCGAGTCGTGCAGGTAGCGAATCAGGTCGATTTTGGCTTCGAACGTCGTCGCGTCGTCGTGGGTCTGTTCGCCCAGCATCACCACGCGGGCATCCCCGATGGCCTGGCGCAGTGGCGTGTAGCGGCCGGGCGCGGCCGGGGCCAGGCAGTGCAGCGGCAGCACGGGATTGGGGAGGGTGGCCGGCTGCGTTTGGGCCAGGGCCGCCGGCAGGGCCAGGCCGTTTCCCCATAGCAGCAGCGCCAGCCGAAGCAGGGTGCGGGGCAAGTAGGTCGTTAGCAGGTTTAGCGTCATAGGGTTTTTTTAACCAGCTTTTTTCGTGAACCTAAGTGGCTTTTACCCGGTACCCCCGGCAGGTGCAACGGTTCGCTCCCGAGGAGGCAATCGGATGCATCCGTTCCGGGTGAAACGTGCCGCATGTGCTTCAGCGTATTATCAACCTCATTGTGCTTGGGGTAAATTTACCTCCCGCTGCTATAAAAAGACCGGTTAGCGGTCTAAGAAAACGGTCCGAATAGAATAACGAGCTTATCTGTGAAGCTTAGAATAATATAAACCCCAGGACCGCGTACACGAACGCAGTCAAGGCCGTGTACTGGTATAACCTCACGCTACGCTCGTTAGACAAAGCAAAATACGTGCGCACCGCTGGGGTCGTCAGCAAATACAAAGCCGCTGTCATCATCGCGATGTTGAGCCAATTCTCGATCACCAGAGCCCGCGGCCTGTGCGTACGAATAACCAAGGAGATTACGGGAACAACCCAGAAAAGCAGGTGTAAAAACAAGATGCCTGCGTAGGCCAGCGGGCGGCGCCTAAAGGCCGCCAATGCCGCGAGCACCGTTCCTACAAAAGGTAGCAGCATATACCCCAAGGCTAGAAGTTCAGCGTCGAGGAAAGGAATATTGTACGGCCCGATGTGGCCCGGATGAAACTTATAAAATGCACTGATTTTTATGAGAATGCCGTTGGCGGCAAGCAGAACAAGTAGCCCCCAGTAACTACGAATTGCTGTTTCAATCAACCGCAAGGAAGGAAAAGAAGGAATAGACATGAAACAAGGCCGTGAGCGGCTGGAAAAAGCATAAAAAGGCGAAGCTTCGCCTGCACTGATTCAGCGAAACGGTCCGAAGGTAAACGCGGCCGTTTAGTTGAAGCAGCCATTGGGGCGTCGCAGGTTTCAGGCTTTCTTTTCGCTGTTTCGCGCCATCATGAGCAAGCCAAGCGAGCCGAATGTCACGGCCAGACCTGTCCAAGTAAGGGTGGTGCCCATCGACCGGCGTGCGGCGTGCGCCTCCGGGGTCCGCTTATCGTTCGGACGTGGGTGGTCGACTCCGTATACTAAGCCAATTCCCATACCACTTAAGAAAATGCCGAGTATGGCGATAGCAAGGCAAACTGCTTTTTTATGTGTTGGCTTCATGGTACACAACAGGCAAGAAGGGAAAAGGAGAAATAAAGCAAAGGTGTCACCTCGTTAGGCATTCCCAACACCTACTTCCAAGTATAAGGCTGGGGGTGAACAGAAAAGCGCCAAGTCTAATTAGGATTGTTTTCCTA
>NZ_JABKAU010000051.1 GCF_013377885.1 Hymenobacter lapidiphilus
CCAGTATTCTGGGCGGGCTTTCACTTTTTACTTCCTGCTCTGACCTGTGTCGCTATTAGTCCTGCGTCAGGGCATAGGCAACCAGGTTGGCGCCCATTTTAAGAGCGGCTTCGTGGGTGGCAGGCGTGTCTTCGGGGTAGGTGCCCATATCTTCCCAGCCATTGCCCAGGTCGCACTCGTAGCTGTAAAAACACACCAGCCGGCCCTTATACAGCAGCCCGAAACCCTGAGGGCGCTTGCCGTCGTGCTCATGGATTTTTGGCAGGCCCCTGGGGAACTGGAATTTCTGGTGGTAGATGGGATGAGTGAAGGGCAACTCCACGAATTCGAGGTCGGGAAACACCTTCTTCATCTCGGGCCGGATGAACTTGTCGAGGCCGTAGTTATCATCGATGTGCAGGAAGCCGCCCCCAATGAGGTAGCGGCGCAGGTTGCGGGCGTCGGTGTCGGAGAACGTGACGTTGCCGTGGCCCGTGAGGTGCACGAAGGGGTAGGTGAGCAGCTCGGGCGAATCGAGCTCTACGGTGGCCTCGGCGGGCGCAATGTTGGTGTTCAGCGTCTGGTTACAGAAGCGGATAAGATTGGGCAGGCTCGTTTTGTTGGCGTACCAGTCGCCGCCGCCGCCGTAGTGCAGCTTGGCAATGCGGAAGCTGGGGGCCGGGGCCACCGGCGCGGCGGCCGTCAGCGAGAAGAGCAGGAGCAGCGAAACAAAGAGGTATTTGGACATTATAGCAGAAGCAGATGCTGGCGGGACTTGCCTATAATTGCGGGCCGACCAGGAAAGTTCGGCTTGCCTCGCAAGGTAAGCACTGCCCGCGCTTCACCGCTTCTCCCGCACCATGCCCCCGGTTCTGCTCGCCCTGGCCTTCATCCTGACTACTGCCCTGACGCTGGGGGTGCTGCTGCGGGCCGCGCCCCGGCATCGGCTGAGGCTGCTGGCGGGGCTGGGACTGTGGCTACTGGCACAGGCTGCGGTAGCGCTCAGCGGGTTCTACACCGTCACCGATACGCTGCCGCCCCGGTTCGCGCTGGTGGTAGGCCCGCCGCTGCTGGGGCTGCTGGCTTTGCTGGCCACTGTCCGGGGCCGCCGCTTCCTTAGCGCGCTGCGCCTCAACTGGCTAACGCTGCTGCACGTGGTGCGAATACCTGTGGAACTGGTGTTGTGGGGGCTTTACCACTATCAGGCCGTGCCCCGACTCATGACGTTTGAGGGCCGCAACTGGGATATTCTAATGGGCCTCACGGCCCCGCTGGTCTATTATGTGGCGTTCCGCCGCCGGTGGTTGGGGCGGGGTGGGCTGGTCGTCTGGAACGTGGTGGGGCTGGTTTTGCTGGGTAATATCGTGCGGCTGGGGCTGCTATCGGCGTCGGGGCCGTTCCAACAATTCTCGTTCGAGCAGCCCAACGTGGCCCTGCAGCTCTTTCCGTACGTGTGGTTGCCCGCTTTCGTGGTGCCGGTTGTACTGCTGGCCCACATGGCTGTATTGTGGCAGCTGGTGTGGGGAGGGGACAGAGCCGGAGAGGTATCTTAAAGAATGATAAACGAGGAATTGGATCTACCTACTCTGTCCGTAGTGTACTGCCGCTTCAACTGTTTATAGAGCAATACCCGCCAGCTCCCGCGCTACGTGCACGGTGTGCACGGCGGCCAGGGCGGCGGTTTCGGTGCGCAGGCGCGAGCTGCCTAGCGTAACGGGCCGGATGCCGCGGGCGAAGGCGGCCGCAATTTCGTCGGGTGTGAAGTCGCCTTCGGGGCCGATGAGGATGGTGCAGCCGGCCGGGGCGGCGGCCACGCGGCTCAGCGGTGTCCGCTCGCCGGCTTCGAGGTGGGCGATGAAGGTGGAAGTTGACTCGACGGTGGACAGGAAGTCGGCCAGGTTCGTCAGCTCCGTGAGGCGCGGCAGCCACGCCTGGCCCGACTGCTTGAGGGCGCTGACGGCTATTTTCTCCAGCCGCTCCAGCTTCAGCTCGCGCCGCTCCGAGCGGGCGCAGCGCAGAAACGTAATCGTATCCACCCCAATTTCAGTAGCTTTTTCGACCAGCCATTCCATGCGGTCGAGGTTTTTGGTGGGTGCTACGGCCAAATGGATGGGAGCGGAGCGGGGCGGCACGTGGGCATGGCTGCTGATGCGCAGAGTACAACGCTTAGGGTTGGCGTCGGCTACTGCGGCCTCGAACACGCCGCCCCGGCCGTTTACCAGCACCACGGGCGCCCCGATTGCCAGCCGTAGTACCCGCACGGCGTGTTTGCTTTCGTCTTCGGGCAGGGTGTAGCCGGTAGTATCGGCGGTGAGGTCGGGGGCGAAAAAGGTGTGGGCCATGGGGCAAAGGTAAGCGGGAAGTCGGCGGTTTGGACGGCTTTCGGGGAGTTGCGCGTGGGGGCCGGCATAACGGCCCGCCGGTTTTTCGCGTAAGCCAGTTATATCCATCCTGCGACTTATCGCGTTCTACTAACTACCTAATCAAATGAAAACCAAGCTCAAAAAACTCTCCGAACAGACCATTGTCATCACCGGCGCTTCGTCGGGCATCGGCCTCGTAACGGCCCGACAGGCGGCCAAAGCTGGCGCCAGGCTCGTACTGGCAGCCCGTAGCGAAGACGCGTTGCGCCAACTCACCGAAGAGCTTAGTGAGCAGGGCTGCGAGGTTATCTATGTAGTGGCCGACGTCAGCAAGCAGGCCGATGTGAAGCGCATTTCCAGCGAGGCCCGGCAGAAATTTGGCTCCTTCGATACGTGGGTGAATAACGCCGGCGTGTCGATGTATGGCAAGGTGGTGAATGAGTCCATCGACGACATGCGCCAGCTGTTCGAAACCAATTTCTGGGGCGTGGTGTACGGCTCGCTCGAAGCCACGGAGCACCTGCGCCACCGGGGTGGCGCGCTCATCAACGTGGGCAGCGTACTTTCCGACGTGACGGCCATCCTGCAGACCATGTACAGCGCCAGCAAGCATGCCGTGAAGGGCTTTACCGACGGGTTGCGCACCGAACTGGAAATGGAAGATGCCCCGATTTCGGTTACCCTGATTCAGCCGGCGGCCATCGATACGCCCTATCCGCTGAACGCCAAGAACTACCTCGACAAGGTACCCCAGCACGCGCCGCCCGCCTACGCCCCCGAAACGGTAGCCGACGCCATCCTCAGCTCTGCCACGTCGCCGCAGCGCAATATTCTGGTAGGTGGAGCGGGTAAGCTGTTCAAGGGCATGGAAGAGTGGACTCCGGCACTACTCGACAAGTTCATGGAAACGGCTTTCGCCCCCATGTCGCAATCTGATAAGGCCGACCGCCGCAACCGCCCCAGCGGCTTGTATGAGGGCGCGGGCCAGTTGCAGGAGCGCGGCAACTACCCGGGCCGTACCCGCGAAATCAGCACCTATACCAAGGCCAAGCTGAACCCCACTGCTACGGCCGCCATTGTGGCCGGCACGGGCCTGGCAGTAGCCGCCATCATCAATGCGTTCAGCAAAAACGATGGTAACGGCAAAACCCCGGACAAAGCCAGCGAAGGCCCGGGCCGCAAGCAGGACAACAAGGCGACGCCGACCTCCGATAAAAGCACCGACCAGGCTTCTGCCCAAAATTCCGACAATGTGGAGGACACCGGCAAAGGCGCTAACGGAGCCAACGGAGCCGGCCGCGCCCCGCGGGCAGGCTCGGCCGAAGCCACGCCCGGCGACGTCCGCGGGCCGGTAGCCGACAAGTCCAAACAAGGCAAACAGTCGGGCTCCAAAAACTAAAGCCAGAGCGTTAGCGGTTGACAAAAGAGGGAGTCCCGCCCGGCAATTGCCGGGCGGGACTCCCTCTTTTGTCAACCGGATTGGATTCCGCTATCAACTGCCAGCGGCAGCAACAAAGCGCCAACCGCTAGCCCAGCATGTTGTTCAACACGCCGGCGAGGCGGACACCGGCTTCCTGGATGCGCTGGCGCATCAGCACGCTGTGAGCGGGGTAATAATCGTACTTCACCTCGGTGCCGTTGGGGGTGAGGGGGTAAAGTAGCTCGGAGGCCTGATACGACTCCCAGAGCCACTCGGCGGGCTCGGCGGCCTGCATGCGGCGCACGTCGGAGCGGCTTATGCCGCAGTTGTACTGCTGGGCCATTTCGGTGTAGGTCAGGCCCTGATAGTCGAGCAGGCCCGAATCCCAGAGGCCGTGCAGGTTGGTGTCGCGGCCCCGGAATTTGAGCTTGACGTCGTTGCCGCCCTTGTCTTCGGCGTGGCCCGTGTGCAGGGGCTGATGAATGTCGCCCACGATGTGGATGACGTACTTAAGCGCGTCGCGGCGCTGGGCCGTAGTCTTGCTTTTATCGGCCACAATGGCCATCTGGGTTTGCAGGGCAGTGTAGGCGTTGGGGCCAACATTGGTGCGCAGTTCCGTCAGGTACTGGGCATGGTCGAGGCCTGAGGGCGAGTTTACGTAGTGCCAAGGGCCGGTTTCCTTGCCCTCGGGATAGTAGCGGATTTCGTCGGGCCAAGTGCTGACCAGCGCCATGCTCTCGGTGCCCAGCAACTGCTGCACCTGCTGGCGGGCGCTGCGCGAAAGGTGGTGCTCGGCAATTTTGGCAATGGCCCGGTGGCCGTCGGCGCCCCAGGCCCACAGGCGTAGCGGCGAGAGAAACAAAAGCAGCAGCGGGAGCAGAAGTTTGCGCATGGGTAAGCGGTAGTAAAGTGTCAAACAAGGACGCAAAAGTAGCGCAAGTAAATGCAGCTAAGTATCGGGCAGGTAGAAAAACCTTTCAGCCACAAAAAACCGCCCCGCCGGCACAGGACCAGCGGGGCGGTTTCGAATCAGAGGCGCTGACGGCTACGCACCGGCCGCAACCTGTGCTTTGGGCGCGCCGGCCAGAATTTCTTCGTTGGCGTAGTCGGCGTACTTGCCGAAGTTCGTTACAAACTTCTCGGCCAGCGAGGAAGCCGTTTGGTCGTACTCCTCCTTGTTGCTCCAGGTGTTGCGCGGGTCCAGAATTTCGGTGGGCACGCCGGGTACCGAAGCCGGTACGGCCACCCCGAAGATGGGGTGCTTGGTGAATTCCACCTCGTCCAGCTCGCCATTGAGAGCCGCCGTAATCATGGCCCGGGTGTAGGAGAGCTTCATGCGCGAGCCCGTACCGTACGAACCGCCGGTCCAGCCCGTGTTGATGAGCCACACGTTCACGTCGGGATTCTCGTCCATCTTCTGGCCCAGCATCTCGGCGTACTTCGTAGGGTGCAGGGGCAGGAACACGGCGCCGAAGCAGGCCGAGAACGTCGTCTGGGGCTCGGTGATGCCCATTTCAGTGCCGGCCACCTTCGCGGTGTAACCCGACATGAAGTGGTACATGGCGTGGCTCTTGTCGAGCTTGCTGATGGGGGGCAGCACCCCGAAGGCATCGGCCGTCAGGAAGAAGATGTTCTTGGGCGCATCGGCCACCGAGGGCTCGATGGCGTTGTCGATGTAATGGATGGGGTAGGCCGTGCGCGTGTTTTCGGTTACGCTCTTGTTGGCGTAGTCCACGGTGTGGGTGCCCTCGATAAAGCGGGTGTTCTCCACGATGGAGCCGAAACGGATGGCGTCCCAAATCTGGGGCTCTTTCTCCTGGCTCAGGTCGATAACCTTGGCGTAGCAGCCGCCTTCGAAGTTGAAGATGCCCTTATCAGGCGTCCAGCCGTGCTCATCGTCGCCGATCAGTCCGCGGTTGGGGTCAGCCGACAGCGTCGTTTTGCCCGTACCCGAGAGGCCGAAGAATACGGCCGTGTCGCCCTTTTCGCCCACATTGGCCGAGCAGTGCATGCTCAGCGTGTTGTGCTCGTGGGGGAGCAGGTAGTTGAGCACCCCGAAAATGCCCTTCTTCATCTCGCCGGCATAGCCGGTGCCGCCAATCAGAATCATCTTCTTGGTGAAGTTGAGGATGGCGAAGTTCTTCTGGCGGGTACCATCCACGGCCGGGTCGGCCTCGAAGCCGGGGGCGCAGATGATGCTGAAGTCGGGCGTCCAGCTGGTGTCGGCACCCTCGGTGGGGCGCAGGAACATGTTATAGCAGAACAGGTTGTGCCAGGCCAGCTCGTTTACTACGCGCAGCTTCAGCTCGTAGTCGGGGTTGGCGCCGGCATAGGCGTCGCGCACATAAATCTCCTTGTCTTCCAGATACTTCACCATCTTCTGGTGCAGCTGGTCGAACTTGTCGGCCTCAAAGGGGATGTTGATGTCACCCCACCACACGCTGTCGGCGGTGTTGGCATCCTTCACCACGAAACGGTCTTTGGGCGAGCGGCCGGTAAAGGCGCCGGTATCGGCCATCAGGGCACCGTTGTCGGTGAGTGTGCCTTCGTTGCGGCGCAGGGCTTCTTCGACGAGGGCGGCGGGCGAGAGGTTGAGGTGGACCTGGGCAGCGGTGGAAATACCCAGGGGGGCGAGGCGGGCGTTGGCGGCAGAATCTAGCATAAGGGGCCGAAAACGGATGGGGGTTGGGTGGAAAAATCGGTGGGAATACAGGGGCAAAAGTAGCGAAAAAGATGGCGAAAAACCGGGAAAAGCCAAAATGATAGCGAAAATTCGCCGTAAAATCGTATGCGCTAATCCGACTTTGGTGACCAGTTACAGTGGGTTTCGGGCAGTCTGGGAAACTTTTGTAGTTTTACCAACCCCATTCCGGTTGCAGCCGGATAGTTTCTCTTTCCCCCAATTTTTACCTATTCTGCATGCACTCACCTTCCGCTGCCCAGCAGCCCGTATCAACCTCGTCGCATCCTAAGGGGCTATACGTCCTCTTCGCCACCGAAATGTGGGAGCGATTCAGCTACTACGGCATGCGCGCCCTGCTCATATTGTATATGACGCAGGCGCTGGTATTCGATAAGGAGTACTCCTCGCTCATTTACGGCAACTACACCAGCCTCGTGTACCTCACGCCGCTGCTGGGTGGCTATGTGGCCGACCGCTACTGGGGCAACCGCCGCTCTATTCTGGTGGGTGGCCTGATGATGGCCATCGGCCAGTTCGCCCTGTTTTTCTCGGCCTCGATGTACACGGCCGGGCAGGCTACGGCGCCCCAAACGCAGCTGCTGCTGTTTATGCTGGGTTTGGGCCTGCTGATTTTCGGCAACGGCTTCTTCAAGCCCAACATCTCCTCGATGGTGGGCTCGCTCTACCCGGCCGGCGACAACCGCATCGACACGGCCTACACTATCTTCTATATGGGCATCAACCTGGGCGCGTTTTTCTCGCCCCTGGTGTGCGGCACGCTGGGCGATACGGGCAACCCCGAAGACTTCAAGTGGGGCTTCCTGGCCGCCGGTATCGGTATGCTGGTCGGCTCGCTCACCTTTGAGATGTTCAAAAACAAGTACATCGTAACGGCCGAAGGTGCGGCGCTGGGCGGCAAGCCCGAGCAGACCGTGGCCCACTCGCCGGTAGTGCCCGTGGGCACCGATGCCCCGGTACGCGCCGAAACCATCGACCAGCCTGTTGCCAAGAGCTTTGCCAGCAAGCTGCCTATGCTCATCGGCCTGTTTGTAGTAGTGTATGCCGTTATTGCCTGGCTCATGAACTACGACTGGGTAGGTGCCTTCGTATTCGCGGCCATGATTGTAACTCCCGTAGCCGTACTGGCCGACGCTTCCATTACCAACCGCGAGCGGCAGAAAATCTACGTAATTCTGATCCTCAGCTTCTTCGTGATTTTCTTCTGGGGTGCCTTCGAGCAGGCCGGTGCCTCGCTCACGTTCTTCGCCAACGAGCAGACCGACCGTCAGCTGGGCTCTTACACCGTGCCGGCGTCGTACTTCCAGTCGGCCAACGCACTGTTCATCATCCTGTTCGCCCCGGTATTTGCCGTAATCTGGACGTTCATGGGTAAGCGCGGCATCGAGCCGTCGTCGCCCCTGAAAATGTCTATGGGCCTCATGTTTCTGGCCGTTGGTTACCTCATCATTGCTTTCGGCGTGAAGGGCGTGGACGCCAGCACCAAAGTGAGCATGTTCTGGCTGATTACCATGTACCTGATGCACACGTTCGGCGAACTTTGCCTGTCGCCCATCGGCCTAGCGCTGGTAAACAAGCTGGCCCCGCTGCGCTTCGCCTCGCTGCTGATGGCCGTATGGTTCCTGGCCACGGCCGCCGGCAATAAGTTCGCCGGCGTTCTGAGCGCCCTGTACCCCGAGCCCGGCAAGCCTGCTCCGTTCTTCGTGGGCTTCGAAATCACGGGCCTCTACGAGTTCTTCATGATTTTCGTGGCCCTCTCGGCCGCCGCCTCGCTGGTGCTGTTCGTCATCTACCGCAAGCTCACCCAGATGATGGCCGAGCCGGTAGTTGCGCGCTAAATCACCGCTGTTGCAGATATAGGCGTCGTTCTTGCTGTATCAGTAAACAAAAAGCCCCGCTGGACTTCGGTCCGGTGGGGCTTTTTGTTGGGTGAAACTGTAGGTGTAAATGTCAGCCTATATGGCACTGCTGTGATTTAGAAATTGAAGTTGTCCGGGTTGGGGCCGAGGCGCTGGTGGCGGTCCAGGCCGTCGATGTAGGCCAGCTCGTCCGCGGTCAGTTCGAAATCGAATACGTTGGCGTTGCTGATAATGTGCGCTTGCTTCACCGACTTCGGAATCGTAACCACACCGCGCTGCAGGTCCCAGCGCACCAAAATCTGGGCCGGCGACTTGCTGTATTTGGCGGCCAGCCCGTTCACAATATCCTGCTCAAACACCTTCCCCTGCATCAGCGGCGACCAGGCTTGGTACTGAATGCTGTGCTCCTGGCAATACGCCTGCAACTCGGGCTGCACCAGCCACGGATGAAACTCCAGCTGATTCACCATCGGCTTCACCTTCGCCTCGGGCAGTAGCTCTTCCAAGTGGTGCTGCAGAAAATTGCTGACGCCAATAGCGCGCACCCGCCCGTCGGCATACAGCTTTTCGAGGGCCCGTCAGGTGCCCCGGAACTTGCCGGCCACGGGCCAGTGAATCAAGTACAAATCCAGCGTTTCCAGGCCCAGCAACTCCAGGCTGGTATCAAAGGCACGAAGGGTGCTGTCGTAGCCCTGGTCGCTGTTCCAAACCTTGCTGGTGACGAACACATCTTCGCGGGGCACGCCGCTTTCCCGGATGGCCTGCCCGACGCCCGACTCATTTTTATACACGGCGGCGGTATCAATATGGCGGTAGCCTGCTTCCAGGGCCCAGCGCACGGCTTGCTGCACTTCCGCGCCATCTTCAGCCTGCCACACACCCAGCCCCAGGTAGGGTATCTGCACGCCATTGGACAGGGGCCACGTACCCTGAAAATCCGTTATCTGCTTCTCCATTTTTATCAATTAAGAAATGAACACTGCCATTGTTTACGCACAAAAAAGCCCCGCCGGATAAAATCCAGCGGGGCTTTCGTACTAGTGCAGTAGAACGGATGACGTTCGAATCAGCGTAATCAGCGCAAAAATCAGCGCCAATCAGTGATTTACATCATGCCGCCCATGCCGCCCATGCCGGCACCGCCGCCACCGTGGCCAGCGTCCTTGTCGGTCTCAGGCTCGTCCGAAATCACGCACTCGGTGGTCAGGAGCAGGCCGGCAATCGAAGCGGCATTCTCCAGGGCCAGGCGCGTTACCTTGGTCGGGTCCAGAATACCGGCCGACATCAGGTTCTCGTACTTGTCTTCGCGGGCGTTGTAGCCGTAGTCGCCTTTGCCTTCGCGCACCTTCTGCACCACTACCGAACCTTCGCCACCGGCGTTGGCTACGATGGTACGCAGGGGAGCTTCAAGGGCCGTACGGATGATGTTCACACCGGTGCGCTCGTCGCTGTTGAGGGTATCAACGGCATCGAGCGAGTCGAGGGCGCGCACCAGGGCAACACCACCGCCGGGTACCACACCTTCCTCAACGGCGGCGCGGGTGGCGTGCAGGGCATCGTCAACGCGGTCTTTCTTCTCCTTCATCTCCACTTCCGTAGAAGCACCGATGTAGAGGATGGCTACGCCGCCCGACAGCTTGGCGAGGCGCTCCTGGAGCTTCTCCTTGTCGTAGTCGGAAGTCGTAGTGCCAATCTGGGCCTTAATCTCGTTGATACGGGCCGTGATGGTTGCCTTCTCACCCTTGCCATTGACAATCGTCGTGTTGTCTTTGTCAATGATGATTTTCTCGGCCTGGCCGAGGTATTCCAGCGTAGCAGCGTCGAGCTTGTAGCCGCGCTCTTCCGAAATCACGGTACCGCCGGTCAGCACGGCAATATCCTCAAGCATCGCCTTGCGACGGTCGCCGAAGCCGGGAGCCTTTACGGCCGCAATTTTCAGCGAGCCGCGCAGCTTGTTAACTACCAGCGTGGCCAGGGCCTCACCGTCAACATCTTCGGAGATGATAACCAAGGCTTTGCCGGTCTGTACTACCTGCTCAAGCACGGGCAGCAGCTCCTTCATGGTGCTTACCTTCTTGTCGTAGATGAGCACGTAGGGGTTCTCGAACTCGGCCTCCATCTTCTCCGGGTTGGTCACGAAGTAAGGGGAGAGGTAACCACGGTCGAACTGCATGCCTTCCACCGTTTTTACTTCGGTTTCAGTGCCACGGGCTTCTTCCACGGTAATCACGCCTTCCTTACCCACTTTGTCCATGGCATCGGCAATCATCTGGCCGATTTCCATGTCGTTGTTGGCCGAAATAGCGCCTACCTGGGCAATTTCCGACGAGTTCTCAATCTTCTTCGACTGGGCCTTCAGGTTGGCAACAACGGCATGTACTGCCTTGTCGATGCCGCGCTTCAGGTCCATTGGATTAGCACCAGCGGCCACGTTCTTCGAGCCGGCCGCATAGATGGCCTGGGCCAGTACGGTAGCAGTCGTGGTGCCGTCGCCGGCCTGGTCGGCCGTCTTGCTGGCTACTTCCTTCACCAGCTGCGCGCCCATGTTCTCCACGGGGTCGCTCAACTCAATCTCCTTGGCCACGGTAACACCGTCCTTGGTGATGGTTGGAGCGCCAAATTTCTTGTCGATAACCACATTGCGGCCTTTCGGGCCCAGGGTTACTTTCACGGCATTCGCCAGCTTATCTACGCCGCGCTTGAGTTTGTCGCGGCCTTCAGTATCAAATTGGATGTTCTTAGCCATCTTATTTCCAGAGTAGTAATAGTATTCAGAAAGAGAAAAACCGACGCTCGGCCTAGAGTACGGCGAAAATGTCCGACTCCTTCATGATGAGCAGGTCCTGCCCGTCGACGGTGATTTCGGTGCCGGCATACTTGCCGTAGAGCACCTGGTCGCCGGTTTTTACCTGAGGCTTGATGGTCGTGCCGTTGTCGGCTACTTTGCCCTCACCCACAGCCACTACTTCGCCCCGCTGGGGCTTTTCCTTGGCCGTGTCGGGAATAATGATGCCCGATTTGGTTTTTTCTTCGGCGGCGGCCGGCGCGATGATAACGCGGTCAGCCAGCGGTTTGATGCTAAGCGACATAGTGTACGTTTTGGTTGAAAAGTTGAAAGAAACTGGAATTACCAGGGTGTCACAGCCGTGTTACATCATCTGTGCCAGCCCGCGCAAACCTGACAGAATGAACGGTTCGGTAGTGTTTTCGGCCAGTTTTGCACTGTGAGCCTGCCAGCCGTGGCAGAATATGGCCTGAACTGCTGTAGCCGTGGCACAGAACCATCGTATGTAGGCCGACAGTACGGCCGTTGCTGACTAAGCTTAAGAGCAACAGCCCAAGACAGCGCTGCAACGCTTCGAGAGTTGGATAAACGCAAAAAAGCCGGTGGCTCCCGTAGGAAACCACCGGCTGTCAAGCCGAAAAACGGGCTGATACTAGTTGGCCGGAGCCGGAGCTACAGGGGCGGCCGGAGCCGGAGCGCCGGGTGCTACCGGTGCCGAGGTTGCGGGCATACGGGTTTCGAGGGCGCGCTGCTGGTTGATGCTGCGTACGGGACCCGATGTATTATGACCGCCGACGATGTAAGAGCCCAGGCTGAGTACCATCAGGCCGATGGCGAAACCCCAGGTGAGCTTTTCGAGCAGGTCGCCGGTACGCTTCACGCCCATCATCTGGGCAGCGCCGCCGCCCGCGCCAAACTGGCTGGACAGGCCGCCGCCTTTGGGGTTCTGGGCCAGTACTACTATGGACAGCAGCACGCAAATGACGAGAATCAGGGCAATAATGGCGTAGTACATTTACTCCGGGGGTTGTTGCAGTTGTTGGATTTGCTCGGCAAAGTACGCCATTTTTCCGGGCTGCTTTGCCATAAGGCGCTCATAAATTTCAATGGCCTTGGCGGTCTTGCCCTGCCGGACCATGATTTTGGCCAGACTTTCGGATGCCAAAGCTGGCGCGGGCACACTGCTACGCACCGACAGATCAGTCTGTTCGGTAGTGGGCAGGGGCAGTCCGGCCGTGCCTGCTTTGATGCGGGGCTGGGCCTTGAGGAAGCGGTTGATCAGGTCGAGCGAGGACGTTTTGGCGGCCGGCTGGTGGGCGCGGATGTGGGCCAGCAGCAGGGCATCGGGCTCAAAAAAGGCTTCCAGAGGTAAATCAAGCGTGAAGCCATCGGGTGTACGGCTCTGCAAATCGTAGCCCAGGCGGCTGCCGCCACCCAACGCATAGCCCAGCTCGGCGTCGGCCCGGAAGGGGGCGGTAATGTGGGGTGGGGTAGCAGAGCGGGTAGTGGGCAGCTCGTCGTCTTCCGCCGCAAACACATCGTCGTCATTGTCAATGCCCGGCAGCCGGTAGCTCGTGGGCTCGGGCAAACGAGCCTCACCCAAGCCGAACTCAAACCGCGAAATACCTGTGTCGCTCGGCGGCCGGATGGGCAGCGTAGCGGCCGGAACCAGCTCATCGGCTGGTTCGGCAGCATGGGTGGCAGTTGGCGCAACGGCTTCTTCGGCAACGGTGGCTGTGTCGTCGTTGGTTTCGGAGGGCGTTATCAGGGCCTCTTGCGGGTGAGTCGGCTCTTCATCCAAAGCTGGCTGCACCTCATCAACCAGCGTTTCTGCCTCTGGCAACTCAGTCAGCTCGGTTTCAGAAGGGATGTCAAGCGCGGCGGCAGCTGGTTCGGCGGCCGTTTGGTGCGCGGTCGGTGGCGCATCGGCAGTTGCCGCTATGGCTGCTGCCGTGGTACCCTGGGTGTTGGCCGTCACCTCAGCGGGCGCAAGCTGGTCGTGGCCAGTCGGTTCGTCGGCTACCGCCGCTTCGTCGGCCGGGGCAGGTGCCGGGATGACTTCTACCGCGAATAAATCGGCTTCAGGCGCGGGGATGGGCTCGGAGGGAACCGGCGTAACCAAGGCCACTGGCGCAGCCGGAGCTACTTCGGCGGCAGCTACTGCCTGCGCCTGGGGTGCACTGGCAATCTGTGCGTCTATCGGAAGGGCAGCCGGGGCGGGGCGTTCCAGTAACTGGCGTAGCAACTCGCGGTCGGCGGCGTAGGTCGCGGCGCGGCGCAGGCGCTGGCCGGCCAGCATGCTGCCGCGGTCGTGGGCCGTTTTAGCCAGCAGCACATGGGCCGTCTGGCAGTACGGAAAGGCCGCGGCCAACTGCTCCAGCTCCCGGATTTCATCGTCGGAAATACCGTTTACGTGGTCCAGAATGCGTAAAAGCGACGCGCGGGTCATGCGAAATAGCGTAGAAGAGGCAGCCGGCCAATGGCCTGTGGCAGGCTGCGGACAGAAAAGAAAGTCGTGATGACACCCGGCAGCGGCCGGGCGAGCGGGCTACAAGAATACGGCAATTCGGGCACTAAAACGCAGCCCGCCCACAATTACCAGTTGGCCACCGACTTATTGAACGCGTCGCTGATAAGGTTGCGAAATAGCTCGTTGAGCGCCGTCTGGTCGCTGTTGACGCTGGCAATGTCGCGGGTGGCGGGGAAGGAGCGGGTTGTTTGCAGCGTCTCCTCGAAATCCTGCTTGGGGTCTTTGGTATTGGTGAATTTCACCCGCACCTGGATAGTGAGCTGGTTGGCGCCCGCCTGGTCGATGCCGTTGGCCTGCTGAATGGCGGCCGGGGCAAAGTCATAGGCAAGTATCTGGCCCTCAAACTGCAGGTCGCCGTCGCGGGGCACGAGCTTCAGGCTGGTATTACGCTGAAAGTAGTCTTTGAAGTTCTCTGTGAACTGCTGCGACAGAAACGAAGGGCCGTTGCTGGCGTTGTTGGCAAACGTAGCAATGGAAATCGTCTTGATAGTGGGGTCGATGTTGGTTCCACTGAACGAGTACACGCCGCAGCCGCTCAAGAAGAAGCTGATAGCTACTAGCTGATAGCTGATAGCTATTGCCCTTTTGCTACGCACTGTTGGCTTTCGGGCACTATTTGAACAGAAAGCTAACAGCCAACAGCCAACAGCTAACAGCTTATTAAAATTATGCTTGTTCCAGATCATACTGCTTGAGTTTGCGGTAGAGGGTACGCTCGGAAATTCCCAGGTCGTGGGCGGCGTATTTGCGCTTGTTGTGGTGCTTTTTGAGGGCTTTGATAATCATTTCCTTCTCCTTGGCTTCCAGGCTCAGGGTTTCCTCTTCCGTTTCATGCGGAATGTCTTCCACCCGCTGCACTTCCTCCTCCTCGTAGTCGGCGTCATCGTCGTCGCTTAGCTCGCGCGAGCTGATGATATATTCATTGCTGCCGCCCTCGGGCCGCAGGGGCCGGCCGCCAGGCCCCTCGTAGGGCGTTACGGCCGTGGTGCTGTTGAACAGGTGGCTGTTCTGACGCAGGAGCTCCTGGGTTTCGTGGGGGCGCTGACCGGTGGCCAGTTCCAGCACCAACTTTTTGAGGTCGGTCATGTCGCGGCGCATATCGAAGAGCACCTTATAGAGCAGGTCGCGCTCCGAGTAGCTGTTGCCGGCTCCATCGGTGGCGCCGGTGCCGGCGGCGTGCACCAGCATGGGCAGGCGGCTGCTCTGGTCGGCGGGCAGGTACTGGCGCAGGCGGCGGGCATCCACCTCGCGGTCCGTCTCCAGCACCGACATCTGCTCGGCCACATTCTTGAGCTGGCGGATGTTGCCGGGGAACCGGAACCGCTGCAAATCCTGCACCGCCTCGGGCGTCAGGCTGATGGGCTTTACCCGGTAACGGTCAGAAAAATCGGTGGCAAACTTTCTGAACAGTAAGTAGATATCATCGCCCCGGTCACGTAGTGGTGGAACCGTAATCGGCACCGTGTTGAGGCGGTAATACAGGTCTTCGCGGAAGCGGCCCTCGCGCACGGCGTCGAGCAGATTCACGTTGGTAGCGGCCACCACGCGCACATCGGTCTTCTGTACCTTGCTGGAACCGACGCGAATAAACTCGCCGTTTTCGAGCACCCGCAGCAGCCGGGCCTGGGTGCCAAGGGGCATCTCGCCAATCTCGTCGAGGAAGATGGTGCCGCCGTTGGTTACCTCGAAGTAGCCCTTGCGCGCCTCCTGCGCCCCGGTAAACGAGCCCTTCTCGTGGCCGAACAGTTCCGAATCAATAGTACCCTCGGGAATGGCGCCGCAGTTGATGGCAATGAACTGCCCGTGCTTACGGGGCGAAAGCGCGTGGATAATCTTGGAAAACGACTCCTTACCGGAGCCACTCTCGCCCGTTATCAGCACCGTCATATCGGTCGGGGCCACCTGCGCTGCCACCTGAATGGCATAGTTGAGCGAAGGCGCGTTGCCAATAATGCCGAAGCGCTGCTTGATGGATTGTATTTCGGAGGGTGTCAAATTAGTTGTCGGTTGTTAGTTGTCCGTTGTCAGTTTGGTATGGGGCAGCATCCTCATGTGCTTGTGACGACGGTGCAAGCGTACGGTAATAACGAATGAATCCCTGCAGTAACTTTTTGCAATCCTGAATAGCTGTTAAAACAAGGCACAACTGGTCAGCGGATATATACTGCTGGTCAGTTGCTAGATAACATTGCGTTTCTACTTCGAATAAGGAGCCTCGGGCAATAAATAAAAACTGGAGAGTGTCACGGGTATGTTGCCGCCCGCAGCCTTCGGCGATGTTGGAGGGAATAGAAACGGCTGCTCGACGTATCTGATTGCTCAAACCGAAAAGCTCTTCCTTTGGAAAGCACTTAGTCAGTTCATAGACAGTACTGACTAAAGCTCTGCTTTTCTGCCAGACAACAAGCTCTGTGTAAGACCTCTCAGCGCTGTTTTCCATATCCGAAGATGGCTAACAACTGACAACCAACAACTAAACCGCTTCGCCTAACAACGTATTCGTGGTCGACTCATGCACCAGCACGTCAACGTAATCACCCTTCTTGTAGTGTTTCTTGGGGAAGATGATCATCTGGTTCTGGCTGTTGCGGCCGCTCAGGTGCTCGTCGCTACGCTTGGAGAAGTTCTCAGCTAGTACGCGGTGCACCTGGCCCACGGCGCGGGCGTTCCGCTCGCGGCTGTGGTCTTTCTGCTGGGCAATTACTTCGGCCAAACGGCGCTTTTTTACCTCCAGCGGCACGTCGTCTTCGAGCTTGCGGGCGGCCAGCGTGCCGGGGCGCTCTGAGTAGAAGAACATGAAGGCCATGTCGTAGCGCACCTGCGCCATCAGGCTGAGCGTGTCCTGGTGCTCTTCCTCGGTCTCGGAGCAGAAACCCGAAATCATGTCGGTAGAAATAGCGCAGTCGTCGCCCAGGATGCGGCGGATGGCCTGCACGCGCTCCTCGTACCAGGGCCGGTCGTAGGTGCGGTTCATCAGGGCCAGCACCCGCGAGTTGCCGCTCTGGGCTGGCAAATGGATGTATTTACAGATGTTCTCGTGCCGGGCCATGGTATGCAGCACCTCGTCGGTAATGTCTTTGGGGTGGGAGGTGGAGAAGCGCACCCGCAGCGCGGGGCTCACCAGGGCCACCTGCTCCAGCAACTGGGCAAAGTTCACGTGCTCGGTACCGTCCTCGGAAGCCCACTTGTAGGAGTCCACGTTCTGGCCCAGCAGCGTCACTTCCTTGTAGCCGGCCGCTACCAAATCCTGCGCCTCGCGCACGATGCTGTGGGCGTCGCGGCTCCGCTCGCGGCCCCGGGTGAAGGGCACCACGCAGAACGAGCACATATTGTCGCAGCCGCGCATAATGCTGATGAAGGCCGTGATACCGTTGGAGTTGAGGCGCACGGGCGTGATGTCGGCGTAGGTTTCCTCGCGGCTCAGCAGCACGTTCACGGCCTTCTGGCCGCCGTCAACCTGGGCGATAAGCTGGGGCAGGTCGCGGTAGGCGTCGGGGCCCACCACGAGGTCCACGAGCTTTTCCTCTTCCAGAAACTTGCTTTTCAGGCGCTCGGCCATGCAGCCAAGCACGCCCACCAGCATACCGGGGCGGCGCTTTTTGTAGCTGTTGATTTGCGAGAGGCGCATGCGCACGGTCTGCTCGGCCTTCTCGCGGATGGAGCAGGTATTGAGCAACACCAGATCGGCTTGTTCGAGCGAGTCGGTGGTGTCGAAGCCCTCATCGAACAGGATGCTCGACACGATTTCGGAGTCGGAGAAGTTCATCTGGCAGCCGTAGCTTTCCAGGTAGAGCTTGCGCGAGCGGCCGGTGCGGGTGGCCGGATTCACGCGCACCTCGCCCGAAGGCGTGTCGGCGTGCGTAACGGCATCTATGCTGGGCGCAGGCAGGGTAGGAGCGTCGAGGAAATCGAGGGTAATCAGGGGTTGGGCCATCGGGTACGCCTTTTTCGGGCAGCAGCTTCACAATTCAGAGAACGGCAAAGGTAGCGGTTTTAGGCTGAAAAAATGACAGAATGGCAGGAGGTGGGTGGGTGGTTTGGTGAGAACTATTGTCATCCTGAGCGGAGCGAAGGACCTTATCATGTTCAAACGAGTTGTTGTTACGTGGTAAGGTCCTTCGCTCCGCTCAGGATGACAATAGTTCTCACTCACTCACTAACGCTCCTAAAACCTCCAGTATAGCGCGGGCTTTGAGCAGGCACTCGGCGTATTCGTGCTCGGGCACCGAGTCGTAGGTGATGGCCGAGCCGACCTGGAAGCTGAGGTGGCCGATGTCCTGGCGGTACTGCAGGCTGCGGATGACGACGTTGAAATCGAAGTCGCCGTTGGGCCAGATAAGGCCTATCGAGCCACTGTAGAGTCCGCGGTGGCTGCGCTCGTAGTGCTCGATTAACTGCATAGCCCTGATTTTCGGGGCTCCGGTCATGGAGCCCATCGGGAAGGTGGCTCGCAGTACATCTACCACATCCAGGCCGGGACGCAGGTGGGCGGTTACGCTGGAAATCATCTGCCAGACGTGGCGGAAGGGGTAGAGGCCGAACAATTCGGGCACTTGCACAGTGCCAGTCTGGGCCACCCGGGCCAGGTCGTTGCGCACCAGATCCACAATCATCAGGTTCTCGGCACGCTCCTTTTCATCGTGCAGTAAGGCCTGGCGTTGCTGCGCGTCGGCAGCGGGCGTGGCCCCACGGGCGATGGTGCCTTTGATGGGCTGCGAAAGCAGCATGGGGCCGGTGCGGCGTACGAACCGCTCGGGAGAGGCGCAGAGCAGGTAGTGGCTTTCGTGGCGCACGAAGCCTGCGAATGGGGCCGGCGAGGCCGCGTTGAGGCGCTCGAACAAATCCACCGGGTCCAGGCGCACGCCATCGGCGCAGAACTCCTGGCACAGGTTCAACTCATACACTTCGCCGTTGAGAATGTCTTCGCGCACCGCTTCCACGGCGCTCAGGTAGTCGGCTTTCGGCATCCGGGGCACCACGGCCGCCACGGCCGGAGGCGGCACCGTCGGCAGGGGAGTGGCCGCAATGGCCGCCAGCACGCCCGCTGTGTCGCCGTGAATATGTAAGACCTCGTCCTCCCAGATCAGCCAGGTGCGGGGCCGAAAGAAATGCAGATTTGGCCACGCCAGATTGCTGTAATTAGCGCTGCTAAGGTCTTCCAGCTCATCTTTTACTTCATAGCTGATGAAGCCGCAGGCCGGGGCCGATCCTCTGTCCCCAGCCACCAGCCAGGCCCGCAGTTCGCCCAGACTGCGCGGGGTATCCGGTGCCGCTTCGGCCACGGCCAGCAGCTGCCGGAACGGGCCGCCCGGGTACGCCAAATCGTTGTGCTCGTAGTAGGCACAGTGCGCAAAGCCAGCCGCCCAGCGCAGAGCGCGGGAACGGAAATCAGGCGGCAGTTGGGCAAGAGGAATAGTCAGCACGTTTGATTCAGTAAACAGAGAAGAACGTCATTCAGAGCGCAGCGAAGAATCTCGCGTGAAATTGTTGAACAACTTTAACAACATCAGCCCGCGAGATTCTTCGCTGCGCTCTGAATGACGTTCTACTTCCTCACTTCAGCTCGGCCAGGGCCAGTTTGGCTTTGGTGTCGGTGCTGTTCTTGTACTCGTGCTTGGGGTAACTCAGGGCTTTCTGGAAGTATGCTTTGGCCGTGTTCTTCTCACCTTCCAGCTGGTACAGGTAGCCCAACTGCAGCGCCGACTGGGGCGCGTAGTAGTAGGGCGCGAGGCCGGCGCGGGCAATGGTTTGGGCGTAAAGTACGCGGGCTGAGTCGGGTTGGCCGAGCAGTTGCAGGGCCCGGGCGCGGCGGTAGAGGTGTTCCAGCTGGTTGCGCAGGGGCGTGGCGGTGCTGGCGCGGAACGTGGCCAGTGTGGCCAGGGCCGGGCGGTAGTAGCCACCGTCAATCTGCAAACGGGCGCGGGTGAGCGTGGCATCGAGCGGCTGCGGGTCGTCGAAGAAGCGTTGGGCATAGTTGTCTTCCTCCAGCACCGCACGGCCCGCCATGCCAATACGGGCACGGTAACGGCCAGCGGCCGGTACATCGCCCCCCAGCCAGCAAGCCAGATACAGCTTGAAATAGGCGTCTTTGAGATAGTGCCGGCCCCGGTAATGCTGCAGAAATAGCTCGTTTTCGCGGCGCGAGGCCGGGTATTGGCCCTGGTACAGCAGTAGGTCGGCGGCCAGGTGGTGCAGGTGAGGCAGCGGCAGGTAGGCTGGGCTAGTGGGGCGGGCGCGGTAGGCGGCCAGGGCCTCGTCGGTGCGGTGCTGCTTTTTCAGCTGGCTGATGAGCAGAAACACAAGCAGTTGGTTTTCGGGTTGCTCGCGGTGCAGGCGCTCGACCAAAGCCAAGGCTGCGGCGGGCTTCTTGTAGTAGGTTTCTTCGAGCAGCGCCAGTACCAAGCGGGCTTCGAGTTGGAAGTCGTTGGGCTGGCTGGCGGCCCGGCGCAGGTTGGCCAGGCCTGTATTTACCGAGCCCGGCAGGCCCAGCAGCCGCAGAAACCAGCGGTAGCCCTCGGGCAGCGAGCCAATAAAAAACTGCAGCATGCCGAGCGTTTTGCGGGCCGGCAGGTAATTGGGGTAGCGCTCCGTCACGCGCTGCATGGCCCCGTAGCTCTGGCGCAGGCTCCACGCCCCGCGCACCTCCTGCCCAAACACCACCTGGGCGGCAGCCTGGTGCAGCCGGATTTCGGCCGCTGCGTACTCAGCCAGCGGACCGGTCTGGTTTTCAAGGGCGGCCAGGCGCTGATCCTGGGCCTCAACGGTGCTTTCGAAACGGGCGGCGTCCTGGCTGACGAGCAGCTCGGTGATGCTCAGGCAATCCTGCACCAGCAGCGTGCCGGCGTCGGTGCCTGCGCCCAGCAACGTTCGGGCAGCTGCCGGGCGCATATTCAGGACCTCGGCGTAGGCGCGGGTTTGGCGCTCAGTGAGTTCCGACACTGATTCCCGCAGCGGCACGCAGAGGGTTTCGCAGAGGCTCGCAGCGCAAAGTACCACCAGCCAGCACGCTCTCAGCGCACCTCTGCGAAACCCTCTGCGTACCGCTGTGGAAAATTGCATAGAACAAAAAAGAACGGCCCCGGAAAGAGGCCGTTCTTTAAAACTAAAACATAAGCTGATTACTCGCTCCGGGCCTCCACGTCGGCGAAAATCCGGCCGCAGTGCTCGCACACGATGATTTTCTTGTGCGAGATGATGTCGGCCTGACGCTGGGGGGGCACCGTGTTGAAGCAGCCGCCACAGGCGTCGCGCTTCACCTCTACCACGGCCAAGCCGTTGCGCACGTTGCCACGGATGCGGGTGTAAGCCGTCAGCAGGCGGTCCTCGATGGGTTTCACGGCCTTGTTGCGCTGGTCCATGAGCTTCTTCTCGTCGGCCTCACTCTCGCCCACGATGGTTTCCAGCTCGCCTTTTTTGTTGTCGAGGTCCTTCTTACGCTCAATCAGGCGCTGCTTAGTACCGCTGATGTCGTTGTTCTTCTGCTCGATCTGGTACTGCGCTTCCTTGGTCTTCTTCTCCGCAATCTGGATTTCCAGCTTCTGCAGTTCGATTTCCTTGGCTACCGCCTCGTACTCGCGGTTGTTGCGCACGTTCTGCTGCTGCTCCTCGTAACGCTTAATCAGGCCATCGGCATCCTTAACGGCTTGCTTGCGCTGCTTGATCTGGTCGTTGAGGCCAGCAATTTCTTCGTCGAACTTGCCAACGCGTACTTCGTAGCCGGCAATTTCGTCCTCCAGGTCCTGTACTTCCTCGGGCAAGTCGCCGCGTACGCGCCGAATTTCGTCCAGTTGCGAGTCAATTTGCTGCAGGTGCAACAGGGCTTCCAGTTTGCTGGCAACGGTAACTTCCGCGGCGGCTGGGTTAGAAATCATATCGGACGGGGTTGGTGAGGGTCTGTGCGATTAAGACCGCAAAAGTACTTCCAAAGTTGGCGGCAAGCAAATCCTGGAATATTTCACCCGTAAACTGCTCGCTCTCGAAGTGGCCGACATCACAAAGCATCAGCCGGCCCTCGGCCCCGAAGTACTCGTGGTATTTCAGGTCGCCGGTTACGTAGGCATCGGCCCCGGCGGCGCGGGCTCTGCTGATGAGAAATGAGCCCGCTCCGCCGCACAGCGCTACCTTTTTTATGGGCCGCTCGAAGTCGGTGTACTTCACCACCGGCACGCCCAGCGCTGCGCGCAGCCGCTGCCGGAACTCGGCGGGGCTAAGGGCCTCGGGCAGCTCGCCCACGAAGCCAGAACCTACGTCCTGGTGGCTGTTTTCGAGCTTGATGATTTCGTAGGCCACTTCCTCATACGGATGCGCGGCCCGTAGTGCGGCCAGCGCCGACCGTTGCAGGTGCAAGGGCAGCAGCACTTCCACACGGTCCTCGCGGGCGGTTTCGGGCTGGCCGGGCGTGCCCTGGAACGGGCTGGTGTCGGCACCCGGCGTGAACGTGCCGGTGCCCTCGGAGCGGAAGCTGCACTCGGAATACTGCCCCACCTGGCCCGCGCCGGCTGCATAAAGCGCCGCCAGTACCGCCGTAGTGTGCGTGGCCGGCACGTAGGTTATCAGCTTGCCCAGCAAACCGCTTTTGGGGTCGAGGATGCGGCCGTTTTCCAGCCCCAGCTTGTCGGCCAGCTTGCGGTTGACGCCGTGGGCCACGTTGTCGAGGTTGGTGTGGGCGGCGTAGAGGGCCACATCGTTTTTTATTGCTTTGAGCAGGGTCTGCTCCACCTCGTTGGCCCCGGTCAGGCGCTTGAGGGGCTTGAAGATGAGCGGATGGTGGGCTACCACCACGTTGCAGCCGCGCCGAATGGCTTCGTCGACCACGGCCAGGGTGCAGTCGAGGGCGATGAGTACGCCCCGGACTTCCAGCTGCGGGTCGCCGCACTGCAGGCCGGCGTTGTCGTAGCTTTCCTGGTAGGCGAGGGGGGCAGCGGCTTCGAGCACGCGCATGAGGTCGAGGAGTTGAGGCATTTTAAGTATAAACTGAGAATTGGAAGTTAAAAATAACTGGCTTCGCGTTACAGCCCGGCGGCTCGGGCCAGTACTTTCACGTAGCGGGCCACGTTTTCAACCAGTTGGCGGCGCTGGTACTGCATGAGGTAGCGCGGGTGGTCGAGGATGTGAATTTGATTGAAAAGGCCCAACTCATCGTTGAGACGGTGAAAGAACTTCGCGTTGCGCTGCCCCAGGCACACGGCTGCCGGTCGGGCCACGCCTACTTCCGCTACCAGCTGCCGGAGGTTATTCTGGATGTCGGGCCAGAGGGCTGCGGTGAGGGCCGGTGCGTCGTAGAAATTGTAGTTGCGGCCGTCTTTCAGCAGTACCAGCGGGTAAAGCGAACCAACGTAGAACTGCCGGTAGAACGGTTCAGGCCCGCCCCAGGCCTCCACCACGGCCTGCATAAACTCGCTCGACGGCTCGCGGCGCATTGGCAGCGAGTGCTCAATGCCCCAGGCCGTGAGGGCTGGCCCGTCGGTGAAGGCCACGCCGCTACGGCCGTTGCCCAGCCGGCCGGGATTAATGCCCAGCACCGCCACCCTTGGCCCGTCGCCGATGTAGTAACGGCGGGCAAACTCGGTGAACAGCGCCCGCGGCTCCGGCTCCTGGTAGGGGCTGTACGCCGTTACCCCATCGGGCAGGGGCGGCGGCAACGGGAAATCGGTGAGGGACTGGAGTAAGCGGTCGGCGAAGGGCATTGGGGCGGGCTGGGGGCTGGTACGGTGGGGGAGGACGCGTAATAAAGGCAGCGAAGCTGTTTAGAAAGTCGGATTGTGGGCAATTTTTCGCAAAAACAGGACGACG
>NZ_JABKAU010000052.1 GCF_013377885.1 Hymenobacter lapidiphilus
GACGTTCTTTTGACTTTCTAAACAGCTTCAACGGCATAACAACGATTTCAAGCGAGATTCTTCGCTACGTTCTGAATGACGTTCCTTGGCTCACTTCTCTATGCTCACTTCTCACATCTGACCTATCACTTCTCACTTCTAATAATTCCCCGCCTATCTTTGCCCATGTAAAGGTGGCCGGACCCCGATTGGGGGGCGAGGCTGAAAAGGGAATCCGGTTCGAAACCGGAGCTGTCCCCGCAACTGTACGCTTCAAGAGTCGGCGCGTCATCACCGGCCACTGTTTCGGCAGCTGTTTGTTTTCATGTTGAAAATAGACGGCAGAAATGGGAAGGCGACGCGCCAGGAGCAAGCCAGGAGACCTGCCTTTGCATTTTCCTATGTTCAGCGCCTGCGGAGGAAGGGCGGAGAACGAATGCAGTAGCGGCCTTTCGGGGCTGCAGAATACCCTTCTGTTTTCGGACTCGGCTTCGGCTGGTCGGCGCCTTTGGCGTAAACCCCACGAAGTTTTGAACTGAATTTTTCGGTCACGAAAATTTTGGTTCTCCAGACGCTTTTACCCGGACGGCTTGCCGCCCAACTCGTATTGCTCGGCGGCTTCGGCCTGCTGGCTGGTACGGCGCTACCCGCTGCGGCCCAGGCCCCGACCGATACGCTGCGAAGCCAGCAACTGCCCACTGTGCGGGTGGCGGGCCTGCGGCCGACGCACTTTGCCGTGGGCAGCCGCCAGCTGGTGCTCGATTCGGTGGCCCTGAACAACTACCGCAGCGGCACGCTGGCCGATGCGCTGGGTGCGCGCACTGCCATTTACCTGAAGAACTACGGGCCGGGCCAGTTATCCTCTATAACGTTGCGGGGCACTTCGGCCCGGCACACGGCCGTGCTCTGGAACGGTTTCAACATCAACTTGCCGTCGTTAGGGGAGGCCGATTTTGCCCTGCTGCCCGTAAATGGCACCACGCAAGTGGACGTGCAGCCGGGGCCGGCGGGTGCTACCTACGGCAACGGGGCAGTGGGTGGCACGGTGCAACTCAGCGCCGCCGCCAACAGTCCGGCCGACTGGGGCCGGGGCTGGCACGGCACCGCGCAGGGCGACTACGGCAGCTTCGGGTTGGGCGCTGGCTTGGCCACGGCCGGCTTCAGCAACCAGAAAATAGCGTTGCGCACCAGCTTCAACTACCGCCGCGCCGATAACAACTTTCCTTTTTACGTGGGTGAAGGCCGCGGCCGGGTGCAGCAGCGCCAGGAAAACGCCGCCTTCCGGCAGGCCAGCTTCACGCAGGATGCTACGTTGCGGCTGGGCCAGCGCGGGGAGCTGAGCGCTGCCATTTGGCTTACTGATGCCGACCGCCAGATTCAGCCCGGCATCGGCACCAACAACACCAACGCCCAGGAGCGTGACCAGAGCCGCCGCCTGACGGCCGGCTACCGCCGGGTGAGTACGCGCAGCGAGTGGAGCGTGCGGGCGGCGTGGTTCGAGGACGTGCTCGATTATCGCGACGACGCAAGTGGGCTGAGCGAGTCGAGGGTGCGCACCAGTCAGGCCCAGGCCGAGCACACTTGGCGGCTGGCGGCTAATGCCTCGGTACGGCTGGGGGCCGAAGCCCAGCACTTCGCGGCTCAAGTGGACGGCTATGGCGCGGCCCCGCGCACCGAAAACCGCTACTCGGGCTTCCTGCTGCTGCGCTACGACCCGCAGCCCCGGCTGCAACTCTCCCTGAATGTTCGGCAGGCAATCTTACCAGGCCGGCAGCCGCCCCTCACCCCTACTGCCGGGGCCGAGTGGCTGGCCCTGGCCGTCGGCCGACACGCGCTCAGCCTCAAAGGCAACGCCTCGCGCAGCTACCGTGCCCCCACCCTGAATGAGCGGTACTGGCGGCCCGGCGGCAACCCCGACCTGCTGCCCGAGCAAAGCTTCGGCTACGAAGGCGGACTGGCGCACACCTATAAAACCACCACCCTGACCCTGCAAAACGAGCTGACCGGCTACCGCCAACTGGTGGATAACTGGGTGCAGTGGACGCCGGGCGCCTCGTACTGGTCGCCGCGCAACCTGCGGCAGGTGCGGGCCCAGGGCCTGGAGGCCAGCAGCACGCTGGGCTGGCAGCTCGGCGCGTACCGGCTCACGGCGCGGGGCTCCTACGCCTTCACGAGCACCGAAAAAACCCAGGGTACGGCCGCCGACGCCGACCCGGTGGGCCGGCAGCTGCCCTTCGTGCCCCGGCATACGGTGGCCTTTAGCACCGACCACGCCTGGCAGGGCTGGCAGCTGGGCACCACGCTCACCTACACCGGCCACCGCTACACCGACGCCTCGGCCACCAATTTTTTGCCCGGGTTTCTGCTGCTGAATGCCTCGGTGGGCCGCACGCTGGCTGTGGCACCGGCCTGGCAGCTGCTGGTGCTGGCCCAGGGTTTCAACCTGACCAACAACAACTACCAGAACTACCAGAACCGCGCCCTGCCCGGCCGCAACGCCAGCCTCAGCCTGCGCCTGTTGTGGCGGTAGCAGCAGTTGCCCGTGTTCAGTTGCCGGGTTTCTGACTGCTCTGATACCCGACGATTGCAAATTACTCAACACCAATAATTCACCAAAAATCCTTACCAACCTTCTTTCCAAATGAAGCCATTTTTTGCTTTTGCCAGCCTGCCGGGCCGGCTGTTACTGGGTAGCGCCGCCGCACTTACGCTACTGGCCTGCGACCCCGACAAAGACCCGACACCCGGCTTGCAGCCCATCGTTACGAACTCGGTGTTTGTGGTAAACGAGGGCAACTTTACGCGTTCTAACGCCGAAATCAGCCTGTTCAGCAAGGCTAATCGCGCGGTTACCAACAAGGCCCTGTACTCCTCGGCCAATGGTGAACCACTTGGTGATGTTGCCCAAAGCATGGCTGTGCGCGACAGCCTGGGTTACATCGTGCTCAACAACAGCAATAAGCTGGTGGTGGTATCGATGGCAAAATTCAAGTCGAAAGCCACAATTAGCAACCTCAAGCTGCCACGATACTTTGTGGCCATTTCGTCGGACAAGGGCTATGTAACCGAAACGGTATCGTACAGTACTTCTTCTGGGCAGGTATCAGTTATCGATTTAAAAACCAATAAGGTAACCCGTAGCATTACCGTGGGTAAGCAGCCCGAGCAACTGGCCGTGGTGGGCTCACGCCTCTACGTAACGAACAACGGCGACAACACGGTTACCGTCATTAATACCACTACCGATGTAGTGGAAGGCACCATTACGGTAGGCGACGGGCCCAACAGCGTGGTGGCCGACCGCAACGGCCGGGTTTGGGTACTGAACAGCGGTAAAATAGTGTACAACCCCAACCCTACCCGGCTAAGCAAAGGCAGCCTTTCGCAGATTATACCCGGCCAGCTTACGGCTACCACCCGCGAAATGCCTTCCGACCAAAGCTCCCCCGGCAACCTGACCATCAACGGCAGCCTCGACCAGCTCTATTACACTTATTTGGGAGGCGTGTACACGCTGGGCATCAATGAGCCGGCGCTGCCCACTACCCCGCTAATTAAGCGCGGCAGCTTTTACGGCCTGGGCGTAGATCCGCAGGACGGCACGATTTACGGCGGCTTGGCCTCGTTTTCGTCGGCCGACAAGGTGATTCGCTTTAAAAACACCGGTGCCGCCATCGACTCGTTCACGGTTCTGGCTGGCCCCAACGGTTTCGTATTTTATTAAGCCTCGTAAGTAGCCACTGGCCCATAGGCCGGCCTCTATTAATAAAAAGCAAAGCCCCGCACTCAACAGGAGTGCGGGGCTTTGCTTTTTTAACCTGGCTGGGGCGCTAAACAAAAGCGCCGGCGTGCTACTTTGTTGTTAGTGTGCAACTTAGTCGGCTAAACCGTCGCGGTTGCGGTCGTGGGTATTACCGGCTTTTTCGTACTGGTCTCTGACGGTCGTTCGGTTGGCATCGGGCTGAATGCCCGAGGCTGCCGAGTCGGCGCCCTGGTTGCTGGGGCGGAGCGCTTCGGGATCCATCTTTTTGTCGCGGCCAATCTCAACGTTGGTGGCACCCTCTTCGCTGCCGGTGCTGCAGGCTGCAAGAGAACCAGTGAGTAGCAGAATGGCTGCCAAAGGGCGGAGTAGGGCAATTTTCATGAAAGAATGAATAGAATGTGGCAGATCAGAAGCGTAAAGTACCTAGCTGTACGGCTGACTGCCCACCTGGTTTTTACGTATGCGCTTCCGGGGTGCTGGGCGCCTCAGGCAACCGGCACGCTTCTTTTGTTTCCTTGACTAACACTACTCATATGGTCCGTTTTCAATTCGTCTTCCATCAGCCCTTATAACTACCATGCAGGGCGGCAGCTTATATTTGCGCCCTTCACGTAGCGTTATGCCCCAATCTGCCAGCGTTTTTTTCCAGTTGCGTCCGTTGCTCCGGCAGATTGCCCTGCTGGCTGCAATCAGCGCTGCCCTAGCTCTGGCGCTGATTCTGTACCTGTACGGAAGCCAGGATCAATTTCTGATTCGACTGTTTGGGACCTTTTTCGTATTTTTCTGGCTGTTGGCCATTACCTTTTTGGCCGCAGTTCCGTTTGTAAGTTGGGCGGCAGCCAACTGGTTTGGTCCGGCTTGGGCAGAAGCCCCGGCTAGCCCGAGCCGGCGTAAAAAGCCTGCCGCCGCCGTTTCCCGTACTCCCGCGCGTGCTGTCGCACGGCCGAAACCCTCCAACCGCAACCATCCGTGAAAACCAATCTGCTCCACATTAAAAACATGGTTTGCCCACGCTGCATTGACGCAGTGCGCACCCTTTTCGAACAGGCCGGCTACACTCCTACCGATGTAACGCTCGGCCAGGTTCAGCTGGATGAAACTACGCCTGCCGACCCCAGCGCCGTGGCTCCGCTGCTACGTGAAGCCGGCTTCGATGTAATAATGGGCCGTGCCGATCAGCTTACCGAACAGATTAAATCGGCGCTGATTGAGTACCTCGAGCACCTGCGTACCGCCCGTATGCCGCTAACCACCTCGGCCTTCCTCACCGACCGGTTTGCGGCCACCTATTCGCACCTGAGCAAGGTATTTTCGCGCACCGCCAACCTCACCATCGAGAAGTATCTGATTCGGATGAAGATTGAGCGGGTGAAGGAGATGCTGAGCTACAATGAGATGACGCTGAGCGAAATAGCCGAAAAAATGCGCTACAGCTCAGGCCAGCATCTTAGCAATCAATTCCGCCAGGTTACCGGCCGCTCAGTGAGCGAGTTCCGCCGCGACTTGCTGCCCCGCCGCCTCTCGCTCGACCAATTAGGTTAAGCTGCTACAAGCGACTAGTTTAAAGCAAGCCAAAGCCGCTTAGCCAACCTCTGCCGAGGTAGCTGGGTGGCTTTGTCGCTTCTGAGGGTGCCTTAGTTTCGTGCTCACTGAGGGCAGGCGGCGAGTGGGGCTGTACCTTCGCAGGCACCTTTCGCGCCGCTTGGCGGTTGCTTACTACCCGGTACGCTAGGTGTGTTTTCTTCGGCTCAACTGGCCCTTACCTTTGATGTCTTCGCGTTGACTTCCCCCAAAGTTCTGCTCATTACGCCGCCGCTCACGCAGCTCAATACGCCCTACCCGGCTACGGCCTACATCAAGGGGTTTCTGGGGGGGCGTGGCTATGCCGTAACGCAGGCCGATCTGGGGCTGGAGTTGGTGCTGAAGCTGTTTTCGCGGGCGGGCCTGACGCGGGTGTTTGCCGAAATCGAAGCCGGAGACTTCGCGCTGAGCGACAACGTACGCCGGATGATGCGGCTCAAAAACAGCTACCTAAGCACAGTGGAGCCCGTCGTACGGTTTCTGCAGAACAAGGACAGCACCCTGTCGTCCCGCATCTGCCACTCGCGCTACCTGCCCGAAGCCAGCCGCTTCGACAACGTGGCCGACCTGGAAACTGCTTTCGGCACCATGGGCCTCACCGACCAGGCCCGCCATCTGGCCACGCTCTACCTCGAAGATCTGGGCGACTTGCTTAAAGAAACCGTGGGGCCGCAGTTCGGCTTTTCACGCTACGCCGAGAAGCTGGGCATGTCGGCTACCACCTTCGATGAGCTGCACGCAGCCCTGCAGACCCCGCCTAACCTACTCGACGAGTTGCTGCTGGAACTGCTCGACGAACTCGTGACCCGCGTGCAGCCCGATGTGGTGGGCTTCACGGTACCGTTTCCGGGCAACCTCTACGGCGCGCTCCGGCTGGCCGGCCGCATCAAGCAAACCAGTCCAGCCACCTACACCATTATGGGCGGCGGCTACCCTAACACCGAGCTGCGCAACATCAAAGAGCCACGCTTCTTCGATTACATAGACTTGCTGACCCTGGACGATGGCGAAGGGCCGTGGCTAAGATTGTTGCAAGCAATTAGTTGTCAGTTGTCAGTTGCCAGTTGTCAGGCCGTTCAAATAGGCCAGCAGAACAAACTGACAACTGACAACTGGCAACTGGCAACTGATACTTTCCAACGCACCTTCCTGCGCAACGCAGCGGGTGAGGTGGAGTACATCAACCATCCGCAGCCTGATATTCCGCACCCGGAAGTGGGTACGCCGGATTATTCTGATTTGCCGCTGACCGAGTATTTGTCGGTGATTGAGGTGCTGAACCCTATGCACCGGCTCTGGAGCGACGGGCGCTGGAACAAGCTGACGGTGGCCCACGGCTGCTACTGGAAGCGCTGCTCGTTCTGCGACGTCACGCTTGACTACATCGGCCGCTACGAAACCGCGCCCTCGGCTCTGTTGGCCGACCGTATCGAGCAGATTGTGGCCCAGACCGGCCAGACCGGCTTTCACTTCGTGGACGAGGCCGCCCCGCCGCTGGCCCTGCGCGATTTGGCTATCGAGCTGCTTAAGCGCCGCACCGGCATTACGTGGTGGGGCAACATTCGCTTCGAGAAAACCTTTTCGCCCGATTTGTGCCGGCTGCTGGCCGCCAGCGGCTGCATTGCCGTGAGCGGGGGCCTGGAGGTGGCCTCGGATAGGCTGCTGGCCCTGATGGAAAAGGGCGTAACCATTGCCCAGGTGGCCCGCGTGACGGACGGTTTTACGCAGGCCGGCGTGATGGTACACGCCTACCTGATGTATGGCTTCCCCACTCAAACCACGCAGGAAACCGTGGATTCGCTGGAAATCGTGCGGCAGTTATTTGAAACCGGCATTATCCAGAGCGGCTACTGGCACCGGTTTTCGATGACGGCCCACTCGCCGGTAGGCAAGAACCCGGCGAAATACCAGGTGGCCGCCGTGGGTCCCGAGCCCGGCCCGTTTGCCTGGAACGACCTGTGGCACGACGACCCCACCGGCACTGACCACGGGCAGTTCGGGCCCGGACTGGCCAAGGCGCTCTACAACTATCTGCACGGTGTGGCCCTGCACGAGCCATTGGGTTTCTGGTTCGATTTCCGGGTGCCCAAAACCACCGTACCCCGCAACGTGGTAGCCCAGGCCCTGCAGGAACCCACCAAACCCGATTTCGCGAAGCAGAACCTGCGCCTGTTCTGGCTTGGCAACGCCCCCGAGCTACGCCTCGAAACCGGCAAAAAGAGTGGCCGCGCCGTGCTCACATTCTACGAGCAGGCCGAAGACTTCGAACTGAAAGTGCCCGCTGCTGTTGGCCCTTGGCTGCACGATTTGCTCATCCGCCTCAGCTCCGATTACGACGCCAAAATCCTGCTCAAAGACGCCGCCCGCGACTTCCCGACTGGCGCAACCTTTACGCAGTTTTTGGAGTCGGAAGCGTGGCTGACGTTGCGTGAAAAAGGCCTGTTGGTGCTGTAGGAAGCACACGGGGCCGCTTACCCGCTGGGCGGCAACTTTCACCTCGCTCCGACGCTCAGTTTGGAACAACTATTGACGGGGGCTACTACACGTCTACTTTCCAAGCTAAACCCCTCACTATGCACCCCTCTCTACGCTTTTATGCCACCGTCGCTCCATTGTGCGTATTGCTGGCACTAACTGCCTGCTCGAAACGCAACGACGCGTACCCTCAGCCTGCCGTGGTAGCCAGCTGGACGATAGACGGGCAAGAGCGCACCTCGATTTTGGCCCGGGCTGAAACGAATTTTGACAAGGTGAACGTCTATATCTACCAAAACACCATGGGCCCGAATTCGAGCGGTACGCAGGTTGCCGTATCGCTCTCTATGCCAAAGAGCATCGGGACGCACGCAATCGGTACCAACTCGCAGGCTCAGGCCACCTTCATCGACCTTGGTACCAGCACCGGACCAAACGGAGAGCCTTACACGGCCGAGTCTAGCTCCGTTACCATTTCTACCCTTACGGCCACCAGCGTTTCGGGCACTTTCACCCTTACAGGCCGAGGCTACCTGAACAAGCAGTTGACGAAAACCGTAACGAACGGCAAATTCATAGCCACGCTGTAGGCCAGAATCGCCCGTAAAGTCGACAGAAACTGTTTGTGCTGGTTGAAGGCACCTGTTGGAGCTATTGACAACGCATCAAGCGGGCGAGGCACATGGGCAGAGCGTGTGACAAGCTGACTTTGGCGGGCCTGTTCGTGCCGCAACAAACAGACCGGCCGGAAACCGGCAACAGCCGACCACGAACAAACCCGGGTGCAGTAGTTTTATGGCTGCTTCCATTACCACCCACTGCTGAGCTATCCATGAAAAACGCCCTCTACTTTAGCCTCGCTTTGGCGCTGGCCGCCTGTTCTTCCAACTCCGAGCAAGCCGCTACCACAGCTGCTGCTCCCACCGAAACACCTGCTGCTGCCGAACGGGAGCTACCCAAGCTGCTGCAACAGGCCCTGGAAGCCCACGGCGGGCTGGCCGCCTGGCAGCAGTTCGGTACGATGAGCTACCAGCTGAGTGGTACGCTCGGCGGCGAAGCCCGGGAGGAAAAGCAGCTGATTGATTTGCGCACCCGGCAGGTTCGGGTGGAGGGACCAACCTACCAGCTCGGCCTCAACGACCAGAACCAGTTGTGGGTGAGCCCGAACAAGGCGGCGTTCGGCAAAATGTCGGCCCGCTTTTACCACAACCTTTACTTCTACTTCTTTACCATCCCGTTTGTACTGGCCGACGAGGGGACCAAGTACAAAGATCTGGGCACCCAAACGGTAGCCGGCAAGAGCTACCGGGCGCTCAAAGTCACGTACGAAGACGGGCGCGGCGACTCGTCGGGCGACGCATACATTGCCCACTTCAACCCCGAAACCTACCGTCTGGAGTTGCTGCTCTACACCGTTACGTTTTTCGAGCCTGGCAAAGAAGCTACCTACAATGCGCTGCTTTACCCCGAGTGGCAGCAGGTAAATGGCCTGTTACTACCGCGCCGCATGGAGGGCCACAAATTTGCCGACAACCAGATCGGTGACCTGCGCTATCAGGGTACGTTCAGCCAGGTAGCGCTTACCCCGGTTCAGCCCGAAACCAGCCTGTTTACCATACCCAAGGGGGCAGAAATAGATTCGTTGAAGCAGTAAACCAGTTGTAGGTTGTCAGTTGCTAGTTGTCAGTAGTATTGCATTCGAAGCCTGATTCAACCAGCTAACAGACAACTGAAAACTCGCTAAAACGGCACTATCACTTTTACGCTCAGATTGCGGCCGGGGCTGTAGATGCCCAGGCGGCCGGTGGGTGAGGCGCGGTAGTACTCGAAGTATTTGAGGCGGTTGAGGTGAGATTGGTAGGCTACATCGAACAGGTTGTCGGCTTGCAGCACCAGTTGCAGGGCGTCGCGGCCGGCGGCGGTGCGCAGGGTGGTACCGGCACCCAGGCCCGTCAGCACGTAGCCGGGCGTGGCCGTTTCGGCCCCATCTACGGCATAAAAGCGGTTTTGGCGGGCGGTGCCAGCCACCGACAGGCGCACATAGCTGCCGGCCAGACGGCTGCCGGGCTGGCCGGGCAGTGCAAAGCGCAATTCGCTCTGGGCCGTCGGGGCCGGAATCAGGGGCAGGTAACGGGCTGCGGTGCCTTCCCGGTCCTGCAGGGCCGCGTTTTTATTGACGCCGATAACCAGGGCCGCGCCGGTACGCCAGCTCAGCCCCGGCAGCGCGGCGGGCTGCACATTGAAGGCTACTTCGCCCCCAAAAAGGTTGGCCGCCGCCTGCTCGAACTTGTACGTCGAGTTGCCAAACTGGTCGCTCAGGGCCTGGCCGTTGGCATCGAACTGCTTGGCCTGGTAGATGAAGTTTTCGACGTGGTTGTAGAACGCCTCGGCGCTGGCTTCGAAACCGGGCGATTTCCAAAGCACGCCCACATCTTGCTGCCAGTTGAATTCGGGCTGGAAATCGGGGTTACCCAGGTAGATGATGTGGGCTCCCGGGTCGAGGCCGTTGGAGCCGATTTCGGGGATGTTGGGGGCCCGGTAGCCGCGAGCCACGTTAGCGCGCAACACTAGCCTAGGCCCCACCGCGTACGAGCCGCCCACGCTGGCCGATACGCCGCGGTACACTTTATGGAAATTGGAGAACTGTCGGTCGGCGCCAAGCGTGCCGGCATCGGCTTTGGTGCCAAAACCGGTAACCGGATCAATGCCCGTGTAGAAGTCGTTCCAGTCTACCACGCGGGTATCGTAGCGCAGGCCACCGGTCAACTCCAGCGCCCCAAAGGCCTTTTTGACCACTCCGAAGCCCCCGATATCGAAGAGCCGGTAGGGCGGAATGGCGAAGTCGGTGGCGTTCAGGTGCTGGTTGTCCTGGGCCATGCCGTTCATGCCTACCGTTAGCTCATAGCCATTGAAATCCTGGAACAGGTAGCGGGCCTGGTAGTTGAGCGTGGTCAGGCGCAGATCGAGGCCGGGCTGGCTGGGAGCGGTAGGATGGTTGAACTCCTGGCGGTGATTCTGCTGCATGCCCAGCAGCAGGCGCAACTCGCCGGGGCCGGTTTTTAGCTCGCTCGTGGCAAACGCCCGGTAGTGCTGGATGTGCTGATACAGGGTACTGATGCCGTAGCTTTTCAGCTCCGAATTGCGCACTACGGGGCGGTTATTGAAGTCGTCCTGGTCACCATCGAAGAGCTGTTTGGTGAAGGCCCGGCTCAGCGAGTCGCGGCTGCCATCGGGTATTTCCTGCCGGTTGTTGTACGTCGTCAGCCAAAGGCGCACATTGCCCCACTCCTTCTGCACGCCCACCATGCCCGTTAAGTTCAGCTCGCGGAAACCGGTATTGTACACGAGGCCATCTACGGGGTTGCTATAGTCGCGGGCCCAGCGGTGGCTGCCCCGCAGGCTGGTCTGGAGGCCGTTTTTTTGGTAGTCGAAGGCCAGGGATTTGCCCACCAGCCCGTTCACCGACTGGTATTCGGCCAGCGCCTCGCCGTGCAGCTCGCCATCGGGGCCGGCGGGCAAAGCGGGCAGCAGGTTAACTACGCCGGCTACGGCATCGGAGCCGTAGAGCAGGCTAGCGGGACCTTTTACCACCTCCACCCGGTCGAGGCCGTAGCCGTCCACCTCAATGCCGTGCTCGTCGCCCCACTGCTGGCCTTCCTGGCGCAAGCCATTAAACATCGTGAGCACCCGGTTGTAGCCCAGGCCCCGGATAAAGGGCTTGCTGATGTTGGGGCCGGTGGTTACGGCCGAGAGGCCGGGCACGCCACGCACGGCCGCATCAATGGCGTTACCGTTGGCATTCAGGCGGATTTCACGGCCCGTTACGGCCGCAATAGGCACCGGCGAGCGGCGAATTTCAGTGCTCCGGCTCACACCGGTAACCACCACTTCGCCCAGCGTACTCTCGGTGGATTGCAGCCGCACCGTGAGGGCCTGGGTCAGCGGTAGCGTTACGGTTTGGGTGGCCGTGGTGTAGCCCACCGCACTAACCTGTACCTGCTGTGGCCCGGCCGGCAGGTCGGACAGCGCGAAACGGCCGCTCTCGTTGGCGGCGGCACCTTGCTGCAGGGCAGGTAAGGCTACGTTGGCAAACGGCACCGGCTGGCCCCGCTGGTCGAGCACCCGACCGCCCAGACTGCTGGTTTGGGCCAGGGCCGGCAAGGTCAGCAGGCAAAGAATCAGGGCAGAAAGAATTTGCATTTAAGAAAGGCGAATTAATTTTTTAGATTTATCTAAATCAGAAGTCAATCAAAAACCGCTACACTGGTTTGTAGCGGTCTTTGCGAAGCCGGTATTTAGGCTCCCGTAAAGAACTGGAACAGTAGGTAGCCGTTCAGGCTCAGGATGATGGCCGACACTGCCCAGCAGATAGCCTGCAGCCAGGGCTTGTTCACAAACACGCCCATTTTGAGCTTGTTGCCGGTAAAGAGCACCAGCGGAATAACGGCGAAGCTGAGCTGCATCGACAGAATAACCTGGCTTAGTACCAGTAAGTCGCTCGTCCCTTTTTCGCCATACAGAATGGTGACGATGAGGGCCGGCACTACGGCAATGGCGCGGGTAATCAGGCGGCGCATCCAGGGCTTGAGCTTGATGTCGAGGAAGCCTTCCATCACGATTTGCCCGGCCAGCGTGCCGGTCAGCGTCGAGTTCTGGCCCGAAGCCAGCAGGGCAATGGCAAACACCACCGAGGCCGCTCCCGCGCCCAGCACCGGCGTCAGCAGCTTGTGGGCGTCGTAGATGTCGGCTACCTCACGCAGGTTGTTGCTATGGAAGGCCGCAGCCGACACCACCAGAATGGCCCCGTTCACGAAGAAGGCCAGAAACAGCGCCACCGTGCTGTCGATGGTGGCAAACTTGATGGCCGAGCGCCGGGCGGGCTCGGTTGGCTCGATGGCTCGGGTTTGCACGATGCTGGAGTGCAGGTACAGGTTGTGGGGCATCACGGTGGCTCCCAGAATACCAATGGCCAGGTACAGCGCGCTGGGGTCGGTGACGATTTCCGGCTTCGGAATCAGGCCCTGGGCCATGGCAAAGTAGTCGGGGTTAGACGCTATTATTTCGTAAACGAAGCAGCCGAAAATCACGAAAACCAGGCCCGCCACAATGCTTTCGATGATACGAAAGCCCTTGCTCTGGAAGTAGAGCACCACCAGCACATCGGCAATGGTGAGCACCACGCCCCAAGTGAGCGGGATGCCAAACAGCAGGTTGATGGCAATGGCCGAGCCGATAACTTCGGCCAGGTCGCAGGCGGCAATGGCAATTTCGCACAGCAGCCAGAGCACGAACGAAACGGGCTTGGAGTAATGGTCGCGGCAGGCCTGGGCCAGGTCGCGGCCCGTCACGATGCCCAGCTTCACCGACAGGTGCTGGAGCAGCATGGCGAAGAAGTTGGAAATCAGAATGACTGACAGCAGCATGTAGCCGTAGCGGGCGCCGCCCTCGATGTCGGTGGCCCAGTTGCCGGGGTCCATGTAGCCCACGGCCACCATCAGGCCCGGCCCGGTGAAGGCCCACAGCTTACGCCAGAACGAGGCTCCTTCGGGCGGCACCATAATGGAAGCATACACCTCCGACAGCGAGTTGGCCCGCCGTGGATAGCGCCAGCCAGCATTCTGGTCGAATGCGGTGGCAGTCGAAGAGGAAGAAACGGGTATGGGTTGAGACATAGATGCCAGAGGGTAAGCGGGCAGGGTACGTCGCAAAGATACGAAGCCACCTCATTTTTAGATTACTCTAAATTTAATTTTTAAAGCATCTAGTTTACTCAGATGTGTCGGAAAAGTTTTGTGCTTTCCGCAAAAGCGGAATTTTAGCGGGCCGGCTCGCGTCGGATGGGGCCGGGCCAAGTGCTAGCTTTGTCCGGATTCCGTGCTTTTCTCCTTCAGTGCCCGCTATGAAACTGCCGCTCAAAACCCGATATGCCCTACTCTCACTGGTTGTGAGCGTGGTGCTGGTGGGCGTGAAGTTCTACGCCTGGGCCCTCACCGACTCGCAGGTAGTGCTCACCGACGCGCTGGAATCCATCATCAACATCGTGGCCAGCGCTTTTGCACTCTACAGCATTTACCTGGCCGGGCTGCCCAAAGACGAGAATCACCCCTACGGCCACGGCAAAATCGAGTACCTGTCGGTGGGTTTCGAGGGCGGGCTGATTCTGATGGCGGGCGGTTACATTTTTTATGCGGCACTGCTGGCCCTGTGGGAGCCGCACACCGTGGCCCGGCCCGACTGGGGCATTGTGCTGCTGGCCGCCACGGCCATTGTAAACCTGGGCACGGGCTGGCTATTGGTGCGCGCCGGCCGCCAGCACCACTCGCCGGCCCTGGTCGGCGACGGCCAGCACCTCTACCTCGATGCCGTGAGCACCTTCGTTTCGTGCGCCGCGCTGGGTTTGGTTATGCTGACGGACAACATGCTGTACGACGCGCTGGCGGCGCTGGGGCTGGGTGCGTTCATTGTAGTAAACGGCTTTCGGATGGTGCGCCGCTCGGTGTCGGGGCTGATGGATGAGGCCGACGTGAGCACCGTGCAGCAAGTGGTGGCCGAACTGCAGGAACACCGCGAGCCGGCCTGGATTGATGTACACAACCTGCGCGTGCAGCGCCACGGCGCCAATCTGCACATCGACTGCCACGTAACCATGCCCTATTACCTGAGCCTGGAGCAAACCCACGAGCACGTACACGACATCGAGGCGCTGGTGGCCCAGGAGTTCGGTATTCCGGTAGAAATGTTCGTGCACGCCGACCCCTGCACCTTCGCGGCCTGCTGGCACTGCCACGTTACCGACTGCCCCGTGCGCCGCCACCCCTTCACCCAGGAAATCACTTGGACGCTGGCCAATGTGGCCAAAAACGAGCGGCACCAACTGGAGGTCACCTCACCCCCTAGCCCCCTCTCCGAAAAGGAGAGGGGGGACTAGTTTTTAGCTTTTTTTGAGCTGGAGCAGCTTAAACCAAGCTAGAGGCAGTTCCTCCTCTCCTTTTTCGGAGAGAAAGCCAAGGGGTGAGGCGCACGTGAGGCGCAACGCAATGGTCACTCTGCCACCACCAGCCGCTGCGTGCGGCCGCCGCTTTGCACTAGGTACACGCCCGGCTTCAAATCCTCAATTGAAAGCGTGAGCTGGCTTTGACCGGCTGCGAAACGAGCCGTTCGCACCCGACGGCCCAGCGCGTCGCTGATGCTGACAGCATCGGCTGCCAGGGCCGGCCGCTCCAGCGTGAGGGTCTGGCGGGCGGGGTTGGGCCAGAGGCGCAGGCGGGCTGCTGCAGGAGCCGTAGTGGCCGTTACCACGAAGTCGCGGTTTTCGAGTACCAGTATTCGGTCGTCGGTGGCGGCGGGGCTGCCGCGGCCGTCGCGGTTGCTGGTGGCCACATACACCCGGCCCTGCGGCGAAACGCAGATGGCCCGCAGCCGGCCGAAGCCGGTGAGGTAGTCGGTGCGGGTAGAAATGGCGTCGCCGGTGGCGTTGAGGGCCAGATCGGTAAGGCGGGCGGCCTTGAGCGAAACCAGCAGCAGACGATTTTGCCAGCCCGGAATGGCGGGCGACGTGTAGTACGCGAGGCCCGCCACGGCCAGCGTGGGCGTCCAGGCCGTGAGGGGTTCGCGCACGTTGTTCTGGGTGCAAAAGGCCAGCTCAGTGGTTTGGTCGCAGTAGCCTTCCACGGTGGGCCAGCCGTAGTTGCGGCCGGGCTCAATGAGGTTCAGCTCGTCGTCGCTGTTGGCCCCGTGCTCCGAGCTGTAAATGCGGTTGCCGGGGCCCAGGGCCAGTCCCTGGGGGTTGCGGTGGCCCAGCGTGTAGGTCAGGCTACCGGATATGGGGTTGTTGGCGGGTACGCTGCCATCGAGGTTGAGGCGCAGGATTTTGCCATTGAGCGAGGCCGGATTCTGGGCCTGGGGCAGCAGCTGGGCGTCGCCGGTACTCATAAGCAGCGTGCGGTCGGGCAAAATGAGCAGGCGTGAGCCGCTGTGAGTGCTGGTGGCCGGAATATTGCCCAGCAGCACCAGCGGCGCGCTCAGCGTGCCGTTGGCGTACGTCAGGCGCACCAGCTTTTCGAGGTAGGTGCCACCGGCGTCGGTGTAATTGTACACCACATACACGAAAGGCGACGTAACGAAATCGGGGTGCAGCGCCATACCCAGCAGCCCGCCCTCCGACGACGTGGACACGTCGGCCAGGGTGATGAGCGGCGTAACCGCGCCGGTGGTGGGGTTCACCCGGCTGATGCGGCCGCCGCGCTCGGTCATCCAGATGAAGTTATCGGGTCCCCAGACCAACTCCCAGGGCACCGTCAGGCCAGTTGTGAGGGCCGAAACGGTGACGGTGGCAGTACCTACCGGGAAGGTGGTGAGGGCCGGGAGTGTTTGGGCCACCAGGGGTGCAGCGGCCAGTAGCAGGACCGATAACGAGGTGCAAAACCGATTCATAGTTAGGCCGTTGAGTGAGCGGAGAGGATTTGCAAAAGATAACAAAAACGCCCGACTCGCGGGCCCTGACTTTCCCATCTGCCGTTACCTGCCGTTCTTGCCACTCCTCTTCAACTCCTACCGCCCATGTTCACCGTCAGCTCCGACCCCGCCCGCCTCGATGTACCCCTGATTCACCAGTACCTCAGCCAGCAGTCGTACTGGGGCCTGGGCATGCCGCTGGAAACCCTGGAGCGGGCCATTGCCAACTCGCTCAACTTCGGCCTCTACGGCCCCGATGGCCGGCAGGCGGCCTTCGCCCGGGTCGTAACAGACCGCGCGACATTTGCCTGGCTCTGCGACGTTTTCGTGCTGCCCGAGTACCAGGGCCAGGGCCTGGGCAAGCACCTCGTAGAAACCATCATGGCTCACCCCGATTTGCAGGGCGTCCGCCGTTTCATGCTGGCCACCCTCGACGCCCACAGCCTCTACCGCCGCTTCGGCTTCCAGGATCTGCCCACCCCCGAGCGGTTCTTGGAAATCAAGAAAGCCAACCCCTACGGCGTACCCACAGGAAATTGAGCTTAGCTGCACTGTCCTTCGGTTCGTGCTATATCCCACCTACCATGCAAACCCGCTGGAACGCCCTCGTAAATCCCCTGATGCCCGACGCGGCCCGGTGCAACTCCACGTACCAACAGCTCAGCGCCGCATATTCTGGCTCCGGCCGCTACTACCACGACCTGCGCCATGTGCAAGCCCTGCTCGATACCGTGGACGAGTACGCCGGGATGGTGGTAGACCGCGAGGTTGTAGAGCTGGCCGTCTGGTTTCACGATGCAGTATACAACTACCTTTCCTCGGAAAACGAGGCCCTCAGTGCCGAATTAGCTCGGCAGTTTCTGGCGCACTCCACGCTGAGCGCCGAGCGGCAGGCGCGGGTGGCCTACCTTATCGAGTGCACTACCCGCCATGCCGCCGCCCACGCCCCTGCGCCCGACTTGGATTTCTTCCTCGACGCCGACCTGCGCGTGCTGGGTGCCGAACCAGCTGATTACGCCGAATACGCCCAACAGATCCGGCAAGAGTACCGCTTGGTGCCTGCCGTGCTGTACCGTCGGGGCCGCCGGAAAGTGCTGGAGCAATTGCTGGCCGCCCCGGCGCTATACCGCACCGCGGCGTTTCATGATCGGTTTGAGGCAGCAGCCCGGCGCAACCTGCGGGCAGAGCTGAATGGCTGGTAGACCGAGCCGCAGAACGGCTGTAGCGTGAAGCTTCCGCCTCGCGCTACAGCCGTTCTGCGGCGCAACGTCCTGCTTACCCGCTACGTCCCTTACCTTCCGAAACGAAATCCCTCCTTATGACCCACCGTTACCTGCTGCCTTTGGCGGCGCTGCTGCTGGCTGGCTCAGCCCAGGCCCAACAGCTGGCCCCGCTCACCGTTGAGAAAATAATGCGCGACCAGGCCCAGTGGCTGGGCACCTCGCCCAGCAACGTGTCCTGGGCCGACGACGGCAAATCCATCTACTTCAACTGGAACCCCGAGAAGACCCGACGCGACTCGCTCTACCGCATTGCTCCCGGCGGCGGCACGGCCCGCAAGGTGAGCCTGCGCGAGCAGGTGGCACTACCGGCCGCCGAGGGCGAGTACGACCGGCGCTACCAGCGCAAGCTCTACGAAAAGGCCGGCGACATCTACCTGCTCGACCTCAGAACCCAGCGCATCCGGCGCGTAACCAACACCGCCGAACAGGAAACCGACCCGCACTTCGCCCTGCAGGACCAGGCCATCAGCTACGCCCGCGGTGGCAACCTGTTTACCTGGGACCCCACCACCGGCGAAACCGTGCAACGCACCGATTTCCGCAAGGGCAGCCGGCCAGCCGGTACCGCCCCCACCGACCAAAGCGAAAAGTACCTGAAGGCTCAGCAGCTGGCGCTGTTTGATGTGCTACGCGAGAAGGAGCAGGACGCCAAGGCCCGGCAGCGGCAGCAGAAGGCGCTGGCCAGGCTCCGCCCCAAAGCCATCTGGCTTGGCACTCAGACGGTGCGCAACCTGCGCCTCTCGCCCGACGGCCGCTACGTGACCTACACGCTGGCCCAGGAGCCGACGGCTGCCAAAGTGGCGCTGGTGCCCGATTTCGTGACCACTTCGGGCTTCACCGAAGACATCAACACCCGCACCAAAGTAGGCGCGGCCCAGACCGCCTTACAGTTGGGCCTCTACGACGTGGGCCGCGACACAACCTTTGTGCTGGGCTACGCCGAACTGCAAGGCCTCGACGAGCAGCCCGCCTACCGTAAGGAGTACCAGCTGAAAGCCCAAGCCCCCGTGCCCGCCGATTCGGCGAAGGCAGCTAAAGGTGCCAAAATAGCTAAGTCGGCAGCCGAATTGCGGCGGGTGGCTCCCTTCGGTCCATTCTGGTCGGATGATGGCCGCCACGCCTTCCTCGTTATCCGAAGCGCCGATAACAAGGACCGTTGGATTGTGGCCCTCGACCCGGCCACCCAGAAAATAAAGCTGCTCGACCGGCAGCACGATGACGCCTGGATTAACGGTCCCGGCATCGGCTACGGCGAGGGCAACGTGGGCTGGCTGCCCGGCTCGCACCAGCTATGGTTCCAGAGCGAGGCTACCGGTTACTCTCACCTCTACAGCTATGACATGGGCAGTGGCCAGAAAAAGGCGCTGACCAGCGGGAATTTTGAAATCCAGAAAACCCAGATCAGCCGCGACGGCAAAACGTGGTACCTGCTGGCCAATAAAACCCACCCCGGCGAGCAGCACCTGTACCGCATGCCGGTAGCGGGTGGCCCACTCGTGCAGCTCACCACCCAGCCAGGAGGATACGACGAGGCTACGCTTTCGCCCGACGAGAAAACCTGGGCCCTGCGCTACAGCACCAGCAATACGCCCTGGGAGCTGTACACCATGGACAACAAGCCGGGCGCTAAAATGCGTGCCCTCACCCACTCCACCACACCCGAATTCGAGAGCTACGCCTGGCGCCAGCCCGAGGTAATCGAATACAAAGCTCGCGACGGAGCCGGCGTATATGCCCGCCTTTACCGCCCCGCCAACCCCCAAATCCAGGGGCCAGCCGTGATTTTCGTGCACGGTGCCGGCTACCTGCAGAACGCCCACAAGTGGTGGAGCAGCTACTCGCGCGAGTACATGTTCCACAATTTGCTGGTCGATAAAGGCTACACAGTGCTCGACATCGACTACCGCGGCTCGGCCGGTTACGGTCGCGACGTGCGCACCGGCATCTACCGCTACATGGGCGGCAAAGACCTCACCGACCAAGTGGACGGTGCCAAGCTGCTGGCCGAGAAATACGGCGTCAGCCCCCAGCGCATCGGTATCTACGGCGGCTCCTACGGCGGGTTTATCACGTTGATGGCCATGTTCACCCAGCCGGAAGTGTTCCAGGCCGGCGCGGCCCTGCGTTCGGTTACCGACTGGGCCCACTACAACCACGGCTACACCGGCAACATCCTCAACGAGCCCTTCAACGATTCCATCGCCTACGCCCGCTCCTCCCCTATCAACTACGCCGCCGGCCTCAAAGGCCACCTGCTCATGTGCCACGGCATGGTCGATACCAACGTGCATTTCCAGGACATCGTCCGCCTTACCCAGCGCCTCATCGAGCTCAAAAAAGAGAACTGGGAGCTGGCCGTGTACCCGGTCGAGAACCACGGCTTCGTGGAGCCCTCATCTTGGACCGATGAGTACCGCCGCATCCTGAAGCTGTTTGAGGAAAATTTAAAGCCAGCTTCAGCCGTCGGTAGCGGCACCAGTGGGCAGTAGAGCCCGAAGCATGCATTTCCAGGTTAAAAAACGGCGATAGGCTAAGTCTATCGCCGTTTTTTAGTTTTTAATCTCAGTAACCTGAGCTTCCCAAGCATACCACCTAAAGCCGCCCGTTGCTCCTGGTGGCCATGGCTTCCTGCCGGCCTTCGCCTGCACCGCATACCTAAGGCAGATACTATACCACCTGTATCAAAACCTTTTTACCGGCTACACGGCCCACTGCGGCGGCCTCGGGGGCATGTTAGCGTTCATTCTCCAGCCCGTCTGCTGGCTAGCCAGTAGCCGGCTACAATTGCTTTATAAAACCCAGCCCCGAGTAGGCGTAACCGTTTACGTTAACACCCTGCACCGGAAACACCGATAGGCCGGTGCGGCTCGTAGTTTTATGCAACTGCGGCACCAAAATGCCCACCGCTGCGCCTACCGTGTAGCCCACAATGTTGTCGGATAGGAAGTGCTTGCCGGCCTTGAGGCGGAAATAGCCCGTAGCAGCGGGCAGCAATGCTGCCGTGCCCCATACGAAAGGGCGGGCCGCCGAACCGGGGTTGAAATCATGATATACTTTGGCGGCGAAGAACGTAGCTGCTGCCGTATTGGCCGTATGGCCGGCAAAAAACGAGTTGGTGGAAATATGGCTGGTACGCTTGCCGCCACCTTCGGAGCCATACAGAAAAGGCCGGTAGCGGTACACATTGCCGGCCGTAAGCGTAAAGGCAGCATTGGAGGCAAGCATGGTTTGCAGGTACAAACCCAGCACCTGCCCGTAGCGGCCCCGCACGTCGCTGTCGAGGGCCAGTAACCCCGGCGCCAGCAGCAGCGACGGATACACGATAAAGTCGCTGGCCGTTTGGGCGCTGGTGCTGTAGTTCCCGGCTGCAAACCGGTCAAACTTCGGCACATCCTGCTTATTGAGGGCCGCCAGATGCGTCTGGTTCAGGCCATCTTTTTTGGAAATCAGCAGCAGCCCCACACCGCTCAGCGCCCCCAAGCCGGCCGTAACAGGCGCATCGACGGCAAAGCGTGTCCTGTAGGGCGAAGGTGCCCGCTGGGCCTGTACCTCGGCAAGGGGCAGTAGCGGCAGGAGTAGCAGCGGGGTAAAATACTTTTTCATAGAGAAGAAGGGTAAACCAAAAAAGGAATCATCTGTTGAGGGCCTGAAACGTAAAAGTAGCCCTACGGTTTAGGTCGGGGCTACACAGGTCACACCTAGTATATGTCTGACTTAGCCAACCGCCGGAAATCTTGTAGCTTTGCGGCCCTGCCTGGTCATTTGCCAACGCAGGGCAGGGGCTACCGGCCTCTCGCGTACTTCTACCCTTCTTAGCTGATGCCCTACCTGTTCACTTCCGAGTCCGTTTCGGAAGGCCACCCGGATAAAGTAGCCGACCAGATTTCCGACGCTATTCTCGACGAATACCTGCGCCAGGACCCCGCCGCCAAAGTTGCCTGCGAAACGCTGGTAACTACCGATTTTGCCCTCGTGGCCGGCGAAATAAAGTCGACTGCCCACGTAGATGCCGAGCCTATTATCCGCGAGGTTATCCGACGCATCGGCTACAACAAGCCCGAGTATCTGTTCAATGCCGACACCTGCGAGGTGATGAACCGCCTGCATGAGCAGTCGCCCGACATCAACCAAGGTGTGGTACGCGCTACGGCCGAAGAGCAGGGTGCCGGCGACCAGGGAATGATGTTCGGCTACGCGACCAACGAAACGGCCAACTACATGCCGCTGGGCCTCGATCTGTCGCACCGTCTGCTGCGCGAGCTATCGGCGCTGCGCAAAGAAGGCCGCGAAATGACTTACCTGCGCCCCGATGCCAAAAGCCAGGTGACCATCCGCTACGCCGACGACAACACGCCCGAAGCCATCGAAACTATCGTCGTCAGCACCCAGCACGACGAGTTCGACGCCGATGAGGCCACCATGTTGCGCCGTATTGAAAAGGATATTAAAACCATCCTCATCCCCCGCGTAAAGGCCCAGCTCGACGCCAATACTCAGGCGCTGTTCACCGACAGCATCACCTACCACATCAACCCTACGGGTAAGTTTGTCATCGGTGGTCCTCACGGCGACTCGGGCCTCACGGGCCGCAAGATTATCGTGGATACTTACGGCGGCAAAGGTGCACACGGCGGCGGAGCCTTCTCGGGCAAAGATTCGAGCAAGGTTGACCGTTCGGCAGCTTATGCGGCCCGCCATATTGCTAAAAATCTGGTAGCCGCCGGCGTGGCCGACCAGGTACTGGTGCAGGTAGCCTATGCCATTGGTGTAGCCGAGCCGGTAGGCGTGTTCGTGACTACCTACGGTACAACCCAAGCCAGCGACGGCAGTGGCGCGAAGCTCACCGACGGCCAGATTGCCCGGAAAGTGCAGAACATCTTCGATTTACGCCCTTACGCCATCGTACAGCGCTTAGGCCTCCAGAACCCCATCTTCGCCGAGTCGGCTGCTTACGGCCACATGGGCCGCGAGGCTGGCACCAAGCAGGTTAACATGCCCGATGGCAGCACCAAAACCGTCGAAACCTTTACCTGGGAAAAGCTCGACTACGTAGACAAGATCAAAGCTGAATTTGGCCTATGATTTTGCTGTTCAGGCTACTTCAAACCCAGAATAAGCCGTTGCGCTTGGCGCTGGTATTATTAGCGGCTTACGCTATCTACCGGGCCGGCTACAGTGCTGGCGAGTTCGGTTACTACCTACAGCATTGAGTAGCTATTAAGCATGTAAAAGCCCCGCCTGAAAATTCAGGCTTGTCCTTACCCAAAACTTAAGCAGAGCGCTGGCCAGTAGGCCGGCGCTTTTTTTGTGCCTTACTCCTGCTGTAGTTGCGCCGCCATCTGTAA
>NZ_JABKAU010000053.1 GCF_013377885.1 Hymenobacter lapidiphilus
TAGCATAACACCTAACGGCCTAATCCCCGATTTTAAAACTCGTGCAGGCGCTGGGCGATGTTCCAGCGCAGGGCGACCGAGGCCAGGGCCCCGTTGCCGGCCGTGTAGTAAGCGGGAATGGGCGCGTTGCCGGAGAAGGTTCGGTTGCGGTAGACGAGCTTGGCGTCGAGGAACAGGTTGTGGGCGGCCTGGTAGGAGGCTGTCAGGTCGGTGTGCAGCAGGTAGGACGTGATGCCGCTGCCGACGCTGAAGCCGAAATCGCCGGGGCGGGGTGTGTAGGGCAGCAGCACATTGGAGCCGAAGTTCTGGCCCACTGGGTCGAGGCCCTGCTTCACCAAAAAGCCCTTGCCCACTACGTGCAGGCGGGGCAGGGGCTGGTAGCTGGCAATGCCAATCAGCTCCCAGAGGTTGGCGCCCATAGGGTGGGCCAGCGGCTGGGCGGCGTGCTGATAGTCGCGATACTTATCAATGGCCTGGTAGGTAAAAGGCCGGATGAAGTTGAATTCGCCTTGCAGATCGAAGTTCTTGATGCCGGCCACGTTGATGTACTTGGCTCCGAGCTGTGCGGCCTGCTTGTTGGCCCACCAGCCATTGCCCGCCCGAATCTGGCTCAACACGAACTCATCCAGCACGATCTGGCCATAGACCTGCACCCGCTTCTTGATGTTCCACTTGAAATCGAGGCCCAGCAGGGCGTTGCCATCAGCCGAGCCCACGCTCTGCTCAATGGCGCGGTAAAAAATAATCGGGTTGAGGTACTGGAGTTCGAATGTGTTGCGCCGTTGCGCCTCTAGCGTATAAGTGGTAACGCCGTTTTGGGTCGTTTGCACCTGTACCGAATCGGTTCGGCGTGAACCTGACAGAATGCTTTCGAACAGGCCAATGTTGAGGTTGGGCAGCACGTCGAGGCTCAAGTGGTGCATGGCCAGGAACTTACGGTCGTAGGCGGCATCCCGGTCCGAGGGGTCGGTGATGAGCTGGGCAAACAGGTTCTGGTACTTGAACTTCCACACCCGGGTCTGCACCTTCAAAAACAGGTAGGGCGAGGAGTAATCCGATAGAATCAGGCTGCGGTAGCCGTTACCGATCTGGTTGCGGTCGTGGCCCAGCTGCAGGCTCACATGGCGGCCGGCGGCGTAGGTAACGTAGCCGCGCGCCGACAGGAAATCGTACTGGCCGGGCGTAGTTTTAAAGGGCTTCCAGAAGCCCTCGTGTGGCACCGCCCGGTCGCGCTCCACGCGCTCCTGCACGTAAAACGGCACGGCCATCTGGTTGTCGGCCAGAAAGGCATAGAAGCCCAGGCGCTGATCTATGGTGCCTTCTACCTGCACGCCGCGGGTATTGAGGAAGGAGTAGTTCTTGGCCCCATCGTTATTTCCCAGGCTCAGGCCCGCCACCGGATTCACGCGCAGCGAGAAGTCGGGCGTTTCCACGCTGTACAAATCGGACTGCCGCTCATACAAAACCCCCAGATAGGGCTTGGAGCGGGCGTTTATCTCCGAATCAAGCTGGGTGTCGTGCCAGTTGTCGCGCAAAAAGTAGCGCGCATTGAAGCGGTCCTGGGCCGAGAGGCCGGCGCTGGAATCGGCCAGCATGCGCTCGGCCAGCCGGGCCACGGCCGCGCGGGTGTAAGGCCGCACCGAGGTATGAATATCGCCCAGCGAATCGGAGCCCTGCAGGATGGCGTAGCGGTCGATGAGCCGGTAGATGTCGTTGTCGAGCGGCACGTACGTGGTGCCCATCGTGGTTTTAGCCACCGGTTCATCCACGACGGGCTTGGGAGGCTGGTCATATATGAGCCAGTTGCCCTGCCCGTCGGTGGGGCGGGTGGTGGGCGTGTCCTGGGCAGCCGCCGGGGCCGCCAGCAGCGCCAGCAACGGCAGCAGCAGGTAGGTGTTTTTCATAAGCGGAAGCCCGCGACGCCGGAGCTGGTTGACGGGGCAGCAAAACTACGGAGTTTCAGTGGGCAACGGGTTGGAGAAGTAGGAAGAAGATTTGAAGAACGTCATTCAGAGCGCAGCGAAGAATCTCGCGTGAAATCATCGGCCAATCACTAGTACAATGTCAGCACGCGAGATTCTTCGCTGCGCTCTGAATGACGTTCTTTGCCCACCCGCTCACCAAGTCCTTCGTTCGCCCCATGCCCCCGTTTCGCCTGCTACGCTTCCCGGAACTCAACCTGCCTGCCTGGGATGCCTGCGTGGCCGGGGCGCGGCAGCCGGTGCCGTACGCGCATAGCTGGTGGCTGCGGGCCACGGCCGGCCGCTGGGATGCGCTGGTGCGAATCGAGCCCGAAACCGGCCGCTACCTCCACGTCTGGCCGCTGCCCGCCAAGTGGCGGCCGGGCGGCCGGCAGGTGTACCAGCCGCCGTTCACCCAGCAGTTGGGTCTTATTTCTTGTGGTGAAGATGCTCCCAGCATTGGCCCCGAACTGGCCGGGCTTACCCAGCGCTACGCCCGTTTCTACACCCAGCTCAACGAGACTAACGGCCTGCCCACCTTACCCGGCCAGTTCGCTGTTGAAGCCCGGCAGACCTACCAGCTCGACCTTAGCCCCACCTATAAAACCCTGCGGGCCGGCTATTGCCCCGACTACCGCCGCCGCCTGCTGCGCCACGAAGCCGCTGCCGCCCCGCTGGCCATAACCGAGCTGCCCTATACCGAACCGCTGCTGGCCTTGTTTCAACAAACCAAAGGACCCGCCGCCGGCCTACAGCCGCGCCACTACACCCGCCTGCGCCGCTTGCTGGCCGAACTGCAACGCCGGCAGCTACTCGAAGCCCGGGCCGTGCGCCAGCCCGAAACCGGCGCGCTGCTGGCCGGCGCCCTGTTCGTGCACTACCGCAGCCGCCTGGTTTACCTGTTCGCGGCGGCTTCCGATGAGGGTAAAAAAGCCGCCGCGCCGCTGCTGCTGCTCGATGATGCCATCCGCCGCCATGCCGGTACGCCGGGACTGATACTCGATTTCGAGGGCGGGATGCTGCCCGCCATTGCCCGTTTTTTCGCCAACTTCGGGGCCGCGCCCGTCCCGTACGCGGCCCTATCCTTCACCTCCCAACGCCCCTGGTACCTGCAATGGATGCCCTAACGCCTAACTCTGCCGACTCGACTGCCGCCGCCCACGCCAACGCCCGCGTACGGATTCTGTGCGCCCAACCTTCCATTGCCAACCACTTTCTGGCCGAGCTGCGCGACGTAGATGTGCAAAAAGACTCGCTCCGCTTTCGCCGCAACCTGCAGCGGCTGGGCGAAATCATGGCCTACAACATCAGCGCCGGCCTCGATTTTACCACCAAAACCGTGCGTACGCCGCTGGGCGAATCCAGCAGCATGCACCTCTCCGATTTCCCGGTGCTGGCCACCGTGCTACGGGCCGGTCTGCCGTTCCATCAAGGCTTTCTTAATTACTTCGACCAGTCGCCATCGGCATTCGCGGCCGCTTACCGCATCGAGGGCACAGCCCAGGTGCAGGTGCAGGTCGATTACCTCTCGGCCCCCAGCCTCGACGGGCGGGTACTAATTCTGGTGGACCCCATGCTCGCCTCGGGTAAGAGCCTGGTGCAGACTTACCGGGCTATGCTGCGCTTCGGCACACCCCGCCAGGTGTACATCGCGGCCGTTATTGCCTCGCCACAGGGCGTCGAGTACGTCACGCGCGAAGTGCCCGAAGCCACGCTCTGGCTGGCTGCCCTCGACGACGACCTTAACGACCAGGCCTACATTGTGCCCGGCCTCGGCGACGCCGGCGACCTATCGTATGGCAGCAAGCTCTAGCTTTCGGCGAGCTATTAGCTAACAGCGGTTAGCTAATAGCTTTTGTTCTATTGAACAGTTCTTCCCGCCAAGTGCGTTGGATGACTACCCCGCATCCAGGAGTGGGTGGATTGCTATTACTGTGGCTCTCCGCGAAACCTAATTCTACCAAACGAAAGCTATCAGCTACCAGCTGTCAGCTAAAAGCTTAAAAAAAATTGCTTCCAGCCCTGCTGAAATACGCCGCCGTTTTTGCTTTCGGCATGTTCAAGTTCGTTGGCGCGCCCATTACGGGCGTGGCGGCGGGCCTGCCGGTGGCCGTTATCTGGGCCCTCACGGTGGCCGGTATGATGACGACGGTAATTCTGATTTCGGGTGTTGGCAAGACCTGGGCGCTGCACATGCGGCGGCGGCGGCTGGAAAAGGGCAAGCCGTTGTTCAGCCGCCGCACCCGCACCATCGTGCGCATCTACCGTCGCTTCGGCATGACGGGCATTGCCTTCCTGACGCCCATCCTGTTCAGTCCCATCGGCGGTACTGTTATTGCCACCCAGCTGCACGTGCCGCGCTGGCGCATTCTGCTGCACATGGCCTGGAGCGCCGTATTCTGGGGTTTCGCCCTCACGATGCTGGTCGTGCGCTTCAGCCATCTGCCTATATTTCACTAGCAGAACCTAAAAGGAACGTCATTCAGAGCGCGGCGAAGAATGACGTTTTTTATTGACTGAGCCTCAATATCCCCAATTACCGCCGCTTGCGCCTGTTTTCGACACGGCCCTTGGCGGCGCTTAACGCTTTGGCACCAGGCGAGGAGCCGCGGCCTTTGCCGGGGCTCACCTTGCTGCCCTTCTGGCTGCGGTTGGGCTGGGCCACATATTCGCGGCCCGTGCGCTTATCGATGGTCACGCCGGGCTTCAGCCACTCCTGCCGCTCGTGGAACGCCCCTTTAAACGTGGGGTCTTCGCGCTGACGGCGCTCATCTTTTTCGCGGTCCATTTCCTGCTGCTCCTCAAACGAGGTGGGCACCACCTTCACCTCGGGCGGCAGCGGCAGCAGCGGAATGGGCTGCCGAATCAGCTCCTCGATGCGCTGCATATGGTGCATTTCGGCTTCGTTGGCAAACGTGATGGCCGCGCCGGTATGCTGGGCCCGACCCGTACGCCCGATGCGGTGCACGTAATCGTCGTAAATCAGCGGCACATCGAAGTTGATGACGTGGCTAACTTCGGGCACATCGATGCCACGCGACGCCACATCAGTGGCCACTAGGAAGCGGACCTCGCCGGCTTTAAAGCCCTCCATAGCGTTGATGCGCGTATTCTGGCCCTTGTTGCCGTGGATGGCTCGCACTTCGCCGTGGCCCTTGCGCGCCAGGAAGCTGGCCACGTTCTCGGCGTTGGCCTTCGAGCGGGTGAAAATCATCACCCGGTGGAAGGTGTCCCAGTCGAGAAACAGGTACTCCAGCAGGTTGATTTTGGTGATGAGGTTGGGCACCTCGTAGAGACTCTGGGTCACGTTCTGGGCCGAAGTAGCGGCCGGCGTTACCTCCACCCGCACCGGAAACTCCAGAAACTCCTCGCTCAGCGTGGTCACCTTGTCGGGCATGGTGGCCGAGAACAGCACGTTCTGGCGCTTGCGCGGAATAACCTCCAGCAGCCGCCGAATCTGGGGCATAAAGCCCATGTCCATCATCTTGTCGGCCTCGTCGAGCACCAGTGTTTTCAGCTCCTTGAGCACCAGCGAGCCTTTCAGGTACAACTCCATCAGGCGGCCGGGCGTGGCAATGAGAATGTCGACGCCCTTGGCAATGGTTTCAATCTGGGTTTTGGGTCCCAGGCCGCCATAAATGGCGAAAATGCGCAGATCGGTGTGTACCGCCAGCTTCTGCAGATGCTTTTCCAGCTGCATAGCCAGCTCGCGGGTAGGCGCCATAATTAGTGCCCGCGGGTGGTCGCCCTGGGCATATTTCACCTTCATAAGTAGTGGCAAACCAAAGGCAGCCGTTTTGCCGGTGCCCGTTTGGGCAATGCCCAGCACGTCGTGGCCGGCCAGCAGCAGTGGTATCGTCTGCACCTGCACGGGCGTGGGCTCCGTGAAGCCGGCCTCGGCCACGGCCGTCAGCAGCTGCTTGTTGAGCTTGAAATCGGCAAAGGAAACGGGCGCGGGCGAATCAGACATGGTACGGGTTGTAAGCTGCAAAGGTACGGCGAATACCAGCGGTACTACGTGTCATCCTGAGTAAAGCGAAGGACCTGGTTAGGAGCCATCTTCAAAAACGGAGAACAGCTTCTGGCCAGATCCTTCGCTGCGCTCAGGATGACAGATGGCAGGAATACACAAAAAAAAGTACGCGAAACCTTTGGCAATCCGCCGCAGTACGCTACTTTTGTGGCATCAACACCCAACACGGTAGATATAGCTCAGCTGGTTAGAGCGTCGGATTGTGATTCCGAAGGTCGTGGGTTCGAGCCCCATTATTTACCCATCCTGAAAAAAGGCCTCTCCGCTCTGGTAGAGGCCTTTTTTCTTTGCCATCACAAGTCCCATCGGGGATTTTGCGGCCGTTGGCGGGACAATTTCGGCCCGCCGGCTGTTGGCCTGCCAGTGTATCTTCACCTATTGAACCCTTTTTTCTCTTCTGCTCTATGAGTCTGGTAATTATCGGCACGGTGGCCTTCGACGCCCTGGAAACTCCCTTTGGCAAAACCGACAAAATCGTGGGTGGCGCGGCTACCTATATCGGCCTGTCGGCCTCGTACTCGGTGAAGCCGGTGAAAATCGTGGCCGTTGTGGGCGACGACTTCCCGCAGTCGGATATCCTGCTGCTTCAGGAGCACGGCGTCGATACCGAAGGCCTGCAGATCAAGGAGGGCGAGAAGTCGTTCTTCTGGTCGGGCAAGTACTCCAACGACCTGAACTCGCGCGAAACCCTCGTAACCGAGCTCAACGTGCTGGCCGATTTCGACCCGGTACTGCCCGACTCCTACCAGGATTGCAAGTACCTGATGCTGGGCAACCTCTCGCCCCAAGTGCAACGCCTCGTTATCCAGCGCCTCGTCAACCGTCCTAAGCTCATCGTGATGGACACGATGAACTTCTGGATGGATATTGCCCTGGACGAGCTGAAAACGACCATTGAGATGGTCGATGTACTCAGCATCAACGACGAAGAAGCGCGCCAGCTTTCGGGCGAGCACTCGCTGGTGAAGGCCGCCAACGTGATTATGGCCATGGGTCCGAAGTACCTCATCATCAAGAAAGGCGAGCACGGCGCGCTGCTGTTCCACCGCAAGGGCAACACCAACCACATATTCTACGCCCCGGCCCTGCCGCTGGAGGAAGTATTCGACCCAACCGGCGCCGGCGACACTTTCGCGGGTGGCTTCATCGGTCACCTGGCCGCCACCGACGACATCAGCTTCGAGAACATGAAACGCGCCGTGGTACATGGCTCGGCTATGGCTTCGTTCTGCGTCGAGAAGTTCGGCACTGAGCGCCTGCTCAACCTGACAAATGAGGAAATTGAAGCCCGTGAGCAGCTCTTCGCCGACCTCGTGGCCGTGCAGCCCGCTATGGCTGTAGCGCAGGGCTAATAGCCGTTGTTGCTTTCCGTATCTGAAGCGTCGTGTTGGTCTGTTGGCCGGCATGACGCTTTTTTATGGCCTGAATGTTAAGGCCGGATCACACAACCTTTCCGGGAGCGAAAGGGTAAATAGTAGGGTAGCGAATGTGAAAGCGTACGAAATGCGCTTGGTTCGGCTGAACAGTAGCCCCGCGCATTGTCCCGTTTCCTGCATTCGCCGCAGCATACCAAGACCTTCTTTTCACTCGTAAAATCCTATAGTCATGAGCAAGGACACGCAGTACAAAGAGAACCCCGAGGTACCGAACCTGCAAAACCCCGACGGCGGCGGTGAAAACGTTCATCCGGCTAACACCGACAGCAATAACTCGGTGGTGCAGAACCCCAGCCGCAACTCGATAACCCAGGACGGTAACCCCACTAAGGGCAATACGGCCGGCGGCAACCTCAACGAAACCACGCAGGCGCCTTATAATAAGCCCCGCAGCAACCCCCAGAACAACAAGCCCGCTTCCGTCGATGGCAACGCCAAAGCCGGTAAAGGCAGCGACAACAGCAAGGACAACTAGGTTTGGAGCTGTTAGCTGAAAGCTATTAGCTATTAGCCGTTAGCTTTAGTGCAGAAACCCTCGCTAATCCAACCAAATGAAGGCCCCGCACTCAATCGAGTATGGGGCCTTCTTCGTTTTTTTCAACTAACAACTAAGGCAGTACCCGCAGTCGGACTACCCGCGTATCTACGTCGCCTTTGTCGAAGAAATCCTGCTCGAAGAGGATAGTGCGGTTGTCGAGCCAGCGTGGCTGGGTGCAGCCCCACTCGGTACGCCGCTCCCAGAGCAGACGCGGGGCCGCCTCGTCGAGGCTCCAGAGCTGCAGGCCGCTGGGCTCGAAGCGGGCCAGCACATCGGAGTTGCCGCACACGAAATGGCGGCCGTCGGGGGCAATAACGGGTGCGGCCATCAGTTGCGTGCGGCGGCCGGTGCGCTGGTCAATGAGCATGAAGTAGCCGCCCTCGTAAAGATGCACCGACAGCAGCCACTGCCGGATTTCGGGCAGCGCGGCTACGTACTCGTACGCAATGTAGCGCTCATCATCGACGGGCTTGTTGGCCAGCCGTAGCTCGGGGGCTTTGCCGGGGCGCAAGTGCAGAGTGCGGCCGGTGCGCGTTACCTGCGGACCGGCTTTGGCCAGCCGCTGCCGCTCTTCCGCCGTGAAATCCAGAAACGAATCTTCCTCCTCGGCCGAAGCTGGCTTGGCTACCACCCAGGCAGGGCTACTCAACTGCTCATACACCGGGCGGGCCGCCGGATAAATGCGCAGCACCCGCCCCGACACCTGTACCAGTGTATCGAGCCGCTCGAGCCGATAAATACGGGGCGGTGTGGGGGCCGGTGCTGGCTGTGCCAGTAGCGGAACATTCGGGCGGGCTTTCTCCGCCGGCTGCATCCGCAACGAACAGGCCGGCAACGCCAGTGCCAGGGGCAGGGCAGCGGCGGCGGTACGGAACCGGAACATGACGGGCAGGGTCGAGGTGATTCGGAAGACGCGGCGTTGTCGGGCAGACAGGAAGCGGAGGGACAGAAACAAGCTACTAAGTGCCTAAAAGCCGGCGGTGCGGGGTGGGGGGCCCGCAGACAAAACTGAATTTCACCAGCCAGGCAGAATTCGTTCTGCAAAGGTACCAAAACCGCCCGCTCGTTATGCATGGTACCGCCGGAAATCATGCGGATAACCTCAACATTCTCAACGCCTGCCCGGCCTGACCTCTGCCATAAGGCAAACCTCCGGACCGAGCCAGCATCTTAGAGCAGCTTGCGTTCCGGTAAGCTACGCCGGAACTTGGGTGATAGAAGGTCCGGCCCGCAGATTTCAGGCGTTAGTTGGAAGGTGGAAATCCTGTTTCAGCCACTGCCTGAAGCTGGCCTGCTGATCCGGTGTGGCCGTAGTCAGCTTTTCTACCGTGAATTTCTGCCAGAAGCGGTGGGCCGGGTCGGCCTGCAGCTCCACTGTCAGCAGCCGGTGCTGGCGGAATATCGTCAGCTCGTGGCGGTCGGCGCCGTCGGCGAGCAGTATTTGCAGGTTCTGGGCCACGCGGCGACCGTTTACGGCTACTATTTCATCGTCCACGGTGAGGGCTAGGGCGGCGGGGGCATCGGGCAGGATGTTGGTTACCTCGGTGCGGCCCTCGCGCAGCACGGCCCGGAAGCCGTAGATGCCCTCGGCGGCCGAAACGTTTTCTTCTGTCAGTAGCCGGCAGCCCACGAAGCCCAGTACCCGGTTAAGCGGCTCTTCGAGCGGGGCCGTGCCATAGATGAACTTGTCGAAATAGGCCTGCATGCTGCGCCCCGCCACTTCGCTCACTACGCGCTGGTAATCGGCTTCGGTGTAGCCCGTGCCGGTCTGGCCAAACTCGGCCCAGAGTTGGCGCATCACGTCGTCGAGGCTTTTCTGGTGGGCCGAAAGCTGGCGCAGGGTCAGGTCGAGCAGCAAAGCCGCCAGCGCGCCTTTGTGGTACACCGACACCTTACGGTCGGGCACGCCGGGCTTGTAGCCGTCGAGCCAAAGATCCATGCTGGCATCGGCCACCGACAGATGGTAGCGGCCGTAATCGTCGTAGTGCTTGCGCAGCACCCCGTTCAACTCCTGAAAATACTGCGCGGCCGAAAACACGCCGGCGCGGGCCAGCAGGTAGTCGCCATAGTACGTGGTAAGCCCTTCGGCCACGAAGCAGGTGCGGAAGTAGTTCTCGCGGCTGAAATCGTAGGGCTGCAGCTCAATGGGCCGGATGCTCTTGATATTCCATACGTGGAACAGCTCGTGGCTACTTACGCCCAGCAGCTCCTTGTACAGCCCATCGCTCATCAGTAACTCGCCCGGCCCGAGCGTAATAACGGTCGAGTTCAGGTGCTCGACGCCGTGGTAGTGAGGGTAGGGCAGAATCTCGTTCAGGAAGTGGAAGTCCTGGGCCGGGAAGCCGCCGAACAGCTGCAGCTGCTCCTCGCTGAAGGCCCGGAAGTCGCGCACTAGCCGCGCCCAATCAATGGGGCACTCGCCCTGAATCCAGATGTAAAACGGGACGCCCTGCACCTCGTAGTTGCGGTACTGCAGCGTGGGGCTGGCAATCAGGGGCGAGTCGGCGAGGTGGTCGAAGCTCTGCGCCTCCAGCAGCCGGGGGCCGCGCTGGGGCAGCCCGCAGGCAATCTGCCAGTCGTCGGGGATGTCGAGCAGCAGCTGGCAGGTTTCGTTTTGGCGGCCCTCAATGTACATAAAGGCCTGCACGGGGTTCAGGTAGAGCTGGCTTTCATCGAGCCAGGAGCCGCCGGCGTCCATCTGGTGGGCGTAGAAATTGTAGCGCACCCGCACCATCCGGCCCGCTGCACCGCTCAGCCGCCACCGGTCCTTGGTGATTTTACGGGCCTCCAGCGCCTCACCCGACGCGGCATCCTCCAGCACTACGTGCTGCAGCTTTTGGGCAAAGTTCTGCAGCTCGTAGCGCCCCGGCCGCCACGCCGGCAGCTGCAGCTCCAGCGGTTCGGTGGCCTCGGCGGGCACCTCAAACGTCATCTGAATCTGCAGGTAAGCGGTAAGTGGATTATCGAAGGAAACGTGGTAGTGTAGCATAGACAGGGCTTTGGAAAGGCTACACGAAGGTAGGGGCTGGTTGTTTGGGGGGACAGGGGCAGTAAAGAACGGTGTCATGCTGAGCGCAGCGGAGCGTAGTCGAAGCATCTCTACCGAAGTAGTAATCAATAGTGCTGCAACAAAGCGGTAGAGATGCTTCGACTACGCCTCCGGCTTCGCTCAGCATGACGTTCTTTTTCAGCAACCTACCGTCTACTGACGAATCTGACCAGCAACCCGCACCAAAACTTGCCCGGCAACTTGTCTTTTTAAAATCAGTGCGCTACCTTTGCCCGCCCTAGTTGTAACTGAGTCAATCACCAATACCATGAAACGTACTTTTCAGCCCTCGCAGCGCAAGCGCCGCAACAAGCACGGGTTCCGCTCGCGCATGGAAACCGTTAACGGCCGCAATGTAATTGCTCGCCGCCGGGCCAAAGGCCGCAAGCGCCTGACCGTATCCGACGAAGGCCGTCACAAGCGGTAGCATTTAAGCTACTAGCTTTTAGCTGATAGCCGTTAGCTTTTTATTGCCGCGCTTTCGTGATTTTCGAGGCGTTGGGCTGTAGTGCGAAGCTTCCGCTTCGCGTTTCGCTGAACGATTGCCCGCAACATGGCATTCGGCAACGAAACGCGAAGCGGAAGCTTCGCGCTACATGGCTATGGCATTCGGCCCGAATTCTGAAAACAACTGCCCGTGAACGAGCCAACAGCTAACAGCAACGAGCTAAAAGCTAGGAAATACTCGTTTCCGAAAGAAGAACATCTGTGCCGCAAAAAGCTCATTGAAGAGCTTTTCGGCCGGGGTTCTTCTTTTGGTTTGTACCCCTTGCGGCTGGTGTGGCTGGCCGCGCCCGAACCCACTACTGCCCCGCCGCAGGTGCTGGTAAGCGTGAGTAAGCGCAACTTTAAAAGGGCCGTTGACCGCAATTATCTTAAGCGGCTGATGCGTGAGGCTTGGCGCCTCAATAAATACCGGCTCGTAGAAGCCGAAGGTGGCCACCGGGTGGCCCAGTTGGCTATTATTTACACCGGCAAGGAAAAAAAGCCCTTGGCACTGCTCGAAAAAAAGCTAAATTCAGGGCTGGAGCGTTTACTGACAGATGCCGGTGCAACCCCCGGTACCGGCAGCGGTTCCTAATGTAACCGACGCGCATCGCAGCGGACCAACCGGAACATTCCGGCATTGCCGCATCGTTGTGTTATTATTCAGCCCCTTCTATGCGCAAAAAGTCTATTCTGGCGGCCACTTTCCTGGGTGGAGCCGCCCTGCTTGTATCCTTTCGGCCGGCCGATAACGAGCGATACTTCGAAATTGCCAAGAACCTCGACATTTTCGCCACTCTTTTTAAGGAGGTGAATACCTATTATGTGGACGAGGTGCCGCCGGCCAAGCTGGTGAAAACGGGCATCGACGCCATGCTTAAGTCGCTCGACCCCTATACCAACTACATTGCCGAGGACGATATCGAGGACTTCCGCACGATGACGACCGGGCAGTACGGCGGCATTGGGGCGGTGGTGAGCAAGCGCAACGGCAAAACCGTGGTGCAGGCTGCCTACGAAGGCTATCCGGCCCAGAAAGCTGGTCTGTTGCCCGGCGACGAAATTCTGAATATTAACGGGGTAGTGGTCGAGAAGAAGTCGAACGCCGATGTGAGCAAGCTGCTGAAAGGCCAGGCCAACTCGGTGGTGAAGCTGCTCGTAACCCGCTTCGGCCAGGATGCGCCAGTAGAAATCAACATCACCCGCGACAAAATTCAGGTGGATAATGTGCCCTACTACGGCATGCTGACGCCCGAAATCGGCTACTTCCAGCTCAGCGGCTTTACCGTGGATGCGGGCAAGGAGGTGCGGCTGGCCGTTACCAAGCTCAAGGAGCAAGGGGCCAAAAAGCTGATTTTCGACATCCGCGACAATCCCGGCGGCCTGCTCAACGAGGCCGTCAACATCTCCAACCTGTTCGTGGACAAGGGCCGCGACATTGTGAGCACCAAAGGCAAGGTGGCCGACTGGAACAAGACCTACAAGGCGCTGGATATGCCGCTGGACACCCAGATTCCGATTGTCGTTATCACGAGCAACCGCTCGGCTTCGGCTTCGGAAATTGTGTCGGGTGTGTTGCAGGACTACGACCGGGCTGTGCTGGTGGGCGAGCGTACATTCGGTAAAGGACTGGTGCAGGCCACCCGGCCGCTGAGCTACAACTCGCAGCTGAAGGTAACAACCGCTAAATATTACATTCCGAGCGGGCGTTGCATCCAGGAAATCGACTACTCGCACCGCGCCGACGACGGCACGCTGGGCAAAGTGCCCGACTCGTTGCGCACGGCCTTTAAAACCCAGGCCGGCCGCGCCGTGTACGACGGCGGCGGCGTGGCGCCCGATGTGGCCGTGCAGGAGCGCGAAATTGCCGATATCACCCGGGTGCTACTCCAGAAAAGCTACCTCTTCGATTACGCCACCCGTTACCGCGCCCAGCACCCGACTATCACGACGGCTCGGCAATTCAAGCTTACGGATGCCGATTACCAGCAGTTCGTCGACTACCTCAAGGGCAAGGACATCAGCTACGAAACGGAAACCGAAAAGGCCCTGACCAGCCTCACCAGGAAGCTCAAGGCTGAAAAACACTATGATGACGTGAAAACGGAGTTGGAAGCCACGCGCCGCAAAGTCACGACCAATAAAGCCAACGACCTGACACGCTTCAAGCCTGAAATCCGGGAGCTGCTGGAGCAGGAAATAGTTTCGCGCTACTACTTCCAGAAGGGAGGTATCGAGGCCAGCTTCGACGACGACCCCAATATTCTGATGGCCCTGAGCGTGCTCAACGACCAGTCGCGCTACAGCGCTTTGCTGCGTACCGGCACCGAAGAAGCCAAAACCCGCCCCGAGGGCCGGCGCAACAGCAGTGGAGGGCAATAATTCAAGCAGTCAGACGACTAAAACTAAAAAAGCAGCCGCAAGTCGCGGCTGCTTTTTTAGTTGGATTTTGCCCAGCGGCAATGCCCCTACGCCCGGGAGTCAGCAAAAGCAGCGCACATTTCATGCGGGAGGATGGCGAAACAACTTGCTATGTAACAGTCGGAGCGCCTGAAAACCCGGTAAAGTGGTGGGCTTATTTAACCCAACGCCTGTCGTCAAGAGGTGATGCACGCCTTACTGGCCTTTCAAAGCGGTCCGAATATGTCGGGGCGAGCGTAGTGGCCGGTTACGTCGAGGGCCATTTGCTCCTCCCGGATGCGGGCCAAGTCGATTTCGGCCGTCAGGATAATTTCTTCGTCGAAGATCGGGCCGGCCAGGATAGTGCCGTCGGGGCCGATTATGGCGCTGCCGCCGCGCAGTAGCAGGGCATCGGGGTCGGCCTGTAATTCCAGAAGGGGTTCGAGTCCGGCCGGCAGGTCGCGCACAGCCATCAGGGCCCCGGCCGCCACCACGAAGCAGCGGCCCTCGAAGGCATAGTGGCGGCTGGCTAACAGGTTCATTTCTTTCACGTGAGGCCAGGCGGCTACATGCACGTCCTCGCCCGATTCGTGCAGGCGCTGGCGGGCCGGCGGCATCCAATGCTCCCAGCAAATCAGCCCGCCCATGCGGCCCAGCGGTGTGGCGGTGGCTTGCAGACTTTGCCCGTCGCCCTGGCCCCAGATGAGGCGCTCGGTATAAGTAGGCATCAACTTGCGGTGTACGTGCAGCAACGTGCCATCGTCGCCGAACAGTAGCATGGTGTTGTAGAGCGTACCCCGGCCCGGCCCGGCATCTACTCGCTCGTGCACGCTCATGTTCAGGATCACGCCGTGGGCGCGGGCGGCGGCTCCCAGGGCCTCGGTGACGGGGCCGGGCACTACCACGCTGTTGTCGGCGAGGCGGCGGTACACCTGCTTCACGGCCACCGAATCCCAACGGTTCACGTCGCGGCAGGAGTCAAGCCAGGCCGGGTAGCCGGGCAGCCAGGTTTCGGGAAACACCACCAGTTTCGCGCCCTGGGCGGCGGCCTGGGCAATCAGGGTTTCGGCTTTGGCCAGCGAGGCAGCCAGGTTGAGATAAACGGGGGCAGCCTGCACGGCCGCGACGGTGAAGCGCATAACGGAACGGGTTGAAAGTAGCTCCAAGGTACACGTACGCTTTTGGGTGTAGCTCCCGCCAGCCCTGAAATCTGGTCGGTAGCCGTTCAACAGTTAAATTCCAGCCGGCCCGCGGCACCAGCAGCTTGCCGGGCCGTACCTTTACGCCATGTCTTCGCTGCTGCTGTCTTTAGAAACCTCGTCACCCGTCTGCTCGGTGGCTGTTCACCATCTCGAAACCGGCCGGTTGCTGGGGCAATCCGAGCTGCGGCTCGAAAAATCGCACTCCTCGCACTTGAGCGTACTTATCAGCCAGCTGCTGGAAAATATGCTGCACTCCCTGGCCGATGTGGCAGCGGTGGCTGTATCCGACGGCCCCGGCTCCTACACCGGCCTGCGTATTGGGGCCGCCGCGGCCAAGGGGTTATGCTATGCGCTCGATGTGCCATTGCTGGCCGTGGGCACGCTGCCCGCGCTGGCCCGGCAGGTAATAGGCAGCACCGCCCAACCCGGGCAGTACCATTACTGCCCGATGATTGACGCCCGCCGCCTCGAAGTGTACGCTGCCCTCTACCGGGCCGACGGCTCCGAAGTGCTGCCCCCCGCGCCCCTGCTACTCGACGAAACGGCGCTAACCGAACAAATGGCCGGCCAGCCGGTGTTGTTCTTTGGCAGCGGAGCCGCCAAGTTCCAGCCGCTGGTAGCCAACCAGCCCCACGCCGTATTTCTGGCTGGCATAGAACCCTCGGCCGTGGCCGTAGGGGAGCTTGCCCGGGAGGCCTATCAGCGTCAGGAGTTTCGCGACGTAGCCTACTACGAGCCGTTTTACCTTAAGGAAGTGTACACGACAACACCAAAAGCGAAGTAGGAAAAGAACGGTGCTGCTGTGTAAAAGCGTTAAGCGTCACCTTTCTTAACTTCTCCTTTCGCACCTCTACTCATGGAAGAATTCATCAACCGGGTTGCGCAAAGCGCCCTCGTTACGCTCAACCTCGAAGACTTTATCCACCCCGGCGAACGGGTGGTGTACGACATCAAGGACAACCTGTTCCAGGGCCTGATGCTGCGCGAAAAGGATTTCCGCGCCTTTGTGAAGGACCACGACTGGAGCCAGTACGACGGCCAGAACGTGGCCGTTATTTGCTCGGCCGATGCCATTGTGCCCACCTGGGCCTACATGGTACTGGCCGGCAAGCTGCAGGGCCACGCCCACCGCTACGTGTTTGGCGACTTGGCTGCCCTGGAGCAGGACCTGTTCCACGAGGCCATCCTCGCCATCGACGCCGAGCAGTACCGCGACGCCAAGCTGGTTATCAAAGGCTGCGGCGAGAAACCCGTGCCCACCTACGCCTACGTGGCCATTATGCAGAAGCTGCTCCCCGTGGCCAGCAGCATCATGTACGGTGAGCCGTGCAGCACCGTCCCGCTCTACAAGCGCCCCAAAGTAGCCTCTGTTTAGTTGCTGGCTGGCTTTCTATGGGACTGTTTTTGGCTATCGATTTTCTGTTAAAAAACCCCACAATTGATGTTGTGGTTTTTTTTGTGGGAAGTGACTTCTACTGATAATCGTTCTTCCTACTCATTGCAACCTGCCGGCTTGGTGTCGAGCATGTCCGGCACGGAAACCACTTCTACATCGGTAAAGGTGCGCAGGTAGGATTCAATGAATGATTTGTGGGCCGCGCCGACAATCAGAAGCGCCCGGCCGCCGGCGATGGGAGCTGTGGCCTCGCGGATGGCTACAGCCATGCGCAGGTTTTGGGCCTCCCAGGCGGCTACGCGCTGCCGACCCACGCGACCCATCTTATCACTGCGGAGTATGGCCAGCCATTGGGCGTCGGCATCCAGTTCGGCAAAGCGCGACGAGTTCCGCCACTTCATAACGGGTAGCACCTGAGCCGCCGTCCGCAGCTTCATGGTATCCTCGGGAATCGACTGGAAGGCGGGGGTTCGGTGATTGAATGAGTCCACCATTCCCGGCTCGGCAACAATGGCCGCATTCATGGCGGCATTGTCAGGCAGGGCCACGTCGCTCAAATGGTCGCCGGCGCCGTAGACACGCTCCAAGCCCAAGTCGGCCGCTAACCGCACTCCAATGGAGGATATTTCGCTGCGTGCCCTGGCAAAGGCATTAAGTTGCGAAACCAGCTTGGGCGCGATGCCGTCGGTGGCCGTGCGCTCCGCCGGGGCTAGGCGTATCCACTGCACGGCGGCAGAAAACGGCTCGGCGGCGGCTACAAACAGGTGCGCCAGCTGCCGGCGCTGCCCGGCAGTGAGGTTGGACTGCCCGCTGAGCACGTTGGCCTGCACCAACGCCTGGGCCGCCGTAAGGCTGAGGTGAGCCTGCGCCGTTTTGGCCATTTGCAGCGTCGGGCCGCCGTACTTGCCGGCATCGCCGTGGTAGGCGGCGTAGGCTTCCAGGCCCATTATCTGCTCACCCGACATGGCCTCGGTCAGGATAACGTCGGGCTTATACGCCTGCAGACGACATAAAATAGGCTCCAGCCATGCCACCTGAAAAGCGGGGGGAGCGGTATCGAGATGCTCCAGACCGAACACCATTACCTGGGTGGGAGGGAGGGCGAACTGCCGCTTGGTCGCTGCCGGGTCGAGGCGGTACTCACTCGTCGCGGGGGCGCGCTTAGCCGCATCAGCCCCCGGTTTGCCCGCCTGGCAGGCGGGTAAGGCGAGTAGCAGGCCTGCCAATAGCGCGTACATAGCGGGAGGCGCGTAGTTGATAATAGAAGGCATAGCGCACAAAACCTAAAGTGGTATTGGGTTGGACTGGCCGGGCAGCATCAAAAACTAAAGATGCTCAGGAAACAGTAAAAAGCCATATTGCCGGCAAGCGCAGCTTATCGAGGTAAGCTGGGCGGGCTTGGGTTGAATTCCGCATCTTTGGCCCGCCAACCGCCCCTGCATGAGCCAACCCAATACTCCCGCATACAAAATCAGTGTCCTGACGGGCGTGTCGATAGTGGTGGCCAACATGGTGGGCACCGGCGTTTTTACCAGCCTCGGGTTTCAGGTGCTCGATATTCAGAGCGGGTTTGCGCTGCTGATGCTGTGGGTGGTGGGCGGCATTATTGCCCTGTGCGGCGCCCTGAGCTACGGCGAGCTAGCCGCCGCCCTGCCCCGCTCGGGCGGCGAGTACCACTATCTGTCGAAGATCTACCACCCGGCACTGGGGTTTCTGTCGGGCTGGGTGTCGGCTACGGTGGGCTTTGCGGCCCCCACCGCCGCTGCCGCGCTGGCGCTGGAGCAGTACGCCGCCAGCGTATGGCCCGGCCTGCCACCCAAGCTGCTGGCCGTGAGCGTCGTGCTGCTGCTCACGCTGGTGCACGGCATCAGCAGCCGCGTCGGTAGCCGCCTGCAAGTGGCGGTAACCGCCATTAAGGTGGTCGTGCTGGTTGGGTTTATTGGCGTGGGGCTGCTGGTCGCCACGCCCCAGCCGCTGGCCTTCCTGCCCCAGGGCCCGGCCGACTGGAACATCTTGCTAAGCCCGGCTTTCGCCGTGTCCCTCATTTTCGTCTCGTATGCCTACTCGGGATGGAACGCGGCCGTGTACCTGACCGGCGAAATCGACCAGCCCCAACGCAACCTGCCCCGGATTCTGCTGACCGGCACCGCCCTGGTGCTGGTGCTCTACGTGGCCCTGAACTTCATTTTCCTGTATTCCACGCCTATAAGTGCGCTCAAGGGCCAGGTGGAAGTGGGCTTCGTAGCGGCTACCAACCTGTTCGGGCCCGGCGGCGGCCGGCTCATGGGCGGGCTGATTGCGGCTTTGCTCGTGTCCACCATCAGCTCCATGATTTTTGCCGGCCCCCGCATTGTGCAGGTAATGGGCGAAGATTTGCCGGCGCTGCGGTTCCTGGCCAAACGCAGTGCGGCCGGCGTACCGGTGCGGGCGCTACTGTTTCAGCTGGTCCTCACGCTGCTGTTCGTCATGGAGTCGTCATTTTCCCAGGTGGTGGTGTACGCCGGCTTTATTCTGACGCTATTTACCTTCCTAACGGTGCTGGGCCTGTTTGTGCTGCGGGTGCGGCAGCCGGAGTTGCTACGGCCCTATCGCGCCTGGGGCTACCCGCTCACGCCGCTGCTGTTTCTGCTGCTCAACGGCTGGACCCTCTGGTACATTGCCCGCGACAAACCCACCGAAACCCTCTACGGCCTCGCCACCCTGGTAGTCGGCTTGCTGGTGTACGGCCTTAGCCGGCTGCGGAAAAATTAACAACTTCTCAACATCCATATATGATGCGCTTTTCAAAAGCTCAACGCCTGCTGCCGGTCCTGCTGCTGCTGGCCGCCTGCAACGAACCCTCTACCACAAAAACCGAACAGCCCGCCACGCCCCCAGCCGCCGCACCCGACAAGGCCATAGCCGTTGCGCCGGTCAAGCCCGCCGCGCCCGATACCGCGGCTACCCACAACGTGGCCGCTTACTTGGCCGGCCTGCCCGTAAGCCGTGGCGGCGACTTGCAAAAGCTGCAGGCCCAACCCGCCTGGCAAGCTTATGCCACCGATGCCAACAAGAGCTGGACCCAGTACCACGCCTCGCGCACGGCCAAAATAGAAGCCTGGGCCGCCACCGAACTGGATTCGGTCCGGGCGGCCAGCCCCACTATTTTCTACCCCTTCAGCGGCCCCGACTTGCTGAACGTGACTACCATGTTCCCCGCTAGCCAGACTTACGTGTTGCTGGGTCTGGAGCCCGTGGGTACGGTGCCCAGCCGCGCCAACCTCGAAAACAGCAAGCTTTTCCCGGCCCTCAAGGAGTCGTTGTGGTCGATATTGAACTTCAGCTTCTTCCGCACCAACTCAATGGCCGTCAACCTCAAATCGGTGGAGTTGGATGGGGCGCTGCCGCTGATGCTGCTCTTCGCCGCCCGCACCCAGCACCAGGTGGAATCCGTGCGTTACGTGCAGCTGCTACCCGACGGCCAGCTCGCCGAGGCCGATTCGGCCCTTATCCGCAAGCCCGGCCCGAAAGTAGTGCCCGGCGTCGAGCTGAAACTCCGCTCCGCCAGCGGCCAGTCCAAAACGGTGCAGTATTTCTCGGCCGATATCAGCGACTGGAAGCTGGGCCAGACCCAGGAGGCGGCCCTCAAATACGTGCGCACCTTGGGCCCGCTGACCACCTACGTGAAATCGGCTACCTACCTGATGCACAAAACCTACTTCAGCAAAGTGCGCAACCTGGTGCTGGAGCGCAGCAACTACGTGCTGCAGGACGATTCGGGTATTGCCATGAAGTACTTCCAGCCCACCGATTGGCAGCTGACCTACTACGGCACCTATAAGCGCCCCATCAACCTGTTCGCCAAGCAGTACCAGCCCGAAATGACGGCCGCCTACACCGACAAAGCGAATCCGCCCCGCCCGCTGCCCTTCGGTACCGGCTACAACTGGCGCGAAAACGACTCCAACCTGCTGCTCGCCCGTCGCGCCACCCCCGTAGCTGAGTAGGAGGGAAGCAGCAGCATAGAGACACCCGCGCCGGGTTCCAGCAGGAGCCCGGTGCTTGCTTGTATAATAAGATAGGAGGGACTGTCCTGACCTTTTGGTTGGTGTATTCCTACCGTTGAACCTGTTTAGGAAGTGTCTGCTATTTAAATGAACGTCATGCTGAGCTTGTCGAAGCATCTCTACTGCCTCGTTGAACGCCCCACTACAAAGCAGTAGAGATGCTTCGACAAGCTCAGGATGACGTTCTAGTTGACTTCCTAAACAGCTTCGTTGCCAAGCCAGCAGAATCCTACCTTATATATAGGTACACCAAATCGAAGAAAGCAGCAGCCACGCCTTAGGTATTGCGGCGGAGTACTTTAACAGGGGAGGGGAACAGTTTTTGCCGACCTTTAAGTATATGATGCGTCCTCTTGCCCTGCTCGCCTGCGGCTTTCTTAGCACCCTCTTGTCTTCCTCGGGCCCGGCTGCCGTGCCAAGCAGCCCCGCCCCCGCCCGTCCCGACAGCCCATTACTTGATAGCCTGCTACACGCCGATGCCCGCCTGCTTCCTGTGGTGGAGCGCGCCGAAGAGTACGAGTTGCAGATTATCTACACCCAAATCAACCGCGACGCCGAGCAGCAACCCACTTTCGTCGAGCACACGTATCGGCTCGATGCCGGCCAGTACTTCAATCCGGCCAGCCTTGTTAAGCTGCCTACCGTGGCCCTGGCTCTCGAAAAGCTCAACCGCCTGCACCAGCCCGGCCTCAACCGTCGCTCGCCCATGCGTACCGGCACCGCCTTTCGCTGCCAGACGCCCGCGCCCTACGTCGCCACCGCCGATTCTGACCGCGTGAACACCGTCGGCAACTACGCCAAGCGCATGCTGCTCGTTAGCGACAACCAGGCCTACAACCGCCTCTATGAATTCCTGGGACAGCGCCCGCTCAACGAGCGTCTTGCCGAATTAGGCTACCCCGAAACCCGCATCGTGCGCCGCTTCGCCCCCTGCGATACTGCCGCCAACCGCTATACCAACCCCATCGAGTTTCGCGACCCGGCCACCGGCCAGGTTAGCTACCAACAGCCCGCCGCCGTCAACCCCCACCCGTTCAATTCCCCGCTGGGCCGCATCAGCAAAGGCCGCGCGCACCAAGCCGGCGGCCGCATCGTGCCCGGCCCCTACGATTTCACCACGGCCAACTATCTGCCGCTACAGTCGATAACCGGCATGCTTCGGGCCCTGCTGTTCCCCGAAGCCGTGCCCACCAGTCAGCGTTTCCAGCTCACCCCCGACGATTACAGCTTCATACGCTACTATCTACACCACACGCCCCACGGCTCCGGCTACTCGCTCTACCAGCCAGCCCGCTACTTTGATGCTTACAAGAAATACCTGCACTACGGCCGCAAACCCACCTCTGTCACAAATTCCGGCCTGCGCATCTATAATGTAGTAGGGATGTCGCACGGCTACTTGTCCGATGTGGCCTACTTCGCTGATTCCACCAAGCAGTCCGAATTCATGCTCAGCGCTGTGCTCTACGTGAACAAGAATGGCGTTATCAACGATGGCACCTATGGGTATGAAACCGTAGGACTCCCTTTTCTAGCCGCACTGGGTCAGCAAATCCGCAGCTACGAAGCCACCCGATACCGCCCCACGGCCTATCTGCCGGCTGGATTTGAACAATCGAAAGCCATTCGCTGAATCGGCCGCA
>NZ_JABKAU010000054.1 GCF_013377885.1 Hymenobacter lapidiphilus
CAGCAGCAGGGCCGGGGTGGTGGTGGTGAAGGGGGCGGGAATGAAGGAGCGGACCAGTTGAGAAAGCCCCTGGATCCGGCCGGCGGGCAACAGGTCATCGGCGCGGCTGTAGACTGACGCTGTTATTGCATTAAGCACCTCCCGCACCCGGGCCGGGGTGACCTGCTGGTTGAGCGGATCGGTTATGAGGGAATTGACCAGATCGGCCAGCTCGGATCGGGTTAATTGGCTTGGTGCGGGCATGGGTCAAAGAACACGGCCCACCCCACCGGCCGAAAGGCGGTAGAGCGGGCCGTGTGGCTTCGTGTCGGTCTTAGAATACCGACTTAGCGGGCTCCGTAGACGAGCGGAATGGGCGAAGCCAGCCGCTTGGGCGTGAAGAAGCTGCGGGTCGTGAGCGGGCCCTCGAGGGACTGCGGGGCCGTTTCGTCCTCGGGCACTACGTGGCTCAGGCGCACGCTGCCCTGCATGCCGTCCTGCCCACCGTACCACAAATCGCCCTGGCCTACGCCGTAGATGCGGCCCACCCAGGGGTATTGCTGGGTAGAGCGGGCAAAGTCGAGGTTTTTGGTGGTCAGATCGAGTGTCTTGATGGCGTACGCCTGGTCGCCGGGCTTGGCGTAGTCGATGCCATTAAAGCGGTCGGACTGCGTAGCGCCGGCCGGAATGCTGAGCGTAGCAATGAGCAGCGTCATGCGCTCCGGGTCGTCCGGGGCTACAATAGCCAGCCGGCGGGCGACTTCGACGGCCGTGGGCACGGCGGCGAACGGGGCAATCGTCAGGTACAGATTGCCGATCGGGCCGTACACCAGCTGCGCAATACACTCGCTGGTTACGTCCGGGGTCTTGCGGGCGGCGCAAGTCAGGGTTTGGGTGGGGTCGTCTACGCTTGCCATGTGGCTGGGGGTTTAAGGGGTGAAGTGATTGAAGGCCTAGAGGTCTGCGCAGGCCGTGCAGCTAACCTGCCCGGCGGTGGGGCGGTAATACTGGCCTATTTCGTTGCTGTCGGCGGCCCGGCGGTCACTGGCATCGTCGCGGTTCACCATCTGGCAGGCAAAGCAGCCGCTACTCAGGTAGACCGGCAACCAGGTAGTCGTGTCGCCAGGGTTGTTGGAGCAGGTGCCGTTGGCGTTGGCGTAGTCCTGCTTGGCGGCATCGAAGGCCGTGCGGGCCTGGTTGTTGGCGTCGAGCTGGCTCTGAGTACTCGTGTAGGCCCCGGCGGGCATCGTGAAGCGCACAAGGCTGCCGAACTGCCCGTCCGGGCAGCTGGTACGCTGGACGTCCTCCTGAATAAGGGCAGACGAAAACGAAGCTGGTAGCGGGCAGGCAGTAGTGTTGTAGCCCGCGTCCACCCACCGGGTTTGCCCGAACGTGGCGCTGGCCTGGTTCTCGTCCTGTTGCAGCTTTTCTAGGCGGCCGGTGTTTGCCATTGCGGTGGGGAGCGTATGGGGGATATTATGGGTTAGGCATCCTGCTGACAGCGCGTCTGGCCCGTGTCGGCCCAGTCGGCTTCGGCATCCTGCTGACAGCGCGTCTGGCCCGCAACGTCGGTCCAGTCGGCGGCCGTATCGCTGCCGTCGCCGCAGCGCCACCGGGCCGGGCTGTAGCCGGGGTCGGGCGCAACGGGCTCAAGCGGCGGGGTCGGACAGCCGGCGCGTAGCAGCACCTGCCGGTCAAGCACCGTCAGCGCCACTGTCCAGCGGCCGGCGTCGGCTCCGAACTCGGTGGCTTTGACGGCCGAAAGCTTGAGCGCCTCGCCGTCCAGGGCAAACTGCGCGTGGGCCTCGGCGGCCTGCAGGGCCTCTACCACGAATTGTGGCACTGGCCCCGTCGTAAAGGTGCCGGCCCGCGTGAGGGCCACAAAATCAGTCCGACTCTCGCCCGTCGCCGGGTTTTTGCTCACGGTCTGTTCACGTAGCGGCTCGCTGTAGCGCAGCAGCCCGCCGGGCACCAGCAGGCGCTGCCGAAACCCCGTACCGTAGGCCGCGTCACCCAGCGGGCCCGGGTGATACCAGCTCACATCGAGGGCGGCGGTAATATCCTGGGGGCGAAACCGGGCGCTCTGCCACTCATCGACTACCAGTCGTAGCGCCCGGCCGCAGGCCAGCTCGGGCATGTCGGGAATCAGAGCCCCGAAGTACACAAAGTAGTCGGTTCCGGCCTGGGTGTATTTCTGGTAAGCAAGCCCCATCGAGGGCGTGGGTGGCCCGGGGGCGGTGTCGAGCGTCAGCACCACGGTCCCGGTGTCGGCATCGATCAGGTAGGCGCAATCGAGGCGACGGGCTGAAGCAGGGCGGCTCAGGCAGAACGGCAGCAGCCGGTCGCGGGGCGCGGCCAGCGCGAAGCCGTCGGCCGCGTCGTCGCGCTGCACGGGGTCGGGCACCAGGGGCCGGATGGCGAAAGCAAAAGCGTGCAGGTTGAGCATTAGCCGGGTGGCGGTTAACCAAAGGACAGATTCCAGGACTCGTTGAAGGCGCGGCGGGGCGGCACGGGGCCGGGCTCGGTCGAGTCGGGCGAAGGCAGGGCAATGGAGAGCGAAACGATGCCGGTCAGCAGATCCCACTCGGCCTTGTCGAGTTGCCCGCCGGGCCCTAGATTGGTGGTGATGGATGCGGCCGGCCCCAACTGATCGAGCGAACAGAGGCGGGCACTGAGCCCCTCCTGCAGCCGGCCGGGCTTGACGCTTTGAAAGTCGAGCAGCTGCCCCGCTACGGTGCCCGTGGGCCGCACCCGGCCGCGGCGGTGGTAGCGTTTGAGTAGTTCCGAGGCCGCGGCCTTGCGGTTGCCGTCCTGCAGTAGCCCGTCGGGCGCGGCGGCCAGCAGCACCAACGCGCTATCGGGCAGCCGTTCGCCGCTGAGCACCATGCCGGCCACGTCGCCGGTCAGGCGCGAGGCAGAGCGGGTCTGCTTGTTCTGGCCCTCGCGGGTGTTGACGCACTGGCCGGTGTACTCAATGCTGGCCTTGTCGAAAAAGTAGCCCTTGGCCGCGTCCTGGGTCAGGGCGGCGGCAATGGTCAGCTCTTCGGTGCGGGGCAGCTTGTCGGTGCGGTAGCTGTAGGCTTCGCTTAAAATGGTTTCGGGGGCCGTCGTCAGGTCCAGTACGGTGGCTCCGGCCCCGGCCTCACGCCAGGCGCGGTGCTCGATGCGAAACCAGCCCGTTACCGGGTCAATGAACCAGCCCACATCGTAGAGCGCGGCCAGATCATCGAGCATCGATTTGAGGCTGATAAGTACTTTGGTAGCGGGCTCACTGGCCCCGTAGCGTTTCACGTCCGAGGCGGCGCTCAGCAGCAGGCCCGGCACCTCGTTGGCGGCCCCGGTGGCCCCGGTGGCGGGGTTTACGGGGTTTGTGAAAAAGTCGGATAGCTGGGCGGCGGTCGGGGGCACAATGGCCACGGCGCTGGTGCCAGCGACGGTAGCTTTAAGCAGGCCCCGCACGGCATCAAGCAGCGGGAAGCCGCGGGTGAAGCGAAACTCGCCAAAGCGCCAAAACAGGGACTTGCAGTTGACGTCGTTGCCGCTGCGGCGCACGTTCAGGCAGGGGCCGCCGCATACATCGCTGTTGCTGGCCCCGGGGCTCGTTACCTGCACGTACCCCGGGCCGGGCGGGCTCTGGCCACAGGGCAGCAGCAGCAGCTGGTCGCCGTAAATGCGCCCGAACCAGTCCTGGTAGGTGCCGATTTTGTAACCGGCCCGCGGAAAGCCACTGATTTCAGGGGCCTTCACGTAATCGATGGTATGCGGGGTTACCGTGGCATCAATCGTTTCAAACAAGGGTTCCCAGCCCTGGGCGCTACGGTCAACTGGCACGTACTCGCCCCCGCTGTCCGGCACCGGCACCATCAGATCGTCGTTGAGCCGGTAGCGGAAAATGAGCACGTCGCGGCTGCGGCCGACGCCCGTAATCCAGCTCGTGTTCGTCAGAAATGTGGTCCAGCCCTCTACGCCCGCAAAGTCGCCTAGCTCGTTGCTGTCGATGCGGCGGAACTCAATAATGGTGTCGGCGGCCAGCGTGGCCAACTGGGCCCGAACGGCGCGGCGGTTAGCGCTCGTGCTGTAGGATAGTATATTGAACTCTTTCTCCTGATTTTCGAGCACGTCCCGATACCCATCATCGGCGACGGGCGTTACTTCGACCTGGCAGAGCGAGCGGTTGAAGCTGCACTCGTTGAGCGTGAAGGTACCGCGCCACCGCTGTTTCCATTCGGCCCCGGGGTAGGCGCGGGTGTCGAGCAGCAGAAACAGGGGCGTGCAGCGGTCGGCGCTGTTGTCGAGCCCGTAGAGGATGCGCCACGTTTCGGGGTCGTCAGCGCCACCCAGCAGGAGGGCCCCGCTGAGTATATCACGCAGGTAAAAAGCGTCATCGGCGGCCTGCCGGGTTATTTTAAGACTGCCGCCGACGGTGGGATAGACGACAAAACCCTGCCCGTTAATGAGCAGGGTAAAGCGAAGCCGGGCGGGGTCTTGGTTGGCGTAAGGCACGGCTCAAAGGACGCGCCGAGGCTCGGGGGCCGAAAGGATGGGCTAGAAGCTGACGACTACTTGCGTGGGCGCGTCGGCTACATTGATTAGCTGAAAATCCATCAGGCCGCCAATTTCTATCACGCTGGCGGCTTTAAGGTGGGCAGATGTGGTAATCAGCACGTATTCGCCGGAAGGGAGGGGCAATACGTAGTTGCCGGCCCCGTCGGCAACAGTGCGCGGGCACCTCACAACGCCGAGTTCAATCAGCATTTTAGGCTGGGAGAGCGCGCGTTCGGCATCTTTAAGCAGCTGCTTTGTCTGCCTGTCGGCTGGCGTTAGCCTCCTCTCGGCTTTGCTTAGCAGCCCGCCAACATGGAAGGCGCTGTAGGCGGTTTTATAATTTGCGTAAGACTGAAGCGATAGTCCTAGGCTGTCGGCTTTAGCGCGGGGCAGGGCAAAGACCTTGGCTCCGGTGTCGGCGGCACCCTCGTATACGACGGTGCCTTTAATGGCGGCCTGGCCCAATCCGGTCAGAGGTGAGCTTATCAATGCGGCGGATAAGACAGCGAGTAGTAGTAGCTTTTTCATGCGGTCGGTAAAGCAAATAGTTCACCAACAATACGAAACCGGCCGCGCAATTGTGCGGCCGGTTCTCCATTGCGTGCCAGCCCGCTATTGGCCCGGTAAAATACGACACCCGCGCATCAACAGGGCATTATAATTTGCGGTACGTGGTCTGGTTGCCGGTCAGCAGGTCGATTTCCAGCAGCGAGCCGTCGGGGTTGTTAACGAACTGTTTGGTAGGGAGCCGGGCCGTGTGGCCCTTCATCTCGGCCAGCTCGGCCCGCATGCTATCGAGCCCGGCCTGCAGGGGCTGGTAGGCAACCTGATGGCGGTGCTCGATAACGGCGGCGCGGCCCTCGCGTAGCCGGTTAGGTAAATCAAAGTCCGGCAGCAGCCGGCGCATCTGCGGGCTGCTCCAGTCAATGTCCTGGGGCCGGCCGCGGTGCAACGGCTCCAGCAGGGGCTGCCGGTAGTCGCGGGTCAGCTCGTTGTTCATCACAAACTCGCGGTTATGGTACACGTAGGGCCGCGGCCCGACGGCCTGGCTCTGGCCGTGCATGTCGCCGTCGCCCGTGTAGCCGCCTTTAAAGAAGCCTTCCGACTGCTTGTTGACTGCCTGGAAGGCCTTGACCTTGCTGGCGACGAACGCGCCCACAATCAGGCTGGCCGCGGCAATGCCGAGCGCGGGGCCCACAAAGGGAACCGGGAACGCGCTCAGGGCCTGGGAGGCGGCGGTAATGACATTAGAGGACTGCAGCAGCGTGTCAATGATGATTTGCTCCTTAGCGGCCTTTTTGCGCTCGGCTACGGCTTCGCGGCGGGCGGCCTTCTCCTGGGCAATCTGCTCTTTCAGGTTGCCGATGTTGGAGGCGCTACCTTCCTTGTTGAGCTGGATTTCCTGACTCAGGCGCGTGTTCAGCTCGTCAATCGTGCGGCTACGGGCGTCAATCTTGGCCTGCTGGGCCGCGGCATCGGCCGCTATCAGCTCCGAAAGCGCGCCCAGGCTACTGCCCACGGCCTGATCGAGCTGGGCGCGGTTCTCGTCGCTGTCGTTCTCGCCCAGGATAAGCCGGTACACCGCGCCCTGCGGATCCATCCGGCCTTTTTCGGCTTCTACCTGCCGGATGCCGTTCTTGAGTTCGGCAATCTGGGCGGCCAGCGCGGCGCGCACCACTTCGGCCTGGTCGCCGGCCAGCAGCAGCGAATTGTTGAGCAGGGCCTCGTTCTTTTCCAGGTCAATGCGCAGCAGGGCCTCCTTTTCGGCGCGCTTGGCCTCGATAACACTGCGGCCGGTGCCCTGCCCAAACGACTCGCCCACGCGCAGCGCGGCGCTGGTCTGCAGTTCGGCGCGGCGCTCAATCTGCTGCTGGCCCTGCCGCTGGCGGGCGGCTATCAGCTCACGCTGGCGGGCATCCTCAATATCGAGTAGCAGCGCCGTCTGACCCCGGGCTGCGCGGGCCTCGCGGTCGTACTTGCGCTCAATGGCCGTCAGCTCCTTTTCGTCCGAATCGGCCCGCAGCGCAAACAGCCGATCGTTGTAGGCCAGGGCAATGCGCTCCAACTCCTCAAAGTACGCCTGGCTGGCCTGCGCCCGGAGCGTGGCCAGCTCCTGGGCCTGCACGCCGTCTATCTTCCCATCACGGCCGGCCAGCCGTTCGAGCTTCTTAAGCTTTTCCTCGGTGCGCTTGATTTCTTCGAGCGCCTGCCGGAACTGTTCGGCGGCCCGGGCTTCGCCGCTGTCCTTAATCAGGGCCAGCTCCTGTTTGCCGGCTTCCTTGCGCAGGCGCTCCTCCTCGGCCAGCAGTTGCTTGAGGTAGTCGGGCCCCTTCTTTTGCCGCTCCTTACGGTCTTTATCAACCTTGCCCAGCAGCCGGTCTAGTTCGGCCTGCGCCACTTCGAGCTGCTTGTTGAGGCCGTCCGCGCCAAAAAGGAAGTCGGCCCCGTTGTTTTTGTTTTCCTTGGCGGCCTTGCTTTGCCGCTCCTGCAGGCTGTCAATAAGCTTCTTTTGCTTGTCAATCAGGCCCTGCGCCGCCGCGTCATTCGCCGCGTCATCGCCCGTGGGCAGCAGCGGGGACTTGCCGCGCAGAATCTGCCGGTTTTGCAGGTTAGCCCGGATGTCGTCGGAAATGCGGTTAAGCTGCACGCCGGCATCGGCAATAATCTGGCTGGTTTCCTCGGGCGTGTAGTATAGGATCTGACCGCCGCGGGTCGCGCCCTTGGGCAGCACCCGGCGGCCGGTTTCGCGCTCCGTCGTGTTAAGCAGCGCCACCTTGCGCTGGTAGTCCTCCTGCTCCTGCAGCAGTTGGCGCAGGGCCTGGCCGTTCTCCTCGATGCGGGTGCGGTTGTTGTAGCGGGTCAGGTTCTGCTGATCCTCAATAAACTGGCGCACGGCCTTGCCATTTACACCCAGCGCCTTGCCGTAAGCATCGAACTCGGTTACGGCGCTCGGCACGGCCAGCCCCAATTCCTCGATAACCCGTTTGAGCTCCTGCTGCTCGCCCGCGTTGCGCGTGGTTTGGCTGCTGAGCTGCTCGTAGCGGCTTAGCAGCGGCGTAACCGTGGTTTGCAGCTCCTTGAGGGCGCTGCCCTGCTTCTGGTACTCCCCCACGAGTCGCTCGGACTTTTGGGCGGCCGTTTCCTGTGCCGATACAAACTGGGCAATGAGCGCCACCGTGGGGGCAAAGAACGCCCCGATCTTGGCCGATGCGCTCTTATAGGCTGTTTCAATGCGGCCCATGTTGGCGGCCGTTGCGGCGGCGGCATCGGCTGAACCTCCCCCATAGGCGCGCTTAAGTTCGGCGGCGAACTTGGGCAGAAACTCGCTGGCCACAATCTGGCCACGCTCCAGCATTTTGCCCAGCTCCTTGGTGGTGACGCCCGCGGCCTTGGCAGCGAGCGAAAACGCGCCGGGTAGTGCGTTGCCGAGCTGCAACTTTAGCTCCTGGCTTTGCACGGTGCCCTTGCTCATCATCTGCTCAACAGCGCGCAGGGCTGATTCTACCTCGGCCTGGCTCTTGCCCAGCACCCGGCCGGCCGTGGTCAGGCTGCTAAAAAGGTCGCGTGTGGTGGCAATCGGAATATTTGCTTCCTTGGCCGCAGCAAACAGGCCGGTGTAAGCGCGGGCCGTGGGCACCAGGTCCAGGCCTAGCCGGTTGGATTCAGCCCGCAGAAAGGCTACCTCCTGCGCTCCGGCGGAGGCTGACCCCGTCAGGGCTTTAAAGGTCTTTTCGACGGAATCAAGCTGGGAAAAGTCCGTAATACCCTGCTTGATGGCCCCGAACAGCTTACTGATGCCAAACAATCCGGCAGCGGCCGTAATGCCTTTGCCTATCAACCCATCAAGCAGGCTCCCCGATCCGGTGGCGGCCTCCTTGGCGGACGCCGCCACCTGCTGCTGGGCCCGGGCTGAATCCCGGGCGGCGGCCGTGGCCAGCTTCTGCTGGCCCACCTGCTGCTGCTGGGCCTCCTTGACTTTGAGCACGGCGGCGCGCTCAGCGTCGATGGCCTGCCGGGTCAGCTCAATTTCAACCCGTAGCTCCTTTTGCTTGTTGCGGTTGGCGCTCAGCTCGGCCGATATACGGGCCCCGTTGGCGGTGGCGGCCCCGCCGGCGGCACGAAAGGCGCGCTCCAGCTCCTTTTCTTCGGCGGCCGTTTTGCCGATTTCGCGCCGTAGCTCGGCATGCACGGCCACCGAGTTGCGCACTTCGGCGGCGGCGGCGCTTACGCGGGCCTGGTAGGCCAGCGCCGCCTGGGCGGCTTCGGTGAAACTGCGCTGCTGCGCTTGCCCCGTCTGGAGCACGGCGGCGCGTAGCTGCGCATCCTGGGCGGCCAGCTTGTCGAGGGCGGCGAAGGCCTGGCTTATATCGACCTGGTAAACGGCTCCTACTTCTTCCGGCATGGCGTCAGGTGGTTTTTACGTTGCGTTTGAGCGCGTCAAGGAAAAGAAAGAAGTCGCTGCTCAGCATGCGGCTAAAGGCTTGGTAGGCTTCGGGACGGCCCTCGCCGGCCTGGTAGAACAGATCGAACCAGTAGGCATCGAGCTTGGCCAGCCGCTCGGCTAGGGGCCTGCGGGCGTGGGCGTCGGGGCCGGTGGGGGCGTGCCGGCCGGCGGCGGCGGCCCGGGCGCTGGCGGGTAGGCAGTCGAGGGCGCGGTCAACAAGGCGAAGGCGCGCCGGGTAAAAAAACCGGCGGCCACCCCTCCCCATGCCGCAACCTTGGCCTGCTGGGCGCTATGCTCGTAAAGGCCCGGGTCTTCGCCGGGCGCGTTGAAAAACAGGGCGCATATCTCCACGTCGCGCAGCCGGTTGGTGCCGATCATGTCGAGCGCGTCGCGTAGCTTGCCAATGCCGTGAATACCGTCAGCAATCCGGCCCGCATTGGAATGGTCCCAGCTGCTGTTGACCAGATCAATAATGGCGCTGATACTCGTATCGGCGGCCAGCTCAACGCTGAAACGCTGCAGGATGCGCTGCCGGGCAACGGTCAGCTCCTGCGTGGCCACGTAGGCAATGCCGCCCACCGTGAAGCGGTCGGCATCCGGGTGCGGGTAGATAATGCCGTCCGCTGCCTGCTGCTGACTTAGAATTTCTGACATGATTTGTATTTTTTGTTAGCGAGTTTTGCGCAAGCTTTGCTCGTCAAGATTGAGACCAGCGGTAAGCTTTTTCAACCAGGCAGGAAAGAAAGAGCGTGGCGCACACGGCGACCAAATGAGCCCAGAGCGAGTAGGCCGCGCCGAAAGCCAGCGGATAGCCTAGCAGGGCCCACCAGACGCTGTTGCAGCGGTAGCAGCCCCAGATCGGCTTAAACCACCATTGGTCATCGAGGTAGGCGACTTTAAACTCTGAGCGAAAGGCCGATGAGGTGGCGCTGGTTGAAATAACGCCCGGGCGGCGGGCGGTGTACCACCCCCGGGACCAGCGTTGCACCGGCTCCAGTAGCATGCCGGAATCGACCAGAATCACGCACCACGCCACCGATACGAGGGCGCACGAAAGGGCAAAAGCTAGTAAGTCAAGCATGCGTCCAGGGGCTTTAGGGTGGGCAGCGGGGCGTTGTAGCAGGAGGCGGCCAGCAGAAACCGGGTTTTGATTTCCAGGTGCAGCAGCGCGTAAGGCGGGTAGACCATCGGGGTTTCGTAGGAGTAGGCGCTCACCACTTCCGGCCCACCGGGCAGCTGCGCGTAGGTGGCGCGCAGATTCGTGAAGGGCGGCGCGTGGCTCTGGTAGCGCAGCTGCATGGCCCGATCCAGGGCATTGAGGATGGCGGGCATGTCGAGCGCGCCCTGCAGCCGCTCAGGGTTCAGCCAGAGCTTGAGCCGAAGCGTGCTGATCCAGCCCTGCACGTTGGCCGCTTCGAGCACCGGCACGGTGCCGCCGTCCTCAAACCAGAGAATCGAGGCACTGTGCTGGTCGGGCACTAGGTAGCGGGGGTCGGCCTCGCATTCGGCCGCCGTGAAGGCGACGGGCACGGGAAAGAACACGGCCCGGGTTTCGCCGTCGGGCCCGTTGGGCACGCGGGTCTGATAGGTGCGGGTAAGGCCTACCACGCGGTCAAGAAACGGCAGCGGCTCGCCCTGGGTGGGCTGGGTGAGGCGGCGGGCATACAGGGCGGCCAGGGCTTCGTTCATGGGTTACTGCGCTAGTAGTTTGATATTGGTCAGGCTGGCGGCGCTCAGGTAGGCGGCCCACTGGCGTTGCAGGCTCGGGCCATCGTCGGTGCAATACACGGCGCTGCCACCCTTGAACAGCAGCCACGTCAGCGGCTGGCCGATGGGCTCGCCAAAGACTGCTTCAGGGACGCCGACCGCTTCAATAGCGCGCAAATCGGCCCACCGGCGGGCGCAGGCAATGCGGACTATTTCGCCCTGCCGATTCGTTAGCTCGTCGCCGCCCTCGCGGGCAATGCGGGTGTAGTGCAGCAGATCGTTCATGGGCTTTGCAGAATGCGGGTTATCTCTCGCTCGGCCGACAGGCCTAAGCGCTTGGTTTCGGCGGCGTTGGGTTGCAAAAAGTCGCCGTAGCGGGCGCGGTTGTAGCGCACCCGGTCCGCGCCTTCCCGGTCCGTGCTGACCACGCGGGCCGTAAAGACGGTGCCGGTGGCACCCGATCCGGTGGCCGTCAGGCTGTTCCACATGCGGTTGGTGTAGCCGAGCGTCACCCGGTCGGATGGCAGGCCTTGGGCCCCACGCAGGGCACCCCAGGTGCCGCGCTTGTTTTGCTTGATGTAGGCCCGGCCCCCGGCGTTGAGCGTGCGGTTGTAGAACAGGAACGTGGGCACCGTCAGGGTGGAATAGGACTTGCCCGGCAGTCCGTCGCGCTCAATGCGCAGACGCACCAGCGAAAGGCCCGCCGTGGCCATGGCCAGCGCAATGCGGGGCGCGGCGGCTTGCAGCTCCTGTTTCTTGCGGGCGATGCGGGCGGCCAGCGTCTCCATTACCTGACGTGCTGCACGGTGGGGTGCCACGCGGCCGGCTGGCAGACGTAGCACGGGTGGGCGGCGCGCTCCAGCCCGTCGGGGCCCAGCAGCCAGAGCAGGTGGGTTTCGGCGTACTCGGTGAACTGCTGGCCCAATTCGTTGAGCTGCTTGGGCTCCAGCATGGTGTAGCGGTTGTACTGGCTGTCGGGAATGAGTGAGGCCACGAAGTAGGCGGCCGTCAGCCGTTGCAGGGCCAGGGCAGCGGAACGGCGTAACTCCTCGCCGTCTTCGCCGGGCAGGGCCAGCGCGTAGCAGAGTGGGGTGCCGGCCGTGCATACTTCCGTCACGTCGAGCCCGAAGCCGCCGGCGCGGGCCTTGACGTCCGTCAGGCTCAGGCGCATGGCCCCGACGAAGGGGTTGGCGCACCCGCAGGTGAGCACGTTCACCCGCACGCGCACGCCCTCGGGCAAGCTGGCCGTCAGTGTGTGCGCCTGGCCGTCGAGCGGAATAAGCAGCGGCTGGGCGGGCGTGTAGGCCTGGCCGGTCAGCGGCAGCGTGCCCACGGGCTGGCCGTCAAGTAGCAGCGCCACGTCCGTTGCGGGCTGGTCGGTGTAGAGCGTGAGCGAGTCGATGCGCAGCGCGCCACCGGGCCGGGCAATAGTCTGGAAGGTGGCCGTGGCCGTGGCGGCTTCGTACTGGCCGTTGCCGAGCCCGCCGAGCAGGCCGGACCCGGCGAAACGGGCCCGGTAGTTACCGGACCGCGCGCCGAGCCGGTGGGCCACGTCCTGCAGGGCTTGACTGCGGGCCGATTCGAGCCGCTGGTACACGTCCTGCGCCGACTGGGCGTTGGGCGCGTTGCGTAGGCTCAGGCCAGGCGTCTGGTCGGCATAGACCCCGGTGGCGCTGGCGGTCAGCCGGGCCGCAATGGCCGCGTCTGCCGGCAGCGGGAAACAGGCGGAATCGGCGGCGGTAATGCCGAGCAGGTCAGTCAGGCAGTCGAGGTTGGTGGGCATGGCGGCGGGCTCGTTATAGTCGTAAGGCAGTACTCAAAGCACGGCCGCGGGCCCACCGGCCGAAAGGATTGCCCGAAAGGAGCCGACGCAAAGAAGCCCCCGAACCGGATGGCGCGGGGGCTTCTGAGGCTGTTGTTGCGGCTACTACCGGGCGGGTTAGGCCACCTGGTTGACTAAAAGAATGCCGGGGCGGGCCGCGCCTACGCCGGCGGCTTTCTGGATGCCGATGTAGCTCTTGAGCTTATGCACCTGCACAATCTCGGTGCGGGTGGTTGCGCCAATGGCTACGCACTTCTCGGTGCTGAACAGGTCGTACACCATGCCCGTAATGGCGGGGCTGGCGAACGTGCTGCGCACCTGGCCCACCTCCCCGTTGATTTCGCGGGGCGTGTCGGGGTTGAAGTGCTTGTGAAACAGACCGACGCTGCCGGGCTTGATGATGAATGTGTCCTCCGTAATGGCGGCATCCACGAAGCCCTCCAGATCGAAGTACTCCATCAGGGCGGCCACGCGGGCGGCGTCGCCCCGGCCTTCGGCGTTGGCCCCGTCGAAACGGGCGTCCATGTAATCAACGTACAGTGCGCCGCTGTCAATCAGGTAGGGCGAGCCCATCAGGTTCAGGCGCGCGAGCCGCATCATGTTGGCCATGAGCTTGCGGTTGTAGTCGGCGGTGGTTACGTTGATGACGCCGCCTACGCCGGCGGCAAACGGCCCGGACAGCGTGCCGGCCTTGTAGGAATCCTGCAGGGCCTTGAGGCGCACGAGCGTCTGAGTGTTGACCATCGTATCCATCTTCACGGCGGCCTGGGCCAGCATGAAAGCGGTCTGCTGCTCGACCGTGCGGCCGGAACGGCGGGCATCCTCTTCCGAGATGGAGAAGGCAATCTCCTTGCAGATCGGTGCCGTGATGGTGATGGTTTCGCCCGTGCCCTTGGGGCCGGTCAGCTCGCAATCGGTGGTGCAATCGACCACGGCCATGCCGTCGGACGTGCCCCATACTACGTCTACCGAATCGGTGGACGAAGCTTGCAGCAGCTGCTGAATGTTGCCGGTGCGCTGGTTGGCAAGCACCGCGTTGGCCGTGATGACGTGGGCCGGGTCGATAGCGAGGGCCAGGAAGTTTTCGCGGTAAAGCGCTTCGGCGGCCTGCTTGACGTTGGTCAGGTAAAGCGCTGAGATGTCAGCCATGGGGGTTGGGGGCTAAGAGGGTTGAGGGACTTACTGGCCAGCCTCCCACTGCTGCTTGAGTTCCTTGCGGGCGTCGTAAGACAGGGTCGTGTCGTTGGCCAGCTTGAGGTAATCGGCCTCGGTCTTGGGCAGCTCGCCTTTGTAGTGCTCCAGTACCGGCGGGGCCGCGTGGCGGCTCACGTCGGACTGGCGGATAGCGGCCGAATCCCGGGGCGTGCTGGTGGGCAGCCCGTAGAACTCATCGGCGTACTCGCGCACACGGTCTGCGAACTTGAGCGGGTTGCCCATTTTGCCGGGCAACAGGTTGCCGTCCTTGTCTACCAATTGAACACCACCCGCCTCATCGAGCTGATATCCGCCTTGGGCAATGATATCCTCAATGAGCTTTAGCCGTTGCTTGGCAGCGCGGGCCGGGTCGTCGGAGAAATTGGGGTTCAACTGGGTAACTACCTGCTCGGCTTCGGTGCGCACCTTGGCATGCACCTGCTTGGCGGTGAACTCCTGAATCTGGTTCTGCAGGGCTTCGCGCTCCTGCTGCCGGGCCTGCTCTACGAGCGTGCCGGTTTCAGTTTTCAGCATGTTCAGGGCGCGCACAACGGCCGGCAGCTTGAGCGCCTGCTCGTCGGTGAGCGCCTTGCCCTCGGCGGGTTCTACCTGCGACTGCAGGGCTTCAATGGCAGCGGGTAGGCTGTCAAAGGAGGCGTCTGCCACACCCGCATTTTTAAAGGCGCGCTCTACGTCGCGGCGGCTTTTGTTGATGGCCTGCTTGTTACCGTGGTCGCGTTGCTCCTTGTACTTCGTCTCAAACTGCGCGGTAACGGCTTCAACCGCCTCGTCCGATTTTAACGTTTCGGCAACGTCAGAGACATCCACACCTAACGCGGCGGATAGTATCGCAGTGGCTTTTTCTAGTTCGTCCATGGGGATGGATATACAGTGTTGTGGTTGCCCGGCAACCCGCCGGGCGGGGCACTGTTACTGCTTATTGGCGTCGGCCTTGGAGGCGTCGGCGACCCTTGCCGGGGCCTTGGTCAGGTCGGCGGGCTTGTCGGGCGTTTTGAGCTTGGTGACCGTGTAGGCCCCGATCAGGCGGCGCTCGGCCAGAATGTCAATCGTGGTCTGATCCACGTCCTCGGCAGGTGCGCCGGGCAGTTGAATGCGGTGGGTGGGCTGCGCCATTGTTAGAGGTCTTTAGGTTTGGGGACGTGTTGTTTCCAGCCCATAGTGTCAGCGCCCAGCAACGCCCACGTACCGGCGCTGAACGCGCGCTGGCCCAGCTCGGGGTGGTCGGCCAGAACGGTGCCGGCGGTGGCTTCGGCCTGGGGCGCGGGCGCTTCGGCCGGCTTGGCCACCTCGGGAGCCGGGGCGCTCGGGGCTTCGGGTGCCGGGGTGGCTTCGGGCTCGCCGCGGTGGGTGTAGATGGCCTGCTTGAGCGCGGCGACGGTGTCGAGGTCGGCGGCCGGGTCGTGGCCCAACTCGGCCTTGTACTGGTCGCGCAGCTCGGCCTCACTCAGGCGCGAGATGCCGGGCAACTTGATGGGCTCACTCATGGGGTGCGGAGTAAATGTGAAATGATAGCCTGACAAAGCACGCGCCCCGTGGCACCGGCCGAAAGCCGCCGTATCTTGCGGGCCGCTATGAAGCATTGGTTATGAAGCACCCGCTGTGGTATCGCTATATCCGGTTATGGCACAAGCGGCACGGGGCGGCCCTGCGGCGGGCGGGCGGCTACAGCGTGTGTCTGCTCGGGGGCGGCGTGCTGGTGGTCGCCGTGGGCGGGCGGCTGGTGCGGGTTATGCGGGCGTAAGCGTCAAACGCCCGTCCGGCCCCTCGCGTAGTTCCGGCCGTAGCTGCATAGCGATGTCATTCGGCAGCGCGTTCAGCGCGTGCCGGCAAGAGTACCCGCCTAGCTGCACCATGGGCTCGTACGGGTCGGGCTTGCCGCTGAACTCCAGCCGCTTCCATGCGGCAATCTCATTGCGTAGCCACACCCGGCCGTTGCGGGCGCGGCAAAACGGGCGGCTGGTCTTTATCAGCCCACCCAGATAGAGGAACGCCGTAAAGCCCGCTTGCTCGGCTACCATGCCCTGCAGCACCCGATCGGACTCGTTGAACAGGTCGTAGGCCCGCTCGTGCAGGCGCGTGTAGAGCCCGCCCGAATCAGCCCCGCCGGTTATGAGCTGCGTCAGCCCCGCCCGGTATTCTACAAGGCCCGTGCCGCTGGTAAGGGCCCGGTAGCCGTAGCTGAGCAGCGCCCGCTTGATGCGCTGGTCGCCCGCGTAGGTGTAAAGCAGCCCACCGGGCAGGGGCGTGCCCGCGGCATCGAGGCCAAACACGGTTTGCAGGTAGTCGCGTAGCGGGGCGCGGAGGGCGGCGTAGTCGGTGGCCCCGCCCAGCCCGGCAAAGTAGGCCAGCGTGAGGCTGGGCAGCTCCAGCAGGGCCTGGCCCACGAAGCTGAGCACGGGCAAGTGCACGGCCTGGGTAAACTCATCGAGCAGGCTGGCCAGCAGGGCGGGCTCGTTCATCACCTGCTGCAAGCGACTCAGCAGGCCTTCAAGTAGCTCGCGCTCCAGGTTGGGGCCGACCAGCGTGCGGATCTGCTCCTGCAGGGCTTCGATGGCGGCCAGCCGGCGGCGGGCAAGGTCTTGTGGGGTGTCAGGCATGGCGCTAAACGGCTACCGGCTCGGCCGCTACCGGCTCTGGCATCACCACCGGCGCGGCCAGCACGGCCCGCGGGAACGTGGCCCCACTGCCACCACCGGCAGGCGGGGCGGACGTGACCAGCTGGCCCACCAGGGCGGCTACTTCCGTATCAACGAGCGCCTGCTGCGCGGCCGGGGCCAACTGGTAGAAGTTGGGGGCCTTGAGTTCGACGGCGTAGAAGATGCTGTCCTGATGGGTGCGCAGTACGCGCTGTTCGGCCGTGATGTAACCCGAGCCGGCCAGCTTGAGCACGAAGTCCTCACTCATGCCCAGAAACGGCACGAAGCGCATGCGCACTTCCATGCGCTGGCGGGCCTGCGGGTCGTCGGCATAGCGGCGGCGCACCAGGTCCTTGTACTTGTCTTCCAGGTACATGGCGGGCAGCCCGGCCTTTACGGCATCGGCAAACGCGGCCTCCAGGTCTTCGAGCGCCGGCGGTATCAGCGTTTTGGGTTGCTCATAGGCGATGCGTAGGCCCGGCCGGAACGCATCGACGGCCGCCGCGCATACCAGGGCGTGGTGCACATACCAGCGGCTGATGGCGCGGGCCATGGGAAACAGAGCCGTGTTCTTCTGGGCATTATCGGCCAGCCGCTCGGTGGCGGTGCGGGCCGTAGTGGTCTGGGTGAGCGTTTCGGTGTTGAAGAGCGTGCGCTGCGCCCGCCGCACGAGCTGCTGCTGGTACTCGACCTGAAACCGGGGAATCTCCACCGGCGGGGCGCTGAAGTGCACCATGTCCGAGAGCTTGAACTTCAGGTCCTGCGGGTCTTTGGGCAGCGGGAACGTGTTTACTTCGAGCGCCGACGTGCTGATGGGGCTGATGCCGGTTCCATGGCAGATGCCGCACGTTTTGGGCCCGTTCGGGGCCATGCCGTTGACGCAGCCCCCGTCGGCGGGAAGGCCCGGGCAGGGCGGCACGTACTGGGTCTTGTGCGGGTGGGTGACCCGGTTCATGACAATATCCAGCTCCGAGCCCGTGTTCAGCTCCTTGAGCAGGAAACAGATGGCCGGATTCAAGGGGCTGACAAACGTGCGGCCCTCCGTTTCTTCGTCGGGCTCGTAGCCAATCGGTTCGGCGGGCACCCGGCCCGCGCCGTGGCGGACCACCCGGGCCTGGTGGGTGGGCTCGTCCGTGGCGGCATCATTGATCGTATCGACCACGGTCGCACCTTCGGGCAGCGTGGGCAGCGGGGAGCCTTCGGCCGTGCGCAAAACGGGCCAGTAGTCAAGCAGCTCGTTTTCCAGGTAGCAGGCGTACCGGAACCCGGGCTGGCTGGCCTCGGGGCGGCTGACGGGCAACCGGGCCGTCATGGAGGATACGCGGCCGGCCTGCCGGGTGAAGTCTACCACGGCCTCGGTATAGAGCAGCACGGGGTACGGGCGGGCGCGCTCGGTGCGGAAGTCAAAGTCGGCAAACGTGGTGAGCAGCCAGGCGTTGGGGTCGGTCATGGCGATACCCTTGACCACCCGCTCGGCAAAGAACTCCTCCATGGGTTCTTCGGCATAGTAGCGGTCTACGGCCTGTGTCAGCAGCGCCGTCAGCCGCACCCGCTCGTCGTCGGTGAGCGTGTCAGGGTAATCGAAGCGGCGCACCACGTCGGCCCCTGAAAGCTGGGCCACCTGGTAGAAGGGCGTGCGCAGCTCGTGCCAAACGGCGGGCACGGTGGAAACTGTGAGCTGCTGGCGCACTAGGTACTGCTCCTCGGACTCGTTGAGGCGAAAGCGGCGCAGCAGCCCGGCCACGTTGCCGCTTTGCAGTTGGCGGCATAGCTCGGCATGCTCCCGGCAGCGCACGTAGTCCGGGTGCGTGAGCTGGCCGGCAATAAGCGGGCGAATACGGGCTATGGCTTGATCGAGCGTCATGGGCGGGGTGGGGCTACTGCTTCCCCCCAAAGCACGGCCGCGGGGCCGGGGGCCGAAAGGAGCTACGCGCCCCGGGTGGCCTTAAAGGCTTCGTATTGCGCGGCTAAAACGGTCACTAGGAAATATTCTAGGATGTCGAGAAAATGGCCCCGCAGCTGGTAGCGGACATTAAGCGCCTTGTCAGTGTACAGCTCTTTTAGTTTGCCGTCAACGCCCAACTGCGTTAGCTCACAATCGGCCACCAGTTCCGTGCATTCGGAGTCAATCACCAGCTCAATATCGGGGAAGTGGCCGGCCAGCAGCAGGTTCACGAAGTCGCGGCGCGTGGCCACCGACGGGTTGCGGCGCAACCAGAAGTCGGCGCTACTGCTGTTCAGGCACCCGGGCAATGCCTGCCCGTCGGCGTCCTTGCCGCCGGACAGGGCCGCGAGCACGTCCTTGAAATTGGTCTGGTTCTCCTCGCCCGTCTTGCGGGCCTTGAGCGAGGCGTCGCCCGTCAGAAACACATCGGAGCGCGCCCAGCCGTTGGTCCGGCGGTCTAGCAGGAACTGCCGGCCGGTACTGGACAGCCCGCTATTGGGGCTGCGGATGGCGTACTCGCGGAATACGCGTAGCTGCAACTTGCCGCCGGCAGCCCGGTTGTCGAGCGTCTGGGCGCAGAACATGGCGCAATAGGGCAGGCTGTTGGCGTCCCAGCTCTGGAAGATGGGTACGCCCGGCAGATACGATACGGGCCGTACATGGGTGGCTCGGTTGAAGTGGGGCAGCCACTCGTTGCCCGTTTGCTTGACGGCCCACAGTCCCAGCCACCAGACACGGTAGCGGTAGGCGTCTACCATTTCGCCGGTCGCGGCCACTAGGTTGCCGTAGCTTTTGTAGGTGGCCTTGCGCTCAATCGGGCACCAGCGGTTATCGTTGGCCGTCGAGTGCATCACCTGATAGGGCAGGTGCACGAGCTGCCCGTCTACATCGACTGCGAGCGAGCCGGCAAATGTGGTGCCATCGGGGTTCCCGGTGCCTTCAAAGAACTTCTGCCAGATCCAGAAGCTCTTATAGTCGCCTTCGTGGTCGGGGTTGAAGGTGTAGATTTCCTGCAGGTAGGTGCCGGGCACGCTACTACGCAGCGAGGTGCTGAGCACGTCGCAGTCGGCCTGCTGCATCTGGTTGGCCTCCTCGTACCAGGCGTGGGTGGGGTCTTTCAGGCTTTTGGCCTTGCCCATGTCGTCCATACCGAACGGTACGAAGCTGTTGCCGCTGCCATCCAGGCACGTAATACCGAGCGGGCTGATGCCCCACTTGAACAGATGGTGAATCCCGGCCCGCTTGGCTACGGCTTCGAGCGTGGCGACCTGCGAGCCGGCGACGGTGTTTGCGTAGCGGCGCACCATCACGCATTTAAAGTACGGCAGCTGCAGACAGTCGAGTAGCAGCTTGAATGCCACGAAGTCGCTCTTGCTGCTGTCGCGGCCTCCCCAGAACAGCAGAAACCGGGTGCGGCTATCGAGGTAGGGCAGAAACCGCGTGTTGACGGCGTTCGGGCCTATGGTAATCTTAAGGCGCCGTCTCTGCTTACTCGCTACCACCGATTACGATTTCTACATCCGTTCCCGCCGTTTGACGGTTGTCCTTCTCGAAAATGCCATGATAGCGGCCCAGCTTCTCAAGGGCCCCATCGGCGGCGTACATCTCAACTGACACACCCTCTTTGCCCATCTTGTATGTTTTGATTCGCCCCTGCTGCTTGGCGCGGGCAATGGCAACTATATCCAAGTCGGCCACTTCGTGTACAACTGGCTTTCCAGGCACCAGCTTCACGGCATCGGGGCCGTGGCGCATCTTCTCCAGCTCGAGTTCCAGCAACTGCTCTTTGGCTTTGTTGAGGCGTTTGCCAGTGTCAGTAGGGCCGAATTCATTAAACAGTTGCAGGTCCTCTTGTTCAGCGAACTCCTGAATAAAGGACACCTCCTCCCTTTTCCGGTCAACCAGCACACTCAGGTACTGCTCCTCTTGCTCGTAGCCCTGCACCTGCCGTACCACCAGAAAGTCGTTAAGGCGGGTCTTAGCAATGTCTACAAAGTGCTTTACCACCTCTTGCGCAGGCATACCCGCTTCGGAAAGTCGCCGGTCTACCTCGGTTCGTATGTCAGCATTTGCCAGCAGCCGACTCCCCTCCTGACGCGCTCCGGAAGAGGCATAGCCTGCGCGTATTGCGGCCTGCGTGGCGTTGCAATCCAGCAGGTACTCATCAATAAAGCGGCTGCGCTTATCCGTCAGCTCTCTTTCTGTCTGATCTTCCATAGCCTTGCAAATATCTTATGAATCACCACCGCCCGAAAGAGCCGCTTTAAGCAAACAGGCGCAACTGCGTCGGCCGCATCCAGACCGGCAGGATAGCCCGGCGGGGCGCAGTCCGGCGGGTGGGCTTGGGTTGGGCCACCTTGGGCTCGGGCAAACGAAACAGATAGCCCGGGTGCAGGCGGCCGTAGTTCTGGCTGCTGATGCGGCCCAGCCCGGCGGCCCGGCAATGGGCGGCGTCGTCGAGCGTTACGGCGCCTACGGCCCGGGCGGCGTCGCTGAGCCGGTGCAGCGTCTGGCTGGGCGCCTCGCGTTGCAGCATCCGGCGCTCCTGTGTCAGCACCAGGCTAACAGCTCCGGCCAAATCGAGCGGGTTAGTCCCCATGGGCAGTAGCAGCAGGGCCAGCGCGGGCTGCTCGTCGGGTCTGAAGCAGCGGATCAGCTCGGGCACGTCGTCGTAGATGCGTTCCTCGCGGGCATCGCGCAGTTTCACGCTATCGGGCCTGCTGGGCTTGCGGCGCGGGGCCATCACGCCACCGGGGGCAACGAGCGTGGCCACCAGTGACTGGTACTGCTGCTCGGTTAGTTGCTTGAGGGCGCTGGTATAGGCGCGCAGCAGGCGCTGCTCCAGCGCGTAGGCGGCGGCGGGTGTCGGGGCAGTGCCGGCGGCCAGTGGCGTGGGGCGAAAGGATACGGCGGGGCTCGGCATGGCTTTCGGCTGGGGGTCAGGTCCGGTACTTGTCCGAAGCTACCGCCGGCCGAAAGCCATTGTGCTATGAGGTGGGTGCCAAAGTTGCCCGGCCGCTACCTGTTCACGCCCGCCTACACCGGAACGAGCGCGAATCGGCCGGGATGAGCGGTGGGCGTGAACAGGTAGCGGCCGGGCGGGGGGCATTCGCCGGCGGCGCGCAACCGGACCTGGCCGGGTTTGTCGGCGCGGGCGCTGAGCCGGTGGCAGTCGCCGGCCGCTACTTCCCAGAGGCGGGCGCGGCGGCCGGGGCGCACGGGATCGGGGGCGTGAAAGCAGACGGATTCGCCGCGGGCGCTGAGCAGATTGCCCGCTTCGGCGTTGGGCAGCACCTGGCCGTCCTCGTACACCGTTAGCGTGGGCACCGACCGCGGCAAGCCCACTGCCACCACCGCCGGCACCAGCACCACCCGGGCCGGCTGCGGCATCGGGTGGGCGGGCGGGCCGATACCCGGGGATCCAGTGAATCCGTGGGGCGGTCGTTTCATGGGGCGGGGGTTGCGGCGGCAAACTGAATAACCTCCACCATTGATAGCGCTATGTCGTGGTCAGTGGCAAGGTCATACGTGATACTAGCGGCGTACACATCAGCCGAAAGGGTCTGTAGCTTTATATTTCGCGGCTGCTTATTGTCATAAGCATAGCAGGGCATAAGGCAGTGCTCGTAGTCGTCACGGAAGTAGGAATTGGCCTTTGAAACCTGCAAGCCTAGCTGGTGACACTCCTCCTCAAATGATTGTAGCGCCTCATTGGTGCCAATGATTTTGAATGCTGGGATATTGGCATCCCCAAAGAAGGTTTTCATATCATCTCCTGCTGTGCCCGGGCCGTA
>NZ_JABKAU010000055.1 GCF_013377885.1 Hymenobacter lapidiphilus
TAGTGCTATCCTCGGTGGCCGTTACCAGGCTGATGGCGTCGCGGGTGCGGTTGTAGCCCAGGATGAAGAACGGCTGCTTCTGGTAGGTGAGGGCCAGCTTGTAGTTGCCCGTGAACTGGGGCGTGAGCAAAGGGTTGCCGCGTTGCGAGGTGTAGGGGTCGAGGTACACCAGATTGGGGTTCAAATCCTGGTAGCTGGGCCGCCCGATGCGGCGGCTGTAGGCCAGGTTCGCACCCAGCACTTTGGTCAGCGGCCTGTCCAGACTAACGCTCGGAAACAGCTGCCCGTAGCGCCGCCGGATGCTGCTGGCCGCCGTACCGTTGGCCAGCGTGTACTCACCCCGCAAACCCGCTTGCCAAGTCAGGCCCAGGCTCCTGCCCTCCGCCTGAACGTAGGCCGCCCCAATGCTTTCAGTATAGCCAAACTGGTTGCGCTGCTCCACCCCCCCGCCCGCCAGGTCCAGCCGGCTCTCGATAGTTGCCCGGCTGACTTTCGCACCCAGCAGCAAGTTGGTGGTAGCGTTAAGCGGCTGCCGGTAGTCTGCTTTGGCCGAAGCCAACCCGATGCGTGTCTGCTGGTCGTTGCGCAGGTCCTGCTGCCGGCGCACGTCGCCCACGCGCACTTGGTTGGTTAGCAGGCCCAGGCTGCCGGCAGTGTAGCGCGAATAGTCCACGTCGGCGGTCAGTTCGCGGCCCAGCGTGTCGAGCAGTATTTTGTAGTTGAGGTTGCCAGCGTACGAGTTGGTGTTTCGGGCAGTGTTGTTATCCGTGAAAACGTTTACGCCGTTGTCGGCCAGGGTGCTGCTTTGGGCATTCAGCTGGGTGCGGTTGAGGTAAGCATTCAGCAGCACGCCCACGATCTGGCGGCGGGGCAGGCGGTAATCGGCCCCCACCCGAAACGTGGGCGCCTGGGTTAGTCGCGGCTGGTAGCTCTGCTGCTCGTAGCGGATGCCGGTTCGAGTATCCAGCCGCGCCGTGTTCAGTTGCTCGTAGGTGTGGCGGTAGTTGTAGCTGGCCGTCCCGAACACATTCAGCGGTCCGGCCCGGTGGTTAAGGTCGAGCAGGGCGCCGGCCTTGGCAAAGCGTCCGTAGGCTGCATTGGTCGTTAGCGTACCGTTGGTGCCTAAGTCGGTGTTCTTTTTCAGGATGATGTTGATGATGCCCGCCGTGCCGGCGGCGTCGCGGGTCGCTCCTGGCTGGGTGATTACCTCAATCCGCTCAATGGTACTGCTCGGAAAGTCTTTCAGCACGCCCACCACATCGGTGTACTGGGTAGTCCGGCCATCAATCTGAATAAGTACGCCCTCCTGCCCGGCCAGCACAATCCGGTTGTTGAGCACCAGCAGGCCCGGCACTTTTTCCAGGGCTTCCAGGGCGGTGGCGCCGGCCGTAAGGCTACCCGACACGTTAACCACCAGCTTACCCGCCGTCATTTCCAGCAGCGGCTTCTGCCCCACCACCCGCACCTCATCCAGCACCTGGGCCGCCACGGCCAGCCGAACATCCGGCACTACCATCGCCTTGGTTGCTACAGCAAACTCCGCACTCCGGCCGCTGCCGTATCCCACCGCCGAAACCTGCACCCGGTAGCGTCCCGCCGGCACTCCTGGCAGTTGGTAACGCCCCGTCTCCGACGCCTGGATAGCCTGCACCACGGCCGAGTCGGCCAGTTGCCGTAGCACCACCGAAGCGAACGGCACCGCCTGCCCATTATTATCGATTACCCGACCGCTTACGGCCGTTGGGGTCAGCTGTTGAGCGGCCATTGGTAGCGCCAGCAGCATTAGTAGTAGAGAGAAAAGCGCTTTCATGGCAGTAGGCTTCAGGGTAAATGGATACCCAAACCACGCCCAATCAGCCCGCCAACTGAACGCTTACTTTTTGAAGCCCCGCAAATTCCCGATGAAGCCTGGCAAACCCGGCATGAGTGCAACAGCTGTCCTTCAAATTACCCCACAAATTACCCCACAAAAAAAGGCCCGCCAAACGGCGAGCCTTCTTCAAATCTGGCAAGCAGGGCTGATTACTCGGCAGCCTTCTCCTCACGGGTTTCGCCATCCTTCAGCGTCTCCGTTTCGGTATCCTCGGGGGCCGAAACCTCCGTGGTAGCCGCCTTGGCCTTCTTGGCGGGCTTAGCTTCGGCAACTACTTCAGCCGACGAATCGCCTTCGGTAGTGGTAGCGTCAGCCTTCTTGCCACCGCGACGCGAACGACGGGTAGTAGCCTTGGCTTCGCCGGCGTTTTTAGCCTCCAGCATCGTGTCGTTGAAGTCAACCAGCTCAATAACGCACATCTCCGAGTTGTCACCAAGGCGGTTCTGGCTCAGCTTAATGATGCGGGTGTAGCCGCCTGGACGGCCGGCAATTTTAGCCGCAACGTTATCAAACAGTTCCTTCAGCACCTCCTTCTGGCCCAGGCTCGAGAAAACGAGGCGGCGCGAGTGCGTTGTGTCGTTTTTGGCTTTGGTCAGCAGGGGCTCCACGTACTGGCGCAGGGCCTTAGCCTTGGCTACCGTAGTCGTGATGCGCTTGTGCAGGATGAGCGAGTTAGCCATGTTGGCCAGCATCGCGTGGCGGTGCGAGGTGGTGCGGCCGAGATGGTTGAAAGATTTACCGTGACGCATAAAAAAAAGAAAAAGGTACGCTTGCGGGCAACGACCACGGCGGAAAGCGCCTTACGGCTGCTTTCTCATTAGAACCGCTACCCCGGGGGCGTACTATGAGAAAAGTGAAAAAGTCTGCAAATGTACGCAATAGTCAGACACAAAAAATGTGCTGCCGTGAATTGTGCCAAAGCACCCGTTTCACCGACAGCACATTCTTGCGCTTAAACGCTATTCTTCGTCGAGCTTGTATTTACCCAGGTCCATCCCGAAGGTCAGGCCCTTTTCCTCCACGAGGTTTTCCAACTCCGTGAGCGACTTCTTACCGAAGTTGCGGAACTTCATCATGTCGGCCATATCGAGCTGCACCAAATCACCGAGGCTCTTAATGTCGGCGGCCTTGAGGCAGTTGTAGGCACGCACGCTCAGGTCCATGTCGGCCAGCGGCGTCTTCAGCACCTTGCGCATATGCAGCGTCTCCTCGTCCACAATTTCCTCCTCCTCGGCTTTCACCGTTTCGAAGGTCATCGTGCTGTCAGAGAACAGCATGAAGTGCTGAATCAGAATGTTGGCGGCTCCTTTCAGCGCCTCCTCCGGATGGATAGAGCCGTCGGTGTGAATCTCGATAACGAGCTTCTCATAGTCGGTCTTCTGCTCCACTCGGGTGTTTTCCACGCTGTACTTCACGTTCTTGATAGGCGTGAAGATGGCGTCGATGGCAATCTGACCAAATACTTGGTCCAATGGCTTGTTCTCCTCGGCCGGTACATAGCCACGGCCCTTCTGGATCGTGAACTCAAACTCGAGTTCCGTTCCGGGATCAACATGGCACACGATCAGGTCGGTGTTCAGTACCTGGAAGCCGTTGGTAAAGTTATTGATATCGCCAGCCTTGAATGAATCTTGGCCTTTGATGCGAACCGTGATTTTGTCCTCAATAGCATCGCTCACCTTCTTGAAGCGAATCTGCTTCAGGTTGAGGATGATTTCGGACATATCTTCCAGCACACCTTCAATGGTCATGAACTCGTGCAGCACACTATTGGTGCGCACCGAGGTGATGGCGTAGCCCTCCAGCGACGACAGCAGGATGCGGCGCAGTGCGTTGCCGATCGTGACGCCGTAGCCTTTCTCAAGCGGTTTGAATTCAAACGTGCCGTAGAAGTCGTCGGATTTCTCCATCACCACTTTCTCCGGCATTTGAAAAGCTAAGATTGACATAAGTGGGGCGGTTTGTTAAAATTGAGTAAAAGGTATCAGGTAAAAGGATGCGTTTGCAGTGCCTGTCACCCAATACCTAATACCTGAATTCAATAAAAAAGCAGCGAAGCAAACGAGCGGCCCGGGCGTCCGGGCCGCTTCGTTTATTACTTCGAGTACAGTTCGACGATGAGCTGCTCCGTGATGTTCTCCGGAATCAGCTCGCGCGAAGGAGCATTGAGGAACTTGCCCACCATGTCCTTGCCATCCCACTCCAGCCATGCGTAAGCGCGGGCATTGCGGGCGCTCAGGCTCGTAGTGATGGCCTCCAGCGACTTCGACTTCTCGCGAACGGCAACGATGTCGCCAGCGCGCATTTTGTACGAAGCGATGTTCACAATCTCACCATTCACGGTAATGTGCTTGTGCAACACCAGCTGACGGGCGGCGCGACGCGTAGGGGCAATGCCCAAACGGTACACCGTGTTGTCGAGGCGCGACTCCAGCGCAGCCAGCAGGTTGTCGCCGGTGATACCGGGAGCAGCTGCAGCCTTGTGGAACAGGTTCTCAAACTGCTTCTCGAGCATGCCGTACATGTACTTCACTTTCTGCTTCTCCATCAGCTGGATAGCGTACTCGCTTTGCTTCTTACGACGACCACGGCCATGCTGACCAGGAGGGTATGCTTTCTTGGTGAGTGCCTTGCTTGGGCCGAAAATCGGCTCATTGAAGCGACGGGCAATCTTGGTTTTAGGACCAGTATAACGTGCCATTTCGGATTTGTTGGGGGTTGAAGGGGGCGCGGCCGAAGCCAGCGTGGTGCAAACTAAACGCGACGGCGCTTAGGAGGGCGGCAGCCATTGTGGGGAAGCGGGGTTACGTCCTTAATGGTCGTCACCTCAATGCCCACATTACCCAGCGTCCGGATAGCCGACTCGCGGCCCGCACCCGGACCCTTCACGAACACCTCTGCCTTGCGCATACCCAAGTCATGGGCAACTTTACCGGCATCCGACATCGCCATTTGGGCGGCGTAAGGAGTGTTCTTCTTCGAACCCCGGAATCCCATCTTACCAGCCGAAGCCCAGGAAATAACCTGGCCATTGTTGTTGGTGATGGAGATGATGATGTTATTGAAAGAGGCCTTAATATGGACCTGCCCTACGGGCTCAACAACGACAACGCGCTTCTTGGCTTTGTCTTTTCTTTTCTGTGCCATTTGGTTATCGCAAAAATTACTGCGGAAGGTGTTAGGCTGAAAGCTTTTCGCAACCCATCGGCCTGATTCCCGCTACAGATTATTTAGTGGCTTTTTTCTTACCAGCAACCGTCTTGCGCTTGCCCTTACGGGTACGCGAGTTGTTCTTGGTGCGCTGACCACGAACGGGCAGACCCTTACGGTGACGCAGACCACGGTAGCAACCGATGTCCATGAGCCGCTTGATGTTGAGCTGTACCTCCGAACGCAGAACGCCTTCGGTTTTGTAAGTGCTGGCGATGATGCTACGAATTTCGCCGGCTTCCTCTTCCGTCCAGTCCTTCACTTTCTTGTTCAGGTCTACGCCTGCTTTCGAAAGGATTTGCTGAGCCGAAGCTTTGCCAATACCGAAAATGTAGGTCAGCGAGATTTCGCCGCGCTTGTTGTCTGGGATGTCTACCCCTGCAATACGAGCCATGTGATGAGTTTGGGTTGTTGGCGAGTTAGGGTCTTGGGGTTCCGCTGCTGGTTAGCTCCGGCTGTCAGAACACACAGCAAGCTGCCATGCTCCAAAGACCCCAATTTCCAATAATTATCCCTGACGCTGCTTGAAGCGGGGGTTCTTCTTATTGATTACGTAAAGCTTACCATTGCGACGAATAATCTTGCAATCGGCGCTACGCTTCTTGATGGACGTTTTTACTTTCATGTTAGTGAGTTGTTAGGGTCTGAGGTTCGGAGGGTCTGAGTTTGCGAGGGAAGCCGAACAACCTGGTTGAACATCAACCCAGTTCCCCGGACCCAAGTACCCCACACCCTTACTTGTAACGGTACACGATACGGCCCTTCGATAAATCGTAGGGCGACATTTCGAGTTTCACCTTATCTCCCGGCAGAATTTTAATGTAGTGCATCCGCATCTTGCCCGAAATGTGGGCAATCAGTTGGTGCCCGTTTTCCAGCTCCACGCGGAACATGGCGTTGGATAAGGCTTCCAGGATGGTACCGTCCTGCTCAATGGAAGTTTGTTTGGCCATATGGCTACTATAAGGTTTTTGCTTGTAAGGCTTTTTCTATGTAATCAAAGGAAGTCAGAATTTCTGCCTTGTCTTTGCGAACAACTATGGTGTGTTCAAAGTGCGCCGAGGGCTTGAAATCCTTGGTGCGGATAGTCCAGCCATCCTTTTCTTGAACTACGCTTTTCGTACCGAGATTAACCATCGGCTCAATAGCCAACGTTAGTCCACTTTGCAGCTTAAGGCCCGACCCACGTTTACCGTAGTTGGGTACTTCCGGCCGCTCATGGAGCTTCTGTCCGATACCGTGGCCGACCAACTCACGCACAACACCGTAACCCTGCTTCTCCACGTAATTCTGGATAGCGTAGCTCACGTCGCCGAGGCGGTTGCCTGCTATGGCCTGCTCTATACCTAAGTAGAGTGACTTTTTAGTTTCATCCAACAGAGCCAAAACCTCCGGTGCCACCTCCCCTACTGGATAGGTATATGCACTGTCGGAATGATAACCGTTGAGTTGTACACCACAATCAATCGAAACGATGTCGCCGCTTTTCAGCACGTAATCGCCCGGGAAACCATGTACCACTACCGCGTTAGGCGATATGCAGAGGCTGTACTCGAAACCGTTATAACCTTTAAAAGAAGGTAGACCTCCATTGTCGCGGATGAATTCTTCCGCTCGCTGATCCAGCGCCCGGGTAGTAATCCCTTCCCCGATCAACTTAGCCACTTCTCCGTGGGCCTGAGCCAGCACTTTCGCGCTGGCTTTCATCAAGTCAATCTCTTCCTCGGTTTTGTAAAAAATCATTTTTACGAAGCGAGAGCAATGTTTTGCGAGCGGCCCCGGGTCTTGCCAGTCTTCATCATGCTGTCATAACGACGCATGAGCAAGTAGCTCTTCACCTGGTTCATGGTATCAAGTACCACACCCACCATAATGATGAGCGAAGTACCGCCGTAGAATTGGGCAAAAGGACCGGTTACGCCAGCAACAGTGGCTATGGCAGGAAGAATAGCAATGATGGCCAGTGCTACGGCTCCAGGCAGTGTGATACGAGTCAGTACTTCATCAATGAATTCTGACGTATCACGGCCAGGCTTCACGCCGGGGATAAACCCGCCACTACGTTTTAGGTCATCCGCAATCTGGTTGGGATTGACACTGATAGCCGTGTAAAAGTAAGTAAACACTACAATGAGCAGCCCGAACACAACGTTGTAAACGACGTGATTGGGCTGGAACCAAGTACCGATCATAGTAGCAGCCTCACTGTCCTTATTCCAAGCCGAAGCTGCAATAGCCGGTACGAACATCAACGACTGAGCAAAAATGATCGGCATTACACCGGCCGCATTTACCTTCATCGGGATGTACTGGCGCTGTGAACTCAAGGAAGCCGCTCCACCTACTTGCTTTGCATACTGAACCGGAATCTGCCGCACAGCCTGTGTGAGGATGATAACAGCCATTACAACCAAGAACAGCACAGCCATTTCAATCAGAAAGATCAACGAACCACGCATCGAGCGCGCTGTAGCTTCTCCAATCAAAGCACCTGGTAGGCGCGACACAATACCAATCATGATTAGCATCGAAATGCCGTTGCCGATACCCTTATCGGTTATTTTCTCTCCCAGCCACATACAGAACAAAGTTCCGGCCGTGACGATAAGAGCCGTCGAGACGGTAAAGAAAACACCCGGATTCATAATAGCTTCCGCATTAATGGTGGCAATAAAGCCGACCGATTGCGCTGCCACAATGGGAATCGTAAGGATACGCGTGTACTGACTGATTTTATTACGGCCCGACTCTCCTTCCTTTTGCAATTTTTGGAAGTAAGGCACTGCAATAGTCAGCAGTTGCAATACAATGGAAGCGGAAATATAAGGCATGATACCCAACGCGAAGATGGATGCGTGGCTAAAAGCCCCACCCAGCAACGTGTCGAGAATACCTAATACACCCCCTTGGCCAGTGTCGAGGCGAGTAGGATCAATACCCGGTAGCACCACGAAGGAACCTAGCCGGTAGATGGCAATGAAAAAAAGCGTATTGAGAATCCGCGTACGCAGATCCTCAATCGCAAATACATTCTTTATCGACTCGATAAGTTTTTTCATTGCTGCTTTGATGCTTAAAGCGTCACTGCTTTTCCACCTGCCTTCTCGATGGCCTCAACAGCCGACTTCGAGAATGCGTGGGCGTGTACTTCCAGCGCCGTGGTGATTTCACCGCGACCCAGAACTTTGATTTTGGCGCTCTTCGAAGCCAGACCGGCATTTACGAAGTAGGCCGCGTCGAAAGTGGTAGCACCACCTTCCGCCAGAGCAGCCAGCACGTCAAGATTGACAGCCTTGTACTCAATGCGGTTGATGTTCTTAAAGCCAAACTTAGGCACCCGACGCTGCAGAGGCATCTGGCCACCTTCGAAGCCCGATTTCTTGGAGTAACCCGAGCGGGACTTGGCACCTTTGTGACCACGCGTCGATGTGCCGCCGCGGCCGGAACCCGTACCACGACCCACGCGCTTTACATTGCGGGTGGAGCCAATGGCGGGCTGGAGATTGCTGAGATTCATGTTCGGGAAATTCCTAGAGTTCGGTTACTTCCAACAGGTGCTGAACGGCTTTGATCATGCCAGCAATTTCGGTTGTGTTTTCCACAGTCCGAGTGCTGTTCATTTTGCCGAGGCCCAATGCCTGCACGGTACGCTTCTGACGCTCGGGGCGGTCGATAACGCTTCTTACGAGTTTAATTTGGATCTGCGCCATCGTCTCTTAACCGTTAAAAACTTGAGCGAGGGTAATGCCACGAGCCTGAGCAATTTGCATGGGGTCGCGCATTTTCAGCAGGGCATCAAAGGTCGCTTTCACCACGTTGTGGGGGTTCGACGAGCCTTTCGACTTAGCCAGTACATCTTTGATACCAGCGCTTTCGAACACGGCACGCATAGCACCGCCCGCAATTACACCCGTACCAGCGGCAGCCGGCTGAACCAGCACGAAACCACCCGAGTACTTGCCTTCCATTTTATGAGGAACGGTGTGCTTGTACAGCGGCACCTTCACCAAATTCTTCTTCGCATCGTCAATGCCTTTAGCAATGGCGTCGGTTACTTCGTTGGCTTTGCCGAGGCCGTAACCTACAGTGCCGTTACCATCACCTACCACTACGATGGCCGAGAAGCTGAAGCGACGACCACCTTTCACCACTTTGGCAACGCGGTTGATAGCAACTACTTTCTCTTTCAGGTCAGAGTCGCCGGTGCGCGAATCGTTGTCTTTGTTGCGGTCGTTGCCGCCCTTACGGTCATTGCCACCACCCCGACGGTCATTGCCGCCGCGGTCGTTACCACCACCCCGAGGGCCGTTGTTAAATTCTGCCATGAGGATAGATTAGAAATTGAGGCCGCCTTCGCGAGCTCCTTCTGCCAATGATTTTACGCGGCCGTGGTAGAGGTAACCGGAACGGTCAAATACCACTTTCGAAATTCCTTTTCCAGTAGCACGGACGGCAAGCTCTTTGCCGACTGCGGCGGCGAGGGCGACTCCGTTGCCCCCTTCCACCGAAACGTGCTTCGAGGAAGCAGACGCCAACGTGTGGCCGGTAGTGTCGTCAATAATCTGAGCATAAATGCCCGTATTGCTGCGGAACACCGACAAACGCGGACGCTCGGACGTGCCAGCCACCTTAGTGCGGATGATGCGCTGGATCCGTTTTCTTCTAGTTGCTTTATCGAAAGCCATGGTGCGTTATTATTTCGAAGCTGTTTTACCAGCCTTACGACGAATCTGCTCACCCACGAAACGCACGCCTTTGCCTTTGTAGGGCTCAACTTTGCGCAACGAGCGAATCTTTGCGGCTACCTGGCCCAGCAACTGCTTATCAATGCTGGTGAGGGTAACGATGGGGTTTTTACCTTTTTCGGTAACAGCCGTAGCGGTTACTTCGGCTGGCAGAGCCAGGAAGATGTTGTGCGAGTAGCCCAACGACAACTCTAGGGTGGTGCCAGCCATAGCAGCTTTGTAACCTACACCTACCAGCTCCAGCTTCTTTTCGAGGCCATTGCTCACGCCATCAATAGCGTTGTTCAGCAGCGAGCGGTATAGGCCATGCATGGCCTTGTGGCGCTTCTGCTCCGTAGGGCGGGTTACCAGCAATTGGCCGTCCTCAGTAGCCACGTTAATATCGCGGTCTACAGGAACTACCAGAGTGCCTTTAGGGCCCTTCACGGTTACGTTGTTGTCTTTGCTCACTTCAATCTGCACGTTGTCGGGCAGGCTGATGGGCAGTTTACCAATGCGTGACATAGTTTCTGTTTCCTTTCAGATTAGTAAACGTAGCACAGCACTTCGCCGCCCACGTTCTCCGCCTTCGCCTCTTTCTCCGTCATTACACCTTTCGACGTAGAGAGAATGGCAATGCCGAGGCCGCTGAGTACGCGGGGCATGTTGCCAACGTGCGCATACTGGCGCAGGCCGGGCGAGCTCACGCGCTGCAGCTTAGTAATAGCCGGCACCTTCGTGGTGGGGTTGTATTTGAGGGCGATTTTAATCGTACCCTGCACGGCAGCATCGTCAAAACGGTAGCTCTGAATGTAGCCCTTTTTGTAGAGCACCTTCGTAATCTCCTTTTTGATGTTGCTGGCCGGAATTTCCACCACCCGATGGTTTGCCTTGATGGCATTGCGTACCCGGGTTAGGTAATCGGCAATTGGATCTGTGTTCATTCGATTGTAAAAATGAAGCGCCCTTTTTTAGGGAGCCGCAAAGATAGGAAAATTTCGCCGCCACGGAAAGTGGTAACGAAATTTTCGGTTAAGACTACTCGGCTCGGCTTATTGAAGCTCGGCCAATGGTTTCTTTCGGCAACCTGCCAAATTATTCTAGCATGGAGTAATCGGTGTTGAGTAGTGGGACTATTTACAGCGAAACCCTGATTGGCCACTGAACCTCCTCCCAATACTCAACACCAGCTACTCGATACTAAGCTGACTTACCAGCTCGACTTGGTTACGCCGGGAATTTTACCGGCGAGAGCCATTTCGCGGAAGCGTACCCGGCTGATGCCGAACTTACGCATGTACCCACGAGGACGGCCGTCGATTTTGTCGCGGTTGTGCAAACGCACGGGCGACGCATTACGCGGCAGTTTGTCAAGGCCTTCGTAGTCGCCGGCCGCTTTCAGGGCCTTGCGCTTCTCGGCGTAACGGGCAACGGTAGCAATACGCTTCCGCTCCCGTGCTTTCATGCTCTCCTTAGCCATTGTTTTCTTTCTTAGCGTTGGCGAATGGCATTCCGAAAGCCTTGAGCAATTCGTAGCTCTGCTCGTCGTTTTCGGCCGACGTCACGAAGGTGATGTCCATGCCAGCAATCGACTTGATCTTATCAATCGAAATCTCCGGAAAAATGATCTGCTCCTTCACGCCCAGGGTGTAGTTACCCCGGCCATCGAAGCCTTTATCGTTGATACCTTTGAAGTCACGTACCCGGGGAAGGGCAATAGTCAGCAAACGGTCAAGGAATTCGTACATCTGCTCTCCCCGCAGGGTTACGCGGGCGCCGATGGGCATGCCCTCACGCAGCTTGAAGTTCGATACCGAACGCTTGGCGATAGTTGGAACAGCCTTTTGACCGGTAATGATGGTCAGTTCGTCCACTCCGTTATCCACCAACTTCTTATCGGCAACTGCCGCGCCAATGCCGCGGTTAATGCAGATTTTGGTGATACGTGGTACCTGCATGATGCTCTTGAACTGGAATTTCTCCTGGAGCGCGGGTACTACTTCGTTGTTATATTTCTCTTTGAAACGAGCCATGTCGGGAGCGGTTAGGCGTTAGCCGAGTCCACACGCTTCACGTTGCTCACGTGAATCGGGGCCTCGATCTTGGTGATGCCGCCCTGGGGGTTCTTCGCACTAGGTTTGTTGTGCTTGGTTGCCAGGTTCAGGCCTTCCACGATGACACGCTGGGTAGAACGGTTAACCGACTTAATAGTGCCGGTTTTGCCTTTCTCGTCGCCGGCAATCACCAGAACGGTGTCGCCGGTTTTTACGTGCAGTTTCGTAGGCGTAGCTTTTTTCGTTGCCATGATTAGATAACTTCAGGAGCTAGCGAAACAATCTTCATAAACTGGCGCTCACGCAGCTCGCGGGCTACGGGGCCGAAGATGCGCGTACCACGCGGCTCGTCGTTATTGTTGAGCAGCACGGCGGCGTTGTCGTCGAAACGAATATAGGAGCCATCCTTACGGCGAACTTCCTTCTTCGTGCGCACTACAACAGCGCGGGAAACCGTGCCTTTTTTTGCATTGCCGGAGCCAATGGCCGACTTAATCGAAACGACAATCTTGTCGCCTACGCTGGCGTACTTCTTGCCCGTGCCACCGAGGACACGAATGCAAAGAACTTCTTTGGCGCCGCTGTTATCAGCGACGGTCAGACGGGATTCTTGCTGTATCATCTTACTTGGCGCGTTCTAGAATTTCAACCAGTCTCCACCGCTTCAGCTTGCTGAGGGGGCGAGTGCTCATAATGCGCACCGTGTCGCCTTCACCGCATTCGTTGTTCTCGTCGTGGGCCATGAATTTGGTCGACTTGGTAACGAACTTACCGTAAATCGGGTGCTTCATCTTGCTTTCCACCATCACCGTGATGGACTTGTCCATCTTGGAAGAGGTTACACGGCCGATGATTTCTTTGCGCAGGTTCCGCTCAGTGGTGGCGGCAGTGCCCTGCTGTTCTTCGTTGTTTGCCATCGTTAGTTAGCAGTGTTTGTAGCCTGCTCGTTTTCGCGACGCTTCAACTCAGTCAGCAGACGGGCGACATTTTTGCGGGCTTGCTTCAGACGGAGCGGATTTTCCAACGGCGAGATGGCGTGCGCGAAGCGCATGGTCTGGCCCGAGGTCTGCTCGGTCTTCAATTGATTTTTGAGGTCCTCTAGCGAGAGGTTACGGATATCGGCGTTCTTCATCATTACTTGCTTTCTACGTAGTCACGACGAACAACAAACGACGTCCGCACCGGCAGCTTCTGGGCCGCAAGGCGCAGGGACTCCTGAGCTACTTCCAGCGTCACCCCGTCCGATTCGAACATGATGGTGCCCGGCTTCACGCAGGCCACCCAATACTCGGGCGAACCCTTGCCCTTACCCATCCGCACTTCAGCAGGCTTCTTGGTAATTGGCTTGTCGGGGAAAATGCGGATCCATACTTGACCTTCGCGCTTCATGGCGCGGGTCATGGCGATACGGGCAGCCTCAATCTGGCGAGCCGTAATCCACGCTTGTTCCAGCGACTTGATAGCGAACGAACCGAAGTCGATGGAGCTGCCGCGATGGGCTAAGCCATGTATGCGACCCTTTTGCATCTTGCGATACTTGGTCCTTTTCGGTTGTAACATGAGATATACTGTCTTAAAATTCGAGAGAAAGGGAGAGGACTAGCGACGCGGTGCGCCACCGCCACGGTTGGCACCACCGGCACCACCAGCACCCGGTCCACCTGGACCCCGACGCTGACCACCGGCTCCACCGCCGCGGCTGTCGCCGCCCCGGTCACCACCACGGCTGTCACCACCCCGGTCGTTCCGGTCGCGACGTGGGCCACGCTCACCACGCGGACCACGGTCGTTGCGGCTGTCGCCACCCTGAGCGTTAGCAGGCTGCTGGTTTGGCGAAAGATCGGGCTTGCCGAACACCTCACCGCGCATGATCCACACCTTGATGCCGATCTTGCCATATACCGTCTGAGCTTCCGACAGGGCATAGTCGATGTCAGCGCGCAACGTGTGCAGCGGCGTACGACCTTCCTTGTACTGCTCGGAGCGGGCGATTTCAGCACCACCCAAACGACCACCGCACTGAATCTTGATGCCTTCGGCACCAACACGCATAGCAGCCTGGATCGACATCTTCATGGCGCGACGGAACGAAATCCGGGCAGCCAACTGCTGGGCGATGCTCTCACCTACCAGTTTGGCGTCCAGTTCAGGACGCTTAATCTCGAAAATGTTGATCTGAACGTCTTTGCCGGTGATCTGCTTCAGTTCGTCCTTGATTTTGTCCACCTCGGCACCGCCTTTACCAATCACTACGCCCGGACGGGCAGTGTTAATGGTAATGGTCACGCGCTTGAGCGTGCGCTCGATTACAATGCGGCTGATGCCACCTTTTGGAATACGAGCGTTGATGTATTTGCGGATCTTCTCGTCTTCAACCAGCTTGTCGGCAAAGTCCTTGCCGCCGTACCAGTTCGAGTCCCATCCTTTGATGACGCCCAGACGGAAGCCAACCGGATTTACTTTCTGTCCCATAGTGCTTATGCGGTGGCTTCTGCCTTGGTTTCAGTTGATTTCTTGGTGCTGCGACGCGAGGTCTTCTTAGGAGCTGCATCGGCCGAAGCCTCAGTGCCCTTCGTCTCGGCAGCTTGCTGAGCGGCAGCTTTGCTACCGAGCGGCTCAACTTTCGAGTCGATGATCAGCGTCACGTGGTTGCTACGCTTGCGGATGCGGTGACCACGACCCTGAGGGGCGGGGCGCAGACGCTTCAGCATGCGGCCTTCATCCACGAAAATCTCCTTGATGTAGAGATTGGCATCTTCGATGCGCTCGTCCTCGTTCTTAAGCTGCCAGTTGGCCAGGGCCGACAGGAGCAACTTTTCGATACGGGGAGCACCCGAGTTGGCCTCAAACTTCAGCAGGCCGAGGGCACGGGTCACTTTCTGACCGCGGACCAGGTTGGCCACCAAGCGCATCTTGCGCGGCGAGGTGGGCACGTTCCGGAGTTTAGCTACTGCTTCCATAATTAGCGCTTGCCTTTATCTTTCTTGGCGATATGGCCGCGGAAGTTCCGGGTCGGGGCAAACTCACCGAGTTTGTGGCCTACCATGTTCTCCGTGACATACACCGGGATGAACTTATTGCCGTTGTGAACAGCGAACGTGTGGCCAACGAAGTCGGGCGAAATCATCGAGCGGCGAGACCAAGTCTTCACCACCGACTTTTTGCCGGATTCTTCCATTGCCGTTACTTTCTTCTCGAGCCGGAAGTCAATGTACGGCCCTTTTTTTAGTGAACGTGCCATTGCTTACTTCTTGCCTTTACGGTTGACGATGAGCTGCTCGGAATACTTGTTCTTGTTACGGGTTTTCTGCCCTTTCGAGAAGATACCGTTACGGCTGCGTGGGTGACCACCCGACGACTTGCCTTCACCACCACCCATTGGGTGATCGACAGGGTTCATGGCTACACCACGAACACGTGGGCGACGACCCAACCAGCGGTTGCGGCCGGCTTTGCCCAAGCGAACGTTCATGTGGTCGCCGTTGGAAACGGTACCAACCGTAGCCATGCAGGTAACCAGTACCATGCGCATTTCGCCGGAAGGCAGCTTCAGGGTAGCGTAACGGTCTTCGCGGGCTACGAGCTGAGCATAGGTACCAGCCGAACGAGCCATGGCAGCTCCAGCACCAGGCTGCAACTCAATGGCGTGTACGATAGTACCAAGCGGAATCTCGCGCAGGGGCAGGGCATTGCCTACCTCAGGGGCCACTCCCGTACCCGAAACGATTATCGTACCCACAGCCAGACCGGCCGGAGCAATGATGTAACGCTTCTCACCATCGGCGTACTGCAACAGGGCAATACGGGCGGTGCGGTTGGGGTCGTACTCAATCGTCTTCACCGTAGCAGGCACAGAGGCCTTGTCACGCTTGAAGTCGACGATACGGTAACGGGCTTTGTGTCCGCCGCCAATGTAGCGGTTCGACATTTTACCCGAATTGTTACGGCCACCGGAGTTTTTGAGAGGTGCCAACAGCGACTTCTCCGGCGTCGACGCAGTTAGCTCGTCGAAGGCCGGGGCGATGCGGAAGCGCTGACCCGGTGATGTTGGTCTTAGTTTTTTGAGTGCCATTACTCTTGCTTAAACTTTTGGCGGGAGATAAACTGGCTTACAGGCCGCTGTAGAAGTCGATGATGTCGCCTTCTTTCACGGTTACCACGGCCTTTTTGCCGTGGGGCCGACGACCCGAGATGGAGCCGCCTTTGGTGAACTTGGACTTCACTTTGCCAATGGTGCGCATTGTGCTGATGCTGGTGATTGTTACGCCGTACAGCTGCTCAATCTCCTTCTTAATCTGCACCTTGTTGGCATCGATGGCTACGTCGAAGGAATACTGTCCTTTGTCGTTAAGGCTAGTCGCCTTTTCCGTTACGATGGGTTTTTTCAGAATGCTCATTACTCAGCAGTGGTATAGAGTTGTTCCAATGCCGTCAGCGCATCCTCCGACAACAAAAGCGTATCGGTGTTCAGCAGATCGTGTGTGTTGAGAGCCACCGGAGTAGCTACGCTCACGCGCTGAATGTTGCGGGCCGACAGGACTACGTTCTTTTCAACCGCGCCCGTTACGAGCAGCGTCTTCTTGCCGTTGTTCAGCTTCAGACCGGCCATGATGGCGACGAAGTCCTTGGTCTTGACGGCCGACATGGTGATGTTCTCCACTACCGATACCTTGCCGTCCTGAGCCAAAGTCGAGAGAGCCGACAGGCGGGCCAGACGCTTGGTTTTCTTGTTGAGTTTGAAGCCGTAGTCGCGGGGCTGGGGACCGAACATGCGGCCACCACCTACGAATACGCCCGACTTCATGGAGCCGGCTCGGGCACCGCCCGTACCTTTCTGCTTCTTCAGCTTCTTGGTAGTGCCGTGCACTTCGTTGCGCTGCTTCGACTTGTGCGTTCCCTGGCGCTGGTTGGCCAGATACTGCTTCACGTCGAGGTACATCACGTGCTCGTTCGGCTCGAGGCCGAAGATGGCGTCGGACAGGGTAACCTTACGGCCGGTGTCTTCGCCTTTGATGTTGATTACTGACAGTTCCATCTTACTAGGTTATTTTTCCAGGACCACGAAAGAGTTCTTGGCACCGGGAATCGAGCCGCTCACCACGATGAGGTTTTTGTCGGCTACAATGCGCATAACCTTCAGGTTCTGCACTTTCACCCGGTCGTTGCCCATGCGGCCACCCATACGCATTCCTTTGAATACGCGCGAAGGCCACGAGCAGGCACCGATGGAGCCGGGGTGACGAGCTCGGTTGTGCTGACCGTGAGTCTGGCCACCAACACCGGCGAAGTTGTAGCGCTTTACAACGCCCTGAAAACCCTTACCCTTCGAAGTTCCAACAACATCTACGAATTCGCCTTCAGCGAAAAGCGACGTGTTGATTTCGCTGCCAGCAGCAAAGTTGGCGGCGTCGTCGGTGCGGAACTCAACGAGTTTTTTCTTGGGAGTGGTTCCGGCTTTAGCGAAATGACCAGCTAAAGGCTTGGTCGTGTTCTTCGCTTTTTTCTCGCCGTAACCGAGTTGGATGGCTAGGTAGCCGTCCGTTTCGATGGTCTTAACCTGCGTCACTACGCACGGACCCGCCTCAATGAGCGTGCAGGGAATGTTCTTCCCGTCCGGAGTGAAGAGGCTTGTCATACCGATTTTTTTACCGATGATGCCAGGCATTCAATTGGGGTTTTAAAAAAAGACACACTCGAAAACGCCCGCGTGGCATTTTCGCAAATGGAGTGCAAAGCTAGGAATTTGTAGCCGGAATATCTAGGGTGGGTCCGAAATATTTTCAGAGTTAGATAGTTAGCCTCGTCAAACGCACTCTGTCTGATCCTATATGAAGCGAAGTACCTTGCAACGTAAGGATGCATTGGATTGGTGACTGGCGCTTACCTGATCAAGTTCTTCGCTTCAATCAGGATAACAGCCTATTTTGCCCCCCTGCCGCGCTTCCGTCACCCCAAAACATAAAAACGCCCCACCGGCTCCGAAGAGACAGTGGGGCATTTTCAATTACTTAGCTAACGGAAATCTGGTCCTCAGACTTTGATTTCAACATCAACACCGCTAGGCAACTCCAGCTTCATCAGGGCATCTACGGTCTTCGACGAAGTCGAGTAGATATCCACGAGGCGCTTGTAAGTGCAGAGCTGGAACTGCTCCCGGCTCTTCTTGTTCACGTGGGGCGAACGGAGCACGGTGAATTTTTCCTTTTTAGTGGGCAGGGGAATCGGACCGCTAACGATAGCGCCCGTAGCCTTCACCGCCGTCACAATCTTCTCCGACGATTTGTCCACCAAGTTGTGGTCGTAGGATTTGAGCTTGATGCGAATTTTCTGATTCATGTCGATTTGAGTGAAAGCGGGTTAGCGAATAGCGTTGCCCTTCTGCTTGGCGATGATGGCTTCAGCAAGGTTGTTTGGCACCTGATCGTAGTGCGAGAACGTGAGCGAAGCCGAAGCCCGACCCGACGTAATCGTACGCAGCGAGGTTACGTAGCCGAACAGCTCCGACAGCGGAACATCAGCCTTGATAACGTTGGCACCCGCCTTGGTGTCCATGCCTTTCATCAGACCCCGACGACGGTTCAGGTCGCCGGTTACTGAACCTGTATACTCATCCGGCGAAACAACTTCAACAGCCATAATTGGCTCGAGCAGTCGTGGACCAGCCTGACGGCCGGCTTCGCGGAAACCACCACGGGCGGCGAGTTCGAACGACAGGGCGTCCGAGTCGACGTCGTGGAAGGAACCGAAGAACAGACGGACGCGCATTCCCTCGATTGGGAAGCCTGCCAACGGACCATTCTTCATAGCCTCTTCGAAGCCTTTCTGAATTGGTGCAATGAATTCGCGGGGGATTACACCACCCGAGATATCGTTCACGAACTCCAGACCTGGCTTCTCCGGATCGGTTACTTTCGGACCAAGTTCAAACTGGATGTCGCCGAATTTACCGCGACCACCGGTTTGCTTCTTGTACGTCTCACGGTGCTCAACATTTTTGGTGAGTACCTCTTTGTAGGCAACCTGAGGAGCACCTTGGTTGATTTCCACCTTGAACTCGCGGCGCATGCGCTCGATGATAATTTCAAGGTGAAGCTCGCCCATGCCCTTGAGAACAGTCTGACCCGTTTCGGGGTCGGTCTGTACCACCAAGGTAGGATCTTCTTCCACGAGCTTGGCAATGGCCATGCCCATCTTGTCCACGTCGGCTTGCGTCTTGGGCTCGATGGCGTAACCAATAACCGGCTCAGGGAACGACATCGACTCAAGCACGATAGGGTGCTTCTCGTCGCTCAGCGTATCGCCGGTTTTGATGTCTTTGAAACCCACGCCGGCAGCAATGTCGCCGGCTTGGATACGCTCGATAGGGTTCTGCTTATTGGAGTGCATCTGCATCAAACGCGAGATACGCTCCTTCTTATTCGTACGGTTGTTATGTACGTACGAACCAGCTTCGAGCACACCGCTGTAGCAGCGGAAGAAGCACAGACGGCCCACGAAGGGGTCAGTAGCAATCTTAAAGGCCAAGGCCGTGAAGGGCTCCGAGTTGTCGGGGTGACGCTCGATTTCTGCCTCTGTATCGGGGTGTTTACCGATAATGGGGGGCATATCGAGCGGCGAGGGCAGGTAGGCCATTACGCCGTCCAGCATCGTCTGTACACCCTTGTTCTTGAAGGCCGAGCCGCACATTACGGGCGAGAACTTCATGTCGATAACCGCTTGGCGGATAACGACCATCATTTCCTCACGGGTGATGGAGTCCGGGTCGTCAAAGAATTTCTCGAGCAGGGCGTCGTCATACTCGGCTACGCTCTCGATGAGTTTCTGGCGCCACTCGGCCACCGTCTCCACCAAATCCTCGGGAACGGGGATTTCGCTGAACGATTTGCCTTGGGTAGCGTCGTCCCATACAATGGCTTTGCCAGTGAGCAGGTCAACTACGCCCTTGAAGGTATCTTCAGCGCCAATTGGAATCTGAAGTGGCACGGGGTTAGCACCCAGCTTCTCCTTGATTTCAGCAACGGCCTTGAAAAAGTCGGCACCGGCACGGTCCATCTTGTTGACGAAGCAGATGCGGGGCACCTTATACTTGTCAGCCTGACGCCATACGGTCTCTGACTGGGGCTCAACGCCCGATACAGCGCAGAACAACGCCACAGCGCCGTCGAGCACGCGCAAGGAGCGCTCCACCTCCACCGTGAAGTCCACGTGGCCGGGGGTGTCAATCAGGTTGATTTTGTACTGCTTGGTGCTCTCAACCGAATCGCCATTGGAGTCAGTTGGGTAGTTCCAGAAGGTAGTAGTAGCAGCCGAGGTAATGGTGATACCCCGCTCCTGCTCCTGCTCCATCCAGTCCATCGTGGCGCCACCGTCGTGAACCTCCCCGATTTTGTGGGTTTTGCCGGTATAGTAGAGAATGCGCTCCGACGTGGTGGTTTTACCAGCATCGATGTGCGCCATAATCCCGATATTCCGGAGGTATTGCAGTTCTTTATTTACAGCCATTGGGTCGATAAGTGAATGAGTGAATCAGTGAATGTATGCGGCGATTGAATAGTTCAGTTACTGAATCTGTTCTCAAGCCCACATTCGCTCATTCATCGGCTTAGAAACGGAAGTGCGAGAAGGCCTTGTTGGCCTCAGCCATCCGGTGGGTGTCGTCTTTCTTCTTGACGGCAGCACCTTCACCTTTCGCAGCGGCAATGATTTCGCCAGCCAGCTTGTCCTTCATGGTCTTTTCACCACGACGACGAGCGTACTGAATCAGCCACTTCGAACCTACCGCAATACGGCGGTCGGGGCGAACTTCGATCGGAACCTGGAAAGTGGCACCACCTACGCGGCGGCTCTTCACCTCCACGGTCGGCATTACGTTGTTGAGGGCTTTGCGCCACATCTCCACGCCGCTTTCCTTGGTCCGGGCTTCTACCAGCTCGCAGGCATCGTAGAAGATGGTGTAGGCCAGGTTTTTCTTTCCGTCATACATCATGTAGTTGACGAAACGGGTTACCAGCGTCTCCTTGTATTTAGGATCGGGCAGGAGGATGCGCTTCTTTGGTTTTGACTTTCTCATGAGAGTAGAATTGGGTTGCTGTAGCGGGAAAGTGGGATAAGAACCATGTGCTATCCAGCACTTCGCACTACCTCACCCGGCTTCAATTACTTTTTCTTCTTTGCGGGAGCACCTTTAGCGGCCGCGGCTGCCTGACCGGGCTTGGGACGCTTGGCACCGTACTTCGAACGACGCTGGGTACGGCCGTTTACACCGGCTGTATCGAGGGCACCGCGAATGATGTGGTAACGCACGCCGGGAAGGTCTTTCACCCGTCCACCGCGGATCAGCACGATGCTGTGCTCCTGCAGGTTATGGCCTTCGCCAGGGATGTAAGCGTTAACTTCTTTGCCGTTGGTGAGGCGCACGCGGGCAACCTTACGCATGGCCGAGTTCGGCTTCTTGGGCGTGGTGGTGTACACCCGGGTGCAAACGCCACGGCGCTGCGGGCACGAATCGAGGGCCGGCGACTTCGACTTCGTCGTCAGTTTTTCGCGGCCTTTTCGTACTAACTGGTTGATAGTAGGCATTTACGGAATTGGTTTGTCCAGGGAGGGTTCTCTCCCAAAAATTAGGCTTGCAAAGGTAGAAAAGTTGCGGGGCAATAGCAAACGAGTTGAGATAGTTTGTTTTAGACACT
>NZ_JABKAU010000056.1 GCF_013377885.1 Hymenobacter lapidiphilus
GCAGGCACAACAGGAGCAAGCATGAGAATGGCAATACAACCGATTAAACGCGACGATTTAACCATTGGATTCCGCATTGTGTCACTAGCCCATCCGGGCATGGGCAAGGTACTCGAGCTTGTTCGCATTCAGCCCGTGGGGTGCGACAATCGAAGCGGGGCCACGAATCACTTCGTTGGCTACGACTTTCGAGAGTTGGAAAGTGGGGCTATACGATACGGTTTCACGCTCAATTATATCAACCGCTACTTCGCCGCCGCAACCCCCACCCCATGAAACAACCGCCCCACGGATTCACCGGAGCCCCGGGTATCGGCGTCTGGTAATTTACTGTATCTTCGTATATGCCTGAGTTGACAAAACTTGACGCCACTACGCCCGCGCAGCCAGAGCGCCCTATAGCCATCTGGCGGCCGGCGTTCCTGGCTGCGCTTGGCTGCAACGGCAACGTCAGCGAGGCCGCAAAGCTGGCCGGAATAAGTCGCCAGTACGCCTATGTTGCCTACAACGAGCGGCCTGACTTCGCCGCCGATTGGGACACGGCCCTCGAAATAGCGGCCGATGTGCTGGAGCGCGAGGCCTGGCGCAGGGCCGTGGAGGGCGGCCGGCAGTACAAGTTTACCAAAGACGGGGATCCGATATGCCACCCTGACACCGGAGAGCCGTATTTTGAGATGGTGTACTCCGATGCCTTGCTGACGCTGCTGCTCAAGGCCCACCGACGCGAGAAGTTTGGCGACCAATCCCGTATTGACCTCAATCAAACTACTGCCCCCGCAAAATATGACCTAAGCCGGTTAACAGAGCAACAGTTGGCCCAGCTTGAGCTACTCACCGCCCTAGCCCTGGTGCCCGATGCTGCCGACCCACGATGAGGTAGTGGCCCAGCGGTGCCGCAACCGCTTCTACCGCTTCTTTCTGGAATTCTGGCAGACCATCGAAGCCGTGGAGCTGGTACCCAACTGGCATATCGAATACATCTGCGACGAGTTGCAGGCCGTCTACGAGGCGTGGGCCAGCGGCAACGGCCAGCCCGACGTGCTGCTTAACGTGCCGCCGGGCACCAGCAAAAGCACCACGGTCACGCAGCTGTTCCCGGCTTGGCTCTGGCTCATGAACCCGGCCACGCGCATCATCAGCTCCTCCTACGCCTCCAGTCTTTCGGTCAGCCACGCCGTAAAGACCCGCGACTGCCTGCGCTCCGATAAGTTTGAGCTGCTGTTTCCGGGCCTCATTGATGCCAAGGCGGACGAAGACGGTAAGACTGCCTACCGCAACACCCGGGGCGGGCAGCGCTATGCCACCAGCACCGGCGGGGCCGTGACGGGCGTACACGCTGACTTCATTATCCTGGATGACCCACTCAAGCCCGACGAGGCCAGCAGCGACGCGGGCCTGTCGGCGGCAGCCTCGCACTTGAAGACGCTCAGCACCCGCAAAACCGACAAGGCTCGCTCGGTGACTATCCTGGTGATGCAGCGGCTCAACGAGAAAGACCCGGCCGGTATCTGGCTCGATTCGGGCCGGCCGCTGCGCCACATCTGCCTGCCGGGCGAGCTGCCCACGGACCCAGCCAAGGCCGAGGCCCTGGTGAGCCCGCCGCACCTGACGAGCCGCTACACCGGCGGACTGCTAGACCCGCGCCGCCTGAACCACCCGGCGCTGAACCAGATGAAAAAAGACCTCGGCTCCTACGGCTACGCGGGGCAGGTGATGCAGCAGCCCAGCCCCGAAGAAGGCGGCCTGCTCAAAAAGGCGTGGTTCCGGACCATGCCGCACCATCAGTTCCTCGCGCTGCCGGGTGCCGCCGAAGCCGTGTGGCAGTTTGATGCTGACCCTGCTTACACAGCCAAGCAGACCAACGACCCCACCGGCTTTCTGGCTTCGTGCTACCTGAGCCACACGCTCTACGTGCTCGAAGCCTCCGAACACTGGCTGGAGTTTCCCGAGCTAACGGCTAAGCTGCCCGTGCTCTGCCATGCCAACGGCTACGGCCCGCGCTCGGCGCTCTACGTGGAGCCCAAAGCCAGCGGCAAGTCGGTTGTGCAGCAGCTGCGGGCCAGCACGAGTCTGAACGTGATAGAAGCCCCGGCCCCCGAAGGCGACAAGCAAAGCCGGGTTAATACGGCCAGCCCGTTCATCGAGGCCGGCCGGGTGGTGCTCATTGACGCGGGGTGGAACGAGGCATTCGTTCAGCAATGCGCGGCCTTCCCCACGGCCGCCCATGATGATATGCTCGACTGTCTGACGCAAGCCATCTTCCGGCATACGCTGGGTCCGCCCACCTTGAAGCGCGCCCGATTGCGGGGCGTATATTCCGGCTAACCCGTTAGGATTCACGGGGAATGTGTGCTACTTTCGTAGCTATAGCAACTTAGCAACATGACCCACTGGCAGGACAGCACCGGCCCGTTTCAACTGCCCACCGGCTGGCACGAGGTAGCCGTGCGCGACTTCTGCGCCCTGGCGTCGCTGCCCACACCCACCCGCGAAGGGGCCGCGTCCGTGTTTGCGGGCCGTCCGATTCAGGTCAACGCCCTGGTGGCTGACGCGCTGGCCTTTCTCAACACGACCCCGCCCACCGAAGGCGGCTTGCCCTACCCGGCCAACCTGGGCACCGAATCGTTTCTGCAGGTCGAGCGCATCCGGGCCGCCGTTACATCCGGCCCGCTGGCTACGTGGCTGCCCAGCGTCTACGGGCTGCTGGTGGCCCGGCAGAACTCCTTGCGGCCCGCCGAAGGCTTCCGGCCCGCTGTGGCGGCCCAGCAGGCAGCCCATGCCGAGGCCGATACCGTGGCCCGTATCTACCCGGCCGTGGCGCACTGCGTCGCCGAGTTGGAGCGTTTGTCGGTGCGCTATGCCGAGCTGGGGCAGGAGTGCGTTTGTGACGCCTGCACGGCGGCTAAACAAGCGGGCCTGCAACCGCTCGAAGCCCTGAGCTACTTCAACACCTTAGACGCGCTGGCCCAGCGGCTCGGCTGCACGGTGGAAGCCGTGGGCCAGATGCCCTACGACACGGTGGCTATGATGCTGCTACGGGCGCAGCGGCAACACCAGCTGCAAGCACGGATTCACCAAAACGGAAAGACGGTATGAGTTACGCTGATTTATGCAAGCAATACTGTGAGCTGAGTATTGGCCTCACGTATGCCCCAATGGGTTCCAGTCAGTTCGATGGCATTATTTGCGAAATGCGCCGCGTTCGTGGGTTGCTTCGCGAGGCAGACCGCGAAATGGAAGCCCGCACAACAAGCACCGGTGGCTACCTGCCAGGCCACCGCAACCCACCGCCCCCACCAGTAAAGCCCACGCTATGACGCCAGACGCCCAAGCCCTCGCCTACATCCGCGCCGCCGCCCTGTCCGCCTTCGCGGGCGGCCCCGGCTTTTTCCAGCACGGTACGGTTGTGCAAAACAGCCTCTCCAGCAGCGAACAGACCCCGCAGGTGTTTCTCTTCGACCCCCGGCCCAAACAGGACTCGCAGGCGGGCGGACTGGTAAAGCTCGATTGCACCCTCTCGTTTCTGGACGTGGAGCCCGGCGACGGCGACGACCCGCTGGCCGGGGAAGAGGCCATCCTGCGCATGGGCCTGCTCAAAGACCGTTTGCTTGCCTACCTGGACCTGAACCCGCTCCTCGAATTATCGGGCCTGCAATGGGAGGCCGAACGCATGGTGTACTCCACCCGCTTTACCGGCATCGTGTGCCGCTTCACGCTCTCGCTGCCTCGCTCGGCAGCGGCCAGCGCGTGCGCTATCGTGTAGGCGGCCATGCAGACGCTGCTCAACGACCCGCTGATATTGCGCGCCCTCGATTCGCTCGGCAAGTCGGGCGTGGTCAGCATCGTGGAGGCCATTAAAACCGAGCCCGTGACCAAGTTCGGGGCCGTGAATGCGTCGGGCCAGCTGGCCGCGTCCGTGCGCTACGAGGTGGCCGTGTCCGACGATTCGGCCCGGCTCACCTACTACGCGGCCTCGTATGCGCTGACGGCCGTATTTGGCCGCAAGCCGGGCAAGTTCCCGCCGATTGAGCGGCTGTTGCAGTGGATTGACGATAAGCCCCTGACCATTGAGCTGACGCGCCGGCAGGATGGCACGGCCCGGCAGGTGCGCACAGGGCCGGGCAGCAGCCGCGACCGCACGCTGCTGGATGAAAAAAAGACCGTGGCCTTTCTCATTGGCCGCGCCATTGCCGAGAAAGGCACGCTGCTGCACCAGGCCGGTAAGCCGTCTGATCTACTGGCCGGTATCAGCTCCGACGAAGCCATTGCCCGGCTCACCCAGGCCGTCATGCCCGGGCTGGTACGCACGCTCACCACGGCCCTGATGAGCGGGGAGAGGTAAAAGTATTCGGCCCAAAGTCAGCCGATTCGCCCGCGCCCGCGCCCGCCCGCGTGAACTTGCGGCCATGAGCCTAACCCTGCAACTCACGCCCGGCTGCACCGGCAATGGCGTAGGCCAACTAAGCGCCTACGCGACGACCGCGGGCAGCCCGGAGGGGTTGTTTCAGCTTTCAGTGCAGGTCTACTACGCCGATGGCACTCCGTTCGGTAGCCCGCAGTCAGCGGCCACCGGAACGGCCAACTTCGTGTTTGCGGGCCTGGGCAACGGCGCCTACTACGCCGTGGCTACCAACCAGGACGACGAAGTATCGGCGCAGGTGCCGGCCACCATCGACTGCACGCCCGACCCCAACCAACCGACCGACCCACCGGACCCCAACAATCCGGTGCCGCCCGGCCAGCGCATAGCCAATTACTGCTCGCAGGACGTGGCGGGCCAGCGGGTCGGCATCTACTTCGACGCGGCCACTTCTGCCGTGGGCGTTCACTTTACCACCGACGCTGCCTGCGGCACCGGCCCCGATGCGGCCCGGCCCGCCGATGGCGACACGCTTTACGAGGCTTGCCAGGGCACGACGCTGCGGCAGGTGTTCTACCGGGCGACCGACGATGCCGAGTACGTGGCTACGGTCAACAGCCCCGAATGTGGCTACGTGCCGCCCGACCCCGGGGCGGTTGTCGGGTGCATGGACGCTTCGGCCAACAACTTCAACCCCGCCGCTACGCAGGCCGACAACAGCCTGTGCACCTACGACGCCGACCCGCTCACGCTGCTGGCCCCGCCCGCCGATTGGGCTCCGGCGCATCTGCCGGTACTGCTGATACTTCAGGCGCTGCCCGACCCGGCCACGCCCGCGCTGCCGCGCAAGGTACTGGTGGCCATCGACACGTATCAGGGCGGCGCGTGGGTGCCGATTGGCACGATGCGGCGCGTAGCCGGGGCTGACAACTCGGTGAGCTTCAACCTGAGTGAGTGGCTCAAGGCCCGCTTTGCCATCACCCCGCCGGTGGCCGGTCTGGACGCGGCCCTGTCGGTGCGCTACCGGGTGCGGGCCGGCTTCGTGGGCGAGTTCAGCGGTGCGTTAAATGCGGCCAGTCAGCGTTACGCCACCGGGCCGCTGCACGCCGTTAACGGGGCGGCCGTCAACGGCGGGCTCGGCTCCTACCTGTCCGACCTGCTGCCCCTGCCTGAGGGCTACGACTACCTGCTAAGCAAAATCGGAGCCGAGGGCGTCAGCAACGGCCCGGCCCAGCCCGCGCCCACCGGCCCGGCCTGCCCGCTCTACCCCGTGCGCCTGCTCTGGCTCAATCAGCGCGGCGGCTGGAGCAGCTGGGTGTTCGGCGGCCGGCATGAGGCCGGTACCAGCACGGAAGGCGGCACGAGCTGGACGGATGCCGCTGGGGCGCGGCGCTACGCCAGTCGCGGCACCGTGCGGCCCGAGCTGGCCGTCTACTCCGACCGGCTGCCCCCAACGCTTGCGGCGGCCATCCGGGGCGTGCGCCGCAGCATTCAGGTCTTTGTGCTGCCCGCTACCGGTCCGGCCGTGCCCGTACTGGTGGCCGAGGGCTCCTACCGCGACTACCGCGAAGGCGACAAGACGCACACCGTGGACTTTACCCTCACTTACCCGGCCCTGCCGACCCAAACGCAGTAGCGATGCTGGAACTACTGCTAAGCGGGATGCCCGTTGATCTGCCCGAAGATGCCGCCGTGGCTCTGAGCTATCAGGTGCTCGACTTCCACGACCTGCAGGCCCGGGCGGGCGGCTTCTCCGAAACCTTTACCCTGCCCTACACGGCCCGCAACGCCCGCCTGCTGGAGTTGGCCCATTCGCTCGACTCCGATACCCGCCGCCCCTACGTGCGCCTGCCGGCGCAGCTCTACAGCAACGGCCTGCTGGTGCTGTCCGGTACGGGCCTGCTCGATAGCAGCGGGCAGAGCGGCTACGAGCTACTGCTGGTCTCCGATACGGGCGCCCTGTTTGCCGCCGTGGAAGGCCAGCCGCTCTCGGCGCTGGACTTGTCGGCCTTCGACCATGTGCTGACGCCCGCCGCCGTGCAGGCCGGCCAGCTCTACGGCGGGGCCTACACCTACCCGCTGGTGAATGACGGCCGGCTCACTTCGCGCTACACCGCCGACCCACTGCTGCCGTCCGTGCATTACACCGAACTCAGCCCGGCCGTGTTCACGGCCCCGGTGCTGTCGGCCATCGTGGCCGCCGCGCTGCCCGGCTTCGCGCTCACGGGCACGTTGCTGGCTGACGAAACCTTTCAGCGACATCAGCTGCTGGCCGGGGCCGTGGGGCCGCGCCGCCGACAGGCCTATATCGACGCGCATACGGCTACGGCCCGCACCACCCAGGCAATCGAGATGTCCGGCGTTCCGCGCGGCTCCCAGCTGCGCGGAATTGTGTTTGCGGCAGCGTCCGACCCCGGTTCTCACCTGACGGCCGGGGCCTATTTCGAGTATCCCACCTTGGCCTATACTGCCCTTCCCGAGCGCGACGAATACACGCTCACAGTCGAAGGGGAGCTGGAGTTCAGCAATATCGACACCCGGGCCAGTGGCCTGAACGGGGCTGCGTTGCTGTTGTGGGTCAACTTACCCGACCGGCCCTTTTTCGTTACCGAGCGCCTGTTCTACCAAGGAGCCGCCGTTTCCGGCCGTACGCGCATCAAGGCCAGCGTAACCATTCCCAATACGGGCGGCGAAAACTTCACGCTGATTCTTAACCTGCTCAACCAGGGAACCGTGCGCCTGCTACCGGGGGCCGCCTTCACCATCACGCCCGGCCCCCGGGCCTACGAGAACAGCCCCGTTCATCTGGACGCGAACCTGCCTGACTGGAGTCAGTCGGATTTGCTGCTGCTGCTGGCCAATCAGTTCGGGGCCGTGTTTCAGGTAGACCCGGCCAGCGAAACCGTGCGCGTAGACCGGCTGGCCGACCTGCCGGCTGCCGTGCCGCTGGATTTGACCGATAAGCTCGATTTCAGCCAGCGCCCGCGCATTCGCTACCGGCTGGGCAGCACGGCCCGGCAAAACGAGTGGCGCTACGCCGATGCGCCCGCCGCCTACGAGCTGCTGGCCGATGCCGACTACACCGGGGCCGGGCAGCTGCTGTGCCCCGATGAAACCCTGGAAGCTCATGCCGACGCCTACGTGGCCCCCGGTCCGGCGCTGCGCAGCGGGCCGGCCGTTACGGGCGCGGCCGCGCTGCCCTGGCTGCCGCGCTTCACCCAAAAGGAGGGCAGCGCGTTTGAAATCTACACCAGTGGCCACCGGGTCGGCAGTGGCACCTACGTCTACAAGGCCGGTCGGTTCTGGAAGTCGAAGCAGGAAACCAGCACCATTCCCAGCTTCGACCAGCTCGATAAGTGGGAGCCGGTGGCCGAAGCCGATGTGTTCAGCGGCGGCGGCAAAGGGGAGAGCGTATGCGCCCTGTTTGCCCCGCTCACCGAAGCGCAGGCGGGGGGCGTGCTGATCGGAGCCGAAAGCGACCCCGCCCCGTTTCGGCCCACGGCGGGCCTCACCTTTGAGGGGCTCGATTACGCGGCCGATCTGCTGCCCGCCTACTTCGCACCCGTGGCCGAGGCACTGAGCAGGGTGGCCGTGCTTGAAGTGGGTATGCGCCTGAACGCGGCCGACATCTACGCGCTCGACTTCACCCGGCCCATCGTGCTCAGCGTGGCCCACTGGCCGGGCTACGGCCCGCTGTCGGGCAGCTTCTGGCTCAACCTGATTGATCAGTACCAGCCCGGTTCCACCGCGCCCGTGCGCTGCGAGTTGGTGAGCCTCAACCGTCTGGTGGGCACCGTGGCCCCGCCGCCCGTACCCGCCGGCATCTTTGACTACACCTTCGATAGCGCCTTTGAATGAAAATTCAATGTAGCTGCCTGGCCGGCAAGCCGGACGCTCCGAAAAAGGCTTTTAGAAGTACGGGTGTTTGCGCTTCGCGCCGGACCCGACGCGCCCCGCCTGTTCTGTTGTTTGGACCTGCGGACCCGGTGCCGACGTGCGGGCCATAAAAAGCCCCGACTAGAATAACCAGTCGGGGCTTTTTTTACTCTAAGCCGGTGGGTGGGGCGTAGGCCCTGAAGGCTGATATTACTTCTAGGGTGTTTGTAAAGCACTCTGTATGCCCGCTAAAGTGCAGGGTCGGAATGTATTTATGTAGCTTCAGCGCCCTATGTAGCCCCCGCTCTGCTTCGCTTGCTTCGCCTGCATCAGAAAAGGAATGTGCGCCAATTTGCTCGAATTGATAAGGAAGGCTCGAGCCGTTTCCGAAACGCTCTTTTACAGAAATACAGGTTACACCAATCTTCAAAAAGTCCTCTGCGTCATTGTATATTCTTACTAGATACAAAATTGCTTTTCTGCCCGCAACCGTCTTACTCCATGCTTTATAACCAGAAACAGCCAAACCCTCGGCGCACTTTGGGCAGCCTAGGCCTCTCGCGTGAAGCGAAGGCGTTTGCATGAATCGGCCATGTGTTCGGCAGTTGATGGGGGCCTTTACAATAGAAAGCACATGCGCTGGGAAAACTGAGTAGTCGTAACGCTCCCCGTGCTTGTCTTTGAACAGCGTTAAATAGTAGTCTCTGCCCTTTATTAGTTGGGTTACCCGCAAACTTAAACCGCACACAGGACAGCCAGCCCCGCGCAAGTGAACATAGGGCAACTGCTGAAAAGGGCCGTGTTCAGGGCAGCGAATCGCCACGTTTGTCAAACTGTGCATTGACTCTGGCAGCGTACTATAATCGTATTTCCGGCCGTGTATTTCGGTAAACTCATCAATCCACTGTTGGCGATTTTTGGTAACCCTTTCTACCTGTGAAGCCCTTGCACACACAGGACAGCCAGCCCCGCGCAAGTGAACATAGGGCAACTGCTGAAAAGGGCCGTGTTCAGGGCAGCGAATCGCCAGACTCGTTACGCTGCCAGCATATTGCGTTTCGGTGTAGTCGTACATCGTGCCATGCAGCGCTTTCGCCTTGGCTATGAATCCCTTTGTGTCGAGCTTTAGATGTCCTTTGGGTGGCATTACACATCAATCATTACAGATTTCAAGATAAACGTAGAATCTGGCAACAGCAGCAGCACGGCATCAGCCGACCCATAGCATTCCGTTTTACCCGCGAAGGGCAGCAGCGGCGCATATGACACTAGGCCACTGTTATGCACCAGCTGTTCCAAATCCCACACCTTGCCAGCATCCCAAGAGCTATACCGCGCCAACGTACGCCAACGGTACGGCATCTTGCCCGCCGCGAATCGGGAGGCCACGCAAAAGGAAATTCCGACCTTGTAAAACACTTCCCCGTTGCCGTAGCAGCGAATGACATACAAGGTAGCCTTCCGCCCCTTTTGCATCCCGACCCAGGCGGCGCGGGGGCATCCCACCCCCGCGCCGCGTTGTTGTATTGGGTTAGCCACTAGTTCAGGCAGACAAGGTTGGTATTTACCACGGCTGACAGGGTTGTTTCCCGCCGCCCTCTGGTAGCAATAGCGCAGACTTGTTCGGGGGAAGGGTGCGCCCGCTGGCTAACAACGGCCGCGTAGGCGAACCGCAACCGCTTGACCATGCTCTTTACCTGCCGTTTGCCACACTTAACAAAGGCGGGGAATTGGTGCCCGATGCCTACGCAAATCACGACGCGGCACCCTTTGAGTTCGGGCGCGGCCGATAGAATGAGGGCGCTATTCATCTTGCCCCCCTTTCACAATTTCGCGGGCCTGATGCACTAACTGTTCCCGAACAAACCCCTCGTATTTGCGAACGGCCCGGTCAAGCCGTTGCTCTGTATCGGCCCGAATGATTTGGTTTATCCACAGGGCGGCGCGGGCTGATACATTGGATAGCAGGGGCCGGGAGTTGGCGGCTTGCATCGTAACGGCGCAGTATCCGTCGAATAGCTCCTTTTGTATCTGCCGTTCCCCCCATGCTTTGAACTTGGCTTCGTCGGTGGGGTAGGTAGGGTTTGCCAGTGGCTGTTGCTTTCGCGCCCCGTAGGTAATGTAACAGGCCACTTCATAGAGGGCAAACGATTCATCTTTCCAATGCAGGCGGGTTCGGGTGTCTAGCCGCCCCTGGTACCTGTCCCATTGAGCCTGAATGCCCCGCTTGCGAAGTCCCGTAATGCGTAGCAGCGTTACGCTTCCCCGGTACTCCCAGACGTACACCCGGCCAACGGTTATAGCGGCGCGGCTGGTTACTTCTTTCACTCCCAACACGGTGCCGATTGGGAAGGCCGCGCCCATCATATTGTCGGCTACTGTCCAATGCAGGAGTTTATTCAACTCTTTGTGTCGGGCAATCGGAAACAGCAATTCGCCCACGAAGGGAAGGCCCGGCTCCAGCACGGCCCGCACTCCCTTAGTAGCAGCGGCTCCCGCCGCTGCTACTTTTTTGTTGCCCGCTGCCATTACGCTGCTACGGGAAGGCGGGCGTAAGACCCATCGTTGAACGCCAGATACACGCTATTCTCGCGCTCCTTATACACGCGGTACACGTTGCGGAACCAGCGTTGCAGCTTGGCTACACATTCGGTCTGATACACCGAATCGTTAGCGCGGAGCCGTTCGGCGGGGTTGAACAGCGGCTCAATCATCATTCCCATGATGTTAGCCCGCATAGCTCGGATAGTAGCTTGCTCTGCTGCCGTGGCCTCTTGGCGGGCGATGTGGCGGCCTAATGGGCCGGTGTAGATTCGGGTTGGCATAGCGTTTGCCGTGCCGGGGTTGGCTGCAGTTTGCATACCTTTGGGGTGTGAGTAATGATAGGGGTTAGCGCCCCTGTTTTGAAAATCGGGTCAACCCTTGCCGGGGTTGGCCCTTTTTGTTGTCCTTCAACACTTCAAAGATACTAATAATTTACTAGTAAACAACTGGTGAATGAAAATAATTTACTTGCATCTATAAGTAAAAGACTATACATTTGAGGCATGAAAGCAGACAAAACCCGCAAGCCTCAGATTGGTATCCAGGTGGAAGCGGAAGAGAAGGAGTTATTCGAGGCTGTAGCGAAAGCGCGGGGCACCAAGGTTGCCTCCCTTATGAAAATACTGATGCATGATGAGGCGCGGCGGCTGGGCATTTCCACTCCTGACTAATCTGGCTCGTGCCCGCACGTCGGGTCCGGCGCGAAGCGCAACCTATCCCTTCTAAAAGCCTAGCGCGTCCGGCTTGCCGGCTAGGCAGCTACATTGTGCCTATGCGAGAGCTACCGCCCGCCCAACGAAAGAGGCCCCACGTAATCAACCTGACTGATGCCGAGTATCAGCAGCTAGAGGCGGCGGCGAAACGGGCGGGGTTTAAAACAGCCAGCCAGTACATAGCGGGGCTGTTGAAAGAGCAACGCGAGGCGTTCCGGCTCAAGTGGGACTAAGGAAGTACGGTTGGCCGGCTTGCCGGCTAGGCAGCTACATTGCGTCGAATCATTACATTTGCGGCAAGTTGCAGGCAGGTAAAAGGAAAATTTAGCGCCTGCAAGACAAAGCCCGTCCGGAAACCGGACGGGTTTTTTGGCCTCTGCTTTGTATGTTAGCAGGCATGAAAACAACTATCCTGCTTATTGCCCTAGTGCTGGCCTCCTTGTTAACTCAGGCTCAGGCGGCCTTTGCCCCGTTGCCTTTCAAGGGCGCCAACTTGATTCTAATACAGACCCCCGATAGCGCCAATGTCGCTCTTGATAAGATAGGCCGGGCTCTGGTAGCCAGGGGCTACACTATAAAGGCGTTCGACAAACAATTTCACACGTTGCTTACAGAGCCGCTTCAGGTACGCACCGGGGCCTTTCCTACTACTATGACCGTCAAGGCTATCGGGCGGCCAGAGGGCGGCTTGCTCTTGTCTGGTGAGCTAATAGCTGATATGCGCGTACTTAGCCCAACTTCGGAAAACACGCGCGTTCAGGTGCAACAGGTAGGAAAAGGCCCTGCTGGTTACTTTCTAATGCTCCAGCAGTTGGCAGAGGCTTTAGGGGCAGAACTGCATTACGGCAAAAGGTAACAGCCAACCTACGTGCGAGTAGTAGGCTACGACGACTTGCGGCCGATAGACGACTTGTTGCGCGGGGCCTCGTACCCTTCGCGGGCCTTGATGAAGCTGCGGAAGCCTATTTCAGTCGGCATATACTTGGCCAGCGTCTTGCCCAGCAAGTCGTAGTCGAGCGGTGGCGGCATCTCACTGGCCGCCCGCTGGGCAAAGCCTCCGTCGAATATAGGGGTCGGCGGAGCCGCGCCCGCAAAGCCCCCGGTGGCGTAACGCGCCCATCCTTTACCGCCGCCCATCTCATTTATCCAACTCAAAACCGGGCCGTACATAGAAGTTGAACGGGCATTGATAACGCTTTCTCCGTTGCTGAGCATGGCCGGAATCGCGTCATCTTTTGGCCCGCCGGGGCCAGAAACAAAGCCGCCATCCGCAAATTGTTTCGTGGTCTGCTGCCCAATGATTCCCTTCACGCTTTCAAACGCTATCGTTATTGCGGCTACCGATGCGGCCGCCTTAATGAAGCCAATGGGGCCTGGGCTTGCGCCTATGGCTTTCACTGTGGCCTCTACTTGAGCGGCTAATACTGTCTTTTGCAGTGAGTCGAGTATCAGAATCAGCAGCTTGCCGAAAAAGGCTTCTGCTGTTGCCCCGCTATCGAGTAGCGTTGCGGCAAACAGATTGCCTAATTCTGTTCCGAACGCTGCTGCTGCGTCGGCGCGGCCCCGGTTAATCTTATCTTCTTGGTCGGCAACTTGCTTTATCTGGCCTATTTCCAGCTTGGTTCGCTGCTTGGTCAGTTCGACGGTATCTTTGTTGAAGCGTTTTGCCAGTTGGATACGGGCCTCAACAGATGCCCGCTCGTTCAAATATACCCCGCGCTGGTACGCATCTTCCGTAATTTCCCCTTTGGCGCGGGCGCGTTCTAAGGCCTCCTGCTGGCTATCTAAAAAGCCTTGCGCCGCGTCGCTGGCCTGCTTAAATCGGTTCTCCTGCTGCCTTTGTTCGGCCTGCGTAGTTAGCAGCGCGGCCTTTGCTTTATTATTGCTTTTTTCATCTAGGGCCAGAATCTGAATCTGCAACTCCTTGCCAATAAGCTCCTGCTCAATAGCCAAGTATTCGGCGCTGCCGGTTCGGGCCAAAAGCAGGCGGCGGCGTAATACGTCGGCGTCGGCGTCGGCGGCAGCGGCGGCGCGTCGGCGAAAGAACGATTGCTCTAAATCCGATTTATCATTCTCGAATTTGACGCTTAAAACCGTCTTTTGTTCGGCGGTCAATTTCTCTTGGGCAAGCTCCAGCGCATATGCACTCTTCAGTTTTTCGCTGCGTATGCGGAGTTCTTCGTCGGAGTTGGTTTCGACGGTGCGTAGCCGTTCGTCTAGTAGGGCTATTTCACCTTGTAGTAACTGCTTACGGGCTTCTAGTTCCTTTTGCGCCCGTTCCTGCGTTTGCTTTAGTGCCGCGTCATTAGCGGCCTTATTTGCCGCCGCTGCAGACTTTTGAATCTCGACCACTTTATTATTTAGCTCAATCTGTCGAGTGCGAGCGGCTTCTTGAATCCCAGATAGTTTGATTTCTTGCTCGGCTAGATTTTGATTATCCGCTGTCAGATTGTTGGTCAGGCCCTGCTCTTTACGAAGGTTATCAATACGCCGCTGTTGCAAGTCAATGGCTTTTCGCTCTTGCTCCTGTTCAATGGCAAATGCCTGTTTTGAGGCGGCTACGCGGGCGGCGCTGCTTTTACTTTGGTCTTCGGCAAGGAATTTCAACCCTTCAACCTGAGCGCGGCTTTTCGCCCGTTCTACATTCAGGCTGCGTTCTTCGTCGCGTAGCTGCTGACTGACTTTTGCAATGGCTTCCCCGGCTTTTGCCGATTCGTATAGCTCGGCTGTAAAGGCTTTAGTTTTGGCCGTGGCGTCGGTTACGCCGGTTCCCAGCTGAATAAATCCGTCGCGTAGCTTGCCCACGTCGCCACTCGAAATAGCTTCAACCAGCACCCCGAACGCTTTTAGTCGATTCAGTAGATTGGTTTGCAGGAAGTCCACTAGGTCGGCGGCGGCCTGTTTGGGATTGGAAAACGCATCAAACAGCAGTTTGCCCACCGCCGAAACCTTGTCCGTTAGCACTCCTAGTACAACGGTTACCCCCTTCGTTTTGCGCTCGACAAAATCCAACCCTTCCTGCGTTCTGGTTAGGTAGGTATAGAGGGCCGTAAGCCCGGCTACGATGGCAAAAATGGGCAAGGCCAGCAGACTTACCTTAAATAGGTTGGTAGCCGTAGTGGTGCCGCCCAACGCCGATTTGGCTAGATCTTGCGCCTGCGTGAATCGGGCCTGCACTCCGCTGGCCTGTCCCATTACGGAATTTAACAGGCTGTTTTCCTTTGCCGTGGCACGTAGCGTAGCCCCAAAGGATGCCGTTTTAGCCGTGGTATTACCGGTGGCGGCTGTCAGCGCCTGATTCACTTTTACCTGTTCCTCGTTCGCCTTCGTAAGCGCCCGCTGTTCGGTGGTTATATCGGCTGTTTTCTGCTTTAGCCGCACCTGTCCGGCCGCCAATTCATCCTGCGTAATGCGGCCTTCCTTAAAGGACTTATTTAGCTCTGTATTAGCCGATTTGGTGTCTAGTAACTGCTTTTGCAACTCCACTATTCGCGCCGTATTGGCTTGAATATCGACCTGTAAGGTTATCGTTTCCTGTGCGGGCATGGCATCCGTGGTTTAGACACGGAAGTTCGGCACCGGGTTTTGCCCGTGCTGCGAATCGGCCCTTTTACGGCGGTATTTATTTACCCACCCATTAGCGCGTGCTACTTCTGGCCCGGCGGCTTCGGAGCGGGCACCGGGGGCCGGGTCTGCACGAACTGCTGCTGAATCTCGCCCCGGCTGTAGGCAATTACCACCGGGGCCAGCATGGAGGTGAAGGTACGAACCGGCGCATCCTCGCGCATCTCGTTGAGCCGCTCGTAGCAGGCATCCGACACGATGAGCTTCACCACCTTGAATCCATCGGGAGTACTGGCCATAGGAAGGTATAGTTATCGGCCGATTATCGGCCGTTTGACATACACCAAGTTAGGCAATTTCTAGCTTTGTGTTATGCGCGTTGCAAAAGTAAATTTCTTAGACTCCATCGGATGCGCCGATTTCTTCTACGGCACCACGTTGCAAGACGTGCGCTATGCTGTTGAAGGATATAGCGCCTTTGAAGGGGGCGAAGCAGCCAAGTATCCTGAATCGGTCGAATTGTACTTTTGGAAGTGCTACGGCGGCGACGTGTACGAAGGCTATGCCATCTACAACTACCTGCGCGAATTATCGAAGCAGGGCGTAACGGTCAAATGCTATATCCACGGGCTCTGCGCCTCCATTGCCGTGCTCGTGGCGCTGGCGGCCGATGAAATCTACATGGCTGATGCCGCCCTGCTGATGACCCACGCGCCGATGGTAGACACCGGGGTCTTCGCCAACGCCGCCGACCACCGCGAGGCGGCGGCCTTTCTCGACAAAATCACAGCCCAGATCACCAGCCGCTACCTGGCCCGCACCGGCGGCAAGCTCACGCCCGAAATGGCGGCCGAGCTGCTCACCCGCGAAACCTACCTGAGCGCCGACGAGGCCCTGGCCCTGGGCTTCGTGACGGCCAAGCTCACCGACGACTTACTGCCTGCTCCCGTGGGGGAAGGTAAAGTGCTCAATTACTTCAAACCCCAAACCCCGCAGAACATGGCCATTACCGCCGCCGACGAAACGCGCCTGGTTGATAAGTTTATCAACGCCGCCAAGAACTACTTCGCTCCAAAGAACGAAGAGGCCGCCCCTACCAACCTGACAGTAGCCCTGGAAGGCGAGGCGGGCAACATCTACGTGGATACCACGGCCGACGACCTTGCCCAGGGCGACATGGTGTACACCGACGAAGCCCTGACGCTGGCCGCCGCTGACGGCAACTACACGCTGGCCGATGCGCGCAGCATCACGGTTGCGGCCGGGGCTATCGAATCCATCACGTCGGCCAGCAACAGCGCGGCCCCTGGCGCCGATGAGCTGGCCGCCGCCAACAGCCGCAACGCGGAACTGGAGGCGCAGGTAGCCGCCCTGACGGCTGAGCGGGACGGGGCCACCAACTCGGTGCGCAACCTGCAGAACCGCCTGAAGGCCGTGCCCGGCTCTACCGGCAACCCCACCCCGGCCGGCACGCAGACGCCCGCCAATAAGGCCGCGGCCGGCGCTGCTGCCGCTACCACTCCTCGCCTGAACGTCGTGCGGCGCTAGGCTTTTCTCTTACGCTTCTAACCCCCGACACCCGTAATCATGCCTATCGAAATCACCATTCAGGACGACATCTCCTACTGCGGCAATGAGCCCGGTTCCATTGGAGAGGCCATTGTAAAGCGCGTCTTCAACAACGAGAACCTGGAGGCCACGCTCGGCATCACCATCCGCGAGGATGTGGTAGTGCGCGAGAAGATGCTCCATGTCCACATGGCCAAGTACATCACCCGCAAACGGGCTGGCTGTGGTGAGCGCACCAATTCGGGCCGCCCCATTTTCCGCGAAAAGTACCTGGACGTAGTAAATGCCCAAATCTGGGACGAAATCTGCGCCGAAGACTTTGGCGGCACCGTAGCCGAACTGGCCCGCAAGAAGGGCTATGATGTCAACAACCTCCAGGATACGGAGATTGAGGCCATCTACACCGACTTGTACACCAACATCTGGGAGCGCGACTTTTCGATGATTGTGCAGTTTGGCGACACCGACATCGTTGTACCAGCAAAGCCCGCCGCTGACGCTGACGAAGCCCTGAAGCTGGCCTACGCTAAGGCGGCCACGCTCTCCATCACGGATGGCTTCTGGAAGCTGGTGTTTGCCGGTGTGGCCAACCGTGCCGCCGATGCCAATGACCCCGATGGCATTATCCGGGCCGTGGAGATTCCGGCCGGCGCATTGCCCGCCAACTACACCCGCGACGTGCTGCTGCCCGCGCTCTATGACGGTCAGAGCCTGCTCATGGACCAGGTAGAGGATGGACAGAAGCTGATCGTACTCAGCCGCTCGCTGTACCAGAACCTGTCAGCCTCTATGCGCAACTTCACCACCACCGGCGAGGCCAGCAACGGCTTCTTTAAAGATGGTGCGGGTAATCTGAGCTATGAGGGCGTTCCGATTGTCAAAAACACCGACATCGAGCAGGAAGTGGACACGTTCAAGCGCCGCGCTTACCTGACCGTGAAAGGCGGCTTCCAGGTGGGCACCGACACGCACCAGCAGTCGCAGGTGATGGAAGGCTGGTACTCCAAAGACACCGACCTCAACAACGTGCGCGTGCGCTACAAGGTGGGTATGCAGTACATGGACGGTGACGTCGTGATCGTGGCCTACTAGCCACCAGCCAACACAGCAAAGCGGGCCGGTCTGCCTCCCAGGGTGGGATAGGACGGCCGGCCCGTGATGCTTTCCCTTCAACCCCTTTTCGGCCTCCAAGACCATGCCTCTCAATCCCTGCTTAATCGACTTCACCAACATCGACCCTTCGTGCGAGGCCTTCGCCAAGCCCGGCGGCTCGTTCCCGTTCCTGTTCGCCGCCCGCCTCTCTGACCTTACGCTCACCGTGGGCACGGATGGCATGGTAACGGGCGTGGCGATGAAGAACCTGGCCAAGCTCAAGAAATTCACGTCTCGCAAGTTTCAGAACAGCGGCGCGTACCCGCTCAAGCGCTCCGATACGGGCCGCACGACCTTCACCCACACGGTAGTCGAGCGCATCTACCACGAAACGCAGGCTGACCGCAACACGCTCGTCGGGCTGGCGCAGGCGGAAGACCTGGTGTTCTTCCTGCCCACCAACGCCCGGCAGGTAGAAGTGTACGGCCGGGGCCTGGGCCTAACGGCTACGGCCGGCACGGGCGGCACCGGCACCAAGCTGGACGACGACAACACCTACCTCTACACCTTCACGGGTGACGAGGCTGCTGTGCCCGCCCTGGTGCTGATTGGGGTGGACTTCGACGCCACTATTGCCGCCCTTAACGCGCTGGTGGCCTAATGGACCGCTACCCTGAACTCACGCTGGCCGTGCGCTCAGCCCTCGCTTCGCTCGGCAGCACGCCCACCGAAACGCTGCTGGCGCTCTACCACGAGTGCTTCGGGGAAGCCTGCCGCCGCCGCGACCGAATGGCGCGGCGGCTCGGCAGCTGGCTCAATACCCGGCCGGTAGCCGAAACAACTACCGCAACGCTTACCGAATCCAGTTCCACCCTAACGACTTCTTCGATGCCCGTATCCGAAAACTTCCGCTTCAAGGCCAGCTACAAAGCCCACAAGGCCATTGTGCACGCCCCCGAAACCCGCTACGTGGACGCCTCCAACCTGCAGGACGCCGACGTGCCGACCCTGCAGGCTTACGACCGGGGCCACATGGTCGAGCCTATTCCCGGCCGCGAAAAGCAGGCCGCCGCCGCCTTGGCCGAACTCACCAAAGCCCAGCAGCCCGAAGTGGCCGAAGATCAAAAGCCCGAGCTGCCGACCCTGAACGTCAACAAAGCCGAGCTGCAGGCCATCTACGCGGCCGAAATCGGCAGCAAGCCGGCTGATGAACTAACCGTCGATCAGCTCAAAGACGTGCTCACCAAGCACCGCAACGCTCCTGCCAAGTAAGCTACCAGAGCAAGCCGCCCGTAACCCCGCCCGCCTGTGTCAACGCCCGCCCGCCCCGCCCGTACCATCTCCGCCGCGCCTGCCATGCGGGCGTTCAACATGGCCGTGCCGCCGACGCTGCCCGCCGTAGTGGCGGTCAGGGGCACGGCCACGGCTCCGAGCGGGGGCAAGGCCATTGCCTACGGGGAAGGCGACACGGCTCCGCAGGTGTGTTTAGACGCGGCGCTCGACTCGGGTACGGCCTACCGGGCGCTGGAGCGGCGGGCGCAATTCCTGGAGGGCACGGGGTTTCCTGTGCCCGTCACGGACCCCCGCGCCGCCGGCTACGACCCCAGCCTGCTCAATACGATGGGCCACACGCCCGTTCCCGGCCAGCCGGGCAAAACAGCCAACGACCTGTGGAGCGAGTGGTGCGGCTACGGGGCCTACAACAACGGCGCGGCGGCGCTGATTCGTTACGCGGCCGATGCCACGATGGAAGAACGCTACGTAGTGCCGTTTCATGCCGTGCGCAAAACGACGAAGGCTACGTTTCTGCTTAATCACAAAATTGGCCGCAAAGGCTACCGGGGTGCGGATTCCACCGAACACGGAGCCTTCGACCCCCGGCCCGAAATCATTGCCGCCATCCTGGAGCTGGCCGAACAGCCGCTGAAAGAATCTGCCCCCGATGGCCCCAAGCACGGCCAGCCGGGGCAGATTCTCTACGCCTACGCGCCCCGGCCCGGACAGGAGGATTATCCCTACCCGCCGCACTACGCGGGCCTGGAAGACGTGCTCACCGATGCCGAGTACGCCCGCTTTGATTATGAAGAGGTGCGTAACGGCTTCTTCCCTTCGGCTATGCTGACCATCATCGGGGAAGAGGACAGTACCACCAAGGACGCCAACGGCGACACCCAGCAGGACCGCACCGATGCTGAGCTGCGTGGCTTCACGGGCAACAACAATTCCGGCACGGGCCGCAAGAAGCTGTTCGTAATGGAAGCCGCCACCAAGGAGCAGGCCCCGATCCTAACGCCGTTCAACGGCAATACGAACGTGGAGAAGCTGATTGAAAAGCGCGACTCTATCGGTCAGATCGTGTGCCGCAACATCGGGATTCCACCCATTTTGTGCGGGTTTGCAAAGCCCGGTCAGCTGGGTGCGACGCAGGAGCTGGTTAACGCCGCCGAACTGACGCAGCGCAGCCTGGAGCCACTACGGCAACTACTGCTGCGCTCGTTTCTGCGCATCATGCCCGAGTTGGTCGGCCTGCTGCCCGGCCAGCACAGCCCGGTGGAAATTGCTAAAACCGTTCAGGCCACTGCCACCCCCCCGACCCCCGCCGCCTAATGCTGACACTCACCAAACAGGACTTCGTGGACGCGCTGGCCCTGAGCCCGCAGGTGGAAATGAATAAGCTCGCGCCCGCCATTGCCGATGCGTTGCGCCTGGACGTAGCGCCGCGCCTGGAAGCGGGCCTACTCGAAGCCACGCGGCAACTGTCCGTGCTGCCCGCCCCAGCTGACTGGCCGCTGGTGCTGGCCGATGTGCTGCCGGGTGTGCTGGCCGTACGCCGGGGCCGGGTGTTCACCGCCCTGGCCCCCGCGCCCGACCTTCTTTCCGATGTGCCTGGCGAGGCCGAAACCACCGCTGCCTGGCGCTATGAGCCGCTGCGTACGCTCTGGCTGCTGCTGCTCAAGCCCTACTGGCTGGCCGCCGCCTACTCGCGCTTTCTGCCCACCTCGGGCTTTCACGTCGATAAGGCCGGCTTGGTCGTGCCGACCGATCCAAACGGCACCTTTCAGCCCATCGGGGCCAGCCAGCGGGCGGCCCTGCAGGCAGCGGCCGATAACCGCCGCGACGCCTACCTGTCCGATCTGCTGCGCCACCTGCGCAGTCACCATGCGGACACTGAGCGCGCGGCTTGCGGGCGGGCCGACTCTTCCATTCATCGAAAAATACGCGGGGTATAATGGCCACTTACGACGAACTGCTACAACGGGGTGCGGGGGTACGCGACGAAACCGCCCCATCGGCCAACACCGCGCCACGCATCGGCCAGCTGCTGATTGATATTGTGGCCACCGCTAAGGGCGCCCCCTTCGCCACGACCACCCCGGCCCTGCTACTA
>NZ_JABKAU010000057.1 GCF_013377885.1 Hymenobacter lapidiphilus
GAATACGCTTTCATGGCCAGAAGACAAACCTAAAACCATACACCAACCCAAGAACCGCTCTAAATGCTACCGTTCGCCTCTCTGCTGTGCTGGCTCTGTTGCTGGCCAGCCACGCTGCTAGTGCACAAACGCCGCCCCCGGCCGGGACCAGCCCCGCCGCCGGGTTTACCGACCCATAGCCGACAGGGAAGTCTATCAGGTCGTTTTTCAGTTAAATAGCGACGACCCCAAGCTGATTAAGATGACGCTGCAAAACATGCGAAACGCGCTGGACGACCCGCGCCTGAAGGGCCGGCTGCAGATGCAGCTGGTTGCCTACGGCGGCACCGACGTGTTTCGCAAGGCCCAGCCATACAAGGCCGAGTTGAAGGCATTGCAGCAGCAGGGGGTTATCATGGCGCAGTGCCTGAACACAATGAAGGAGCGCAAAATCAGCAAAGACGAGCTGTTCCCCTTCATCGGCTACGTGCCCACCGGCAACGGCGAGCTGATTATCTGGCAGGCCCAGGGTTGGGCTATCATCCACCCCTGATAAAGGGGTAGCTTATCCCTGGCTTCGTCTAACGCAACTTCTATGATCCTGCGTTTCGGTCTGCGCGAAAACTGGCAGCAGTTCAGCTTACTGGTGCTGGTGAATGCGTTTGTGAGCGGAATGGTAGGCCTGGAGCGCACTATTGTCAGTTACTTGTCTGAACTCATTACCCCTGCCCGCAGCTCCGGCCAGAACTCCGCGAAATCGTCCTCGTACGCGGGCAGCTCGTCCAGGAAGGCGGCGGCCCCGGTGGCCATTATGGCGCCGGCGGGCACGCGGCGGCTGAGTCCCTGCAACGCCTGCTCCAGGCCGGCGGGATGAGCGTAGCCGGTCAGCCAGTCGCCGTGGCGCATGTGGTGCAGCAGGGGCTGCAGGCGCTCGGGTATTTCGTGGCGGCGGGCGTGCAGCAGCGCGTACTGGCGTTGGGCAAAGTCGGGCAGCGGCTCAGCCGGATGGTGGCGGGCAAAGTCGCGGGCCAGCAGGTGGTCGTAGCCCATGTCGGCCACCACGCCGGCCCACTTGCCCAAGCCGGCTTCGCGCAGGCGGGCCGTGGTGCGGCGCACAACGGGGTGGGTATCCGTAAACGAGTCGATGAAGCGGTGCAGGCGGATACCACGCTGCACAGGCTCGGGATAGGCCAGCAGCCCGGCCCGGCCGCGCACGGCTTCGGCCGCGAAGTTGCCTACTACGATGTCATCGTACTGAGGTGTGTCGGCGGGGGAGCCGGAAAGCAGCAGGTGGGCCAGAAAATTCATGGGCAGCGGAAAATACGGCAGGGTGGCTTACAGACTACGCCGCAAAAGCCAACCAACCACCGGGGCAGACCGTACAGATAGGCGACCCGCCGGACCAACCCTGGCCCCCGGGCAATAGTTCTTAGCCCAGATTCTTTCCTTACGAACCCAACCCATGTCGAAGCCAACCAACGTTACCCACGACCTTTCCATACTGCTCGATAAAATCAAGGAAGTGCGCATTGCTATGCTCACGACCCAGGACAACGACGGCAGCCTGCGCAGCCGCCCCATGTATACCCAGAAGCCCGATGGCAGCAGCGCCCTGGTATTCCTGACCGACAAGGACTCGGCCAAGGTGTACGAGGTGAAGAAAGACAGCCACGTAAACCTAAGCTACGGTCAGCCCGACGACAATATCTACGTATCGGTTTCGGGCCGAGCCAACGCCTACCGCGACCAGGCCGAAATTAATAAGCTCTGGAGCGAACCCATGCGCGCCTGGTTCCCCAAGGGCAAAGAAGATGAGAGCATCTACATCCTGAAGGTGGAAATCGACAAGGGCGAGTACTGGGATACACCCAGCAGCCTCATCACCCAGGCCTACGCCTATGTGCGGGCCCTGGCTACCGGCGAGCGGAGCACCTCCGACGACGTAAACGAGCACGCCAAAGTAGAAGTCAAGTAGCCTATATTTGGCTGATTGCAAAGGGTCGGAAGCAATTCCGGCCCTTTTTTGTTGTTCCGCTGGCAGTCCCCGCAGAGGTGCGCAGAGCCTTTCAATTATCCTTCTTCCCTTGCTGACCACGCTTTCCATTATCACGCTCCTCCCCGACCAGCGGCGCTGGGGATTTGCCCAGATGGGCACGGCCCAGCAGCCCCTGCGGCGGGTGGCAGGCCTGCGGTTTGCCAAGCTGCTGGGCAGCGGCGCTACCAATGGCTTCGGAGTCCTGCCTAACCTGCGCCGCTACGGTTTTATGGCCGTTTGGGAATCGGAGGCGGCGGCGGCGGAGTTCTTCGGCCGGCATCCGCTCTGGCAGCAGTTCCGGGAGCGTACCACCGATATCTGGACGGCCCGCCTGGCTCCTATCAAGTCCCACGGGCTCTGGGATGGGGTGAACCCGTTTGATTATGCCTCCGAACCAGCCGATGCCGACGCGCCGGTGCTGGTACTCACGCGGGCTTCTATCCGGCTGCTGAAAACGCCCCGTTTCTGGCGCTACGTGGCCCCGGTGAGTGCCACCATTGCCGATGCGCCGGGCGTGCGGGCCGCCATCGGGCTGGGCGAGATGCCCATTGTGCGCCAGGCCACCGTCAGCCTCTGGGATTCGGCCCGCGCCATGCAGGACTACGCCTACCGCAGCGAGAAACACAAGGAAGTTATCCGCCTCACGCGGCAGGAAGACTGGTACTCGGAGGAAATGTTCGCCCGGTTCCGGGTGCTGAGCACCGAGGGCGCTTGGGATTAGGCACAGAGTAGGAAAAAATCAGTCATTCTGAGCGCCGCCGAAGAATCTCTACCGCTTTGTTGTAACGAAGCTGTTCAGGAAGTACCCGAAATCAATCAGACCGTCATGCTGAGCTTGCCGAAGCATATCTACCGCCTCGCTGAACAACTGTAACGAAACGGTAGAGATGCTTCGGCAAGCTCAGCATGACGTTCCTTTGACTTCCCAAACAGCTTCAACAATTACGACGGAGCAGTAGAGATTCTTCGGCTGCTCTCAGCATGACATTCCCTTCTTACTCCCTCCCTTCTGGCCTTTCTTACTCACCGCTTCTTCCGGTCGCGCAGCAGTTCCCGGAGTTCATCATCTTCGGGAGCGGGTGGCACCAAGCGGTACGTTTTGCCAGTCTGTTCGGTTCTCACCAGCTGAGCGGCCCGCAGCTCCTCGCGCAGGGCATTCAGGCGGAAGTATTCGGTGTAGAGGTGGGCCGCGAACAGGGCCACCTGGGGCCGGAGGGTTTCCCGTTGGTTGAGAACCGTCAGCCAGGAGGTGATGCGCAGGTACAGGTCGCGGCCGCGGGTGTCGGCCAATAGCTTTTCGGTGCGCTCCATCACGGCGTCGAGGCAGGCTTCGGGCTGGGTGCGGGCCGCCAGGGCGAGCAGCTCCGGGATACTGCCGGTAGTGGACCACTGACGGCTGAGCAGCAGCGGCAGCAACTCGGCTTCCCGGTTTTCGGCCACCAGCAGCTCGGCCCCAAACAGTGGGTCGGACCACCGGAGGCTAAGCCGCACCAGCTCGTCCACGAACGTGCGCCGTTGGGTTTCGCTCCAATAACTGCGCAGCTGCTCGTAATCGGCCAGGCTTTGGGTGTCGCGGCAGCGCTGCTCCAGAGCTGCCAAATACAGGGGCTCGTCTTCGGTGGGCGGCACGTGGGCCAGCACGTAGGCATTGAGGCGGTGGCTGAACTGGTCGCGATACGCGTGCAGCAGCCGTAGCAGGTGGGGCCGGTCGGCGTGCTGGCGGTAGTAATCGAGCAGGCGCAGCAGCAGCCCGAAATCGTGGCCGGCGTGGGCTTCGGCGGTGCGCACCCAGAGCGCGTCGTCGGCCAACACCTCGGCCGAGTACAGCAGCACGTGGGCCTGGTCGAGGCTCAGGGGCCGGCCCCCAGCTTCGAGCCGGGTGTGCAGCTGGGCCGCCACGGCGGGGGTGCGGGTCAGGGTCGTGAGCAGGGCGGCAAACGCGTCGGGCGGGTAGCCGGCATCGGCGTAGCGGTCGAAGAGCAGGGCCAGGGCGGCGGCGGTTTCGGCCTCGCCAAAGTCGTGGGTGGCCAACCGCGCATCGGCCCCCGATTCGCTGAGCAGCCGGCCCCAGCACTCCAGCACCCGGGCCGGGTAGCCTTCGTAGCTGAACAGGCCATAGTCGTCGGCGGCGGGGTCGATGGCGGCGGTGGCGCCCTCGTACACGCCAATCCAGTACTCTAAGGCGCGGGTGAGGCGGCCGTGGGCCAGGTGCTCGGCCACGAAGTGGGCAAAGGGCTGGAGCACGTCCTGGATAATTTCGTCGGCCAGCTCCAGCATCCCGTCGCCCTCGTCTTCCAGGTAGTCGCCGTAGTAATCGGTCTGCTGCCGAAGCGCATCGTCATCAAACGCCAGGTCGGCCAGCGCCTCGTACACTTCCGTGCTGACTTCCTCGGTAGTCGTCAGCTCCTGCGCAGCAGCAGCAGCAGCGGCGGGCGCGTTCGGGGCCGCCACCGGCGCGGCCGGTTTCACGGCGGGACTCACTTGCAGCAGAAACTGCTCGCGCAGTTGGGGCTGGGTGCGCAACAGGTTAGTCAGGAAGGCCAGCTGCGTGGTAACCGGCGTATCCATCAGCGCCTGCAAGAGCGCCTGCTCGCTGGTATCGGGCACCGGGTCGGGCTCAACTTCCGGCCCGAACTTCTTCAGCACGGCCAGGCCCAGCGCCACGGCGTGCTTGCAAATGCCGTCGTAATCGTAGGGGCAGTTGCAGCGGTAGCTGGCCCCCGTTTTCTCCACCGTCAGGCGCACCTTGTAGCGCTCCGAGCCCTCCACGCGGGCCTTGAACGTGTTGCCTTCGCGAGTGACTTTGCCCACGTAGCCTTGCTTGAAATACTGCTGGCCCCGCTCGTAGCTGGAGGTGTTGGCGGCGGCTTTGAGGTCGGAGCGCGTAAACATAGGGCTGGGGGTTGAATTGCCGGGGGTAAATTTCCGTAATTTTACCCGCTTCAACGCCTCTCCCCCCAGTCCGCCAGCGCTTCGCTAGCGGCTATCAGCTAACAGCTCCGTCAACCATGCCCGGCTACCATCCCCAGGATATCGAGAAGAAATGGCAAGACTTCTGGAAAGACAACCAAACTTTCCAGGCCGATAACGCTTCCGCAAAGCCCAAATACTACGCCCTCGACATGTTTCCCTACCCCAGCGGGGCGGGGCTGCACGTGGGTCACCCGCTGGGCTACATTGCCTCCGATATCGTGGCCCGCTACAAGCGGCTGCGCGGCTTCAACGTGCTGCATCCCATGGGCTTCGACTCGTTTGGGTTGCCGGCCGAGCAGTACGCCATCCAGACCGGCCAGCACCCGGCCCTGACCACCGAGCAGAACATCAGCACCTACATCCGCCAGCTTTCGGCCCTGGGGTTCAGCTACGACTGGAGCCGCGAAATCCGCACCTCCGACCCCGCTTACTATAAGTGGACGCAGTGGATTTTCCTCAAGCTCTTCAACAGCTGGTATAACCTGGAAACCGACCGCGCCGAGCCGCTGAAGACGCTGCTCGACAAGTTCGCCAGCAACGGCAGCGCCAACATCCGGGCGGCCGGCGACGAGGCCGAGCGCCACGAGTTTACGGCCGGGCAGTGGCAGAGCTTCACCGAAAAGCAGCGCCTTCAGGCCGTGCATCCCTATCGGCTGGCCTACCAGCAGGACACCTACGTGAACTGGTGCCCCGGCCTGGGCACGGTGCTTTCCAATGATGAGGTGAAGGATGGCCTCTCAGAGCGCGGTGGCTTCCCCGTTGAGCGCCGGCTGATGCCCCAGTGGAACCTGCGCATTACCGCCTACGCCGACCGCCTGCTGCGTGGCCTCGACCAGCTCGACTGGCCCGATGCCGTGAAGGAAATGCAGCGCAACTGGATTGGCAAGAGCATCGGCGCCAGCGTGCGCTTCCCGGTGTACCTGCGCACTTCCGACGGCGACATGAAGCCCCAGCCCGAGGAAATCGAGGTATTCACGACCCGCGTCGACACGATTTTCGGCGCCACGTTCCTGGTGCTGGCCCCCGAGTTGGATTTGACGCTGGCAATGGGCGAGCGGGCCGCGGCACAGGCCGACTACTCGCCTGAGGCCTCGCAAACCCTATCCGATCTGCAGGCCTACGTGAAGACTGCTACCAACCGCTCGGAGCGCGAGCGGCAGACCGACGTGAAAACCGTGAGCGGCGCGCCGACCGGCTTCTACGTGCAGAACCCGTTCACGCTGGAGTTTGTATCCGTCTGGACCGCCGACTACGTGCTGGCCGGCTACGGCACCGGTGCCGTGATGGGCGTGCCCAGCGGCGACCAGCGCGACTGGCTGTTTGCCACCCATTTCAACCTGCCTATCCGCCAGATTCTGGACGGCCAGCAGCACCTCGACCAGCAGGCCGACCCCACCAAGGAAGGCCGCTACATCAACTCGGGCTTCATCACGGGCCTCACCTACGACGAGGCCACCGAGCAGCTGCGCCTGCGCCTGCGGGCCAACCGCGTGGGCGAGCCCAAAATCACCTACCGCATCCGCGACGCCATCTTCGGCCGCCAGCGCTATTGGGGCGAACCCATCCCGATTTATTATAAGGACGGCGTAGCCTACGGCGTGGCCGAAGCCGATCTGCCCCTAGTGCTGCCCGAAATCGACGAGTACAAGCCCACCGAAACCGGCGAGCCGCCCCTGGCCCGCGCCCAGGACTGGCTCTACAAGGGCCAGTACCCCTACGAGCTGAGCACCATGCCCGGCTGGGCCGGCTCCTCGTGGTACTACCTGCGCTACATGGACCCGCACAACGCCGACCGTTTCGTGGGCGAGGAGGCCGAAGCCTACTGGCAGAACGTGGACCTCTACCTCGGCGGGGCCGAGCACGCCACCGGCCACCTGCTCTACTCCCGCTTCTGGCACCTGTTCCTAAAAGATCTGGGCCTAGTAACGGCCCCCGAGCCCTTCCAGAAACTGATTAATCAGGGGATGATATTGGGAGTGTCCGCTTTTATAGTTAGGGATATCGGTGCAGCCGCATCTAATTACCATTTTCCCAATGGTGATGTAGGGCCTAAGAAGATTCACTTTGGTAATCGTTTAGTTACTGCATTTCATAGTGCTGATTCTACTTTAGGAAAAGTATTTTGGAAGGAAGATATGAGCGATAGAGCGAAATATTATTCCAAAAGACATGTCCCTGTAGAGTACGTTGATAATAATGTATTACCCCCTGAAGGCCAAATTCAATTCCAAAAGTGGCTAGGGGAAGAGTGCATTTTTATGTGTAGCTCCGGTTATTGGCACGGAGGACGTTTTTATGACTTTGACATGAATGAATGCCTTGAAAGTGAACCTTTCAAAATTCATCATGAAGTCGAGAAGATGTCGAAGTCGAAGTACAACGTGGTGAACCCCGACACGCTGATTGAGCGCTACGGGGCCGATGCGCTGCGGATGTACGAGATGTTCCTGGGGCCGCTGGAACAGTTCAAGCCCTGGAATACCAACGGCATGAGCGGCGTAGCGGGCTTCCTGAAGAAGCTCTGGCGCCTCTACCACCCGCAGGATGGCGCTTTCGCCGTAACCGACGAACCGGCCGCACCCGCCGAGCTAAAGGCCTTACACAAGGCCATCCGCAAGGTGGAGGAAGACATTGAGCGGTTCTCGTTCAACACCACCGTCAGCGCCCTGATGATTACGGTGAACGAGCTGACGGCCCTCGACTGCCACAAGCGGGCCATTCTGGAGCCGCTGGTGGTGCTGCTTTCCCCCTACGCGCCCCACCTGGCCGAGGAGCTATGGTCGGAGCTGGGCCACGCGGCTGGTTCCATCAGCACGGCCCCCTACCCCGAGTTCCGCGAGGAATATTTGGTCGAGGATGTGGTGAACTACCCGGTGGCCATCAACGGCAAGGTGCGCGAGCAGCTGCAGTTCCCGGCCACCGCCACCGCCGCCGAAATCGAGGCCGCCGTGCGCGCCACGGATATTCTGGAGCGTTTCGCCGAAGGCAAGCCCGCCAAAAAGGTGATTGTGGTGCCCGGCCGGATGGTGAATATCGTGGTGTAGTTTTTAACCCAAGCCGGGGAGGGCGTTGTAGGGGCGGGGCTTGTCCCCGCCCGCCATTAGAACAACGTGTTGACTGACTGTTTGCAGATTCCGCAAAGCACCTGCTGACGGCGGGCGGGGACAAGCCCCGCCCCTACAGCGCCCTCCCCGGATTGTTTTTTAGCGCTTAAAAGCAGAACTGTCATTCTTTGCTTCGCTCTGAATGACAGTTCTGTTTCTACCCCTCCATTCCTTCCCGCACTGCCCGGGGCAGGGAGGCGCGCACCAAATCATAGGAGTGGTCAATCAGCTCGCGTAGCTGCTGGCCCGGGATGCCCGTGCCGATGAGCACCGTGTTCCAGTGCTTCTTGTTCATGTGGTAACCGGGCAGCACATATTCGTGCTGCTCGCGTAGCTCCACGGCCCGCTCAGGGTCGCACTTCAGGTTGATGCTGGCGAAGGTGTTGAGGTCAGTAAGGACGAACATCTTACCGCCGACCTTGAATACCAGCGTATCGGGGCCGAAGGGCGTTTCTTCGGTAACGCCGGCCTTGAGCAGGCAATAGTCGCGGAAATCCTCGATGTGCATGGGCTGGACGGAAAAGTAAGCCGCCTGTCACGCAGAAAGCATAACAGGCGGCTTAAATATAGCAGGCAGCGGCTTTGGCTGCCGAGATGCCAGTTCCGACTTAGCGGAGGAACCAGCGGTAGAGCAGTACCAGAAGCCCCACCAGAAACATCGACATGCTCAGCTTATTGATGAAGTGCATGGTCCGCAAGTTGAAATTGGAAGGCCGGCTGGGGTCATTCTTGCGGAAAAAATAACCGAATACGGGGCCGAGGTTGAACAGGTCTTTGCGCATGGGATGAAGATATAGCGGGTTCGGTATTATAACACCTGCCACCAAAAAAAGATTTTCCGGCGGGCCAGAATAAGGCCTTATTTAACCCATGTTACCGCATATTCTATGGCTTTAGCCGCGGTAGAGTTGTTCGAGGCGCGCCGTATTGTTCTCGCGGATGATTTTGCGCTTCACCTTGAGCGTGGGCGTTAGCTCACCTGATTCTATGCTCCACGGTACTGCTACCAGCGCCACTTTCTTAATCTGCTCCCATTGGGCAAAACTGGCGTTGGCTGCCTGTAGCAACTGCTCATAGCGCTGCTGCACCCGCTCGTCGGCCACCAGCGCCTCGTCCGTCAGTTCGGCGGGCAGGCCCTGACCGGTGGCCCAGGTGCGCAACTCGGTAAAGGCCGGCACCAACAGCGCGGCCGTGAACCGCTCACCCTCGCCCACCACCATCACCTGCTCCACCAGCGGCGACTCCGACAGCTTCGATTCCAAAGGTTGGGGAGCCACGTACTTGCCGTTGGCGTTCTTGAACATCTCTTTTTTGCGGTCGGTAATCTTGAGGAACTTGCCCTGCACCAGCTCGCCAATGTCGCCGGTATGCAGCCAGCCGTCGGCGTCGATGGCCTCGGCCGTAAGGTCGGGGCGGTTGTAGTAGCCGCGCATCACGGAGGGCGAGCGGGTCAGGATTTCGCCATCGGTGGCAATTTTCACCTCCACATTGGGCAGCACCGGCCCCACGGCCCCAATCAGGTTGTTCTCCGGCTCGGGGCGGCTGGCGGCAATTACGGGCGAGGTTTCGGTCATGCCGTAACCCTCCATCACCCGTATGCCAGCCGACCAGAACACCCGCGCCAGCCGCGGCTGCAGGGCCGCGCCGCCGCAGATAATAAAGCGCACCTCGCCGCCCAGCGCTGCCCGCCACTTGCTGAACACGAGCTTGTTGGCCAGCGCCAGCTGCGCGTTGTACCACCAGCCCTGGTCCTGCTGGGTATCGTAGCGCAGCCCCAGCGCCAGGGCCCAGTCGAAGAGCTTGCGCTTGGTGCCGGTCAGCTGCTGGCCAGTGGCCACAATCTTGTCGAATATCTTTTCGAGCAGCCGCGGCACGGTAGTAAAGGCGTGGGGCTGCACCTCACGCAAGTTGTCGGCAATAAGCGCGACGCTCTCGGCGTAGTAGATGCTGAAGCCCAGCTGCAGGTACAGAAACGTGGCGGTGCGCTCGAAAATATGGCTCAGGGGCAGGAAGCTAAGCGTTTTGGAGCCCGGCGCCAGCGGCAGGTAGCTCAGCAGGTTCTCGCAGTTGAACAGGATGTTGCGGTGGCTGAGCATGACGCCCTTGGGGCGGCCGGTAGTACCCGAGGTGTAGATGAGCGTGAGCAAATCGTCGGGCTGCACGGCGGCCCGCAGCGGCGCCAGCTCGGCCGGGTCGGCGGTGGCACCCTGGGCCAGCAGGTCGGTGTACGACGGGGCGCCGGGTGTGGGGTCGAAGGTGAAGATATGCTCGGGGCCCGCTTCGAGCCCGGCCACGGCCTCCCTCACCTTTTCCAGGAGCGGCGCATCCTGCACCAGCACCACCCGCACGCCGGCATCCTGAAAAATGTGGCGGTAGTCGTCGACGGTGATGGTGGGGTACATCGGCACGCTCACGGCCCCGAGCTGGGCAATGGCCATGTCGGCCACCACCCACTCGGGGCGGTTGGCGCAGATGATGGCCACTTTGTCGCCGGCCCCTACGCCCAGCGTCCGCAGGCCCAGGCTGAGCTGGTCGGCGCTTTGCTGCACCTGCTGGGCGCTGCGGGGCTGCCAGCGGCCGTCGCGCTTTTCTACCAGGCAGTCGGCCTGCGGCGTGGTTTCGGCCAGGTGGGCCAGCAAATCGAAGGTGCGGGAAAACGTCATAGAAAACAGGGCGGGATATGCTGCCAGAAACGCGACAGTCAGTCAAAAATAGCCGGCTTCGCGGTGGCAATGGTACCAGGCCATAATATTATCAAACTACATTCGCTTTACAGACCCTTATCTGCGCTGTAGCTCTGCCTATGAAACCCCTGCTTCTGTTGCCGCTACTGCTGCTAAGCGCACCGGCCGCCTTCGCCCAAACCCAGCCAAACCCCGAAACGGAAGCCGTGCAGCAAACCGTTCGCCGGTTTTTCGAGGGCATGCGCCGCGGCGACAGCACCGCCGTGCGCGCCACGCTGGCCCCGGGGGCAGTTTTTCATACGCTCACCACCAAAAACGGCCAGACCCAGCTACGCCCCGAAAGTCCGTCGGGTTTTGTGAAGGCCGTGGGCACGCCGCATCCGCAGGTGTGGGATGAGCGCATATCGTTCGAGAAAGTGCTCATCGACGCCAACCTGGCCAGCGTCTGGACGCCCTACGAGTTCTACCTGGGCAGCACCTTCAGCCACTGCGGCTACAACTCGTTTCAGCTGGTGAAGCTGGCCGATGGCTGGCGCATCGCCCACGTCATCGACACGCGCCGCAAGGAGAAGTGTAAGTAGCAACAGTTGGGGAGGTCGGTGTAGGGGCGAGGCTTGCCCCCGCCCGCCGTTAGCAGGTGCTTTGCGGGGCCTCCAAACAGTTGGTTAACCCTTCGTGCTAATGGCGGGCGGGGGCAAGCCCCGCCCCTACACCGACCTCCCCAACCTGGGTTAAGTAGCACGAGCCGGCCGCAACCCGGGCCGTTACCCGTTGGCCAACTGCTCGATATCCGGCACTTCGAGCACCGGCTGCGGGTAGCCGCCCTGCGCCACCCGCAGCATGGCCCGGCCCAGTCCGGCCAACGTCCCGAAATAGCGCGGTGCCAGCTGGCGCATCAGCGGGTACAGCCAGTTGATGTAGCGGTAGTAGCTCAGCGTGTTGCGGAGGCCCGGCGTGGGTCGCAGAAAACCCGGCCGGAACATGTACGCCGCCCGAAAACCCAGGGCTAGCAGCGCGTTTTCGGTTTCGCCCTTCACCCGCGCCCACATCTGCCGGCTCCCGCTGGCCGTGCCTGCGCCCGACACGTAGCAGAATGTGAGGTCGGGGCCGTTGCGGGCCAGCAGGGTGTGAGCGAAGTGCAAGGTCAGTTCGTACGTGAGCCGGCGGTACTCGGGCTCCTTCAGCCCCACCGACGACACGCCGAGGCAGAAGAAGCAGGCGTTGTAGCCCGCCAGCTGGTCGGCCACGGGCGCGAGGTCGAAAAAGTCGGCCACCAAGATTTCCCGCAGCTTCGCATGCGTCTGCCCGCTGGGCCGGCGGCTGATGGACAGCACCTGCTCGACATCGGGGTTGAGCAGGCATTCGTGCAGCACGCCCTCCCCCACCATGCCCGTCGCCCCGGTGATGATTACGCGTAGTTTCATGGGGTGCGGGGAGTTGTGAGGGGTGGGGATGGTTTAAGGCTGAAAAGCCAACAGCTCGCTACCTACATTTTGCAGGGTGCATTTTGCACATTCCACTACTATGGGCGCTAGATGGTCAATGGTCAGATTGACTACGAATGCCTTTCCATGCTGTGAGGTCGGCTGTTTTTTACAGTTGAATTCATCTATTCGAAATCCCAGGCTGCTGCGTTTTGCTTTTACAAGAACTCTATCAATTGCAGCTTGCGCCTTTTCAACACCTTTTACATCTCTGATACCAGAAATGATTAACTGGTAACATCGCAGACTATCATTCTCTATTTTTCTCCAGGTAACAATTTCAAGCCGGGCACGCGCGGGGTCGAACTTAAAGCTGTCAACAACTGCATCGTGTAAGGAAATACATATTCCTAGCGCTTCTGAATCGCCCATTTTGCTACATGCCTTTATTAAGATGTTACTCTACCCCGCCACCGGCTCCTCCAAAAACTCCTTTTCCACCCAGCGGCCGTCTTCGCGCATGAGGTCGATGAGCTGGTCGACGGCCTGGGCTTCGGGCACCGATTTCTTGATGACATCCTGGCCGCGGTAGAGGGCAATTTTGCCCTTGCCCACGCCCACGTAGCCGTAGTCGGCGTCGGCCATTTCGCCAGGGCCGTTCACGATGCAGCCCATAATGCCGATTTTCACGCCCTTGAGGTGGTCGGTGCGCTGGCGAATCATGGCGGTGGTTTCCTGCAAGTCGAACAGGGTGCGGCCGCAGCTGGGGCAGCTGATGTACTCGGTTTTGCTCATGCGGGTACGGGCCGCCTGCAGGATGCCGAAGCTGAGCTGGTTGAGTTGGTCGAGCACCGTGAGCCACTCCGCTTTCGGGCGCTCGGGCAGCAGTTCGGTGCTCAGCACCACGCCGTCGCCGAAGCCGTCGAGCAACAGGCCGCCTACGTCGGTGGCGGCGTAGAGCTGGGTTTGCTCGGGCGTGAGGGCCGGATATTGGCGGTTGATGACCACCGGGTTGGGCACCTCGTGGTTCAGCATCTCGAAGAACGCCCGGCGGATTTCGGGCATGGCGTGGGCGTTATCGGTGTAGAGGATGATAACGGCCGTGGCATCGTCGCGCAGCTGGTCCAGCGTGGGCGGCGTGAGCGAGGCCAGGTTCTGAAACACGAAGTTCAGGGCGGGGTGGCGGGCTCCGGCGGCGGCGTATTCGGCCTGGGTGAGCACGGGGTAGTGTTCGGGGCGCTGGCCGGCATCGAGCCAGGCGCTGTAATCCACCATTTCGCGCAGGCCGTTGGGTAGCATAAACGGCACCGGCCGCTGGCCCGAGTACAGGTAGTCGGCCCCCAAATCACTCATCTGAAACTTGTCGAGAAACGCCGAATACAGATGGCCGGCGGCCCGCAAATCGGCGTACTCCAGCCCCGGCAGACGCGAGAAGTCCACGACCACCCGCGGCACGTTCAGCCCCCCAAAGTTGAGCACCTCCCGCGTTACGCGGCGGTGGTATTGGAAAGGATTGTATTTTGAGCTGTTAGCTGATAGCTGCTGGCTGTTAGCTTCGTTCTTATCTGAGCTATTGCTGACTGGCTGCTGATCGTTCGTTTCGTTCAGCGGAGAGCTATCAGCTAACAGCTTTAAGCTAACGGCTGGGATATAATCTGCCTGTTCGGCGCGGTGGGTGTAGCGGTCAATTAGGGCGCGGGCTACCGGGGCTTCGGCTTCGGGGGCTTCGGTGAGGCTTACGCGCACGGTGTCGCCGAGGCCGTCTTCGAGCAGCGTACCGATGCCTACGGCGCTCTTGATGCGGCCGTCTTCGGCCTCGCCGGCTTCGGTTACGCCCAGGTGCAGCGGGTAGGGCTGCAGGCCTTCGGTGTCGAGCTTCTGCACCAGCAGGCGGTAGGCCTGCACCATTACCTGGGTGTTGCTGGCCTTCATACTCAGCACCACATCGTAGTAGTTTTCTTCCTCGCAAAGGCGCAGAAACTCCAACGCCGATTCGACCATACCCAGCGGCGTGTCGCCATAGCGGCTCAGAATCCGGTCGGAAAGCGAGCCGTGGTTGGTGCCGATGCGCATGGCCGTGCCGTACTGTTTGCAGATTTGCACCAGTGGCCGAAACCGCTCCCGGATGCGGTCCACCTCGGCGGCGTAGCTGCTGTCGGTGTATTCGATGAGGTCGAATTTCTTCTTGTCGGCGTAGTTACCGGGGTTCACGCGCACTTTCTCCACGATGCGGGCGGCCAGCTCGGCGGCGTTGGGCGTGAAGTGGATGTCGGCAATCAAGGGCACGGTGCAGCCGCGCTTGCGCAGCTCCTTCCTGATTTCGAGCAGGTTCTGGGCCTCCTTCACGCTGGGGGCCGTGATACGCACGTACTCGCAGCCGGCCTCCACCATGCGCAACGTCTGCTCCACCGAGCCGAGCGTATCCATGGTATCCACAGTGGTCATGCTCTGCACCCGAATCGGGTTCAGGCCGCCCATGGGCAGGTCGCCGATTTTCACCTCGCGGCTCAGGCGGCGTTTATACTCGGTCAGGCTGGGGCAGTACGTCGTGTTCATAGGAGGAAAACCGGGGGCCGCGGGCGAAAGTTGCGTGGCAGAGCAAAGGTACACGCTGCCGGGCAGCGGCCAAGCGGCTGGCCAGGGCGGCGAGCCGGCGCAAACAAACCGCTACCGCCGGCCTGCTGGCACCAGGATACTTATCTTGACCGCCGTTCAGCACTTTTCCCCGCCTATCCTATGCGTTCTGCCGGTTTTTCGCGTCGTAGCTTTCTGCACCTTTTTGCCCTGGCGCTGGCCAGCCTGCCGCTGCTGGCGGGCTGCGGCGCGGGCCGCCTGCCCGCCAGCTCTCCAACCGATTACCTGCTGTATGTGGGCACCTACGCCGAAGCAGAGGCCGAAAGCATTTTCCTCTACCGCATAAGTGGCGAGGGGGCGCTAACCCGGCTGCGGGCCGAAAAAGCCGGACCCAATCCGTCGTTTATCACTCTCGACTCCCGCCACCAGTACCTGTACGCCGCCAACGAGGTAGGCCAGTTCGAGGGGGCGGCCAGCGGCTTCGTCAGCGCCTTTGGCATCAATCAGCAAACGGGCCAGCTGACTGCCCTGGGGCGGCAGGCCTCGGGCGGGGCGGCCCCCTGCTACCTCAGCCTGAGCCCCGACAACCGGGCCGCGCTGGTAGCCAACTACACCGGCGGCAGCGTGGCTTTGCTGCCCCTGGCCCCCAACGGGCAGCCGGGGCCGGCCGCAGCCAGCCACGCGCACCAGGGCGCGGGCCCGAACCGGGAGCGGCAGGAGAAGCCCCACGCCCACTGCATCATCCCCGACCCGGCCGGCCGGTTTGCCTTCGCCGTTGATTTGGGCATTGACCAGGTGGTGGGCTATCGGCTCGATGCGGCCAAGGGCCAGCTGCAGCCGCTAGCGGCGCCGGCCTTTATGGCCCAACCCGGCGCGGGCCCGCGCCACCTCACCTTCCACCCCAACGGCCGCTGGGCCTACCTGGCCAACGAGCTAAGCTCGGCCATCACCGCGTTGCGCTACGATGCTGCGGCCGGCACCTTCACCGAAGTTCATACGCTATCGGCGCTGCCGGCCGGTTTCGCCGCCCCCAACACCGCCGCCGATATTCATGTGGCACCCAACGGTCGGTTTGTGTACAGCTCCAACCGCGGCCACAACAGCCTGGCCGTATTTGGGGTGGCCCCTGATACCGGCCGCCTGAGCCTGCTGCAAACCGTGAGCACCCAGGGCCAGACGCCTCGCAACTTCGCCCTCAGCCCCGACGGCCGCCTGCTGCTGGTAGCCAACCAGAACTCCAACTCTCTCGTCACGTTCCGCGTCGATGCCCAAACCGGCCTGCTCACGGCAACCGGCCACACGGCCACGGTACCCAAGCCAGTTTCCCTGCAAATAATACCCGATTTTATGGCCCGCTGAGTGCTAGTGGAAAAGCTGTTTATAAAGTAGAAAGAACGTCATGCTTCGACTGCGCGGACGCCAGATGAAGCATGACGTTCTTTCTACTTTATAAACAGCTTCGGAAGCATGATCAAAGGATGAGAGGCCTGTCCCGGCTTAATCTTTCTTGGTTTCCTTTCCTGCCCGGGTAAATACTTCTTCGAGCGTATCAGTCTGTACGCCGGGGGTTTCATCGAGGGCAGCACGGCGCATGGCGCGGGCCACGGTGCGGCCATGGATGGGGCGGTAGCTGCGCAGTAGTGGCATCGTGCTGGCGGCCGTAGCCAACCAGAGACCCACTTTTTCGGCTGGCCGGGTTTCGGCCCGCGGCCCGGCCAGAATACCGGGCTGAATGATGCGGATGCGCTGAAAAGGCAGCCGTTTAATATCGCGCTCCAGTTCGCCTTTCATCCGGTTATAGAACAGCAGTGCCTCGGCATCGGCTCCGGTCGAAGACACCAGCACATAAGCCTGTACCCCGTTTTCGGCCGCCGCCTGGGCCGCCTGATACTGGTAGCTGTAATCGACCTGATACTGGGCCTGCTGGCTGCCGGCCTGGGCCAGGGTGGTACCGAGGCTTGAAAACAGCACATCGCCCTGCAGCAGATGGTTCCAGGTGCGGGGCTGGTCGAAATCAACCGTATGCTCTTCCAGCCGCGGGTTTTGGTAGCCGGTGGGCCGGCGGGTGAAAACTTTGATGTGCTGCCACTGCTCATCGGCGAGCAACTGCCGTAACAGGTAGTCGCCTACGAGGCCGGTGGCCCCAATCAGAAGTGCGGTGTTCATATGAATTGATGATTTAAAAATCGGAGGGCTATACAAGCTCAACCGTAACCTGGCAGAAGACTAACGGCAGCAAAAGCCTTTTGTTGGTTGAAAGTTTAGGAAGCGCCGCTACTGCACCAGCAGCACTATTTTTCCGATGTGGCTGCTGCTTTCCATCAGCCGGTGGGCTTCTGCGGCCTCGGCCAGCGGAAAGGTGCGCTCGATAACGGGGCGCAGCCGGCCGGCCGCCACAACCGGCCACACGTGGCGCTCCACCTCGCGGGCCAGCGCCGCCTTAAACTCGGCCGAGCGGGGCCGCAACGTACTCCCCGTAATGGTCAGGCGGCGGCGCATCAGGTCGAGGGCGTTGAATTCGGCTTTGGCTCCCTGCATGGCGTTGATAAACACCAGCCGGCCATCATCGCGCAGCAGGCGCAGGTTTTTGGGCGTGTAGTCGCCGCCCACCATATCCAGAATCACATCGGCCCCGCCGGCGGCAGCTACCACGGTTTCAAAATCCTCTTCCTTGTAATTGATTACGGTATTGGCTCCGAGGCGGGCCACGGCGGCGCATTTTTCGGCCGAGCCGGCTGTGGCCATTACCTGGCTGCCTAAGGCATGGGCCAGCTGCACGGCCAGCACCCCAATGCCGCTGCTGCCGCCGTGTACCAGCAGCGCTTCGCCGGGTAGCAGGCCCCCGCGCTGAAACACGTTGTGCCACACGGTAAAGGCCGTTTCGGGCAGACTGGCAGCTTCCGTAAGGCTCAGGCCGGCCGGGATGGGCAGGCAGTGGCCAGCCTCCACCACCGCGTATTCGGCGTAGCCGCCCTGGCCCAGCAAGGCGCATACGGCGTTGCCGGGCTGCCATTGGGTTACGCCCGCACCGCATTCTTCCACGTGGCCGGCCACTTCGAGGCCCGGCACAAGGCCGGCCACCTCGTAGGCCCCGGCGTATTTGCCCTGGCGCATCAGCACATCGGGCCGGTTTACGCCGGCGGCGGCCACCCGCAGCAGCACCTGGCCGGGGCCGGGCACGGGGCGCGGGCAGGTTTGCAGCTTCAGGCATTCGGGCCCACCGGCCTGTTTGATAACAATGGCGTTCATGGCAAGAAGGTATTGTAAGGCCGGCAACCGTAGGCCGGACAAAGCGTAAGCTGAGATTTACGCAGAAACCGCGCCTTTGGGTACCGTTGAGCTTGCTGAACCTGATGGCGAACTTGACCGGCCGATTTTCCAATCACCTCATGAAAAATCCGTTCCACCTCCCTCCATTTCTGCGCACGGCCGGCCAAACGGGCCGGCTCGCTGCCTGGCAAACCGGTCTGCTGTTCCGCAAAGCGGCCCGCTCGGCCCTCGATGCGGTGCAGGACGTGCTGCGGGCCGAAGTAGTAAAGGGCAATGGCGAGCTGGTACGCGATTTTCTGGTGGGCAAGGCGTTGCCGGTGGCCCGTGCGCTGTTGCTCGAACGCATGGCCGCTGGGTTGCTGCTGCGCCTGGGCCTGCGCGGGGCGCTGGCTTCGAATGTGGTAGGCTGGGTGCTGCCGCTGGTTGTCGAGCAGCTGCTGAAAGCCGGCCGCAGCTCGGGGCTGTTCGAAAAAGTGGGCCAGCATGCCACCGTGCAGGATACGCTCCGGCGCCTCGATGAACTGCGGGCGGCCACCTGGAAACGCCTTGCGCCCGACCACGGCAGCAGTGCCGAAGTGCTGCCCGATGACCACGAACTGCCCCCGAAGCTTCCGGCCTGGACCGGCCTTAAACCGGCCGGCGAGGCGAATAATTCCTTGTAGTATTTTTATTTATTTTTTATCTTTTATGGGTCCTGACAGGAAATCCAACTCCTGAAACTGGTCCGTACGTTGGCCCGCATGAAAAAAGATACTACCCCGGAAACGGGCCTAACGACCTTGCTTCCGCCCGCCTGTGCCGCTCTGCGCAACCTGTATCGTACTGCGCGGCATCTGCCCTCTACCGACCCGTATACCCCTGCCCGCCTGGCCCGCATTGCCGATCAGGCCGAGTACCTGCTCGACTCCTGGCCCGCCGCCCAATGGCCCGGGGCGCTTCACTCGGGCCAGCCGCTGCCGGCCCGCGCCGTGCTGCTGGCCTGGGTAGCCACCGCCCGCCGCGACATCGACTACGCGGGTACTGCTGCCGGTACCAGCTGGCCTTACCCGCAGTGGCACCGCATTACCACCACGCTGCTGGCCGCCCTGGTCCCGTTTGCCTGAACCAGCCGGCTCCTTTCCCGGCTGCCGAAGCTATGTTTATTCCTTCGAGCTAAGCATCAATCCCTAAGCTGCGGGGGTAGCGGGTAGTATTTGGCAAACTGCTACTATTTCCGCATTTTTGAGTGATTTACCCCACTCTGTGGTCCCGCTCTCCGCTCCATGATGCAAGAACTTACCAACGGCTTCGGCAAAGTATACCTAACCATTGCCTATGAGCAAGCCAATGACTGGGTTTACAACAACTGGATAGGTTACCAGACCTACGCGGGCATAGTGGCCGGAGCCGATGCCTGCCTGGCCCCCCTGCGTGCCCATGCCTGCCCCTACCTGCTCAACGATAACCGCGAGGTTATCGGCCCCTGGGACCATGCCGTGGAGTGGATTGTAACCGATTGGGCTCCCCGGGCCTTGGCTCAGGGCCTTACGCACTTCGCCCACATTGTCAGCCCCGAGGCGCTGGCGGCCATTTCGGCCGAGGCCATGCACATAGGCATCGGTGGCCGGCTCGAAATGAAAATGTTTGGCAACATTGATGAGGCTAAAGCTTGGCTGCGGCAGGCACAGCATAAAGCGACGGCATAGCCCAAGTAGCAGTATTACTGCCAGGCCACTTTACGCCGGCGCTGCTTTCTCTTTTGCCGTTTGTTCCTGTAGTCCAGACACGCCTTAATCTGCCGCTGAGCCCTTTTAGCCGCTGAAATGCCGATGGCGTTGCAGAGTTTAACTCAGGTGCTGACAGGCAACTACCGGAACGGATTACTCAGCCTGAGAAAAGCTTTTATCTGACGTTTCAACCGATTCGCGGCACTTGCGCGACATCCGCGACGGGTATTACAAGGGCAACTACAACTGTACATCCACACGAGTGGGCAGCTTGGTTTCGGCCGAAACTAG
>NZ_JABKAU010000058.1 GCF_013377885.1 Hymenobacter lapidiphilus
GTGTTATGCCTGAACGTCATGCTTCGGCTGCGCTCAGCATGACGTTCAGGCATAATAATGCTCTCACCCCATTACCCAAACCATGCGCCACGACCCGGCCACGCTGCTACTCTACCGACCCGTCAATCAGGCAGAGCTGGATTTAATTGCCGCGTCCGACTGGCTGGCGTTTCCGCCGCGGCTGCCGGAACAACCGTTTTTTTACCCGGTGCTCAACGAGCAGTACGCTACCCAGATTGCCCGCGACTGGAACGTGCCTTACTACGGCGTGGGTTACGTGCTGCGCTTCGCCCTGGATGCCGACTACGCTGCCCAGTTTCCGGTGCAAAACGTGGGCGGCCGCGAGCACGACGAGCTTTGGGTGCCGGCCGAGGAGTTGGCCGAATTCAACCGCCAGCTCGTGGGTCGCATTGAGGTCGTCAGTATTTTCGGGGCTGCCTAACCTGTCATTACCACCCACCAGAAAGCCCCGCCGGTTACGCACCGACGGGGCTTTCTGCATTTTAACTCCTGCCATTCTTAACCCGTAATACGGAGCGAGTTGCCGGTTTGGGCCACGGTGTACTGCTTGAGTGAGGCGGGCGGCGGGCCGGCCAGCACGGTGCCGGTGCTGCTGTAAGTGCCGCCGTGCCGGGGGCACTGCACCTGGTTGGTGTTGCTGTTGAAGCTGAGCGTCACGCCCTCGTGGGTACAGCTGGCCTGCAATGCCACGTAGGCCCCGGCGCTGGTTTTGGCCACCAGCACCTGGTTGCCGGCCCCGTACACGAAGCCCGTACCGGCCGCCAGCTGGGCGTTGGCCGGAGCGGTGAGGTCGAGCGTGAAATCGATGCTACCGGACGTTGGGGGCGGGGTAGTGCCCCCGCCGGGGCTTACGCCATCGTCTTTGCCGCAGCTGTGCAGGGTGCCGGTGGCCACGGCGGCCGTGCCCAATACGCACAGCTGAATGAAGTCCTTACGATTCATGTCTGGAAGAGGCAAAGCTGACGGGTAACTCACGCCAGGACAGCCAAGCTGCCCGCCCCTGGGAAGATACGACTAACTGTCGGGTTTGGACTTGGCTGATTGCCGGGTCGTAGGGTCGCCGGATATCCTACCTTTGCGGCAGCCCATGAAAACCTACCTCCGCATTCTGCAGTACGCCCGCCCCTGGGCCGCTTTCCTGCCGCAATACCTGCTTTTCACTGTACTGACTACGATTTTCGGGGTGGCCAACTTCGCCTTGATTATGCCGTTGCTCCAGGTTCTATTCGAGAAAACCGACAAGGTCCCCACCCAGGCTCCCAGCCAGTTGCCGGCTTTTCATCTGAGCCTCGACTGGGTGAAGGATACGTTTAATTACTTCTTTGCCGACGTGCTGGCCACGCAGGGCACCATGGGTGCCCTAACCTTTGTGTGCATCATCGTGGTAGTGTCAGTGCTGTTGAGCAACCTGTTTCGCTACTTGAGCTTACGGCTGCTAGCCAAGGTGCGGGCCCGCGTCATTCGCAACCTGCGCCACGATTTATATCGTCGCATCCTGCAGCTGCAGCTGGGCTACTTTGCCGATGAGCGGAAGGGTGATTTGATGTCGCGCTTCACAGCCGATGTGCAGGAAGTAGAATCATCGGTGGTAAATACCATGACGGCTGTAATTCAGGAGCCGATTAAGATTATCGCCTTTTTCGTGGTACTGTTCTACATGTCGGTGCCCCTAACGCTGTTTACGCTGATTTTGCTGCCGATTTCGGGCATTCTAATTGCTGGTGTGGCCAAACGACTACGCCAGCAAGCCAAGCAGAGTCAAAGCACTCTTGGCTCCATGTTATCAGTGATTGATGAAACGCTGGGTGGTATTCGCGTGATAAAAGCCTTCAACGCCCAAACCTATATCGAAGGCAAGTTTGAAGAACAGAACGACCAGTATGCCCGCACCTCGCGCCGCATCGACAACACTCGTGACCTAGCGTCTCCTTTCTCAGAATTTGCGGGGGTAACCGTCGTTGCGGGTCTGCTGTATTTCGGCGGCACCTTGATTCTGGGCGGTCAATCCAACCTAACGGGCGAAACCTTTATTACCTACGTGGTGCTGTTTTCGCAGGTGCTAACGCCGGCCAAGGCGCTGTCGTCGTCGTTTGGCAACATCCAGCGCGGGCTGGTGGCCGGCGAGCGGGTGCTGAGCATCATCGACACCGAGCCGCTCATCCGCGACAAGCCCGGCGCGCAGATACTCCCGCCCTTCCAAAACCGCATCGAGCTGCGCAACCTGCGCTTCGGCTATGGCGAAGCCACGGTGCTCGACGACATCAACCTAACCATTGAAAAGGGCAAAACGGTGGCATTGGTAGGCCCCAGCGGCGGCGGCAAAAGCACGCTGGCCGACTTGTTGCCCCGCTTCTACGACCCCACTGGCGGCCAGTTGCTTATCGACGGCCTCGACGTGCGTGACTGCACCATCCATTCGGTGCGCGACCAGATGGGCATCGTCACGCAGGAGAGCATTCTGTTCAACGACACCATTTTCAACAACATCCGCTTCAATACCGAAGCCACCGAGGCAGAGGTGATAGAAGCGGCCCGCATTGCCAACGCCCACGAGTTTATCGAGGCTACGCCCGAGGGCTACCAGACCGTTATCGGCGACCGGGGCTCGCGCCTGTCGGGCGGGCAGCGCCAGCGTCTGAGCATTGCGCGGGCTATTCTGCGCAATCCGCCCATTCTCATTCTCGACGAAGCTACTTCGGCCCTCGACACCGAGAGCGAGCAGCTGGTGCAACAGGCCCTTACGCGCCTGATGCAAAACCGCACCAGCCTCGTAATTGCCCATCGCCTGAGCACCGTGCAGCACGCCGACGAGATTATCGTGCTCCAGCACGGGCGCATTGTGGAGCGCGGCACCCACGAGCAGCTGCTGCGCAAACCGGGTGGCCTTTACCAGCGCCTGAACACGATGCAGGCAGCCGGTGGCGACTCAATTTAACACTCCAAAACCCGCCTAAGCTCAACCATAGAAGTTTCGCCGCCTATTTGTAAAGTGCTATATTTAGTCCGCCTATTCGTTTTAACCGTATAAATAGGCTGCCTTTCTCTCCTGCTTTACCTTCGCGCTATGCTCGCTCTCAAACGTCTGGTTACTGTTCTGGTCATGGTTTTTCTGGTGCTGGCGCTGCTGGTACTGCTGCTGCCCTCGGTACAAACCAGCTTCATGGGCATGGCTGGCTCGGCAGAAAGCCTTTACTACACGCTGCTAGCCACAGCCGTAGTATTGCTGAGTCTACACCTGCTCACCGAAAATCTCGATAGCACCCTGCTGCGCCGCGAAATGGCCGCTTCCGACCGCAAAATCAACGAGTTGAAGGCACGCCTCTACGACAATCAGATGGAGCAGCAGCGCGCCGCCGAGCGTCCGCCTGTTTCGCCCCGCACCGGCGTTACCACTTACCCCGACCAGCCGCTGTATCCGCAATCGGACCCCAGCCTGAGCAACGCGCCGCTGCAGCAGCCCAACGCCATTATTCCGCCCGCCGACGCCAGCTCCCGGCCGTTGTAAGCCCCCGTTTTTGTGAGTTCTACCCTTTCGCTTACCGAGCAAATTCGCGCCGAGCTGACCGAAGCGCAGACTGTGCTGACACAGTTCGTGCAGAACCCGGCCAACCTGGCCGCCATCGAGCAGGCGGCCCGCCTTATGGCTGGCTCGTTGCGGGCCGGCGGTAAAATCCTGACCTGCGGCAACGGCGGCTCACTCTGCGACGCCCAGCACTTTGCCGAGGAGCTCACCGGCCGTTACCGTCAGAACCGTCCCGCACTGGCCGCTATTGCCCTCACCGAAGCCTCGCACATGAGCTGCGTGGCCAATGATTTCGGCTACGAGTACGTGTTCAGCCGCTACGTTGAGGCCCTGGGCCGCCCCGGCGACGTATTGCTGGCCATCAGCACCAGCGGCAACTCGCCCAACATTCTGCGCGCTGCCGAAGCCGCCCGTGCCGCTGGCATGCGCGTAGTCAGCCTCACGGGTAAAGATGGTGGCCTGCTGGCCGGCCTTAGTGATGTTGAAATCCGCCCCCCGCATACCGGCTACGCCGACCGGATCCAGGAAATTCACATCAAGGCCATCCACATCATGATTCTGCTGATTGAGCAGTTGGTAGCCGAGCCGGCCACTGGGGATGAGGTGACGAAGTAAAAAGAACGTCATTCAGAGCGAAGCGAAGAATCTCGTTCTTTTGTCAGCAGAAAAGCTATCAGCCAATAGCTACGGGCGAACAGCTCAACCCATGCACATTGCCGTCTTCAGCCAGTACCACACCAACCCCGACTGCCCGGCTACCAGCCGGCACTACTCGCTGCTGGCCCAACTGGCCCAAACGCACCGCATTACGCTTATTACCACCCGCACCTGGGAGCCCCAGCGCCTGACCCACGAGTTTCCGTGGGTGCCGCCCGGCGTGGAACTGCACGCCGCCGACATTGCCTACGAGAACCAGATGGGCGTGGCCCGGCGTGGGCTGGCCTTCGCGCAGTATGCGGCATACGCCCTGCGCGAGGGGTTGCGGATACCTAAGCCCGATGTTATCTGGGGCATCAGCACGCCGCTTACGGCGGCCTGGGCCGCGGCGCAGGTGGCGCGCTGGCGGCGGGTGCCCTGGGTGTTTGAGGTGCAGGATTTGTGGCCCGAATTCCCGATTGCCATGGGCGCGGTGCCCAACCCGCTGGCCCGGCGCGCCCTGTACGGGCTCGAAGGCCGGCTCTACCAGCAGGCGCAGGCCGTTGTTACGCTCTCGCCCGATATGAGCCGCCACGTGCGCCATATCGGCCAGGCTGCCGGCTCGCGCTGGCCCTTCGACCCCACCAAAGTACACACCAGCCTAAATGGTACCGATCTGGAGCTGGCTGCCCGCGCCACTGATGAGGCCGTGGCCACGTTGCGCCGCGAACAGCAGTTGGAGGGCAAGCGCGTGATTTTGTACGCCGGCACCTTTGGGCGGGCCAATGCCATTCCGCTGTTACTCGCCGCGGCCGAGGCGCTGGCCGCCACCCAGCCCGACGTGGTCTGGCTATTTATGGGTCTGGGCTTCTATGCCGAGGAACTGGCCGCCGCCGCCCGGCGCACTCCGGCCATTCGGGTGGTGCCGCCACAGCCGCGCCACGCGGTATTCAGTTGGTTTAGGCTGGCAGAAGTGTCGGTAGCACCGTTTCTGAGCCTGCCAGTGCTCGACACCAATTCGCCGGCCAAGTTCTACGATAGTCTGGCCGTGGGCACCCCGGTTATCGTGACCAACCCAGGCTGGACGCGGGAGCTGCTGGAGCGCCACAGCTGCGGCTGGTACTCGCCCGCCGACGATGCCCCGGCCTTGGCGCGGCTACTGGTCGAGCTGCTGGCGCAGCCGGCACAGCTACAGGCTGCCGGAGCGCGGGGCCGGGAGTTGGCAGCTGCCGAATTTGACCGCCAGCAACTTGGCAAAACTATGCAACGCATTCTGGAACAAGCTGCTGGCTGAATCAGCCAATCCTTGTACCTCCTAAGACTACTTATTTACTTTGTTGTACCCGATTCATTATTAATCTCGCCTTTAACGACCTTGGGCGCAGTTTTTTTCGGAATTATCTCCTGCTTGCTGATTACGTCGGCGTAGTATTTACACCAACTGGTAAGCGGACATTGGGCGCATTTAGGCTGCCGGGCCACGCATATGTAGCGGCCATGCAGAATCAGCCAGTGATGGGCCTTGGGGATGAGGATTTCGGGAATGTGTCGCACCAACTCTTTCTCCACTGCCAGCGGCGTAGTGGCCGTTTTGGGCACCAGTCCCAGCCGGTGCGACACCCGGAAAACGTGCGTATCGACGGCCATGGCCGGCTGGTTGTACACCACCGACACCACCACGTTGGCCGTTTTGCGCCCCACCCCAGGTAGCCGCTGCAACTCCTCGATACTAGCGGGCACCTCACCCCCGAAATCCTGCGCCAGCATCCGTCCCAGCCCGGCTAGGTGCTTGGCCTTGTTGTTGGGGTAGGAAATGCTGCGGATGAACGGGAAGATTTCCTCGGCCGAAGCCGCAGCTAGGTGCGCGGGCGTTGGGAACTGCGCCAGCAGCGCGGGCGTCACCAAGTTAACGCGCTTATCGGTGCATTGGGCACTGAGCACTACGGCCACAATCAGCTCGTAAGGGTTGGCAAACGTCAGCTCGGTTTCCGGCTCCGGAAAATGGGTGGTGAAGTAGTCGGTGAAGTGACGGTACCGCTCGGTTTTGCGCATGGGGCAACATTACGAAGAAACCCGAACACCACCGCCCCCGCCAAGGCCCAAAACCACAAAAGCCGCGCTGCAGCCTATAAAGGCAGCAGCGCGGCCTGGGCCGGTGGGGCAGAAAAAGCAGGTTTACTTCAGCTGCGGAAACGTGCGCGAGTAGTGCAGAATAGTATCGGTGGTGCGGGCCGAGGGGGTGGTGCGCAACTCGTCGAGGCTTTGCTGGGCCAGCAGCAAGTCGGCGCAGGTAGTAGCCAGTTCGGGGTCGTGGAGCAGGGCCTGCTCTACGTCGCGCTGCTCATCAGCCGGCAACTCGTTGTACACGTACCGGAGCAGGGTCTCTTGGGTAAAGATTTTGATCATAGAAAACGGGTTGCGCGGCCATCTTTTTCCGCAGGTTGATGAGCGCATAACGCATGCGTCCCAGCGCTGTGTTAATGCTGACCCCCGTTGCATCGGCAATTTCCTGGAAGCTCATATCGCCATAATGACGCATGAGCAACACCTCCTTTTGCGCGGCGGGCAGCTCCTGAATCAGGCCCCGCAGCCGCTCGTGGGTTTCTTCCCGCGTAAGCATAGCCTCGGTTCCCTCTTCTGCCAACGACAACGAATTGAAGTGATGACTTGTTGTGTCGAGGGCCACCAAAGGGCTACGTTTTTCGCGCCGGAAGCTGTCGATGGCCATATTATGGGCAATCCGGCAAATCCAGGACGAAAATTTCCCTTCCTCGTTGTAGCGTCCGCTTTTGAGGGTGTGGATAGCCTTGATAAAGGTATCCTGCAATAAGTCTTCGGCCGTGTCGGGGTCGCGCACTATCAGCTGGATAGTGGTAAACACGCGGGCCTTGTGCCGCTCCAGCAGTTGGGCAAATGCCCCTTCCTGACCAGCAATGTAGAGGGAGATGAGCGCGGAATCGCTCGGCTGCGGGGTATCCATAAAGGCCACGGGTTGATAAAGACTACGAGAAAAATCTGAAACGTAGAGCTTTAAACCATAGAGCGCAGCTGGGGAACGGGGCCGGATGAAGGGTTGATGAATAACCGGCAGAATCCAAATGTAAAGAACCGCACCGCCATTCACAATGGCCTGCTACCGAAAATGCCAAAATATTTTTCAATCCACTCATACTACGGTATTGTCCGGCGGCCATATTCCAGTGTTGCGCTTCCCGCTGCCGGCCCGCAGCCGCGCCGGATATGGGCCGGGCATAAACAAGGCTTCCGGACCTCACTCCCAAAAGAAGCGAAGCCCGGAAGTCCGGAAAAGAACAAATTTGTCGGCAGAACTTTAGCGGCTAAGCTGGGCGCTGAGGGCCTGGATTTCCTTTTCCAGACCGGGTGCGGGAGTGGTACCGACAGCCAGTGCGGCCGTGCGCTGCTCCAGCAATGCAGTTAACTGCCGCAGCTGCGCGAGGCGGCTGGCGGTGCGCTCGAACTGCGGCACCAGCGCCGCCATGTTGGCCGCGGCCGAAATGCTAACACTAGTGGTACTACCGCCCGTGGCGGCCTTGTCGGCGCGGGCAATGGCGGCGGGCGTAAGCATATCGTCGCGTAGCAGCACCACATTGCCTTCCATTGTAACGGCCTGGCCGTTTTGCAGCAGCTGCCGGGTTACGCCGTTACGCACGAGCCGGCCATCGGGGCGAAGCTCGAAGCCATTGCCCAGCGCCAGGGTTTCGGTAAGGCGGGTTTGCTGGCCACCGAGAAGCCGGTAGGTCTGGCCGGCGCGGCGGAAGGCCCCATCCTTGAGCTGGGTAGCGGCCGGAAAAGCCTCCGAGGCAGTTTGGGCATGGGCGGCGAGGGCAGGCGTCAATAGCAGGCCGGCTGCTAGAAACAGGCGGGACAGAAAATGGGCTTTGGGCATAGCAGACGAAGAATTGATAGATAGCAAACGGTATTTTGCCCCGGAAGATACGCGTACGGCCGGGTTTTAGGTTGCTGACCGCAAAGCAGCACAAAATCCGGGCCCAGGTTGCCGGCGGCGGGTTGCTGGTGCAGTCGGCCTGGCATCGAAGCTGTTTAGAAACCCGGTTATACCAATGAGACCCTCATGCTGAGCGCAGCCGAAGCATTTCTACCGTCTCTCTGCCATTGCAACGAAGCGGTAGAGATGCTTCGGCTGCACTCAGCATGACCGTCTTCTGACTTCCTAAACAGCTTCATTGAATACGCCGACGGAGGCGCGGCGCGTACCTTTGGCCGGCCGTCGTTTTTCCGGCTGTTTGCCCTATGCCCTCCCCCGCTTCCGGCGCCGCCCGGCACGACCCTTACGCCGCGCTGCGGCTGCCTGATTTCCGGCGCTACCTACTGGCGCGCATCTGCCTCACACTGGCCACCCGCATCATGGGTCTGGTTATCGGCTGGCAGATTTTCAAGCTCACCAACGACCCGCTGGCCCTGGGCCTGATTGGCTTGGCCGAGGCCGTGCCCAGCATCGGCGTATCGCTCTACGCCGGGCATGTGGCCGACTCGGTGAACCGTAAGAACATTATTGTGGCTACGGTAGGCGGGCTGCTGCTGTGTGCGGTGGCCCTGTGGCTGCTGGCCTCGCCGGCCGGTGGGCACCTGCTGGCCCGCGACGCATTTTACACGCTGCCGCTGTACGCCGTCATTTTTGTAAGCGGTATTGCGCGCGGCTTTATGGGGCCGGCCACGTTCTCTTTTATGCCCCAGCTGCTCCCCGGCCGCGAGCATCTGGCCAACGCCATTACCTGGAACAGCACCACCTGGCAGGCCGCCTCGGTAATGGGCCCCGCCATCGGGGGCTACCTGATTGCCCACCTGGGCATTGCGTCTGCCTACCTCACGGCCACGGTGTTGCTGGCAGTTGCCCTGCTATTGTTTGCCGGTATTGCGCCACGGCCGCTGCCTGCGCAGGTGGGAGCCAAAGAAGACCTGAAAACCAGCGTGCTCAGCGGCATCCGCTTTATTTGGGGCAACCAGTTGATCCTGGCCGCCATTTCGCTCGATTTGTTTGCCGTGCTGTTTGGCGGGGCGGTGGCGCTGCTGCCGGTTTTCGCGGTGGATATTCTGAAGGTGGGCGCCGCCGGCCTGGGCCACCTGGAAGCCGCGCCGGCCGTGGGCTCGGTGCTCATGGCTACGCTGCTCACCTACTTCCCGCTGCGCCGCCACGCCGGCCGTAAGCTACTGTGGGCCGTGGCTGGGTTCGGAATAGCCACCATCGGCTTCGCGGTTTCCACCAACATCTGGCTTTCGCTGGTGCTGCTGTTTTTTACCGGCGTCTTCGATTCGGTGTCGGTTATCGTGCGTTCTACGCTGCTGCACACCTTCACGCCCGAGCACATCAAGGGGCGCGTATCGGCCGTCAACAACATTTTCATTGGCTCGTCCAATGAAATCGGCTCCTTCGAGTCGGGCGCGGCGGCCCGCCTGATGGGTACAGTTACCTCGGTGGTGTTTGGCGGCACCATGACGCTGATAGTCGTGGCCCTGACGGCCCTGAAAGCCGACAAGCTGCGCCGGCTGGATATGACGCCGGTGAAGGAATAAAGGGAGTGAGAAGGTATGGGCAATGCATAAACAGGCTTGTCATCCTGAGCGGAGCGAAGGATCTGGGCAGAAGCTATTTCTTGAGGTTAGCTTCTGCCCAGGTCCTTCGCTCCGCTCAGGATGACAAGCCTGTTCAACGAATCGCCCCATCAGCGGCTTACTTTGCCGCCGCTACCGCTGCTATTGCCTTTTACCAGCTGCTTTTTTGGCTGCTCGCCGGTAGTAGGAGCCGGCTGGGGGCGCGCGGTTTTACGAAACACCCACTCCCTGATTTCGTCCAGGGCTCTAGGCGAGAATACGGGCTGCGGGTCGCCATTTACCACCGGCCAGGCCTTCATTGGGGGCTGAAACCAGTGGTTGACGCCCGGCAGGCGCAGTGCTGTTGCGGCGCTGTTCTTCAGGCCCTTTTTCAGCGGGGGCAGGTTCTGGCTCGTAGATACCTGCAAATCGTCGGCGCCGCCGAGCAGTAGCACAGGGCATTTCACGGCCGACAGCGTACGCACAGGGTCGAAATCGAGGAAGTAGCGCGACCAAGGCGAGGTAAGCTGCACGGCGCGGGCGCGGGCCATGTGCGGGTCGAGGTCGGTGTTGTGGAAGCGCAGCAGGGCCGCCACCTTGCCGCGGGCCTGGTTGTCGTTGGGCGTCTGGCGGACGATGCTAATCATCTCCTGGTTGAGATTGAGGGCGGCCTTCACCTGGGCGGGGTTCGAGCCGATGAGGCGCATAATCTCCAGCTGCTGCCGCCTGACTACGTCGCGGCCCGGCACACCGTAGGGGGCCAGGGCCACCACAAAGGCCGGGGCAACCGCCGGGGCGGGCTCGGCGGCCGTCAGCAAGGCCACGTTGGCTCCTTCGCCGTGCCCGAGCAGGCCCAGGTAACGCGTATCGAGCAGGCGGCGGGTGCGCAGAAAGCTTAGTGCCGCCTGTGCGTCGCTCACCACATCGGCGGTAGTAGTATTGAAGTGGCTGCCCTGCGACTGGCCCACTCCCCGGTCATCAAACCGCAGCACGGCAATGCCGCGGCGGGTGAGGTGGTCGGCCAGCGAGCCGAACAGGCGGTAGTCCTGCTCGGTCACGTCGCGGTCGTGGGGGCCCGAGTCGGAGAGCAGTACTACGGCCGGAAACGGACCCGGCCCGGCGGGCGTGGTGAGTGTGCCGGCCAGCCGGATCTGGGCCTCCTTATTATAGAAGCTGACGTTCTCTTCGCGGTAGGGTCGCGTGAGGGGGGGCTTGCCAGCCACAGTGGCCGGCTTGGGGGTTTCGAGGCGCTTTAAAGTAAGGGGCGCTTTGAGGCCCGGCTGGCTCCAGGTGCCCTGCAGGGTGGTGCCATTTTTCAGGATTTTGCCCACGAAGTGGCTGCCTGCCTGCTCGATGCTCACCGTAATATCGAGGCCCTTTACGGTAGCCGTGGCCGGCATGCGGCTGACACGCTGCTGGGGCACATCGAGGGCCGCATAATAAGTGCCGTTGGACAGCGGCACGATGGTGAGGATGAGCTTAAGCTCGCCGCCGGGCACCTTCAGCGGGCCGGCCCACTGGCCGTTGAGTTTAGGCGGGTCGGCGGCCCAAATCGGGCTGCCAACTAAGCTGAACAGTAGAAAAAGGAGTAGCAACTTCTTCATAAAGTCAAATTCAAAAGTGGTTTTCTCTGCTTACAGAGGGCTAACGAATTGAAATTATAGAATTTGACGCAAATTCCCGTCATGATGTTGCGCCTCCAGCTGCGAAGCTGCCAAACCAGCCGTTTTGGCCCAAAAAAAACTTGAATCAGTGGCTTTTGGATGCTGCTCACATGCCGGCTCGCATACTCCGGCCTCAATTGGAACGGCCGCGGACTATCGTTGTGCCTCCGGGTAATGCTGCCGCCGTTTCGGGCACTGGGCTGCCCGGCAGGCACAGGCAGCGGGGCCGGAAAACAGATGTTTCAGGTAAGATGAGTAGGGAAGCGGGCGAAAGCCTTTGGAGCGTGTTTGGGAATTTATTAGAACAGTATTTCCGTCATGCTGCGCTTGCCGAAGCATCTCTACCGCAACAGTAATCCGATACTACTGCGGTAGAGGTGCTTCGGTAAGCGCAGCATGACAATTCCCAAACACGCCCTTAGAAAGCAATGGTCGCCACTGCCGTACCGGGCAGCAGCCGGAGCACATGCAGGGCGTTGGCCACGCAGCTGGCCGCGCTGTAGTTGGTATGAATGTAAAGCAGCCGGCCGTGCAGGGTGGTTTCTTTGTATCCGATACCGTCCTTTGGTTTATTCCAGCTGAATAAGTCGGTCTTTTTACCGGCTTTATCGGGTTGCGGAACAGGGGTTGACGGGCGCTGCTGGAGCACGTATAGGCTAAGCTGCACCAGCACGTCCTTCCAGGTTTTGATGGACACCACTGAGCCGTCGGGCAGCTGCAGGGCCGTGGGTTTCTGGCCGGGCGTTAAGGCCTGCGTGCGTACTTGCGCCAGCTCGACGAAAGCGGGCTTGTTGTTGGCTGCCGGGAACGGGAGCGTCGGATTGGGGCTTTTGATTGCGGCCGTTGTGCCAGTTGCCGCCGCCGGTTTTGCCACCGGCCCCGCAGGTTCAGCTGCCGGAACGCCGTGGCCGCTCTGAGCAGCATCCAGCCACTGTACCAGCTGCAGCGCAGACTCGACGAGCGGCGTTTTCAGGAGGGAAATAGTTTCGACCGGATGAAAGTTGGAATGCCCGGGCGAGTAGTAGTGCCAGTTTATCCCGTCGGTGATGAGCAGTTTTTTGGGTTTAAGCGAAAACGCGTAGCCGATAGCGGCTCCGATGTGCCCGAGCTTATCGAGGCTTTCGCCCAGCTTCTTGGCCTCTATCACCACCGAAACAGCGCCGGCCGCGTCGTAGAGCACGTAGTCGAGGGCTTGCTTGACGCCAATCGTTTTTTCGGGCTCTACCATCCGTACATCGGCCGTATCCCAGCCCAGGGCCCGCAGTACCGGGTCGATGAGGGCGGCGCGGGTGGCGGCCTCGTTTTTGCGCAGGAGCTGGGCGTTGGTGTCGGCGCGGGCGCGAACAGCCTGCAGAACGGTACAAAAGGCGGTTAGCGGGCTGGGAGCAAACATGGAGGAAGACATGATGAGGCGAGCCGCAATGTTAAGGCTTTGCGCGCTTCCCTTCCATGCGGGTTCTGCGCCTCTGCTGCCGCTTTCATTGCCCGCGTCTGCGCCCTTAGGAACTACGCTGGTCGGTGGCTGGCTGCGTAGTACAGGCGAAGCCACCAGCCACCAGCATCCAGACTCCAGACTCCAGACTCCAGCAATAAACTGTCTGAACCTTAAAACTCTCCAAACTTTAGTCTAGATCTATACGCAAGTTCCTGCTTCAATTTCCCGATGTAATGAATTAATACAAGAGCTACTATATTAATACTCACTGATATCACCTGTTCTTCTGAAGCTACCTTAAAATCGAATTTGGAAAGTCCCATTTCAACAGAAAAATTGAAATCATCAGTTAGATCTAATTCTACCCACATTGAAACACCGGATGCGAATGCAAAAGCGTATCCTATAGCAGATAATCCAAATACCTGAATCAGTTGGTTTATCATAGAAATCCTGAGTCCGCTCTCAACATTCTCACCCAATAATCTTCTGCCACATCCGATAGAGAATAAATACAGAAGCACTGCCGGAATGAATATAAAGGCAAGCAGCCAATTGCTTTCTGACAGGTTAAACAAAAAGACTAATACCGTCAGAAGCCCGATGATTCCTCCTGCTATTTGATAATACGCAAGCCACTTTATCTCCTTCTTTGTCTGGCTGGGCAAGTTATTGTACATAGCGTGTTCAGGGTCCTGCTAGTTGACTGTGGATCGTTGTGGCGGTGCATTGGGCCGCCATGGTGGCTTATTGTGTTGCAATATATCAACTCACTCGTCCCACTTACCGTCCCCGCCATGCCTTCGCGGGGCCCAAACTGCGCCAAGTCAAACGTTAACAGAAGCACAAAATTTTATTTAACCACTGAATCGCCACTTTTAGGTAGCTGCTGTTGCCCAAAATTTATCTTTTACTCTTCCTTAAGAGTTAGATAAATAGGGGTATCACTAAAGTATATATTCATCCCCGAATCGCCACGCTTAACCCTAAGCACCAAATGATTGTAGTTATCGTTCTTTGTTCCAATTCGAATCTGCTGTATTGAGTCAATAAATTCCCATTGCTTATTATCTAAAAACATCATTTCTTTCATAAAATCAGATGCATTAGGCTTAAATTTAATCCTAAAATTACCGCCCTCATTAAAATTCCAAGTGGATTTTCTAAATCCATCAATCATCACTGTCATCATCTTTTTGGTGTCGGCAGGCAATTCATCTGAAGTTATCTTGCCGTCAATTACAATCCAAGTTCCATTTAAATCTGACTTACTTATTTTTTGAGCACTCACTATCATTGGGAAGAACATAAAGACAGTCAACAAAATTTTATTCATCTTCGTCATTTTTTTTTAATTGTGATTAACATCCTGATTGCCGCTACTCCCTGTAGCGCAAACCCGGTCTCTGTACGCAAGGTAGTAGCGTAAAGCATACCAACGGTGTCTGTTTGCCGCTACTGGGGCGCCGGGCCGTAGTCGCGGCAAGCAGCCGTATCTTCGCCTGCCCCAAACCGTGCCGGGCCGAAACCAAATCCGGGCGGCTCGTTGTTACTGCTTCTATGGCCTCCACTAACGATTTGCAACTGACCGCCCCCGCGGCCGACCCGATTGACCAGCTCGACCCCCGCGAGTTCATCCTCATTAAAAACGCGCGGGTCCACAACCTTAAAAACCTCAGCGTAGCGTTGCCACGCAACCAGTTCATCGTGGTTACGGGCCTGTCGGGTTCGGGCAAGTCGAGTCTGGCGTTTGATACGCTGTATGCCGAGGGCCAGCGTATGTACGTGGAGAGCCTGAGCAGCTACGCCCGCCAGTTTCTGGGCCGCATGGACAAGCCCGACGTGGACTATATCCGGGGCATTTCGCCGGCCATTGCCATCGAGCAGAAGGTGAGCATCAAGAACAACCGCTCGACCGTTGGCACCAGCACCGAAATCTACGACTACCTGAAGCTGCTGTTTGCGCGGGTGGGCCGCACCTACTCGCCCATTAGTGGCGAGCAGGTGAAGAAAGACAACGTGGCCGACGTGGTGGACGACCTCATGCGCCTGCCCGCCGATACGCGCCTGACGCTGCTGGCCCCGCTGCAGCGCTCCGAAGACGGCCGCCCCATGAGCAAGGAGCTGGATTTGCTGCTCCAGAAGGGCTACAGCCGCGTGGTAGTAGGCGGTGGCGATATGGCCTTCATCGAAGACCTGCTAACCGAAGGCCAGCCCGAAGTAAAGGGCCCGGTGTTCATCATGATTGACCGCGCCGTGATGGTGCCCGGTGATGAGGACCTGACTTTCCGCCTGGCTGACTCGATACAGACCGCTTTTTTCGAGGGCCACGGGTCGTTAGTTGTTAGTTGCCAGATGCCAGTTGTTGGTAAGGACGACCAGCACAACGGCCTGACAACTGACCACCAACAACTGACAACTCAGAAGACCTTCTCCGACAAGTTTGAGCTGGATGGGCTGACGTTTGAGGAGCCGAGCGTGAACTTCTTCTCCTTCAACAACCCCTACGGTGCCTGCCAGACCTGCGAGGGGTTCGGGTCGGTGCTGGGCATTGACGAGGATTTGGTGATACCCGACAAGAGCCTGACAGTGTACGAGGGTGCCATTGCGCCCTGGCGCACCGACAAGCAGAGCGAGTGGCTCAAGCCGCTCATCAAGAACGGTATCCGCTTCGATTTCCCAATTCATCGGGCCTACAACGAGCTGAGCGAGGCCGAGCGGGCGCTGCTGTGGACGGGCAACAAGTACTTCGACGGACTGGACGACTACTTTAAATGGGTGAGCACCCAGAGCCACAAAATCCAGTACCGGGTGCTGCAAAGCCGCTACCGGGGCCGCACCACCTGCCCCGACTGCCGCGGCAGCCGCCTGCGCAAGGACGCCCAGTACGTGAAGATTGCCGACCACAGCATTACCGATCTGGTGCTGCTACCAGTGAGCGAGGCGCTGGCTTTCTTTGGCGGTCTGGATCTGCCCGAGCACGAGGCCAAAGTGGCCGAGCGGCTGGTAACCGAAATCACGAACCGGTTGGGCTACCTCAACCGGGTGGGCCTGGGCTACCTCACGCTCAACCGCCTCAGCAGCACGCTGAGCGGCGGCGAGAGTCAGCGGATTTCGCTGGCTACCTCGCTGGGTTCGGCGCTGGTGGGCTCGATGTACATTCTCGATGAACCCAGCATCGGCCTGCACCCGAAGGACGCCGAGCAGCTGATTGGCGTGTTGCGCTCGTTGCAGCAGCTGGGCAACACCGTGATTGTGGTGGAGCACGAGGACAAGATGATGGAGCAGGCCGACCAGATTGTCGACATCGGCCCCGAGGCCGGCAGCGGCGGCGGCATCCTGCAATTCCAGGGCACCTACGCCGAAGTGCTGACTTCCGACACCTACACCGGCGAGTACCTGAGCGGCCGCCGCGAAGTGGCCGTACCCAAAACGCGCCGCCCCTGGCGCAACGCTCTGGAGCTGACGGGCGCCCGCGAGAACAACCTCAAGAACGTGAGCGTGAAGTTTCCGCTGAACGTGATGACGGTGGTAACGGGCGTGTCGGGTTCGGGCAAAAGCACGCTGGTAAAGCGCATTCTGGCCCCGGCCCTGCTCAAGCAGCTGGGCGGCGGCGCGGGCGAAAGCACCGGCAAGTTCGACCGCCTCACCGGCGCGGCCGGCCAGGTAACGCACGTGGAGTTCGTGGACCAAAACCCGATTGGCAAGAGCAGCCGCTCGAACCCGGTAACCTACGTGAAGGCCTACGACGCCATCCGGAGCCTGTTTGCCGACCAGCCGCTGGCTAAGGCCCGCGGCTTCAAGCCCTCGCACTTCTCGTTCAACGTGGAGGGCGGGCGCTGCGAGGTGTGCCAGGGCGAGGGCCAGGTGAAAATCGAGATGCAGTTTATGGCCGACATCTTCCTGACCTGTGAGGCCTGCGAGGGCCGCAAGTTCAAGCAGGACGTACTCGATGTGCAGTTCCAGGGCCAGAGCATCAACGACGTGCTCGAAATGACCATCGAAGACAGCCTGGATTTCTTCAAGGACCAGAACAAAATCATTGAGCGTCTCAAGCCGCTCGATGATGTGGGCTTGGGCTACATCCGGCTGGGCCAATCGGCCAACACGCTGAGCGGCGGCGAGGCCCAACGCGTGAAGCTGGCCTCATTTCTGACCAAGGGCAACACGCTGCAGAACGATAAAATCCTGTTCATCTTCGACGAGCCCAGCACCGGCCTGCACTTCCACGACATCAACAAGCTCATGCTGGCCCTCAACGCGCTGGTCGAGCAGGGCAACTCGGTGCTCATCATCGAGCACAACATGGACATCATCAAGTGCGCCGACTGGCTGATTGACCTCGGCCCCGAGGGCGGCCTGAACGGCGGCCACCTGCTGTTCGAAGGCACGCCCGAGCAATTCATCAAGCTGAAAGACACCAACTCGACGGCGAAGTTTTTGGCGGAGAAGCTGTAAAACGACCTATCCGGCCGTATTAAAAAAGGGGTGCCATACGGGTGCCCCTTTTTT
>NZ_JABKAU010000059.1 GCF_013377885.1 Hymenobacter lapidiphilus
CCAGAATACTGGACGGGCTTTCTTTTTACTCTTCGAAGCTGTTTAGAAAGTCAAAAGGCCGTCATGCTGAGCGCAGCCGAAGCATCTCTACCGCTTCGTTGCCGACCTAACCTACCGACACTGTTACAATACAACTGCGGTAGAGATGCTTCGGCTGCGCTCAGCATGACGGTCTGACTGATTCCAGGCACTTTCTAAACAGCTTCTTCTGTTTTGACTTCTGTCGCTAATACCGCCGCTGCAATATTTCGCTGAGCACGAAGGCGGCGCGGATATTGGCAGGGTTTTTCAGTAGCTCATTAACAGTGCGGCCGGTTGGTTTGGGCGCAACTCGCTTCTGGCTCCAGAAATCCTCGTTGCCGTGTTCGGTGCTGGTGCGGGGCAAAGAGGAGCCAAGCCGCGCGGCCCGCTTGGGCGCTTCGAGCGACCGAGCTTCACGAGCAGGCAATTCCTGAGAATACTGCTCAACTTCCGTCTTTTCGAGGCCGCGTCCGAAGCGCGGGACCGGCGCGGGCCGGCCTGGCTTGGCTTGCGGCTCCGGGTTGCGCTGCTCCTGCTCCCACTCCTGGGCCGCGTCGCGCTCGGCCGGCGGGCCGGGTTCGGGCGGGGCGGGCTGCTGGTTCTGACGCTGCATCTGGGCCAGCAGTTCCTCAAACGATACGGCCGGCGCCGACGGGGCCGGCCGACGCACCGGCGCGCCGCCGGGCTGTTGGGCCTGCTGCCGGTCGTGGGCCTCTTTGGCTTTTTCGGCAGCCTTCTGCACCATTCGCCAGATAAAGAAGACGATGGCCCCTATTACCCAGACAAAACCTTTGATATCTTCCATACGAGAGAATGAATGGCGGCCGGTACCGGCCGCCCGGGCGTTGCTGCCGACGGATTAGGCCGCCGGATATCCTAACGTACGCCTTTTTCGGGGAAGCGGCCCGTCTTGGTACGGTAGTAGGCCTTGATTTCCTCCACGTCCTTCTCGTAGTCGCCGGTGGGCCAGAACACAGGGCCGGCGCCGGCTTCCTTCTTTTTATAGTCGAGGTAGCCGAGCATGATGGGCACCCCAGCCCCTACGGCGGCATGGTAGAAGCCCTTGCGCCACTTGGGCTGGTAGCTGCGCGTTCCTTCCGGCGTAATGAGAATCACGAGTTCCTCGCGCTCCTTAAACAGCTGCACCATGCCATCAACGAGGCTGTTATTGCGGCTGCGGTCTACGGCCAGGCCACCCAGGCTCCGCACCAGCGCCCCAAGCACCGGAATGGTCGTCCACTCCTTCTTGATGGTCACTTTCACGTCAACATCCATCAGAAAGAACGCGGCCCGGGCAAACAGGAAGTCCCAGTTGCTGGTGTGCGGGGCGGCAATCATCATTCCCTGCTTGATATTGGGCGGCACCACCGAGCCCAAACGCCAGCCGGAAATCCAGAACAGGAATTTCGAAAACAGATACCAGAAAGTAGAAGTACGACGCGCCATGAGCGGGAAACAGGAAACGAAAAAGTGCGATGCCACCTATGGGCTACCAGAGTTCAAAGCTAGCTGATTTGCCGCACCGAAGTGCCTGCGGCATCTATTATACCGGGACTTCAGGGCCGGGCACCAGTCTGGTTGGTTTAGCCGGGTTGGCCGGGCAGCTCGTTTTCGAGCAGCGCCACGAGCTCCGGTGCCCGGGCCAAGGTGTGGCGGTAGCCGATATCAAATATTTCGGTGGCCTGTCCGAAGCTCATCGTGCGATACGGGCGCAGTTCGGGCGGCTCAATCAGCAGGTGGCAGAGCCGCTTACTGAGTACCGTGTTGCCGGCAATGGCCAGGTTAAGCGTGCGCTCAACCAGCCCGCGCATATTGCTGACCTGCGCGGCCGGGTTGGGTGGGTTGCAGTGCACGCCCACCACCCGCAGGCCCGGGTGTTCGGTTTCCAGCAGCGCCTCTACGGGCAGGTTGTTCAGCAGGCCGCCATCTACCAGCTGCCGGCCCTGGTACACCACCGGCCGGTACAGAATGGGCACGGCCGACGAAGCCAGCAGCGGCGGCACCAGCGGCCCGCTCGAAAATCGCACCGACTCACCCGCCTCAATATCAGTAGCTACCAGCGTAACGGGCAGCCGCAGCTGCTCGAACGTGGCCCCCACTCCCAGGTGCTGCTCAAACAGCCGCCCCACCGCATCCATGTGCAGCAGGCCGTAGCGGCTGAGCGCCACCCGCGTCAGGCGCGGAATACTGATGCCCTGCAGCAGCCGCATAATCTCGCGCGGCGGCACCCCGGCGGCGTAAAATGTAGCCGCAATGGCCCCCGACGATACACCCGCCAGCCGCCCTACCGGCAACGCCAGCTCATCAAGCGCTGCCAGCACGCCCAGATGCGCAATGCCCCGCGCCCCGCCCCCGGAAAGTGCCAGCCCTAACGTTTTTTCAGACATGGGATAATAAGAGGGAGAGGTGAGGAGAGGGCCGTCATTCAGAGCATGCTGCGCTGTTTCACTTCTCAGGTCTTACTTCTCACCTCCATTTTACAGCTCCGCCAGCCGGAACTTCTCGGCTACTTTGATGCCGCGCTCGGTTTGCTCGACGGTAATGCACTCGGTCTGGTGGTCGTGCTCTAGCACCAGCACCCAGTTTTCGGCGGCGGCCTGCTGCAGGAAGCGGGCCTTTTCGTCCATCGTTACCAGCGGGCGCACGTCGTAGCTCATCACGTAGGGCAGGCCTACATGGTGGGCACTGGGCAGCAGGTCGGCGGCGAAAACCAGCGTGCGGTCTTTATACGACAGCTTGGGCAGCATCATCTTCTCGGTATGCCCGTCCACGTAAATCAGGTCGGCCAGGCTGCCCAGTTCGGTCGGTACGCCGGCCTGCGGGTCGATGAAGCGTAGCTGGCCGCTCTCCTGAATGGGTAGGATATTCTCCTTCAGAAAGCTGGCTTTCTCTCGCGGATTGGGCACAGTAGCCCAGTTCCAGTGGGCCTCGTTACTCCAATAGGTGGCGTTCGGGAAGGCCAGCTGCAACGCATTTTTGGCGGTGCGCACCACGCCCCCGCCGCAGTGGTCGAAGTGCAGGTGAGTCAGCAGCACGTCGGTAATATCGGCGGCAGTGTAGCCGTGGCGGCGCAACGACTTTTCCAGCGTATCGTCGCCGTGCAGGTAGAAATGCCCCCGAAACTTCTCGTCCTGCTTTTCGCCGATGCCGGTATCCACGAGCAGCAGCCGGCCCGCATCCTCTACCAGCAGGCAGCGCAGGGCCCAGGTGCACATATTGTGGTCGTCGGCCGGGTTGAGCTTCTGCCACATACTCTTGGGCACGACGCCAAACATGGCCCCGCCATCCAATTTAAACAAGCCGGTATCGAGGGTATGAACTGTCATAGTTGAAGCGGTTAGCTTGTAGCGGATAGCAGTTAGCTTTTTTCGACTGACAACAAGCTGACCGCATTTCCGATTGACGGTGGCGGCCAGCTAACAGCTCTAAGCTAATAGCTTGGCAAAAACCTATTCCAGCACCACGCCCATGTCCGAGAACTTGTCGATGCGCTGGCTGATGCGGTCCTCGGGCGAGAGGGCATCAAGTTCAGCCAGGGTGCTCAGGATGGTTTCCTTCAGGGTCTGAATCATGGTGGGCGCGTCGGTGTGAGCACCACCCAGCGGCTCGCCCACGATGCCATCGACCAGCTTGTTGCCCAGCATGTCGTTGGCCGTGAGCTTGAGGGCCTCGGCCGCCTGCTCCTTGTAATCCCAGGAGCGCCACAGAATGCTGCTGCACGATTCGGGCGAAATAACCGAGTACCAGGTGTTTTCCAGCATCAGCACCCGGTCGCCGATGGCAATGCCCAGGGCCCCGCCCGAAGCGCCTTCGCCGATGATGATGCAGATGACAGGCACCTTCAGCAGGAACATTTCGCGCAGGTTGCGGGCAATGGCCTCGCCCTGCCCCCGCTCCTCGGCCTCCAGGCCCGGAAATGCGCCGGGCGTGTCGATGAGCGTCACCACCGGCACGTTGAACTTCTCGGCCAGCTTCATCAGGCGCAGGGCCTTGCGGTAGCCCTCGGGGTTGGGCATACCGAAGTTGCGGAACTGCCGCTGCTTGGTATTGCGGCCCTTCTGCTGGCCAATCAGCATCACCGTGCGGCCATCAATTTCGGCGAAACCGCCCACCATGGCCTTGTCGTCGCGCACGGTTCGGTCGCCGTGCAGCTCCACAAACTTCTGGCTCATGCCCAGAATGTAGTCGAAGGTGTAGGGGCGGTCGGGGTGACGCGAGAGCTGCACGCGCTGCCAGCGGGTCAGGTTCTGGTAGGTTTCCTTTTTAAGGGCGTTGATTTTGGCTTCGAGGGCCGTCACCGCGGCCGATACATCTACCTGGCTGTCGAGAGCCAGTTGCTGCATTTCGCGGAGCTTGCCTTCGAGGGCGGCAATAGGTTGTTCAAAATCGAGGAGCTGGGCCACGGCAAAGGCGGGTTTTGGAGGTGCGAGGGGGAAACGAGAAGATAGCAAAGGTAAGCGAAGGGGCCGATTCCGGCTACCTCTGTCCTTCTCCGGCTGCCTGAAAAATCTTTCTGCCTGACTAGCAGCCTGCCACGCCATCCGGCGCAGCTTTTTTACACTTTTTTCGTGGCGGCTCTTGCGCACCTGCTACCGGCCTGCTACTTTTGCACCACTTCAACGCTCCCTGAGCCGCGAAATAGAACAACCTGGTTCGGTAGTTCAGTTGGTTAGAATGCCGCCCTGTCACGGCGGAGGTCGCGGGTTCGAGTCCCGTCCGGACCGCAAAGGCCCTTCAGCATCCGCTGAAGGGCCTTTTGCTTTTTCCGGCAGCTCTGTCAGCCAGGGCACCGCACACTGCTGCCATTCTATTACAGCATTCCTGAAGCAACTTGTGCATTTATGCAGATGCGAGGCCTGCTGCCTGTCTGCTTTTTTGCTCGTGGCCTGAAGCGTGCGTATACTCCGTTAGAGAGCCTTATTTGCCGTACCGCCGGGGCTACTACGTAGCAGCCGGCATTCACTTGCTGGCAGCTTCAGCTTTTTACTTCCTTTATGCTCAATATGCCCACCTTCGAGATGAGGGCCTGGATTATTTTGCAGGCGCACACGCCAGACCTGCTTTGTGGCGGCCGGGTGCCTGGCCGGCTTTATAACACTTCGCTCTTTCCTGCTGCCTGAAACTCCTGTATGCGCTACTTACTCTGGGCTGCTTGGCTGTTGCCTGCCAGCCTGTCTGCCGCCGCCCCGGCACCCACCCCGCTCACGGCCCGCCTTGATAAAGTTACGCTGACGTTCGCGCTGACACCTGATGGCCAGCCCACCTACGCCGTGCAGTACGGCGCGAAATCCGTCATTACTACCTCCCGGCTGGGACTGGCCCTGGTCGATGGGCCGAGTTTCGAGGGGCCGCTGGAAATTACCGACTCCGAAACCTGGGAGGTGGACGACAGCTGGAACCCGGTGTGGGGCGAGGTAAAAACCATCCGCAACCATTACCGCCAGCTCACGGTGCACCTGCGCCAAACCCAGCCGCCCGGCCGCCGCCTCGACGTGGTGTTCCGGGTGTTTGCCGACGGGGTGGGCTTTCGTTACGAGGTGCCCCGGCAGGCAGACCTGAGCTACTTCACGGTGCAGCAGGAGCTGACCGAGTTCAACCTACCCGCCAACCACAAGGCCTTCTGGATACCCGGCGACTACGACTCCAACGAGTACGCCTACACCACTTCGCGCCTGAGCGAGGTAAATACCACCCCCATTGAGGCCATCCAGCAGAAAGCCGCCGCCAACCGGGTGCAGACGCCGCTGATGCTGAAATCGGACGACGGGCTGTACGTGAACATCCATGAGGCGGCCCTGGTGAACTACCCGGCGTTGTTTCTGAACGTGGAAACCCAAACCTATGGCCTGCGCAGCCAGCTGGTGCCCTCGGCCACCGGCGCGGCGGCCTATCTGCAGGCTCCCGAGCACACACCCTGGCGCACCATTGTAGTGTCGGACAAAGCTGCTGAGGTGCTCACCAGCAAGCTGATTCTGAACCTGAACGAGCCCACCAAGTTCCCCACTACCGACTGGATCAGGCCCCAAAAATTTGTGGGTGTGTGGTGGGAGATGCACGTGAATAAGGCCAGCTGGAACTACGCCGACACCAGCAATATCAAGCTGGCCGGCACCGATTGGAGCCGCCTGAAGCCCAACGGCCGCCACGGGGCCAACACCGCCAACGTGAAGCGCTACATTGACTTTGCCGCCCGGCACGGCCTGCAAAGCGTGCTGGTGGAGGGCTGGAACGTGGGCTGGGAGGACTGGGCCGGCAATTGGAAAGAGGAAGTGTTCGACTTCGTAACGCCCTACCCCGATTTCAACGTGCCGGAGCTGCAGCAGTACGCCGCGGCCAAGGGCGTGCAGCTGATGATGCACCACGAAACGTCCGGCTCCGTCAGCAACTATGAGCGGCGCCAGGATGCCGCCTACCGCTTCATGAAGGAGCATAGCTACGCGGCCGTGAAAACCGGTTACGTGGGCCGCATCATCCCGCGCGGCGAGCACCACGATGGGCAGTGGATGGTAAACCACTACAACCGCACGGCCGCGTTGCTGGGCCAGAACGAGCTGATGGTAGACATGCACGAGGCCGTGCGCCCCACGGGGCTGCACCGCACCTACCCCAACTGGCTGGCGTCGGAGGCAGCCCGGGGCAACGAGTTCAACGCCTGGAGCACCGGCAATCCGCCCGAGCACGAAACCATTCTGCCCTTTACCCGCCTTATGGGCGGCCCCATGGACTATACGCCCGGCATTTTCCGGATTATGCTCGAAAGCTGGAACCCCGCCCAGAACAAAGGCCGGCAGGTGCATACCACGTTAGCCAAGCAGCTGGCCCTCTACGTAACCATGTACAGCCCCCTGCAGATGGCCGCCGACCTGCCCGAAGCTTACGAGCAGCATCTCGACGCCTTCCAGTTTATCAAGGATGTGGCCGTAGACTGGGACGACACCCGCGTGCTACTGGCCGAGCCCGGCGAGTACATCACCACGGCCCGCAAGGCCAAGGGCCGCGAGGACTGGTTCGTGGGCAGCATCACCGACGAAAACCCGCGTCAGCAAGTTGTAAAGCTTGATTTCCTTACTCCCGGCCGGCAGTACGAAGCCATCATCTACGCCGATGGCGAAGGCGCCAGCTGGGACCGGAACCCCATGGCCTACCAGATCCGCAAGCAGAAAGTAACCAGTAAAACCACGCTTACGCTGCAGCTGGCACCCGGCGGCGGCGCGGCCATCAGCCTCCGGCCAACTCGGTAGCAGGAACTCCTTGGGCCTTCATGCTGAGCGGAGTCGAAGCATGAAGGCCGCTTCGCTAAATTACTGCTGCAACGAAGCGGTAGAGATACTTCGGCTCCGCTCAGTATGGCGTTTCAATGGATTTACTACCCGTAAATCCCCACCATCTTCCCTCGTCTTATGCATAAGCTGCTGCTGGCTGAGAAGCGTGCCTATAAGCAGCTGCTCGGGGCCCGCGTCGGCAGCGCGGCCCTGCGGGTAGGCACGCCCACCGCATACAGCACCGCCAACGTATGCGCCTTCACCAAAACGGCCGGCTCCGAGCAGGCATTTGTGGTAGCCAATGTGCGCAATTCAACTCAGGCTTACCCCCTGCCGGCCACCCTCGCCAACACCACCTGGACCTATGCGCTGACCGGGGGCTCGTTCACGCTGGGCACTACGCTTGCGCTGCCAGCTTACGGCTATCTGGTGCTCAAGAAATAGCGCAGCTGGGACACTAGAGGCACAGCAAGCCCCCCGCTCCGGGTTTACCCCAAAAATATTTCAGGTTTTTTTTCGATTCTATTGGCTTTACTGACAGAGCAATACCCATTCAAAAATGCTTGCTATACCCTACTAAGGCAGTTTTTTGTTTGTACACTCGGCCCGACCTTCTATATTTGCATCATCAAAAGGGAAAGGCACATGGCCCGCCCCGAATTGATAGCCGGTTCGGTAGTTCAGTTGGTTAGAATGCCGCCCTGTCACGGCGGAGGTCGCGGGTTCGAGTCCCGTCCGGACCGCAAAGGCCCTTCAGCATCCGCTGAAGGGCCTTTTGCTTTTCCATCGTGCTATTCCCAGGCGTCACTTCTCATCAGAGCCCCGGGGCTCTGATGAGAAGTGACGCCTGGGAACTAAAATTTCAGTCTTTTGTCGTAGGATTTCGTTTTTGGCTGAATACTTGCCAACGCCCTGCTTACCTTCGTGTGGCTTTTGTGGCTTTACCTTTTTGCTATGACCCGTTTTCTTCTCTTCTTCATGCTGCTGGTGATGGGCCTGGCCGACATCAGCCCGGCGCTTGCCGCCCCTCCCGGCCCGGCCGCCCGCGCCAAAATGCGCGGCAAAGTGTACGTACACCGGCCCAATTACCGCACCTATAAAGGAGGAGGCCGCAAAGCCCGCACGAAACGCACCGTCCGGTACCGGCAGCGCTGGTTCCAGTTCTGGCGCAAGCGCAAGAAAACCGAGCAGCGCGCCCCGCGCCGTTCCCGCAACACCACTATCGGCACTGGGCAATAGCCCCAGGCACCCGATTTCAGCTCCCTGACAAAGCAGCCTTTCCCGCACCAGCGCGGGAAAGGCTGCTTTTTTCGTGCCGGCTTATACCTGTCTATTTAATCAGGAGCGCCTGATGCGGTTGCTGAATGAGAGCAAAAAGGCCAGCCTGATTGAAACCAGACCAGCGAGTGCCCATCGTTCGCGCCTCTACCAGAAATTTGCAGAATATTATTGCGCCTGCTCTCTTAGCCAGCCAACCATTCACGGCAAACCAGCATCTTCGCGCCATGAAGAAACTGGGAATCCTCCTTTTGCTGGCCGGAGCAAGCGCGCCGGCTTACTGTCAGCCAACTCCGACGGCCCTACCCGATTCGGTGGCCCGCTTTCTGGATAAGAGCCTCACGCTGCTACAGACCTATTCGCTGGAACGCAACAGCGTGAGTTGGCCCCAACTGCGCCAGACGGTGTATCAGCGGGCCCAGGGAGCTACTACCGTACGCGACCTGCTGCCCCTCTACCCCTTCCTGTTCGAGCAGTTGCAAGACGACCACGGCTGGCTCACCTACCAGGGCAAGACCTACAAATGGCGCAACCCCGCCCGGCCAGCTTACGCCAATGAGGTGGTGAAGGCCGCGCTGAAGAAAAAGCCTGGGGTGCTGGTGAAGATGCTACCAGGCCGCATCGGCTACATTCAGCTACCGGGCATCAACGCTGGCGGGAGCCTGGAAGAAATGCGCGCCGCTGCCCGAATAGTGCAGGATTCGCTCTGCCGCCTGCCCCCCGGCCAGGCCCGCGCCTGGATTATAGACCTGCGCCTCAACGATGGCGGGGCCATGGCGCCCATGCTGGCCGGCATTGCCCCCCTGCTCGGCGACGGCCTTTTGGGCGGCTTCGTGGATATCAATGGCAAACCCGAACAGCAGTGGTACCTGCGCCAGGGCAACTTCTACGTCGACTCGATGCAGGTGACAACCCTGGAGAAGCGCTGCCCTGCCCGCCGGACTGACCTGCCCATTGCCGTACTGCTGAGCGGGCGCACAGCCAGCTCCGGCGAAATCGTGGCCATCAGCCTTAAGGGCCGGCCGGCTACCCGCTTTTTTGGCGAGCCCACCTACGGAGCTACCACCGCCAACGAAAGCTACCCCATCAGCGGCGGAGCCTACCTCACTATTGCAGGCTCGCAGGACGCCGACCGCACCGGCACGCCCTATAAAACAAGCCTCACCCCCGACGTACTCATTACGGGCGGCGACAACTTCACCGACCTGAGCCAAGATGCCAAAGTAGCGGCGGCGCTCAAGTGGCTGAAGAAAGCGCGGAAAGGCGCGCGACAGTAACGTACATCGGCAGCCAACACTGGCTTGGTTTCATGCCCGGTGAATTCCTGACCCAGGCGCGCCATTCAGCTCCCCTTACTGCAGTCCCGTCACCCGGAACTCGACGCGGCGGTTGAGACGGCGGGTGTTTTCCTGGGCGTTGCTGGCCCGCGGCTCGGCCCCACCGAGGCCCACGCCGCTGATGCGCCCGGGGGCCACGCCGCGCTTTACCAGGTAGGCCTTTACGGCGGCCACCCGGCGCTGACTCAGCTCTACGTTTTTCTGCGGGTCGCCCACATTATCGGTGTGGCCGCGTAGCTCGATGGTGAGGCCGGGTGAGGCAGTAAGCAGTGTGGCCAGCGTATCGAGGGCCGGAAATGAAGTAGTGAGCAGCTCGCCCTGACCGCGCGAGAACTGCACGTTTTCCAACTCCAGCGTCGAGCCTACGCCGAGGGGGCGCAGCAGCACATCCTGGGCATAGGGGCCGGCGGCGGCGGCAAAGGTGGTATCGAGCGGCACGTAGCCGGGCAGGCGCAGCTGAGTGGCATAAAGGCTGGCGGGCCGGGCCGGAAAGGTGAATGCGCCACCGGCCGTGAGGGCCAGGGCCGTATCGGCGCGGGCCGAAACCGTAACGGGGCGCAGGCGCAGGCTGGCGCGGGGCAGCGGCTGCAGCGTTAGGGCATCGAGCACCCTACCCCGCCACGGTGCCCGCGCAAGTGCGGGGGCCGGCGCCTCATCGGCCGCAACCTTGCGAAACAGATTGCAGCCCGCCAGGTCGGTGTACACGCCCCGGCGAATCCGGGCCACCTCCTTGGTTTCCATATCAATCTGATAAATGGCCTTGGGCCCGGCCAGAAACAGCCGGCGGTTGCCGAATTCGTCATTCTGCAGCAGAATACCGCTGTAGCCGCCCCGCTCGGGCAGCCCGTCGAGGGGCAGGATATCGGGAGCCGGCTGGCGGGTGTCTATGTTGATGCGTAGCAGCGAGCCGTCGGTGCTGTACACCTGGTAGAGCGTGCGGCGGGCATCGAAGCAGAAGTTGGCGTGGGTACCGGCCCCCGCAAAGCCCAGGGCCCCGAAGTAGCGGGCCTTACGCAGCGGGTCGGTGCTCCAAACGGTGCTGACTTTGCTGCTGGCCGGATTCACGCGCACCAGCAGGTTGCCGTCGGAGGTGCTGAAGTACAGGTCGCCCCGGTCGTCGGTGCCGCCCGAAATCCAGACGCCGCCGGAGCCCTGGGCCGGCAGCTGCCAAGTGGTATACTCGCCCTGGCGGGTGGCGGGGTTGTAGCGGTACACGCGCTCGGGGGCGTTGGTGGGGGCCTTGGTTACGGCGTACAGGCAATTATCAAAACCTTTGGCCAGGGCATACGACTGAAACGGCAGCACCCGCCGATGAATGACGGGCGGCTGGGCCGGGTCGAGGGTCGAAAACTCGTGAATCGTGCGGCAGTCATCCTCCCAGGTATCGTTGTTGATGCGCAGGGCCGCTATGCCATAGAACTTATCGTCGCAGCCCTGGGGCGGCGGCGGTGGGGGGCGGCGGCTGGGGGGGCCGGGGTTCACGAGGCGCAGCGAGGCCAGCAACTGCCGGGCGGCGGCGCGGTGCGGGTCGGGCCCGTCGGGGCCACGGTACTCAAGCCGGTATTCGTAGCCCTCGCGCCAAAGCCGGCGGCCCAGCACCCGCATCCGTGGCCGGTCGGCCGTAGCGTCGTCGTAGGCATACTCGTAGCGCAGCTCCTGGAACCGGTCTTCGTCGCGCTCCTCCAGGCGGTACACCCGCGCCCGGGGCAGGCTGGTTACGTAGCGCCACACCGAGTCGAGCTGGCCGGCCTGCAGCAGGTTGAGGCTTTTCCGGTCGTCGGGTAGCGGGTGCAGGCTGACGGAAGCCGTGGCGGGCGTGGTTTCCCAGTCGGGCCCCACATAAAACGTGGTGCGGTGGTTTTCGCCGGGCATTACCTGCCAGCCCGTTGGGTAGCCAAGCTGGTAGCCACCGCGGGCGTCGGTATAGGTCTGGCCGGCGGTATTACCCTGGGCCCACACCGGGCCGGCCGGGGCCAGCAACAGTAGCAAGAGCCAAATCTTTCCCCAGGCCATATATGTGAACCACCTCATTGCCTCAAAAATAGGCAGCCAGACCGGATGTTCCCGGCTTCGGCCCTACATACTGCATCGGTATAGAAAGGAAGCGACCGAGAACATGAAAAAAACAGATGCGCCCTTACCAACCAGCCATATTAGGCGCTGAAGGCGGCAGGTTTATTGCGTACCTTTACACGCTTATTTGCAGAACACATCTGCCCCGCACTTACCCATATGAAAAAACTTTTTCTCATCACGCTGATTCTGTCGAGCACGCTGGCGGCTTCGGCGCAGTCCATGGCTGGCAAGCCCCGCAAAAAGTACGCTTTCCCGAAGAAAGACGAAGAAAGCACTTACGTGTTGAACGTGACGAAGAACACCGACGAGGAAGCCGAGATAGATGCCTGCGTGACCCGCGTAGCCTACCTACCCTACGTCGATCTGCTTGCCCAGATCAACGAGCTTAAGCGTATCAACAGTTGGGCTGATACCACTTACCAGCGTCGCCTGACTCAGCTTCCGGCCGGTGGGCAGCTTACCGTAACTATGTATCGGCGGGGTTCCAAGAATGCTGACCCCAGCTACCTAAGCCTGCTGGCAAAAAACAAAGCCGGTGAAGAGCTGCTCAACCTCCCTGAGCTGCCCGCTGGCCAGGGCCGCTTCTGGAACCGCGACCTGTACATGAGCACGCGCGTTATCCCATTTGTTAAAGTGGCCAGTGAGCAGGACGTTTCCCTGACAATCAACGACGCCAAGACCCGGCAGAACTTCGAGTACATCATTAAAGCGCAGTAATACAGGTTATTCCCAAATGCATAAACCCCGTGGCCGTTGATGGTTACGGGGTTTATGCATTTGGGAATAACCTGTATCTACTATTTCCTGAGCTTAGCCCACTGCACGGCAATGATGGTTTTGGCATCTTCAAATTCGGCAGTGAATAATTCGTCGGCCGAAAATTCCACTGCTTCAATCCGCTCATTCTCCGAAGCCAGTCCCCCACCGGGCCCCGATTGCCGGCTGACTTCGGCGTAAAAAACGGTGATGATTTCGGCGCTGTTGCCAGGCGAAGGGAATATGCGGGCAATCTGTTCCAACTGGTCCACGTCGTAGCCCAGTTCCTCCTGCAGTTCGCGGCGGATGGCCGTGGCCGGCTCCTCGCCCTCATCAACCATACCGGCGGCCAGTTCCACCAACTCTTTTTCGGGCCCGATGCGGTATTGCCGGGCCAGGATGTACTGCCCGCTGCCAGTATGGCGCACCAGCGCTGCCACGGCCGTACCCGGCTCGAACCGTTCGCGCTCAAGCACCTTCTCACCATCCTGAACCCGTAATTGGCTGAGTTTGTAGTGACCCTTGTAGGCCGTTTGGCGGTCGATAATGCGCATGAGTTGCGTTGAGTCAGGGGGTTGTTAAAAGGTGGCCGGTTATTTGCGGCAAGCCGGCACAGCGGCCGGACGTCCTGTGCCGCGCCGGCTCGCCCATCAGAGGCCTATTATACGCCTTTATCGGCGCTATAAAACTAAAAAGCCCGATCTTTGCCGGCGGATATATTCCCGTGTCATTTTCGCCGCCTTCCGGCGGCTGCTTTTTTCCCTTAGATGTCGTTCGACGAACTCAACCTGATTGAGCCTATCCTCCGTGCCCTGCACGAGGAAGGTTACACTACCCCTACCCCTATTCAGCAGCAAGCCATTCCGCAGGTGCTGGAAGGCCACGATTTGCTGGGTATCGCCCAGACCGGCACCGGCAAAACAGCCGCTTTCACCGTGCCTATTCTCCAGATTCTGCACCAGACGGCCCAGGTAGAGCGCCACGCGCCCGGCCGTATCCGGTGCCTGGTGCTCACTCCTACCCGTGAGCTGGCCATCCAGATCGGGGAGAGCTTTAAATCGTACGGCCGTCACCTGCCCAAGCTGCGCTCCACCGTTATTTTTGGTGGCGTGGGCCAGCACCCGCAGGTACAAATCCTCAAGCGGGGCGTTGAGGTGCTTATTGCCACGCCCGGCCGCCTGCTCGACCTAATGAGCCAGGGCTTCGTGGATCTGCGCCAGATTGAGGTGTTCGTGCTCGATGAAGCCGACCGCATGCTCGACATGGGTTTCATCAACGACATCAAGCGCATCCTGCCCAAGCTGCCCGCCAGCCGCCAGACGCTGTTCTTCTCGGCCACCATGCCCGGCCAGATTCAGGAGCTGGCCGGCAGCATTCTGCGGCCCAACCCGGTGAAGGTGGCCGTAACGCCTATCTCAAGCACTGCCGAAACCGTAACGCAGGCCGTGTACATGGTCGATAAGAACGATAAGGCCGACCTGCTTGAGCACGTGCTTCAGGACAAGAATATCCGCCGCGTGCTGGTATTCACGCGTACCAAGCACGGCGCCGACAAGGTGGTGAAAACGCTGGCCAAGGCCAACATTCCGGCTGAAGCCATTCACGGTAACAAGTCGCAGAATCACCGCCAGCGGGCCCTGTCCAACTTCAAGGCCGGCTCGACCCGCGTGCTGGTCGCCACCGACATTGCCGCCCGCGGCATCGACGTAGATGAGCTGACCCACGTCATCAACTACGAGATTCCTAACGAGCCCGAAACCTACGTGCACCGCATTGGCCGCACCGGCCGCGCCGGCGCCGACGGTACGGCTCTCTCCTTCTGCGAAGACGAAGAGCGCGCTTACCTGCAGGATATCCAGAAGCTCATCCGCCGGCAGGTGCCGGTAGTGCAGAGCCACCCTTACGCCACATCGGCGGTGCAGCCCGTGCCGCTGACCGGCGGGCCGCCCATCAAGCGTCCTAAAGGTCCGGCTGGTCGTCCGGCCCGACCGGGTCGCGAAGGTGGCCAGCAGGGCGGTGGTGGCCGTGGTCGTGAGGGCCAGCGTCCCACCAGCGGCGGTGGCCGCGAAAGCAGCCCACGCAGCCAGACCAGCAGCCAGGCCGGCCGTGGCGAAAGCCAGCGCAACCCAGCCAGCGGCGGCTCGTCGCGAGGTGGCAGTAGCAGTAGCAGTAGCAGTGGTCGGGGCCGGGGCGGTAGCCGGTAGGCGTTACATTGCCCTGTTTGCTGCTACCGGGCAAGTTTTGGTCCGGCAGTAGCGTAGCTCCCAACACCAAGCCCCATCGTTGCCCGTTTAGCGGGCAACGATGGGGCTTGGCTCGTATAAGCCGGCCGGAACAGTTGAACAGGTTTAGCCGGGGCCGGCAAACAAAAAGGCAGCCTGTAGCTTACTATACTGAAGCTATTTGGCAGGTCAAAAGCACTTCATACATCGGCTGCACGGCAGTCAGATGAAGCTTGATATTTTTTTGACTTACCAAAGGGCTTCAGTACCTTTTCCCGCTCCGGAACAAGTTTTTTATTCTCCGTTATGGCACAACGAACCCTTCCCGTTATTCAGGCACTGCGCGATACGGCTCAGCGCCTTGCGACCCAGGCCCCCTACCAGTGGGGACACATGGGCAGTTGCAACTGCGGCCACTTGGCCCAGACTGTCACCCGTCTTACCAAAGCCGAAATCCATACCCGGGCCATGCAGCGCTACGGCGACTGGGAGCGGCAGCTGCTCGACTACTGCCCCACTAGTGGCCTGCCCATTGATGAAACCATTGATGAGATGCTGGCCCTGGGCTTCAGCCGGGCCGACCTCACACACCTGGAGCGCCTTTCCGACCCTGCTATCCGAGCCGATATTCCGTTTGAGCGCCGCAACGCCCTGCGCCATAACCAGCGCGACGACGTGGTGCTCTATCTACGTACTTGGGCTGGGCTGCTGGAAACCGAGTTGCTGGCCACTATTGAACTGCCCAGCCTAGTGCCGGCAGCGGCGCTGGTAGCTGTTCAGGCATAGGCCTGGCAGAGCTTAACAGCATAAGCACAAAAGCCCCGCCGGCAGCTGCCGGCGGGGCTTTTCGTTTAGTCTGATTTCCGTAGCGGAAGGAGTATTAGTAATTGACGTTGCTCCGCTGCGCCTCGCGGTACTCTTGTGGCCGGTGGCTACGCTTATAGGCGGCATCCGCATTAGGATCCTTTTCCGGGTCGGGAGCCTGGGTGCAGGACGACAGAATCAGCGAAGCGCCAGCGGCGAGGAAAACGAGCAGACGAAGATTTTTCATGCCCCAAAGGTACGCACCAGACCCAAACCGGGCAAATCCAACATTACCTCCTTTCCGCGTTCTGTTCCAGGTCCGTCGCCAAGGCCATGTAACGAATGTAAACCAGCCACCTGGCTCAGCAGCTGAGCGTGTCGCCACCGAAGGAGTTTACAACTATCAACAGAACCTAACGCTACCAAGTACCTCGTCGGGACAGATTACGGAGTTGAAATAGGGCTAGACATTGACGTTTTCCGGCTGACTACTTCTTTCGCCGTACTCAACCGGAGCTGGCCTGGCTTCGCTAAGTTCATTAGTGGTGCCAGGCCAATTGCAAGTAGCACTTTATGGCCTCTTGTCACCGACAACTTCATTAGCAAGTAAGGGTAACATTGCTACTGAGTTTCTATACTATATTCATCGTTATTAATATGTAGCTATAAGCATACTGAAGCTACCCTTTGCCAAAGACGAATGCCTCTATCCCTAGTTAACAACACTTAAGTTTAAATACTGAATAACAGATCATTGCAAAACCATATAAACCAAACCTAGTAACTTTGTTAGCAGAGAATTATTTAGAGTATTTCCAATATAAGGGAGTACTTATTTGGGCGGGCATATAAAGCTAAACAGCAGCTGGGCAAGGTCTACCAACGGTAGGTACAGACGCCTACTGACAAATTGCACTTCGCCTCTAACAGCGCCGTTTTGAGCGACTCAATCGTGTCGTCAGACGGGGCAAACAAATAGCTACTATTCCCCGATTAGCAGGCAGAAAAGAAGGTATTGGCAGCCTGTTGCATGAAATTCAATAAACTAGCTAATAGCCAGTTACAGCCCTGCAACTTCCGCTGTTCATAGGTGCATGCTCAAGCTTATAGCAGCATAAAAACTTACCCTTCCCGTAGCTACGAGAACACA
>NZ_JABKAU010000006.1 GCF_013377885.1 Hymenobacter lapidiphilus
ATATCTGCACCACTTCAATCCGTTTCGGGCGGGCTCCGGAGTGGAAGGAGAATTGGAGAAAGTAGTGCGGGAATTTCACGTGGGGGTACCAGTATTTTTCGTGCTCAGTGGGTTCCTCATCACGCTGCGCTACGCTGGCACTGAACAAATGACCACCAGCTGGTGGGGCGGCTACCTACGCAATCGAGTGGCCCGCATCTACCCAATGTACTTCCTGCTCACAGCCCTCGCCTTCGCAAGTTTATGGTACCAGACCGGTGAGTTTTTCTGGAAACTCTGGCTGCTAAATATTACGTTTCTGCGCGGCTTCTTTGAGGCGTTTGTGTACTCGGGAGTGGCGCAGGGCTGGACCCTAACGGTGGAAGAGTGTTTTTACCTGAGTGCGCCGCTTATCTTCCTGCTGCTCCGGTGGCGGCCCCGGGGGTTATGGTTGGTGCCGCTAGGGTTGTTGGGGCTAGGCGCAGTGCTGGTGGTGCTGTGCGGGCCGATGAAGCTGTACGGGCTGTTCGGCAATCTGCGCTTCATGCTGCTATTCACCTTTTTCGGCCGGGCTACCGAATTTTTCGTGGGCATTCAGTTGGCCCTATGGTTTCGGCAGGGGTGGCTGCAACCCAAAGCAAGCAGCCGCCGGACGGTTGCCGGCCTGCTGGCTTTCGGAGCCGTTATCTTACTGCTGAATGTAATCAGGGGTACATATACTTTCGGCCAAGAGCATCCGGTGGGCATTATCATTAATAACATAGTGCTGCCGGTGGCTATTGCGCTATGGTTTGCCGGGCTGCTAACCGAGCAAACCGCACTACGCAGGCTGCTCGGTGGCCAAACGATGCAGGTACTGGGGCGTAGCTCCTATGTCTTTTACCTCATCCACATGGGTGTTCCGCACGATATCGTTACACGTTTTATCACCACCCAGCCGCTGCTGGTTTTCCTGCTGCTGATCGTGGCGGCTATTGGGCTGCACTACTTAGTGGAGGAGCCCCTGAATCGTTGGATAAGGACATTTCGGTGGCCACGGTGGCGGGCAGTTACATAACGGGTGCTGGCACGCAGGACAAAAACTGCGTAAGTTGAGCCATGTTTTCCTCCCGCTTTGCACCTTGCTTTGCACCTTGGCTCTCCCTTGGGTTGGCCTTGCTACTAACCACCTGCCAGAACAACTCCGTCGATACGCCGGCCGCCAACTGCGCGGCTCCACCAGCCCCGTTTGTGGTACGCCACCCGGCCTGGGCCGCTAACGCCAGCATCTACGAAGTCAATATCCGCCAATACACACCCGAGGGCACGTTGCGGGCGTTTGAGGCCCATTTGCCCCGCCTCGACAGCATGGGCGTGGGCATTCTGTGGCTGATGCCCATTACCCCGATCGGGCAGGAAAAACGCAAGGGCAGCCTCGGCAGCTACTACTCGGTGCGCGACTACCGGGCCGCGAACCCCGAAATGGGCACGCTGGAAGATTTGCGCCACCTCGTGGCCGCCGCCCACCAGCGCGGTATGCACGTCATTCTCGACTGGGTGGCCAACCATACCAGCTGGGACAGCGAGCTGGCCCGTCAGCATCCCGATTGGTTTACACGCGACTCGCTCGGCCGTTTCCAGCCCCCGGTGGCCGATTGGCAGGACGTCATCGACCTTGACTACACCAAGCCCGAATTGCGCCGCTACATGACCGAAAGCATGGCCTACTGGGTGCGCGAGGCCAATGTGGATGGTTTCCGCTGCGATGTGGCCGGGCTGATGCCCACCGATTTCTGGAACGATACCCGCGCCGCCCTCACGCAGATCAAGCCCGTGTTTATGCTGGCCGAATGGGACGAGCTGCACGACCCACCCTTCCTGAAACCGGGCGAATTCGACCCCAACAGCCACCTGCTCGAGAAAGCCTTCGACGCCACGTATGCCCTGCGCCTGCGCTATTTGCTCGACAGCATTGCCCTGCGTCAGCAGCCCACCAGCGCCATTGATACCTACCTGGCGGCCGAGCGGGCGAAGTATCCGGCCGGCGTGTATCTGATGAATTTCACCAGCAGCCACGATATCAACAGCTGGAGCGGCACCGAGTATGAGCGGCTGGGGCTCGATGCCCTGCCGCAAGCCGTGCTGGCGGCCATGTTACCGGGCATTCCGATGGTGTACTCGGGCCAGGAGGCGGCCCTGAAAAAGCGGCTTGATTTCTTCGAGAAAGACCCGATTCAGTGGAACGGTTACCCGCTCCAGGATTTTTACACGAAACTGCTGCTGCTTAAGAAACGGAACTCAGCCCTGGCCAACGGCGACCCATGCGCTGAGTTTGAGGCGCTGGCGGTCAGTGGCAGCCCAAGGGTGTACGGCTTTGTGCGCCGCCGCCAGCAGCAAGCCGTGCTCACGGTAGTCAACTTCGACCGGCAGCCGCGCACCCTGACGCTACGTGGTCTTGGGCCGGGCACTTATCGGGAGCTCTTCAGCGGGCAGGTACAACGGCTGGGCTCCGGCTCGAAAGTGGTGCTACCAGCCCACGGCTACCACGTGTATGAGCGCCTGCCCGACCCGGGTTAGCGCGGGCGGACGTTCAGCTAAACAGCCGGTTGACTGCTGGTAATGCGACAGGTTGGAGCGGGTCCGGAAATCTATGTTGCCAGTCGGCTTCGTAGTTTCCGAACCGACAGGCAATGCAGCCTGCGGCCCACAGTTGCCGACTGTTAGGCAGTCTCGACAGTAAGTACCGGGACAGTCCGGCCCGCTTCCGGCGGCACGTCCGCTGGCCTTCATCTATTCGCTCTATGCCTGAACGCTCTTCCCTCATCCACCCCGACGCTCACCTGTTTCAGGTGCGGCATCCCGAGTGGGCCGCCGCCGCCACCATGTACGAAGTCAATATTCGCCAGTACACGCCCGAGGGCACGTTTCGGGCGTTTATGGAGCACCTGCCCCGGCTGGCCGGAATGGGTATCAGCGTCATCTGGCTGATGCCGGTTCATCCGATTGGCGAGCAGGGGCGCAAGGGCACGCTGGGCAGCCAGTACGCCGTGCGCGACTACCTGGGGGTGAACCCGGAATTTGGGACGCTGGCCGATTTGCAGGCGCTGGTGGCCGAGGCCCACCGCCTGGGCTTGCGCGTGCTGCTCGACTGGGTGGCCAACCACACCAGCTGGGACAACCCGCTGGTGCACGAGCACCCCGAATGGTACCAGCACGACGCCCAGGGCCAGCTGGTGCCGCCGGTAGCCGACTGGCACGACGTAGTGGCCCTCGACTACGGCCAGCCCGGCCTGCGCCACTACATGACCGAAGCGCTGTGCTACTGGGTGCGCGAAGTGGGCATCGACGGCTACCGCTGCGACGTGGCCGCGCTGGTGCCTACCGATTTCTGGGACGAGGCACGGCCGGCGCTGGAGGCCATCAAGCCCGTGTTTATGCTGGCCGAGTGGGACGAGCTATACCCCTCGGGCGGCCTGAGCTGGGAGGAGTTCAACCCCGACACGCACCTGCTGGAACAGGCCTTCGATATGACGTTTGGTTTGCGCCTGCACTACCTGTTCGACAGTATTGCGGCCCGCCGGGCCCCGCTGGCCGCCATTGACGAGTACCGCGCCGCCGAACGGGCCAAGTACCCGCCGCAGGTGTACCTGATGAATTTCACCAGCAACCACGACGTGAACAGCTGGGATGGTACCGAGTACGAGCGGCTGGGCGCACTGGCGCAGCCATTCGCTGTGCTCACGGTGCTGCTGCCGGGTATGCCGTTGGTGTATTCGGGCCAGGAAGCCGGGCTGGATAAGCGCCTGGCCTTTTTCGACAAGGACCCGATCAGCTGGCAGGGCTACCCTCTTCAGGACTTCTATACCTGCCTGCTGCAGCTCAAGCGCCGCCATCCGGCGCTACGCAACGGCGACCCGGCCAGCCAGTTTACCCGCCTACCCGGCCTGGCCGGCCTCTACGGCTTCGTGCGCGAAAAACAGGGCGCGGCCGTGCTCTGCGTCATCAACGCGGGCCCCGAACCGGCAGCCCTACCCCTACCCGAAACCACCGCCGACACTTGGCGCGACGTGTTCAGCGACGAGCAGCTCATGTTCCGGGCCGATGACGAGTTGGCCGTATCCGGCCACGGCTGGCGGGTGCTGGAGAAGGTGGCGGGGTGATGACCAGCCGGTTTATGCTCGCCTTTAGGCAACACAAGTTGAGGAGGTCGGTGTAGGGGCGGGGCTTGTCCCCGCCCGCCGTTAAACGAAATCGTTGCAATCAGCGGCGCACGTGTCGTTCAACGGCGGGCGGGGACAAGCCCCGCCCCTACGTCGTGCCAACTCCCTGCATCACTTCACTATCTCTGTCAAGGCTGCCTCCACGATAAGCTGGCGGGCGCGACCGAAGCGGGCGTTGGCGGGCTGGCCACCCAGGGGTTCGGCGTTGAGGGCGAAGAAGATATGGCGGCCGTCGGCGCGGGCCAGCCAGCCGACCAGCCAGCCGTTGTCTGGGTTGCGGGCCGAGCGGAAGCGCCAGCCGGTTTTGCCGTAGAGCGTGGCGGCGGGCATTTTTTTGAGGATGAGCAGCTGCTTCACGGCTTGTTGGTGGCGCTTCTCGATGGGCAGCGTTTCGGCCTGCAGGCGGCGCAGAAAGCTTATTTGCCCGAACTGGCTGATGCGCGAGTCGCCATCGAGCCAGAAGGTGTCGAGCGTGGCGGGCGTAATTACCATACCGGGGTAACCCAGCTTCGGCAACCACTGCTGGTAGGCGGCTACGCCCAAGCGGCGGGCCAGCTGCTGGTAGCACGGCACGGCCGACACGCGCAGGGCCCGGGCGAAGGGCATATCCTGGTTCCAGGCGGCAATGCTACGCACCGTTCCGTCCCAGGGGCAGATGTCGGCTGTGTCGCGCAGGGCGCCGGTTTGCAGGGCAACCAAGGTGTTGGGAATCTTGAAGGTGGAAGCCGGCAGAAAGCCCTGGCGGCAGCGGACGGTGTTGTAGGCCACAAACTGTCCGGCCGCTTCGTCGTAGAACAGCAACGAGCCCTCCAGGCCCTGCGCCCGGAACAGCGGCCCGAAATCATGCTCGACTACGGGCGCAACGGCGGGCACACGGGTGCAGGCCGCTGACAGCAGCAGCCCTATAAAAAACAGCAGCAGATACGTTTGACGCATGAACCGGCAAGGTTGGTATGCCCAAAAATACGCTCTGCGCCCAATGAAAGCCTACGCCGGCAGTTCCCAGGTTCTACCTTCTCAACTCCTCGACTACTTACTTCTCCCTATGCAACACCGCGAACTGGGCCGCTCGGGCCTGCGCACCGCGCCGCTCGTGCTGGGCGGCAACGTATTCGGCTGGACCGCCGACGAGGCCACTTCTTTCCGGGTGCTCGACGCCTTTGTGGCTGGCGGCGGCAACGCAATCGACACGGCCAACATGTACTCGGCGTGGGTGCCGGGGCACGAGGGTGGCGAATCGGAAGCCATTATCGGCAAGTGGCTCCAGCAGCGCAGCCGCCGCGACGACGTGCTCATCTTCTCGAAGGTGGGCATGCAGATGGGCGACGGCCGCCAGGGCTTGGGCAAAGCATACATCAAAACGGCTGTCGAAGAGTCGCTGGGCCGGCTGAAAACCGATTATATCGACCTGTACCAGTCGCACCAGGATGATGAGGAGCGCGCCGTAACCGAGCCGTTGGAAGCCTACGCCGAGCTGATACAGGAGGGCAAGGTGCGCGCCATCGGGGCCAGCAACTTCGGGGCCGGACGGCTGCGGGCGGCTTTGCAGGCCAGCGAAACCCAGGGCCTGCCGCGCTACGAAACCTTCCAGCCCGAGTATAACCTCTACCAGCGCGAGGGCCTCGAAAAGGAGCTACTGCCGCTTTGCCAGGAGTACGGCCTGGGCATTATCCCCTACTTTGGGCTGGCTTCGGGCTTCCTGACGGGCAAGTACCGCTCCGAAAAAGACCTGGCCAAAAGCGTGCGCGGCAGCAGCATCGGCCCTAAATACCTCAACGAGCGAGGCCTGCGGATTCTGGATGCGCTGGACGCCGTGGTAGCCCGCCACCCCGGTGCCTCGCCCGCCCAGGTGGCCTTGGCCTGGATTATGGCCCGCCCCGGCCTCACCGCCCCCATTGCCTCGGCCACCAGCATTCGGCAGGTTGAAGAGCTGACGAAAGCCATGCAGCTGGAGTTAACCGATGCCGATATACACCAGCTGAGCCAAGCGAGTAGTTAACCCAGGCTGCGGAGGGCAATGTAGGGGCGGGGCTTGTCCCCGCCCGCCGTTGAACGATTCTCGTTGAACGACTATCGTTGAAACGGCGTGAGCGGCGGGCGGGGACAAGCCCCGCCCCTACGTCGCCCTCCGAAACTTGGGCTAGCTACCAGTAAGATTCTTTCCGGCCAATCAACCACCAACCACTATGCACCAAGCTCCAGCCAGATGGATCAACCGCCCGTAATACCGTTCGACTGGCACCGCGTTCTGTGGGCCGACAATACCACATGGGTTTTCCTGCTCGAAATTGCCTTCCGCTGCGGCGTAATGTACCTGCTGATTCTGGGGGCACTGCGGGTGATGGGGCGGCGCGGAGTGCGGCAGCTGTCTATTTTCGAGCTCAGCATTATCCTGGGCCTGGGCTCGGCCGCCGGCGACGCCATGCTCTACAACGATACGCCCCTGCTGCCCACGGCAGTCGTGTTCGGGATGGTGACGGGCCTCTACGTGCTCTTCAACCGCCTCACCGAGTGGTACCCAGGCTTCTCCGACTGGCTGGAGGGCGAGCCGATTCTGCTGCTGGAGGAAGGCGTCATCAGCCACCAGAACTTCAAAAAGCAGAACCTGACCCTGAAAGAGCTGTTCGGCGAGCTACGGCAGCAGCAGGTGGAGCACCTCGGCCAGGTGCGCCGGGTTTATGTGGAGGCCACCGGCGAGTTCAGCGTGTATTACTTTGAAGATGAGGCCGTGCGGCCCGGCCTACCCATCTGGCCCGAGCGGCTCGCTGAGGCTCAACTCGCCGCTACCGCCGCTGGCCCCCACGCCTGCGCCAGCTGCGGCCACGTGCGCGAACTGGCCGAAGCCGCCGTCGCCCGCTGTGCCAACTGCCAGCAACACACCTGGATACCCACCAGCACGGCCCGGCGGGTGGGGTAAGGAGGTCCTACCACTGGCTCGCTTCGCTAACTTTTCAATTCAGCCGGTAAGCCAATCCCACGCGTAGCATCTGGCTGTAGAAGCCGTTGATGCCGCCAGTGTAGCCGCGCTCGTAATCGAGTAAGCCATAGGAATAGCCCACCGACAGGCCGAAACGCTGGTAATAGGCCGCCAAGTTAGCTCGTGCCCGCAAGTCCAGTGTGGTTTCGTTGCTGGTTTTTTGGTTGGTACGCACAGTGATACCGTCGCCAGAAGCCTCTCCCTTTTCCCGCTCTGCGCCCCGGATACCTAACTCGGGACCCAAAGTAGCATCGAGGCTTACTGCCTTAACCCCAAAGCGCCGGCCCACGAATAGGTGAGTGTTGATGAATCGGCTGGTGAAGGTGGTGTGGCCGGTTGCGGGCACGACTCTGCTGCTGAATGGGGAAGTAGAAAGATAATCAATCCGGACCCGGCTGCGCAGCCACTCATAACCCAGTTGTGCCCCTAGCACCAATTGGTGAGCTGTAACGCGCTGCACCTGCCCGGCTCCACCGTAGGAGAGTGTGAAACGGTTGCCGTAGGGGGGGCTGGTGAAGCCTGGAAATTCGGTAGCCGCATCTGACCCAGTAATAACTGTAGGACCACTGACCGCCGCGCCCCGATAACTGAAATAGCCTGAGGTGGCGTGCAGCGTAACTTCGGTGCTTTGGGCCTGGGCGGTGGCAGCACTCAGGCCAAGGATGAGTAATAGCAGTTGTTTCATAAGTAGCCGGGAGGGATTGGCAATGCGTGAAGAAGCGAGCATCCTTCTGCTGCCTCCGGAAGCAGGAGCCGGGAATAAGAGGTTGGGTTGCACGGTAACTGACAACTGCTGATTTCCACGGCCAATCAATATAAGTTGCTCCTAACTGTCCCCGTTGCGCCGCCGCACCCTACCTTGCCACCCGATATGCCCGACCAACCTACGCCCCTACCCTACCTCATCATCGACTTCGACAGCACTTTTACGCAGGTAGAAGGCTTGGATGAGCTGGCCGATATTGCCCTCGAAAACAGCCCCGAACGCGAAAAAATTGTGGGGCAGATTCGGGCGCTGACGGACCGGGGCATGAGCGGCGAGCTGGGTTTTGCCGAGTCGTTGAAGCAGCGGCTGGCGCTGCTTCCGGCCCGGCGCGAGCATCTGCCGCTGCTGGTGGAGCGGCTGCAAGGGAAGGTGTCGGAGAGCATCCGGCGCAACCGCAGCTTCTTCGAGCAGTTTCCGGGCCGGGTGTACATCGTGAGCAGCGGCTTCCGCGAGTTTATTGAGCCGGTGGTGGGCGAGTTTGGCATTGCGCCCGAGTTCGTGCTGGCCAACACGTTCACGTTTGACAAGGACGACCATATTACCGGCTTCGACCCCGACAATGTGCTGAGCCGCGACGGGGGCAAAATTGAGCAGCTGCGCCGCCTGCACCTCACGGGGCCGGTGTACGTGCTCGGCGACGGCTACACTGATTACCAGATGCGCGAGGCCGGCCTGGCCGACCGCTTCTACGCCTTCACCGAAAACGTGGCCCGCCCCGCCGTGGTGGCCCAGGCCGATAAAGTACTGCCTTCCTTCGACGAATTTCTCTACCAGAACAAGCTACCCATGAGCCTGAGCTACCCCAAAAACCGCATCAAAGTCCTGCTGCTCGAAAATCCCGACCCGCGCGCCGCCGAGCTGCTGCGCCAGGAGGGCTACCAAGTGGAGCTGGTGCCCGGCGGCCTCGACGAGGACGAATTGGTGGAGCGAATTGAGGGCGTGAGCCTGCTCGGCATCCGCAGCAAAACCCAAGTAACGGCCCGGGTGCTCGAAGCCGCCAACCGCCTCATCGGCATCGGTGCGTTCTGCATCGGCACCAACCAGATTGACCTGACCGAGTGCCTGAAAAAGGGCGTAGCCGTGTTCAACGCGCCCTTCAGCAACACCCGCTCGGTGGTGGAGCTGGCGCTGGGCGAAATCCTGCTGCTGGCCCGCCGCGTGCCCGAAAAGAATGCCCTGATGCACGCCGGCAAGTGGGATAAGTCGGCGGGGGGGGCCTTTGAGGTGCGGGGCAAGAAGCTGGGCATCGTGGGCTACGGCAACATCGGCTCGCAGCTGTCGGTGGTGGCTGAAGCAATCGGGCTGCAGGTATTCTACTTCGATATTGCCGAGAAGCTGCAGCTGGGCAACGCCACCCGCTGCCGCACCCTGGCCGAGCTGCTGGCCCAGGCCGACATCGTGACGCTGCACGTAGACGGCCGTCCCGAGAACACCAACCTGTTCGGGGCCGAAGAATTTGCCCGCATGAAGCCGGGCGCCCTGTTTCTCAACAACGCCCGCGGCCCGGTAGTCGATGTGCCGGCCCTGGCCGCGGCCCTGCGCTCGGGCCACCTGGACGGGGCCGCCGTCGACGTGTTTCCGTACGAGCCCAAAACCAACGACGAGCCGTTTGAGAGCGAGCTGCGCGGCCTGCCCAACGTGCTGCTCACGCCCCACATTGGCGGCTCCACGGCCGAGGCGCAGCGCAACATTGCCGAGTTTGTGCCCGAGCGGCTGATGCAGTACATCAACACCGGCAACACCCAGCAGAGCGTCAATTTCCCCAACATCCAGCTGCCCGAGCAGGCCGCCCACCGGCTCATGCACATCCACCACAACGTGCCCGGCGTGCTGGCCCAAATCAACCAGGTGCTGGCCGCCCATTCGGTCAATATTCTGGGCCAGTACCTGAAAACCAACGAGCACATCGGCTACGTGATTACCGACGTGGACAAGCAGTACGAGCCCGCCCTGATTGAAAAGCTGCGCGAAATCGAGCACACGATTAAGTTTCGGGTGCTGTATTAATCGTGGATTGGCGCGGATTGCACAAATTTTGCAGACGGTTGCGGGGCGCCGAAGCACTCGTTTTGTTGGTACGGCTGGCGGTGGTTGTGGTGGATGAACGAGCGTAGCGGCGGCCACAAAATTCTGCGGATATTAAGCGCGGTTTCTCCTTGCCGCTCCTTATTCTATACTCATGAAAAAGACGTTACTACCACTGCTGCTGCTGGCCGCCGCCCCGCTGCTGGGGCAGGCCCAAGCTCCTGCCCAATTCACCATCAAAGGCCAGTTAGGCAAAATAGCTGCCCGTTCCAAGGTGTTTCTGTATGACAGAGAGAAGGGTTACCTCGACTCAGCGGAGGTGAAAAACGGCGCGTTTGTGCTCAAAGGCACCGTAGCCGAACCCGCGCAGGTTACGTTGCAGCTGCTCAACAACGGCAACCGCTACCGCCTGCGTACGGGCCAGGCCGACAACGTTGTTTTGTACCTCGAAAAAGGCACCATCAACCTCCAGAGCCCCGATTCGCTGGGCCGCGCCACCGTAACGGGCACCCCGCTCAATAACGACTACCGGCAGCTGCAGGCGCTAACAAAACCCATTCAGAGCCAGTTCGAGGCCCTCTATGCGGCTTACCGGGCCACGCCCAAAGAGCAACGCACCCCCGAGTTCATGCAGCAGAGCGACGAGCAGAACGAGGCCCTTAGACAAATAATCAGCCAGCAATACGCGGCCTTCATCGGCACCCACCCCAGTTCGGTAGTGAGCCTGGATTTGGTGAAGGAAATGGGTTTGCCCGTGCCCGACTACACCAAAGTAGCGCCGCTGTTTGCCCTACTGGCGCCTGCCGTGCAAGGTAGCCCCGCCGGCCAGCGCTACGCCGCCGAACTGGCCATCCTCAAAACCGTGTCGGTGGGCGCCGTGGCCCCCGATTTTACGCTACCTACGCCCGAGGGCAAGGCCGTGGCCCTGAGCAGCCTGCGCGGCCAGTACGTGCTGATTGATTTCTGGGCCAACTGGTGCGGCCCATGCCGCGAGGAAAACCCCAACGTGATAAAAGCCTACAATACCTACAAGGGCCGTAACTTCACGGTGCTGGGCGTATCACTCGATGAGGCCAAGGCCCGCGCCAATTGGCTCAAAGCCATTGCCGACGACCAACTGCCCTGGACCCAGGTAGCAAACCCGCGCGGTGGGGAAAATGAAGCGGTCAAACGCTACCACATCCAGGCCATCCCCCAAAACTTCCTGATTGACCCCCAGGGCATCATTGTGGCCACCAACCTGCGGGGTGCCGAGCTGCAAACCACGCTGGCTCAACTGCTCAAGTAGCGCCAACGGCTAACAGTTACGAAGCGGCCAAAGCAGCATAAGTTGCGGCTCCTTAGATCTAACAGAACGGCTCTGCGTTACTCCGCGCAACCCTCTGCGCACCTCTGCGCACCTCTGCGCACCTCTGCGCACCTCTGCGGGAAAGCTATTTGCCCATCAGCACCGCAAACGTGCCGCGGGCACATCACTATAGCCCCTCCCGCACCAACGTCAGCAGGCGCTCCATCTCGCGGCGGATTTCGCTGGTGGGCCGCACGTAGTTGTTGTTGAAAAAGCTGAAGGCCACCAGCCGGCCCGACCGGGTGCGCAGGTAGCCGGCCAGATTGTGGTTGTTGGTGAGCGTGCCGGTTTTACCCCAGAGCCAGGGCCCGGTTTTGCCGCCCAGATAGCCCCGCCGCAGCGTGCCCTGCCCCCCGCCGGCCGCCAGCAGGCTCAGCAGCCGCGGCTCGGGTACCTGCTGGTGCAGGCGCACGAGCAGCGCCGTGAGGAAGCGGGGCGTGAACAGATTGAGCCGCGAAAGCCCTGAGCCGTCCACCCACTGGGGCTGGTCGGGCAGGGTACGCAGATAGTTCTGCTGCATGGTGCGGATAACGCGGGCCGGGCTCAGCGAATCGGGCGCGAGCGTGGCGGCGCAAATCAGCAGCAGCTGCTCGGCCAGGAAGTTGTCGGACACCCGCAGCATGCGGCGGTAGAGCGAATCGGGCGGCAGCGTGCGCAAAATGCGCACCGAGTCGGCAGCCCGCAGGCGTAGCGGGCCGGCCGCCAGCACCGGGCGGCGCAGCGTGTCCTGCAGCAGCTGGAGCAGCAAAGCGGAGCTGGTCCGGAACGGCACCTCATCCACCCAGGCCTTGGCCGATGGGAACACGAAAAAGCGGTTTTCTTCGGGTTGCCGCTGCACGTGGTCGTTGGCGGGGTTGGGGCGGGTGCCGGGCGCGGGGGCCGTGAGGGGCCGAAAAAAGCGCGGCAGCACCCGGGGCGCAGTCGGCGCCGGCCGGCCATAGAAGCGCACGGTGTTGCCATAAATGGGCATTGGGCTTCGCTCGGGCTGGAAGTAGTAGCCATAATCGTCCCAGCTCCAGCCGGGGCCGAAAACGGGCGGCGTGGGCACCTGGGCGTAGAGCAGCACTTTTTCGGGCCGGCTTTTGAGGAAGTCGAAGACGCGGCGGGCCGGTACGTCGCCGTGCAGCAGCATGGGGTCGCCGGTACCCCAGAACAGCAGCGTATCGGGGCCCCGCTGCACGTAGCGCAGGCCGGGCAGCGAGTCGGAGGCCAGCAGCGTGAGGCCGGCGTAGAGCGTGAGCAGCTTGGTGGTGCTGGCCGGCGTGAAGTAGCGGCTGTCCTGATAGCCAAACAGCGGCTGGCCGGTAGTGGCGTCGGCCAGGCTCAGGCCCACTTGGTGCTGGCGTAGCACGGCCGAAGTCCGCAGCTGCTCATCGAGCCAGCCGAGGTTGGGAGCCGGCAGCGCGGCCGGTGCGGCAGTGGTTTGGGCGGCCAGCGCCAGGGGCAACAGGGTGCCGCCGAGCACTAGGGCCAGGCAGCGAAATAGAATAGAGAGCATAGGCACGCAAAACTAGGGAATAGGAAAGCTAAGTAGTCCGGGCGCTGTAGGGGCAGGGCTTGCCCCCGCCCGCCGTTCACACCGCTTCAACGACAATCGTCTGGCGGCGGGCGGGGGCAAGCCCCGCCCCTACGTCGTTCTGGGCTCCCCGCTAATCACTACTTTACACCCGAATTTCCGCGCCCTTTAACATCCTATGAAACCACTCTACCTGCTACTCCTACCCCTGCTGGCGCTGCTGGCCCGGCCGGCAGCCGCCCAAACCGTGAACGTGGAAGCCGCCGAGCGGTACTGGGAGATGACCGACGCTTTACGGCGCGACCAGCCGCTTACCGACGCCATGTGGAACGCCTTTGTGGCCGTGCCCGCCAACCAACGCTACATTGCCAGCGTGTTCAGCGAGAAAGACCTGAAAAGCTACCGCCGCGCCATTGAGGTCATCTACCGTCCCAGCCTCGACTCGTTGCGCCAGGCTCGCCTGAAGGCCAACTCCTGGTATTATGTGCTCAACGAACAGTACCGCCAGCGCGAGCCCGAGTTCCGGGCCTACCTGCGCGAAACGGCCCAGCAGCCCGGCTACCTCGACCTGATGTACGAGCTGGCCTACGAGTACCTGCCGGCCCGTGCCCGCCGGCCGGTGGTCAACCTGCAGCTGGCCTACGTGGCCATCGGCAACGACGCCATTTCGGAGCAGGAGGGTATCGTGTTCAGCCTTAAATCGGCCGTTGACTGGGACAAGCCCAAGGCCGGCATCCTCGAAGCCCATGAAATGCATCACCAGCTGCGCCCCGGCCTCGATTTCAGCTTCGCCGACTCGCTCGACCGGCCCCTGCTATACGCCCTGAACATGACCCTGAACGAGGGCCTGGCCGACCTGATCGACAAGAGCGTGCTGCTCCGCTCGCCCGCCGACCCCGAAGGGATTGAGGAGTGGCTGCTAGCCTCTGCTCCGGCCGTGCTGCATAAGCTCGACTCGGTGATGCAGGCTACCGCCGCCCGGCCCACTGCGCCGCGGCCCGAGCTGCGCTACTACCGCCGCCTGTACAACAGCAGCACCGGGCACCTGCCGGGCTTTTTTATGGCCCGCACCATTGAGCGCAACGGTCTGCGCCCCCAGCTATTGGCCTCCTCCGACGACCCGATGGCCTTTTTCCTGCTTTACCAGCAGGCGGCCCGGCGCGATAAAACGCGGCCCCCAACATTTTCGGACGCTTCGGTGGCGTACCTGAAATCTTTGCAGAAAAAATACGTGCGCCCGGCACGACAGGCGCGGGTGCGGGCGTTGACTCCGTAGAAATCCGGCGCGCAACCCTTGCGGCCCGCCGCGTATCTTTACGGCCTATGCTGCGCTCTTTTGTTACCTGGTTTTCGCTTTTGATTATGGCTACGGCCCTGGCGGCCTGCTGCGGCTCGACGGCCTGCGAGTGCGACGATGCCTTCGCCGATGCCGTGGGCCTGGAGTTCAGCGCCGACATTACGGGCACCAACCCCACCGGCTTCCGGGCCAGCGAGGTAGACACGGTATACCTAGTGCGGGTGCCGCTTGATACCACCCAACGGCCCCTCGCCGATACTGTGCAGCTAGTGCGCTCAATAGCCCGGTTTTCGCAGCCCGTCATCATCAATAATACCACACCCTTCGCCCAGGCCGGCAACCGCAAGCTCGATGCTTACTCGTACCAGCTGTACCTGGCGCCTGCCCGCCGCGCCACGCCCACGTTCCGCCTCACCATCGACAGCGTGCAGCTGAACACCGATTTCCGGGCCGAGGGCTGCTGCACTTGCTTCGAAAACAACCGCAAGCTGGTATACCTCAACGGCAACACAACGCCCCTCGACCGAACCGACGTGGCTGGCAACAACGCGCTGATATCAGTGGAAATAAAGCGGTAGCGTCCAGCCCTTCGCCCGCTCGGGCACGTCCGGCCGGGGTGCCGTTTCGTATAGCTTCCTATCCGGCCGTTGCCACTGCGGCCGCCGGCTTGCCTTTCTGCTCCCTATGCGCTCCGAATCTGCTCCTGCTGCCACCTCTGACTCTGTTACAACCACGCCCGCGCCTGTAGCGGCGGTGCCCGTTCCGGCCGCTGCCGTCGTGGGTTTCCCCTTCCGCACCTCGCTCAGTCTGGAGCCCCTTATTGCCTACTGGAAAGCCGGTGAGGCGTCGGCCAACGAGGGCATTGCCCTGCTCTCTCGCTCGGTAGGGGCGCAGGTAGCCGCCGCCGACTGGGCGCGTGGGTCCATCACCGACCTCGACCAGCTGGAGTGCAACTGCGACTTGGTGGAAACAATCATGCTGGCCGTGTTTCCGCCCGCATCCTTCGAAACCGATATTGTGGGCGCCGTAGCGCCTTTCCAGCGCCACAGCTTCTACTACACCCCCCGTTTTGCCGACGTGCTGCTCAATGCCCAGCACATCATCAAGCAGCCGCTCAACATCAGCATGGAGCAGCTGGAGGCCTACACCACGCGCATGGCCTACCAGCTCATTCTCGACAAGGTGTACGGCGTGAAACTGCCCCTGCAAACCGGGGTGGTGTTTACGGTGCCCGACTACCAGATGGGCCTGTACCGCCACTACAGCGTCGATTTTAACTCTACGTTCCTCAATGTGCATGTGGAAGGCGAAAAGCCCGAGCTGAGTGACGAGCAGCTGGAGTTTCTGAGCCGCAACCCCCACCGCACCGAGCTGTGGCTGGAGCTGCTGCCCCCCGAAAGGTTCGTGCTTGAAGGGTTCAATATTCTGCACTTGGTTGATGTAACGGAGCAGGAAGTACTGTCGGAGCTGAAGTACGACTTGCTGGAGCGCGACGTGCTGCAGGCCTCCGACCGGCTCGAACAGATTCAGGAAAAGCTGCGGGTACTGTTTGGCAAGCCTGCCCTGCAGCTGGGCATTGCGGCCTACGACGAAAACAAGCGTGCCTTCGTGGACTTCGGCCGTAAAATCAACCACAGCTTCCTTACCAAGCAGCTCCACAACCCCGATGCCAGCTCGGGCTTCCGCCAGATTTACGGCCGCCTCTGGGCCGACCGCCGCCCGCTGGTGCTCGAAGACGTGGAGCAAGCCGATATTCCGGAAGATCTGCGCGAGCAGATCCTGAGGCTGGGGATTCGCTCAGCCATTCTGGCCCTACTGCCCTACGGCGACGATACGGTGGGTTTGCTGGAGTTGGCTTCGCCTACCGTGGGCGAGCTGAATGAGTTCAGCCTGGAGTACGTAAACCAGTTTTTGCCCCTGTTTGCGGTGGCCGTGAAGCGCAATGCCGAAGACCTGCAAACCCGGGTGCAGGCCATTGTGAAGGAGAAGTTTACGGCCATCCACCCTACCATGGAATGGCGCTTTACCGATGCCGCCCAGAACCTGCTACAGAAGCTGGAAGACGGCAACCGCCAGGCCGAAATGGAGGATATCGTGTTTCATGATGTATACCCGCTGCACGGCGCCTGCGACATCCGGGGCAGCAGCGCGGCCCGCAACGAGGCCATTCAGGGCGACCTGATTGAGCACCTCACGCTGGCCGGCAAGGTGCTCAAGAAAGCTTCCGACTTCCAGCAGCTCCCGATTCTGGATGAGCTGCGGTTTTACGTGGGCAAAAACCTGCGCCGCTTGCGCCAGGGCATGGCCAGCGGCGACGAGGTAAGCATCTTCGACTCCATCCGCACCGAAATGGAGCCGCTGTTTGAGTACCTGGGCAATAACACGCCCGAGCTCCGGCCCGTTATTGCCCAGTACTGGGCCCAGATTGACCCCGAGCTGGGCATCCTCTACAAGCGGCGCAAGGCCTTCGAGCAGAGCACCACGCTGCTCAACGATGCTATTGCCGCCTACCTCGACGAGGAGGATGCCAAGGCCCAGGCCATGTTCCCACACTACTTCCAGCGCTTCAAAACCGATGGCGTAGAGCACAATATTTACGTGGGGGCCGCCCTGGTCGAAGACAAACCCTTCGACCTGGTATTCCTCAAAAACCTGCGCCTGTGGCAGCTGCTGACCATGGTGGAGATAACGCGCCGCACCGCCGCCATGCGCGACCAGCTGCCGCTGCCACTCGAAACCACCCAGCTCATCCTCATCCACAGTCAGCCCCTAAGCATCCGCTTCCGCCAGGATGAGCGCCAGTTCGACGTGGATGGCGCCTACAACATCCGCTACGAAATCATCAAGAAGCGCATCGACAAAGCCACTATCATGGGCAGCGGCGAGCGGCTCACGCAGCCTGGCTATCTGGCCCTGGTGTACAGCCAGCAGCGCGAGGCCGACGAGTACTTCGAGTACCTCGATTACCTGCAAGACCGTGGCCTGCTCGAAGACGAAATTGAGGAGCTGGAGCTGGAAGAGCTGCAAGGCACTAAAGGCCTGCTGGCGCTACGCGTGAAGGTGAAGATGGCGTAAAGGCGAAAGAGTAGTAGTGAGCACGGAGAGGCGAGGATAAAAAAGGAACGTCATTCTGAGCGAAGCCGAAGAATCTCTACCGCTTCGTTGCAATGGTAATCCAACGAAGCGGCAGAGATTCTTCGGCTTCGCTCAGAATGACGTTCCTTTCTACTCCATACTAACCTCTCACTTCTCTGTTCTGCTCGCCTCTGCTTTTAAATTGAAATATCCCCCGCAGTAAAATCAGCCAGAGCAGGGCACCGGCGAAACCGGCTACCACGTCGGTGGCATAATGCACGTGCAGGTAAACGCGGGTGATGCCGATGAGCAGGGCGAATAGTAGCAGCAGCAGCCCCCACACCGGGTGGCGGCGGTGGCGCCACAGAATCCAGGCCAGGCAGCCATACAGGGCCAGCCCGATCATGGCGTGGCCGCTGGGGAAGCTCAGGCCGCCCTGAACGATAAGGGCCGAATCGGGCCGCAGGCGGTTGAAGTAGGTTTTCAGGAGCTGGTTGAGCAGTGATGCTCCTGCTACCGCTCCAAACACCTCGGCGGCTTCGTGGCGGTGGCCCCAGCGGCGCAGCAGCAGCGGCAACCCGATACCTGCCGCCACCAGCCACGGCAGCGAAGCGAAGAACGTAAGCGCCTGCACCACCGGCGTCAGCAGCGGCCACGCCGCCCGCAGCGCATCCAGCCGCCCGAAGGCCCAGGTGTCGAACTGCACCGAGCTGGTAGCGAATACCACCCGCGTGAGGTAGAAGAACAGCAGCGCCGAGGCCACGAACACGCCGCCCATCAGCACTACTTCCACCGTCAGTAAACTTAGGCTGGCTACCAGCCGGGCTTTTGCTCTTCGTATCACGGGCTTTCGCTGGTTTCAGCTGCTTACGCAGATGCAAGGCCTGCCGTTCCGGCTGAGCAGGGTGCAGGCGGCGCCAAACCAGACGGGCCGGGCCGGGCGGCTATTCACCACAAATTGCAGACTCCTGGCCGGGTTATGCAAACGCATTGCGGCACCGAAACCGGCGCAATTCGCTGAAACAGAAAGAGCCGGTCCATTGCTGGACCGGCTCTTCGTACTCTGTGCGCTCGGGGAGACTCGAACTCCCACACCTTGCGGAACTGCCGCCTGAAGACAGCGCGTCTACCAATTTCGCCACAAGCGCGACTTTTTATCAGCCGGCCTTCCGGGGAGGGCCTTTTGATGCTGCAAAGATAGCGGGTTTTTAGAGCGCGCTGCAAGTATCGGCCTAAAAAAAGCCAAAAAAGCATCGATTAAAATTTCGTTTCCGTGCTATTGAGGCTGTTTTTCAGCTAATTGCGGGTCTTGGCGAAATTGTTTTTTTACGCGCTTTTCCAGCTGCTGCAACAGTGGAATAGCAATTATCAGCCAAGCCAAGCCCGCCGCAATGCCGGCCAGTACATCGGTGGCGTAATGCACCCGCAGGTATATCCGCGTCAGGCCAATAAGCACTATCAAAACGGAAAGCACTACGACCAGCGTGTAGCGCAGGGCCGGCCGCCGCCGAAGCCGCGTCCAGGCAAAATAGATGAGCAAACCGTAGAAGGAGGCCGAAATCATGGCGTGGCCGCTCGGGTAGCTCAGGCCCGAGGCCGACGTGAGGGGCAGCAATGGCCGGGGCCGGTTGTACAGCTGCTTGAGCATCAGGTTGAGCGTGATGGAACCCAGCGCCACTACCGGCACCAGCAGCGAATACCAGCGCCGCCGCCGCATCAGCAGCCAGCCCACCATTACCAGCCCAATTGCCGTAATAAAGTTGCGCGAGGCCAGAAACGTAACGGCTTCTACCCAGTTCTGCCGCTGCGCCCCCAGCAGTGCCTGCGTCCACTGGAAAGCGGCCGCGTCGAAAGTAGCCGCGTCCTGGTCGAACACTTCGCGGCTCAGGGCCAGAAAGGCCACCACCCCGGCAGTGCCTAGTGCCAGCGTAACGGCAAACTCGGTCAGGAAGAGTGTAAAGCCGGCCAGCAGCCGGCGCAAGTGCTTGGTCATAGTTCCTAAACATACGACCCGGCGCGGAAAAGCGGACACCGAGCCGTAGCTTGGCCCCGCTGCCGACTGCTTATTCGCGCCGGCCCCGCCCCCGCTCATGGCCGCTTCCCTGCCCGATTCTGGTTTCGATTATGTGGCCGCCTTCTACGACCCGCTGGCCCGGCTCGTGTACGGGCGGGCCCTGCAGCGGGCCCAGCAGGCGGCGCTGGCGGCGGGGCTGCCTGCTACCGGCCAACTGCGGGTACTGGTAGTGGGTGGCGGCTCGGGCTGGGTGCTGGGGGAGATATTGCGCTGCTGTCCCGGCGCGAGCATCTTATACCTGGAAGCCGCACCCCGCATGCTGGCGCGCAGCCGGGCCTGGCTGGCGCAGCACATTCCCCAGGCCGTAGGCCAGGTAAAATTCCGGCTGGGCACCGAGGCGGCGTTGGAGCCCGGCGAGCAGTTCGATGCGGTGCTCACCTTTTTCCTGCTCGACCTGTTCGAACCCGGCCGGCTGCGGCAGCTAATGGCGCAGCTAAACGCGGCGCGGGCCCCCGGCGGCGCGTGGCTGCTGGCCGATTTCGGGCCGCCGCAACGCTGGTGGCACCGGCTGTTGTTGCGCCTGATGTACGGCTTTTTCGGCCTGACCACCGGCATCAGCGCCCGGCGTCGGCCACCGATAGAAGAAGAACTGTCGCGGCTGGGGCTGCGACCTACGCCCGCTGGGCAGTTTTTCGGTGGTATGGTAGCGGCCAGCGTGTGGCGGCCATAAGGGCAGGATTTCGGCTTATGCAGCCTCCTAGCTGCGCAAATTGCTTAGGTTAGCAGTTCCATTCTTACTACTGCTCCCTTATGCTGATGCGGAAAACTGCGGCCTTGCTACTGCTGAGCCTGCCGCTGGCCCTTGCGCGCCCTGCCCGGGCCCAGGCGCCGGTGCAATACAATGTATCCTTCCCCAACGCCGTCCACCACGAAGCCCGCATAACGGTTACGTTCCGGGAGGTGCCGGCCGGGCCGCTGCAGGTGCGCATGGCCCGCTCGTCGCCCGGCCGCTACGCTCTCCACGAATTCGCCAAGAACGTTTACGATGTAGCGGCCACCGACTCGCGCGGACGTGCGCTAACCGTGACCCGGCCCGACCCCTCGGGCTGGGATGTAGCCGGCCACGACGGTACCGTTACCTTCAGCTACACCCTGTTTGGCGACCGGACCGACGGCACCTACGCCGGCATTGATGCCCGCCACGCCCACCTGAACATTCCGGCCACGCTGGCCTACGCCCAAGGGCTGGAGCAGCGGCCGGCCCAGGTACAGTTCACGGGTTTGCCCGCCACCTGGACGGTGGCCACCCAGCTGCAGCCCGATGCGGCCGGCACCACCTGGCAGGCCCCCAACCTGCAATACCTCATGGATTCGCCTACTTCGCTGGGTGAGCAGCAGGTGCGCACCTGGCAGGAAGGCGGCCGCACCATTGAGTTGAAAGTGCTGCACGACGGCACGCCCGCCGAATTGGACGCCTACACGGCCCAGACGCAGAAAATCGTGCGCGAGTCGGCGGCCGTGTTTGGCGGGATGCCGACTTTCGATTTCGGCCGCTATACTTTCATTGCCAACTACCTGCCCCAAACCAGCTCCGACGGCATGGAGCACCGCAACTCCACTTCCCTCACCAGCCGCCGCCCCCTGCGCGGCCCCGGCATGATTGACAACCTGGGCACGGTAGCGCACGAGTTTTTCCATGCCTGGAACGTGGAGCGGCTACGGCCCCAGGACCTGGAGCCGTTCAATTTCAGCCAGGCCAACATGAGCAGCAACCTGTGGTTTGCCGAAGGCTTCACGCAGTACTACGGCGAGCTGGTGCTGCGCCGCGCCGGCATCTACCCCACCGATGCCGAATACTGCCAGGAGGCGCTTACGAGCCTGGTAAACGCCATGACACTGTCGCCGGGTGCGGCTCGCTTCTCGCCGGTGCAGATGAGCCAGCAGGCCCCGTTCGTGGATGCTGCGGCCGCCATCGACCCCAATAACCGCGCGAACACCTACCTGAGCTACTACTATATTGGAGCGGCCAATGCACTGGCCCTCGATCTGGAGCTGCGCACCCGGTTCAAAACCGACCTCGACACCTACATGCGCGCCCTGTGGCAGCAGTTTGGCAGCCAGCAGCAGAACTACACGCCCACCCGGCCCTACACTACGCCCGACCTGCAGCGCGTGCTGGGCGAAGTGGCCCGCGACACGGCGTTTGCCGGGCAGTTTTTCCGCCAGCACATCTACGGTCACCAGCAGCCCGACTACCCCGCCCTGCTGGCTCCGGCGGGCCTGCTGGTGCGCCCGGCCCGGCCCAACAAGGCCAGCCTGGCCACCCGCCTGAGCTTCAACGCCGCCGACAGCACCGCTACGCTGGGCACCACCACCATCGGCTCGCCGCTGTATGTGGCCGGCCTCGACCGCGAAGATGTGGTGCTGCGCTTCGACGGCCAGCGCCTGGTGGGGGCCAAGGCGTTCGAGGAGCTACTCGCTGCCCACCGCCCCGGCGACTTGGTGCAGCTGGAGGTGCGCACCCGCACCGGCCTGCAAACGGTACCCGTGACGCTTATGGAAGACCCCGTCCTGGAGGTAGTGACCTACGAGGCCGCCGGCCGCCCCGTCAGCAAAGCCCAGAAGAAATTCCGGGCCGCCTGGCTCAGCAGCAAGGTGCGGTAGCTCTGGTTTCTGACTATTTCAATAAGAAAGCCCTACTGGCGTGTGTCAGCGGGGCTTTCTTGTTGAAAGAGCCAAGAGTAATCAGGTCGTCATGCTGAGCGGAGCCGAAGCATCTCTACCGCAGTAGTAATCATATACTGTTGCGGTAGAGATGCTTCGGCTCCGCTCAGCATGACGCTCTTCTGACCATATAAGCTAGTTCTAATGGCAGGAACTGCTCTCCTGCTGACGCTACAGTAGTTCCCGATAGAAATACCAGCCCAACAGCAAGACGAGGCAGAGGCTACTCAGCACCACAATCCGGAGGCCGTGGGTGCGGTCGGCGGGCTGGAAGGTGGGTACGCGCCGGCCGTCGGGCAGCTGGCGGCCGTGCGCGTACAGGTGCCAGCCGATAAGCAGGCCGAAAAAGCCGCCCAGCAGTGCCAGGGCGTAGCCGGCTACTACCCCGCGGGTCTGGCGGGGCTCGGGGCGGGCCAGGTCGGTGAGGCGCTGCTGGCGCAACTCTTCCAGCCGGGCCGGGCTCAGGGCCTCACCCCGCTCGGCCAGCAGCCGTCGGGCCAGGGCCACGTCGAGCGCACTCCACTCATCGGGCCGCAGCATAATGTCGTGGAGCTCGGCGCTGGAGAAGGCGAACAGGTAATAGTCGGTGGGTAGGTTGGCCGTGAGGGCTTCGGCGGCCTGCTGCTCCAGGGCCTGGGCGCGGACGAAGTCGGCGGGGCGCAGCAGCACCTGGAAGTAGCGGCTGGTTTCGTTGAAGGCGAACGAAACGTCGAAGGCGGGCTGGTCGAGACGGGTTTGGGCCTCGATATCGTGGGCGTGCAGCAGTTCCAGCAGCGGCTGGGCCACGGTGGCATTGGGGAAGCGTTGGTAAGGAAGGAATTCGTCGTCGGACATACAATGCGGGCGGGTACCACGTAAAGAAACGGCTTTGCGCCGATGAGTAGGCGAACAAGTGCGCTGCCGATGCAACCAATCGGGCAGGCGTGGTCTTTAGGTGTGGGGCACAACGCGGCCCCGCCCTACTAAGCGGTTTCGTATCTTTCGCCATGTCCCGATTCCTTTATCTGCTGCCCGCTGCTTTGCTGCTGTCTTTCGCCGCCCTGGCCCAGGATGCTGCGCCTGCCGCCCCCAAGCCGGGGCTGAAGCCCTCGTACAGCCTGCAAGCCGGCGCTACGTTTGCCGGCCGTTACGGCTCGGCCACTTACCTCAGCCCCACGGTTTCGCTGCCACTGAGCAAGCGGTTTTCGGTATTCGGAGGCGTTACGTACCTGCGCACCACGCCGGGCGCGGCCTTCGCGCCTCGGGTTGCCGAAGGCGCCGGACGCCCCCTGATGCAGGGCACCAACCATTATCTTATTCAGGGCGGTGGGAAGTACGCGCTGTCGGATCGGTTGTCGCTTACCGGCTCGGCCTGGAAAGACCTGACGCCGGCCGGGCAGTTCGGCGTGAACCCCTACGCGGGCTTCGGCGGCAACCTGGGCCAGGGCGTAAACCTGCGCGCCGACTACCACATCACCGAGAACTTTTCGGTATCGGGCGGGGTGCGGGTGAGCAACGGAGCCACGGCTGCGCCGGGCAGTTACTACGGCTCGCCCTGGGGGTACTAGGCAGGTTTGGGCTGAAAAAAGGCCTGCCTTATCGTCGCTTTTCCTCTCCTGCCTTACCCCGCTGCCCCAGCCTGTTTAGCGGCGGGGCGGCTGTCTGCTTCGTTACGCTTCTTTCTGCATGGCCTCTGTCCGCTTCGTGCGCAACCCCGATTTGCGCACCATCAAACCCGCCTACCCCGGCAACAAAATGGTGGGCAACGCCTACTGCAACGGCCAGGAACTGTACGAGCCGCAGCTGAGCACGCTGCTGAAGTGGCAGTTGAGCAAGAATCCGCAGAAAGAAGAAAAAAAGGCCGACTCCTGGACGCCGGACGTAGTGGACGGCACCGCCTTCCTGCGCAGCCAGGATGACGGGCTGCTGTGGCTGGGCCACTCCAGCTTCGTGCTGCGAGTGGCGGGCGTCACGATGATAACCGACCCGCTGCTGTTCTCGTCGGTGGGCCTGCGCCGCCGCCACGCCCTGCCCTGCCGCCCCGAAGACCTGGTGGGTATCGACCTGCTGCTGCTCAGCCACGGCCACCGCGACCACCTCGACGAACCCTCCGTTAAGCTGCTGGCCCGCCAGAATCCGCAGTTGCGGGCCTTCGGGCCGCTGGGGCTGCAGAAGCTGCTGCGCGGCATGGTGCCGCAGCTGCCGGTGCAGGAAGCCGGCTGGTGGCAGCAGTTCGACCTGGGCCCCGAGGCACCTTTCGAGCTGTTCGAACTCCCCGCTTCGCACTGGTACCGCCGCGGCCTGCGCGATGTGAATGAGGTACTCTGGGGCTCGTTGCTGTTGCGCCTGCCCGACGGCCGCACCATTTACTTCGCCGGCGACACCAACATGAACGGCCATTTCGAGGAGGTTGAGCGGCAATTCGGGCCGCTCGATGTGGTGTTGATGCCCATCGGGGCTTACAAGCCGGCCTACATGATGGCCGGCAGCCACACCAACCCCCACGAGTCGGCCAAGGCGGCAAACCAGCTGCGCGCGGGCCACCTGGTGCCCATGCACCACGGCACCTTCGACCTCAGCGACGAGCCCGCCTCGGAGCCGCAGCGCCTCATTAGCGAAATTGCCGCCTCGGGCATGCTCCGCGCCGAGCTGCACCTGCCGGCAGTGGGCGAAGTGCTACGCTGGCAGGATTGGGCTTAACTAAGCTGTTAGCTGATGGCTGTCAGCTTCGTTCAAAGGCTCGATTTACGGCGGATGCTTGTAGCTTGCGCCTTCATGTTGTTACCGACGCGTGGCCATCAACGAACTGTTGATGGCAAAAGTCAGCTAACAGCTATCAGCTAAAGGCTAACAGCTCAAGTAAAATGTCCCCTACCCTTATTCTGATTTTGATTGCGGGCTACTTTGTGGTCCTCGTCTTTATTGCCTACCTCACTTCGCGCGGGGCCACGAGCGAGTCTTTCTTCATTGCCAACCGCAATGCACCCTGGTACATGGTGGCCTTTGCCATGATTGGCACCTCGCTTTCGGGCGTCACGTTCATCTCGATTCCGGGCATGGTGGCCGGGCAGGGCTGGAGCTACATGGCTGTGGTGCTGGGCTATACGGTAGGCTACCTCGTGATTGGCACCGTGCTTATGCCGCTGTATTACCGACTGCGGTTGGTGAGCATCTACACCTATCTGGAACAGCGGTTCGGGTTCTGGAGCTACAAAACGGGCGCGTTCTTCTTCCTGCTTTCGCGGGCCGTGGGCGCGGCGTTCCGGGTGTTTCTGGTGGCCGGGGTGCTGCAGCTGGCCGTGTTCGACGGGCTGGGCGTGCCATTTGCCGTCACCGTTACGGTGGCCATCTTCCTGATTTATCTCTACACCTTCAGCGGGGGCCTTAAAACCATCCTCTGGACCGATACTTTCCAGACCATGGCCATGCTCATGTGCGTGGCCGTGAGCATTTACCTGATGGCCGACGAGCTGAACCTGGGCTTTGCCGGGCTGGTGGAAACGGTGAAGGACAGCTCCATGTCGCAGATCTACTTCTCCGACCCCAAAGACGATAAGTTCTTCTGGAAGCAGTTTGCCTCGGGTGCCTTCATCACTATTGTGATGACCGGCCTCGACCAGGATTTGATGCAGAAAAACCTGAGCTGCCGCAACCTGGCCGACGCCCAGAAAAACATGTTCTGGTTCACGATTGCCATCGTGCTCGTCAACATCTTCTTCCTCTCGCTCGGCGTGCTGCTTTACCAGTACGCCGCTGCCAAAGGCATCACTCTGCCCACCAACCCCGAAACCGGCGCCGTTATCGGCGACAGCGTGTTTCCGATGCTGGCCACCAACCACTTCAGCCTGTTTGCGGGCGTGATATTCATTCTGGGCATTATTGCCGTCACCTACGCCTCCGCCGATTCGGCCCTCACGGCCCTCACCACCTCGTTTTGCGTGGACATGCTGACCATCAGCCAGTACGAGGAGAAGAAGCAGAAAACCATCCGCCAGCTCACGCACTTCGGCTTCTCGATTATCTTGATTGTAATTATCCTGATTTTCCGGGCCATCAACGACCAGAGCGTGATTACGGCCGTGTTCAAGGCGGCCGGCTACACCTACGGGCCGCTGCTGGGCCTATACTCGTTCGGCATTTTCACCAGCCGCGGCCTGCACGACAAGCTGGTGCTGCCCTTATGCCTGCTGATGCCGGTTATCACTTGGTTTATCAACGCCAACTCCGAGGCTTGGTGGGGCTATAAGTTTGGCTTTGAGATTCTGATACTCAATGGTTTGCTTACCTTCCTGGGGCTATGGATAATTTCACGCCCCCGCGACCTCAAATTGAACCCCGTGGCCTAAGGGTTGTTGTGAGAGGAGAACGCCAGATGGCACAGCACGATGTAGGGGCGGGGCTTGTCCCCGCCCGCCGTTGAACGGCCCCCGTCCGAATTATACAACGACAACGTTGCCGCGGCGGGCGGGGATAAGCCCCGCCCCTACCTCGCGCTCCGCAACCTGAACATTACGCTAGTATATAAGTACCCGCCCATGAAACATCTTCCCATCATTCTGCTGCTTGTATCTTTGGGGCTTTGGGAAGCGCGGGCCCAGCAGCCGGCACCGACCAAAAAGCCCGTCGAGCTGAAAGCCACGGCCATGCAGGCCCAGGCGAAGCCCGCCGCCAACCGCCCCGACGTGCCGCCCCAGTTTCCGGGCGGTGCCAAGGGCCTGAACCAGTTTTTCCAGCAGAACCTGAAGTATCCGGAAGCCGCCGGCGTCAAGCAAATCAGCGGCCACGTGGTGATGACGTTCACGGTGGAGGCCGACGGCCACCTGACCAACCCTTCGGTGGTGCAGCCCCTGAGCCCCGAGTGCGACACCGAGGCGCTGCGGGTACTGGGCCAGATGCCGGCCTGGAAACCCGCCACCCGCAAGGGCCAGCCCATCCCGATTCAGGTGCGGCTACCCGTACCGTTTGGGGTTTCCGAAGGCCTGCGAGTGGAGCAGGGCAAACCGAAATTTGAATAATGCGGAGTGAGAAGTCAGAAGCCAGGAGCTGGAATTCAGGGAGTGGAGGGCCAAAACACAGGTCTTCCCGCCTCATTCTTCCTCTCCTGACTTCTAGCTTCTAACTCCTAGCTTCCCAAAACAAATGGCCCGAAGTGGATTGAATAGCAGCGGCAGCGACCTGGCAACGGCCGAGCTGCCCAAACCGAAAGTAAACAAGGAATCACTCAAGCGCAGCCTGCGGATTTTCCGCTACATGCTGCCCTACCGGGCCAAATTTATCGTGGGCCTGCTGATGCTATTGCTCAGCAGCAGCACATTTATGGCCTTTCCATGGCTGGCCGGCAAGCTGATTGGGGCCGCCAACCACGAGCCGCTGGTGCTCTCGAACGGCTGGGTGCTGGGCATCAATGAGATTGCGCTGCTGCTGTTCGGCATCATCGCCTTGCAAGGCTTATTCTCATTCGGGCGCATCTGGTTTTTCACCCAAGTAGGCGAGTTCACCGTGCGCGATATCCGGCGGGCGCTCTACGGCAAGTTCGTGCAGTTGCCCATCCCCTACTTCGAGCAGAACCGCGTGGGCGCCATCACCTCGCGCATCACTTCCGATGTGGCCCAGATTCAGGATACCTTTTCCCTGACCCTGGCCGAGCTGTTCCGGCAGATTTCCACCATGCTCATCGGCATCACGGCCATCATGCTCGTGTCGGTGAAGCTTTCGTTGTTTATGCTGCTCACGTTTCCGCCCATCATCCTAGTGGCCGGACTGTTCGGACGCAAAATCCGGGTGCTGGCCCGCGAAACCCAGCAGGAGTTGGCCAACACCAACACCATTGTTGAGGAGACGCTGCAGGCCATCAACTCGGTGAAGGCGTTTACCAATGAGCGGTTTGAAACCAACCGCTACGGCACGGCCCTCGATCGGGTGGTGCGCACGGCCCTGCGCAGCAACTTATACCGCGGCGGCTTCGTCTCGTTCATCATCATCGGACTCACCGGCGGCATCATTCTCATCCTGTGGCGGGCGGCCACGCTAGTCTATACCCCCGGCCCCGACCAACTCGAGGTAGGCCAGTTGCTCACCTTCCTGCTCTACACGGCTTTCATTGGGGCCTCCATTGCGGGTTTGGGGGAGATGTACGGCAAGGTGCAGAGTACGCTGGGCGCTTCCGAGCGCATCCTCGAAATTCTGGATGAGACGCCCGAGCCGACCCATCGCGAGCCCACTACCGGCATCGTGCCCACCAGCATCGAGGGCGACATCCGCTACGAGCACGTGGCCTTCCGCTACCCCACCCGCCCCGACGTACCGGTACTCACCGACATCGACTTCCATATCGGCGCGGGCGAGAAAATTGCCCTCGTGGGGCCTAGCGGCGCGGGCAAAAGCACCATTGCTGGCCTGCTGATGCAGTTTTACCCCCTGAGCGGCGGCAGCATCATCATCGACGGCCACCCGGTAGCCGACTACGACCTGACGGCGTTGCGTCGCCAAATTGGCATTGTACCCCAGGAAACCCTGCTGTTCGGTGGCTCCATCCGCGAAAACATTGCCTACGGACGCCCTGGTGCTACCGACGCCGAAATCATTGAGGCTGCCGAGCGGGCCAACGCCTACCGTTTCATCCAGGGCTTCCCCGAGGGCCTCGACACGGTAGTAGGCGAGCGGGGCATCAAGCTCTCGGGCGGGCAGCGCCAGCGCGTAGCCATTGCCCGCGCCATCCTGAAAAACCCCGCCATCCTCATCCTCGACGAAGCCACGTCCTCGCTCGACTCGGAAAGCGAGATGCTGGTGCAAGGGGCCATGGACGAGCTGATGCAGAACCGCACCAGCATCATCATTGCCCACCGCCTGAGCACCATCCGGAAAGTGGATAAAATCCTGGTTATCGACGGTGGCCGCATCGTGGAACAAGGCACCCACGAGGAGCTAAGCGACCGGGAAGGCGGCTTGTACGCCAACCTGCTCAGGTTGCAGTTCGAGCTGACGTAGGGAGACTCTATCATGGTCCGACCGCCCTATCACCTGCACGCCGTGCGCCTGTCGGCCGACGAGTTTGTGGCCGTGAACTTCCGGCTGTGGCGGACGCAGCCAGCCACCCGCCGCCTGTACTGGCTGCTGGGCGCGGCTTTGCTGCTGCTGACAGGTAGCGTGGGGCTGGACTTTTGGCAGCATGGCCGGCTCAGCAGCCCGTTTACGCTCGTGTTCCTGGGTGTGGGCGTAGCGTATGGGGTGCTCCGGCTGGCGCTGGTGCGCTGGCAGCTACGACGCGGGTATGCCCGCCAAACAGTGCTCCAGCAACCCCTCGATTTCACTTTGACCACTACCGAAATTATTGGTCGGGGTGCGATGGGGCAGTTTCCGGGGCAATGGGGCCTTATCCGACGGGCCATGTGGGTGGGTCCCGACTGGCTGCTGCTCTACCCTACCGAAGCGGCCTGCTACTACCTCGACCTGCGCCGCCTACAAGCCCCCGCCACCCGCGCCGATGTGGCCCAACTGCTGGCGCAGCACCAGATTCGGCAGCAGCAGGTATAGGGCGGTGGCCGTGTGCCGGTTGCTACGGCCAGGCATTGGGTGAACCATGAATTCTGGCAGATTCGGCGGCATCCGGGTGCTATGTAAACCCTCGGCTGAAACCTGCCAGCTGACGGCGAAAAGCGCCACCGGCAAACTTCCAGGCGGGCGGCGGGTTGGCTGAGCGAGCGGACGAGTTTGGTTTGCTTATTTTTACCCTGAAACTACTCTCACCTTCACCTACCTTCTACTCCGTATGTCGTTTTCCACTTCCCGCCCGTCTACTGCCCGCATTCCCGGCGCTACGCTGGTTCTCACCGGCCTGCTGCTCGGCGGCGGCGCGGCTCAGGCCCAGATCAGCACGCCCCAGCCCAGCCCCAAAAGCACCCTCACACAGCGCGTGGGCCTCACCGACGTAATGATTACTTATTACCGACCTAGCCTGCGTACCCGCCTGGGCTTCGGCGACGCCGCCGATAAAAGCGTAGTCGTTTATGGGCAGCGCTGGCGCACCGGGGCCAACAACACGACCACCATCAAATTTGCCGACGACATTCTGGTGGAAGGCCAGAAAGTGGCCGCCGGCGAGTACGGCCTCTACACCATCCCCGGCAAAAACGAGTGGACCGTAGTGCTCAACAAGAGCACTAAAATGGGGGCCAACGTAGATGGCTTCAAGGATGAAGAGAACGTGGCCAGCTTCAAGGTAAAGCCGATAAAGCTGAACGACAAAGTGGAAATCTTCACCATCGACCTCAGCGACTTTACCCCCGCTACCACCAACGTAGTGATGATGTGGGATCAGACGGCCGTAAAGTTCAAGCTCACGGCCGACGTGGAGCCCAAGGTAATGGCCCAAATCAACGAGAAGGTCATCAACAACGCCAACCCCACCAACGGCGACCTGGCCGCGGCGGCCGTTTACTACCTCGACAACGATAAGGACCTCAAGCAGGCCCTGACCTGGATGCAGAAGGCCAACGCCAAGGACCCCAAGTTCTGGAACGTCCTCACGGAAGCCAAAATCCGCATGAAGATGAAGGACTATAAGGGTGCCATCGCTTCGGCCGAAATGTCGAAGAAGCTGGCCACCGAAGCCAAGAACATGGACTACGTGAAGATGAACGACGCGCTGATTGCCGAAGCCAAGAAAGGCAAGTAATTCTGCGCTGTTAGCCTTCTGTTTTGAATGTATGAAAAGCCCCGTCTGACGATTCAGACGGGGCTTTTTTTGATCAGGACTGCTAGAATCGCGCTACCGCCTCATGGCGCTACGCCCTGTTAATATCTGGGCGTACGGCTAGCAACTTGTGGCCTACGCTGCATAGTACCACCACGGCGCAGCCAATGATGTTGAACCAGAGGTAGCCGATATCGGTGGTGAAGAACAGGCCGGCCACCACTATCTGGGCCACTACGGCCGACCAGAACACAGTGCGCCCGTTCACCGACTTGATGAAGAAGGCCACCATAAAGATACCCAGGATGGTGCCGTAAAAGAACGAGCCGAGGATGTTAACGGCCTGAATCAGGTTTTCGAGGCGGGCGGCGAAGGTGGCGAAGGCAATGCCCAGCACGCCCCAACCCACCGCTGCCCAGCGCGAGGCCGCCACGTAGTGCGCCTCGGTGCGGCCCGGCCGCCGCGGCCGGTACAAATCGACGACGGTGGTAGACGACAGGGCGTTGAGGCCGGCAGCAGCCGAGCCCATGGCGGCGCTCAGCACCACGGCCACCAGCAGGCCCACCAATCCTTTGGGTAGGTAGTTGAGCACGAAGGTCAGAAACACATAGTCAGTATCCTTCGCTTCGACGGAAGGCACGGCCTGTTTCATCAGCTTCTGGGCCTGCTCGCGTAGGCCCAGGTTGGCGGCCTGCACGGTTTGCAGGCGGGTTTGGGCAGCGGCAATGGCTGGCTCGTCGTCGGTTTTGAGGGCCGCTACCAACTCGCCGGTGGCCTGAGCACGGGCCTTGAACAGCGTGGCGTGAGTGCGCTCCAGGCCCCGCAGCTGGGGGCCGTATTGCTCGGAGTGGGCCACCTCCAGGTACACTGGCCGGTTGAAGGTGAGGGGGGCCGGGTTGAACTGGTAGAAGACGAACAGCAGCACGCCCAGCAGCAGAATCCCGAACTGCATCGGGATTTTCAGCAGGCCGTTCATTAGCAGCCCCAGGCGGCTTTCGGTTAGGTCGCGGCCGGCCAGGTAGCGCTGCACCTGGCTCTGGTCGGTGCCGAAGTACGAGAGGGCCAGAAACAGGCCGCCGGTGATACCCGACCAGAAGTTATACCGGTCGTTGGGGTCGAACTTGAAATCAATCAGGTTGAGCTTGCCCTGCGTGCCGGCCACTCGCATGGCATCGGTGAAGCCCACATTTTCGGGCAGGTAATGCACCAGCAGATAGCCGGCAATCACCATGCCCGTGAAAATAACGGCCACCTGCGCCTGCTGCGTAACGGCTACAGCTTTGGTGCCGCCCGATACGGTGTAGGCAATCATCAGCCCGCCAATCAGCCAGACGGTGAGGTGGATATTCCAGCCCAGAATAGCCGACAGCACCAGTGCTGGGGCGTAGAGCGAAAGGCCGTTGCTGAGGCCCCGCTGCACCAGAAACAGCAGCGCCGTGAAGGTGCGGGTGCGCCTATCGAAACGGCCCTCCAGGTACTCGTAGGCCGTGTACACCTGCAGCCGGTGGTAGATGGGCACGGCAAACACGGCAATCAGCACCATGGCCACCGGCAGGCCCAGGTAGAACTGGATAAAGCGCATGCCATCATCGTAGGCCTGGCCGGGGGTGCTGATGAAGGTGATGGCCGAGGCCTGGGTGGCCATAATGCTCAGGCCCACCGCCCACCACGACGCCGAGCGTCCGCCCAGCAGGTAATCGTCGAGCGAAGCCCCGGCGCGGCGGGTGCGCCAGGTGCCGTAGCCCACAATAACCAGCAGCGTGCCGCCCAGAATCAGCCAGTCGAGCCCGCTCATGCAAACAGCCGGGTCAGGTACACGAACAGGGCAATTTCGGCCCCCAACGCCCCCAGTACCAGCCAGTACCAGGCCCGCCACGAAGGCAGTAGCGGCGGTTTATTGTCGGGTTCAGTGGCTGGGACGGACACAGATGCGGGATTGGGAATTGGCAAAGTCGAAAGATAGGTGAAACCCGCCTGTCATCCTGAGCAGAGCGAAGGATCTTTTCACGCTTGGGCAGAAGCACATTTGGCCATTCAGATGTGATAAGGTCCTTCGCTGCGCTCAGGATGACAGGCGGATTCCATCTGCCTCGACCAGCTTCGGCCGCCGCCACCACGTCCCGATTTCAAAGCCGCAGGTCAGCAGCAAGCCCTTACTTGCTACCCGAAGTTGAGGGGGTTATTTTCCAGAGTTCACCGTTGTCCTCGTCCGTGACGACGTACAGCGCCCCGTCCGGGCCCTGCTTAACGTCGCGCACGCGCTGTTTGCGGTCGGAAAGTAGGCGCTCCTCGCCCGTTACGCGGCCATTTTCCAGCTGCAGCCGTACCAGATTCCTGTCCTTGAGCGAACCCACGAACAGGTTGCCCTGCCAGGCCGGGAAGGCACTACCGGAGTAGAATTCGGCTCCCGACGGAGCAATAACCGGGTCCCAGTAGTAAACCGGGTCCACGTAACCCGGCTTGGTCGTCACGGAATTAGGGATGGGCTCGCCCGAGTATTCCTCGCCAAACGTGACCAGGGGCCAGCCGTAGTTTTTGCCCCCCTCCAGCCGGTTCAGCTCGTCGCCACCCTGAGGGCCCATGTCCACCGACCAGAGCTGGCCCTGCGCGTCGAAGGCCATGGACTGTACGTTGCGCTGGCCCACCGTCCAGATTTCGGGAAGCGCCCCGGCCTGCTTGGCAAACGGGTTATCCGGGGCTGGCTTACCATCGGGAGTGATGCGGAGTGTTTTGCCCATGTGGCTGTTCATCTGCTGGGCCTGGGGGCGAATTTGTATGTCCGAACGCTCACCGAGGCTTACGTATAGCATGCCATCGGGCCCGAAAGCCAGGCGCGAGCCAAAGTGCTTGTCGCCGTTATAGGCCGGCTAAGCCTGAAAAATCACCTTCACCTGACTCACGCTCCGGCGGTCGGACGAGAGTACGCCTCTGGCCACACTCGTAGCGTTGCCGGCTGCGCCGCGGGGCTCGGAAAAGGTCCAGTATAGCAGCTGGTCGGTGGCAAAGGTGGGGCTCAGGGCAACATCCAGCAGGCCGCCCTGCCCCGTGGCGTATACCGCAGGTAGGCCCTTAATGGGCTCTCCAACCTGCCCCTGGGCCGATATTATGCGCAGACGGCCGGGCCGCTCGGTAACCAGCAGGTCTCCGTTGGGCAGCGGCTCAACCGCCCACGGATGCTCCAGCCCTTTGGCCAGCACTGTTACATCGAAAGCCACCGCCGAAGTGATAGCGCAGGCGCGGGTTTGGTCGGGGGTAGTGGGGCGCTGGCTGGGTACCTTGGCCTGCCGGGTTTCTAAGGGCGAACAGCCAGCCGGGCCCGGAGCCTGCGCAGAACTTTCCGTGCCGTAGGCCTGCACACCCGCCTGCTGGCCGGATTGTTGGCAGCCGGCCAGCAGGCCAGCCAGCAAAAGGGTAGATATACTAACGAGTGGGCGGCTATCCATGAGATGTTAGGTTAGAGATGATATGCTGGTGCTGTAACAGCCGGCCAGCCAAATGGCGAAAAACAGCTAGTACGAGGAGTTGTCTGGCCCCGGAAGTTGCTGGTTTACACCTACGCTTCGTTTCGATAATCGTTTCTGCCGCTGTTCAGGCCGCCCTTGAAACGCCGGGTTCCTGCACCCAGTATTTCGGCGAGGAACGGGACCTGCCCTACGGCTGCCTGGACCGGGGAAACCCGCCTGCTGTCAGGCAAGCCCGCCCGAGGCTGGCAAGATTGCTCAGACCACTTCCTTCCACCCTCCGCGAATACCTGCCCGAACCTCTACGAGAAGACGCGGCAAGCACTTACTTGCCCAACGACACCATATTGGTCAGAATCCGGTAGGCACCGGGTACGCCGGCGGGCAGCTCGCGAAACAGCGAGAGGCCGGTGTAGATGTAGTGGCCTTTGCCGTAGTTGGCCACCAGAATGGCGCTTTCCTTGGGAGTTTCGCCGGGGTCTTGGCTGCTGATGACGGTTTGGTAGCGGGGGTCCCACTTGGCGGGGTAGTACAGGCCCTGCTCCTGCTCCCAGCCCTTGAAATCAGCGGGGCGGATGCGGTTAGGCGTGTTGAGCAGCGGCTGCGTGGGGTTGAGCAGGGTCACGGGCGCGTCTTCCACCGTTACCCGGTCGCGGCCGAGAGTCATCGGATAGGGGCCGATTTCGGGCAGCACCGTGCCGCGGTTCACCACGTACTGCACCACCACGTTGCCGCCCTGCTCCACGTATTTCAGCAGGGCCGGCTGGCGGGCTTTCAGCTGCTCGACGGTGTTGTAGGCCCGGATGCCGAGCACCACGGCGTCGAAGCGGCGCAGGTTGGTTTCGGTGAGGTCCTCAGGCTTGAGCAGGGTCACGGTGTAGCCAATCTGGCGCAGGGCCTCGGGCACCTCGTCGCCGGCCCCCATCAGGTAGCCGATTTGCTGGCCCCGGCGCTTGAGGTCGAGCTTGACGAGCGGGGCGGTGGCTTCGGGAAACAGCGTTTGGGTCGGGATGTGGTCGTAGTCAATTACCTGGTAGCCGCGCGAATACGCCTGGCCCTCCACGGTAGCCACGGCCCGCAGCTCGGTTTTGCCTTCCTTGGCGCCCGCGCCGGGCCGCACCTGGAACTGCACGGTCTGCTCGGCATCCTTGGCGGCGAGGTCGAAGGGGTAGCTCGCCGGCTCCGACTGCCAGCCGGCGGGCAGCGTGAGGGCCACGCTGCCCTTCACGCCGGCTTTTCCGGCCCGCACCGTTACGGGCACCGTTTTAGGCGCGTTATCGGCAAACACGAAGGCCTGCCCGCCAATGTTCACCATTACCGGCGGCACCACCGTCAGCGGCTCATAGATTTCGCCATGTACGGGGTCAGTGTGCTTGTATTGAACGGGGACAGCGAAATCTAAAAATTCCTCTTCCACAGTGATGTAGAAATGCATATCAGCAACGGCGGGATTTTGTGGATGACCGACCAACATTTGCTTCCCATAGACAATATCACCTTTACTTAAAGTAACCGTCGTATAAGGGTCAGTATAATTGGTGCGCTTCCCATCCAGTCCGAAGGCATTCGTAATAAACCTATTATGCTTAAGTCGACTCTGAAAAAGAACATATTTATCGGGAAGAGAATACATCCCTACGGTGCCAGAATTCAGAAGCCAATAAGGCTGTGTAGTACCCATACCAACTGTGGGTTCGATGGTTGTCTTTCCGGTTAATAGTTGCCCTGATATCAGGGCTTTATCAATTGCTGAATCAGTAACAGCGTAAGCGGTCGACCGAACCCGCAGCAACTTTGCACGCACATTCGAAGGGCTTAATACTTGCCAATTGATTTCCACTGGCTGATTCATAGCAACAGTTGTGGAAGTAGCGGTTGCTTCTAGGTGAAGCCCCATGCAAGCCTGAATAAGTGCATCTACCTGCTGTCTTTTTCCGAAGAGCCAAGACATAGCGCTGGTATTACCTATGTTATTACCATTACTAATAGGGTTTCCAAAACTTTTTCTGACAGCTATCAGTCCCGCCACACTAGCACTCGGATTCGCCGCGTCGTAATTCCGAATCACCTCGTCCACCAGCTTGCCCACGGCCGCGCCGCCGGGCACCCGGTTCCAGGTCAGGTCCACGCCATCGAACAGGTCGGTTTTGGCGGGGGTGCCTTTCAGCAGTTGAAAATACTCCGGGGCCTCGCCGCGCTGGGCGCTGCTGCCGAAGCCCTGGCTTTTGTGCTTGGTGCGACTTTCGGCGGCAATTTCGCCGTAGCTGCGGCCCAGCAGCGGGTTGAAGCCGCCGGCATCGAGCTGGAAGTACTGGCTCATGTCCTCGCCCGCCTTCACGAAGAAACTGCCGGTGTTCCAGAGCAGGCGCTTGGCCTGCCAGGGCTGCACGTACTGCAATTGCTCGGGGAAACGCTTGGGGTCGGCAGCGGCATCGAAGGCCTCGATGGCCAGCATGGCCGAGGCCGTGTGGTGGCCGTGGCCGGCGCGGGCATCGGGCGGGAATCGGGTAATCATCACGTCGGGCCGACGCTGGCGAATCACCCAGACCATGTCGGCCAGCACCTGCTCCTTGTCCCAGATGGTGAAGGTTTCGGCGGCCGTTTTGGAGAAGCCGAAGTCGTTGGCGCGGGTGAAGAACTGCCGGCCTCCATCCACCCGGCGGGCCGCCAGCAGCTCCTGGGTCCTGATCACGCCCAGGCCCTCGCGCAACTCGGGGCCGATGAGGTTCTGGCCGCCGTCGCCGCGGGTGCAGCTCAGGTAGCCGGTTTCCACGAGGCGGCCGTTGGCCAGGTAGGCTAGCAGGCGGGTGTTCTCATCGTCGGGGTGGGCGGCGATGTAGAGGGCCGAGCCCAGCACGTTGAGTTTTTTCAATCCCAACAGAATCTCGGACGACGAGTACGTCTTGGGAGCCTGGGCCTGGGCCGTGAATGCGTGGAGGAAGGAATGCGTGAGTAGCACCAGCAGCAAAGCGGCGGTGCGGAAAGTACGGCGAAAGGTCATTCAGAAAGCTGGAGACGAGAGCGGTAAAGATGCAGGCTGGGCCGGCAGGTTGCAGAAAAGCAAGAATCATCACCCTTTTGTTTGGGGTGGGCCGGTTACTGTTTAAGCTAGTCATGCTCTAGCCGGCGGCCGCCGGCCGAGGCTTCTCTGCCGCGCATTGTTTTGGTTGTGCAACGTGCGGCAGAGAAGCTTCGGCCGGCGGCCGCCAGCTAGAGCATGACCGGTTTCAGGACTTCAGACAGCTGGGTTATTCCTCGATGGCGCTGCGGTTGCCGCCGGGCGCGAACCAGCCAGTGTCTTCGCTCAGATTGTACACTTCCTGAATATCGCGCAGGATGTGCTGAAAATCGATGTGCAAATCCTTCAGCAAGCCCGTTTTCAGGTCGAAGACCCAGCCATGCACCGTCGGAAACTCGTTTTCCAAGTACATCTGCTGCACCACGGCGGTTTTTACTACGTTGATGCATTGCTCCTGCACGTTGAGTTCCACCAGCCGGTCGTAGCGCGCATCGGCGTCCTCAATAGCCTCAAGCTCGGTGTGGTGCAGGCGGTACACGTCGCGGATGTTACGCAGCCAGGGATTGAGCAGTCCCATATCTTGGGCCTGCATGGCTGCTTTCACGCCGCCGCAGCCGTAGTGTCCGCACACTACAATGTGCTTCACGCGCAGGTGGCGCACGGCATACTCAATCACCGACATAGCGTTGAGGTCGATGTTGTTGACCAGGTTGGCGATGTTACGGTGCACGAATACCTCGCCGGCGCGCGCGCCCATCAGTTCTTCGGCCGTTACGCGGCTGTCGCTGCACCCGATATAGAGATAATCGGGCTGCTGATCGGCGGCGAGGGAGGCCGGGAAATTGGGGTTGCTGGCCGTGTGGGCAGCAACCCACTGGCGGTTGCGCTCAAAAACTTCGTCGTACTGGGGCATGGGCAGGGGTTTGAACAGTGAAAAGGAGAATAGATACGAAAGCTACGCATGGCTGGCCGAATTTGAGTTGCGGCCGGCACGGCTGGGTTATTGCAGACAGCGACCCGATAAACTGTCGGCTGCATGCGTCGGCCGGGGCCGGGCGGGTGTCTGTAAGGGGCTTTCCGACGGGTCGCGTGCTTTTTTTGCGGCGGTGGCGCCCGGTTTACGTTACCTGCCCGTTATAGCGGTTCAGGAAGTTTAAGAGAATGTCATGCTTTATCTGGCGTCCGCTTGCCGAAGCATCGCTACCGCTTCGTTGAACGACTGGTACGAAGCGGTAGCGATGCTTCGGCTGCGCGGACGCCAGATAAAGCATGACGGTCTATAAGCCTGACGTTTTAACTTGATTCCAGGCACTTTCTAAACAGCTTCAGCTTTTATTTCAGCATTCCGCCTCTTCTACAGTATCTTTTCTTTTGCGCATGTCCTTCCCTCTAGTTGCCCGCCTACGCCTTGCGGCGCTGGGCCTCGCCCTGAGCCTGCCGCTGCTGGCTGCGGCCCAAACCGTAGCCCCGGCTCCTCCCGAATCCCCCACACCGGAATCCGCCGCCACTTTGCAGTGGTACCTGCTCGACCCCACCGCCGACCGCGTGATGGGTGTGAGCGTGAACCGCACTTACCGGGAGCTGCTGGCCGGCCGCACCCCTACCCCGGTAGTAGTGGCCGTAATTGATGCCGGCATCGACACCACCCACGCCGACCTGAAGCGTATGCTCTGGCGCAATGCCCGCGAAGTGGCCGGCAACAGCCTCGACGACGACAAGAATGGCTACACCGACGATGTATGGGGCTGGAACTACCTGGGCGGGGCCGATGGCCGCAACATCAACCTCGAAACGCTCGAAGAAACCCGCCTGCTGGCCCAGCTGCAGCCCCGGTTCAAGGGCAAGAGTCGCGCCACCGTGCCCGCCGCCCAGCGCCCCGACTTCGACCTGTACCTGAAGGTGAAGAAAGGCTACGATGCCAAGGTGAAGGAGAACACCGACCGCCTGAAGGAGTACAGCCAAGTATACGCCGAGAACATGGCTGTTTCGGATTTGTTGCGGCAGAAGCTGGGAGTGGAGCGCATTGATACGGCCGTGTTGCGCAACCCGCCCACCACCGACCCCAAGCTGCGCGAGCTGTCGGGCCAGCTCTACGGGCTGCTGCTCAACACCGGCTTCGGCTCGCTCGATGACATCTTGGCCGAGATGAAGAGCGGCCTGAAACAAACCCAGGACCAACTCGACTACGGCCTCAACCTGAGCTACAACCCCCGCCCCATTGTAGGCGACGACCCGTTTAACATCAAGCAGCGCCTTTACGGCAACGCCGACGTATCCGGGCCTGATGCCCTGCACGGCACCCACGTGGCCGGCATCATTGGGGCCGACCGCGTGAACAACCTCGGCATTATGGGCATTGCACCGCCCGTGGTGCGCCTGATGGCCGTGCGCGCCGTGCCCGATGGCGATGAGCGCGACAAGGACGTGGCCAACGCCATCCGGTATGCCGCCGACCACGGGGCCAGCATCATCAACATGAGTTTCGGCAAGTACTACTCGCCCCAGCGCGCGGCCGTGGAGGAGGCCATCCGCTACGCCGATAGCAAGGGCGTGCTGCTGGTGCACTCGGCCGGCAACGAAAACGAGAACCTCGACCAGAAGCTGCAGTACCCGGCCCCGGTGTTCCTCAACGGCCAGCGCATTCCGAACCTGATTACGGTGGGCGCTTCCTCGCGCGACAACGACGCCGGTCTGGCCGCCGACTTCTCCAACTTCGGCAAAACCCAGGTAGATGTGTTTGCGCCCGGCAACCAGATTTACTCGACGTTGCCCGGCGGCCGCTACGGCAACCTGAGTGGTACCAGCATGGCCGCCCCGGTGGTATCGGGCATTGCCGCCACGCTCAAAAGCTACTTCCCCGAGCTCACGGCCGCCGACCTCAAGCGCCTCATTCTGGCTTCGGCCCAGCCCACCCACACCCAGGTGCGCCAGCCCGGCTCCGATAAACTCGTCGATTTTGCCGACCTCTCCAGCACCGGCGGCATCGTGAACCTGTACCGCGCCGTGCAGTTGGCCCAGCAGGCCGCGCCCGCCAAATAGCCCTTTGCAGCCGACGGGCCGGATTGTATCTTTAGCTCCTGCTCCGTTTTACCTCGTTCATCATCTGCAAGTTCTCCCCTCATGCTCATTCCACAACTGCTGCTGCTGCGCAAACGTCAACGGGCCGAATCCGACTCGCTGCCCAAGCCGATGCCGCAGCGGAACCCATGGCAGGGGCGGCGGGGGCGGCGGTGGTGGAGGCGGCAGATTACGAATGCTCTTTTCCTGACAATGGGCGTGTTCTGCGCCGGTTTCGGGCTCGAAAGCTTTCTGCTACCCGGCGGCTTTCTGGATGGCGGTGTAACGGGTGTGTCGCTGCTGCTGCGGCAGGTATTTGGGCTGCCGCTGCCGGTTCTGATTATCGTGCTCAACGTGCCCTTCATGATTATGGCCGGCCGGCAGCTGGGCCGGGGCGTAGCCGTTCGTACGCTGCTGAGCGTGCTGGGCCTGGCCGTGGTCCTAGCCCTCGTACCGTTTCCCATCGTTACTGAAGACAAGCTGCTGATTTCGGTGTTCGGAGGCTTTTTTCTGGGAGCGGGCATCGGGCTGGCCATGCGCGGGGGCGGCGTGCTCGACGGCACCGAAATCATGGCCATCTACCTGAGCAAAAGCAGCAGCCTGACGGTGGGCGACATTATCCTGGCCTTCAACATCGTCATCTTTAGCGTGGCGGCCTATGTGCTGTCGGTCGAAACGGCGCTGTATTCTATTCTGGCTTACCTGTCGGCGGCCAAAACCGTCGATTTCGTTATTGACGGCGTAGAGGAATACACCGGTGTCACCATCGTTTCGGGCCGCTCCGACGCTATCCGGCGCATGATTACCGAGAAGCTGGGCCGCGGGGCCACCGTGTACAGCGGTAAGCGCGGCTACGGCTCGCACGGCACCCAGCCCAGCCCCATCGACATCGTTTTCACCGTAGTTACCCGCCTTGAGCTCTCCCAACTCAAGTCCGAAGTCGAACAGATTGACCGCCAGGCTTTCATGGTGATGCACAGCGTAAAAGACACCAAAGGCGGTATGGTCAAAAAGCGCCCGCTACATTAGTATCAGTTGCTGGTGAGAACGACGTAGGGGCGGGGCTTGTCCCCGCCCCTACGTCGTTCTCACCAGCAACCAGCAACTGAAAACTCATCACCAACCGCCAACTAATATCTTTGCTGCATGTCTGACTCGCTCCTGCTCACCGACCTCTACATCTACCCGGTAAAGTCGTTGGGAGGCATTCGGCTTACCGAGGCCGTTGTGGAGCCCCGCGGCCTGCGCCACGACCGTCGCTGGCTGATTGTAAATGAGCACAACCAGTTTATGACTCAGCGGCAGACTGCGGCCATGGCCCACTTGCAGGTGGCGCCGGCCTACAACGGTTTCCTGCTCAGCCACCAGCAGCGCCCCGAGCTATTGCCGCTCTACGTACCCTTCGAGGCCACGCCCGAAAAAACGCTGTTTGTTACTGTTTGGGATGATATGGTGTTTGCCTGGCGCGCCCGGCCCGAGTGCGACGAGTGGCTGAGTGAGGCGCTGGGCCAGTCCTGCAAGCTGGTGTACATGTCGGATATGGTACGGCGCGATACCGAGCCCGACCTCAACCCCGAGGGCCAGCTGGTTAGCTTCGCCGACGCCTATCCGTTTCTGCTCATCGGGCAGGCTTCCCTACTCGATCTGAACAACCGCCTGGGCGAACCGGTAGGCATGGAGCGGTTCCGGCCCAACTTCGTGTTCAGCGGTGGCGCGGCCTTTGCCGAAGACAGCTGGAGCCAATTCCGCATCGGGGAGCTTGATTTCCGGGCAGTGCGGGCCTGCGGGCGGTGCGTGCTTACTACCATCGACCCGGCTACGGCCCAAAAAAATGCGCTTGGCGAACCCCTGCGTACCCTGGCCTCCTACCGCACCGAAGATGGCAGCGCCATGTTCGGCCAGAACGTAACCAGCGCTGGTCGGGGCCGGGTTGCAGTGGGCCAGCCCATTGCCGTACACAGCTACAAGGCCTAACCAGCTGCTTACCCGAACACCTATTTACCCCAAAGGCAACTCTCTACAGAGGCCCCGAATTCACGGGAGCGTTCCAGAGTGTGTTTAAACCAGTAGATAATAATACCAACTGCCGCTTACCAGCGCTTGGTCGAATAATCCTGCACTTTGACTGGATTGCATTTTGCTAAGTCGTATAAAACATATACTTTTGATAAATCAATACCATCCCGGATAAAAACTATTTCCGGCGGTTATCTACCCGGCTTATGCGCCCTCTCACTCTGCCCTCAGGTCTGTACCGTCTGCTACTGAGTTCGTTGCTGGCAATAGTGCTAAGCCTTACCGGCACGGCTTCCCTGGCCAATGGCTCCGGATCGGAGCAATTGCAGCAGCCCTGGAGCGCGCTCCTCCGCCTGCACGTCACGCCCGAAGGACGGTTGAATTACGAGGGGCTGCTGGCGGATGAGGACCAGCTGCTGGGCTACCTGCAAAGCCTGCGTAAGGTGCGTCCTCAGGCCGAAAACTGAACTCCCGACCAGCTGAAAGCCTTCTGGCTGAACACCTATAACGCCGCAGCCACCAACCTGGTACTCGAAAACTACCCCGTAGCCAGCATCAACGACATCCGCATTAAAACCATGGGCAGCTACGAGTCGCCCTGGGAAACGGTGGTCGTGAACGTAGGCGGACAGAACTACTCCCTCAACCAGATTGAGCAGTTGTTGCGCCAGCAATTCCGCGACCCGCGTATTCATTTTGCCCTCAACTACGGCGCGGCCTCGGCGGCACCGCTGCTGGCCGAGGCCTACACTGGCGCTCAGCTCAACCAGCAGCTCGATCAGCAGGCCCGCCGATTCATCAACGACCCGACCTTCAACCAGCTCGACGCCCAGCAGGTGCAGCTGTCGGGGCTTTTTCGCTCCTACGCCACCGAGTTCGGGGCCGAGCCACAGCTGCTTGCCTTCATCAACCGCTACGCGCAAGCGCCAGTGCCGGCCACAGCCAGCATCGAGTACCTCTCGTTCAGCTGGGCCCTCAACAGCCCCACCGCCCTCGGCAACGGGCCGGTTTTAGGGCGCAAATAGCCCTTCTTAAGGCGGCAGCGGCCAACTCGGGTCCGAGCTACCCCGTACCGCTAGGCGGTACGGGGCTTTTTTACGCCCCATCCGTTTTGCGTTTTCACCTATGAGCTTAGCACTAACTCTCCACTTCCTGCACGATCTGGCGGCCCACAACCACAAGGCCTGGATGGACGAGCACCGGGCCCGTTACCACGCCGCTCGTGCCGAGTACGCCACTTTCGTAGAGGAGCTGTTGCGGCTGGCCTCGGCCGAGCTGGAACCCGGCCTGCAAGGCCTGCGCGCTACCGACCTGATGTTCCGCATCAATAAAAACGACCGTTCGCAGCTCGACCCCGAGCCTTATAAGCGCCACATGGGCGCGGGTTTTAAGCCCGGGGGCCGGCACACCCCGCGGGCGGGCTACTTTGTGGCCGTGCAGCCCGGCGGCGGCACCTACGTGGGGGCAGGGCGCCGCCTGCCCGACGCCGCCGAGCTGGCCCGCATCCGGCAGGAAATCCATTATAACGCCCCGGCATTTCACCGCATGCGCCAGCACCCAGAGCTGCTGCGCCACTTCCCGCAAGGGCTCGATACGTCGCAAACGCTCAAGACAGCCCCCAAAGGCTACAACCGTACCGACCCCGATATTGCGTGGCTGCGGCTCAAAAGCTACTTTGTGTGGCAGCACTTCCCCGATTCGGAAGTGCTGCGTCCCGATTTCCCGGCCCGCGTGCTCGAAGTCTGGCAGGCTGCCCGTCCGCTGGTAAGTTTCCTGAACGAGGCGCTCGAAGAAAGCTAAGGCCGGAAACGCAAAAACCCAGCTGTTAGCCAGCGCCTACCCAGGCGCTGGCTAACAACCGGATTTTTGCGTTGAGATACTAGACTTATTCCCGAATAAGAAATGGCTGAAATTTTCCGGCGCTTTTAGAAACCAGAAGCTCTTTATCTACCTGGCCAAGCCAGTATCCTTTGAGTCTTTGAGCAGCGACTGTCTGCGGCTCCAGATATTGGCTGGAAAACAGCTGATTTCTTATTGAGGAACAAGTCTACTGCCTAAAAAAGCCCGAACAAGGTGCTGTTGATTTTGTCGATGACTACGCTCAGGTCTTCGGGATTGTTGACGTAATCGAGGTTGTTGACATCGACGATAAGCAGCTTGCCCAGATTGTAACTGGCAATCCACTCTTCGTAGTGCTCGTTCAGGTGCTTGAGGTAGTCGATTTTGATGTTGTTCTCGTACCCGCGGCCCCGGCGCTCAATCTGCTGCACCAGCTTCGGCAGGTCGGCGCGCAGGTACAGCAGCAGGTCGGGCGGGTCGACCATACTGATCATGGAATTGAACAGGCCCAGGTAGTTCTGGTAGTCCCGCTCACTCATCAGGCCCGACTGGCTGAGGTTGGCCGCAAAAATGTGGGCGTCCTCGTAAATCGTACGGTCCTGGATGATGCCTCTGTTGGTTTGCTGCAGCGTCTTTATCTGCTGGGTCTGGCGGAAGCGGCTGTTCAAAAAGTATACCTGTAGGTGAAAAGCCCAGCGAGGCATATCGTCGTAAAAGTCCTTTAAATAAGGGTTGTCGTCCACATCTTCCAGGAATACCTCCCAGTTGAAGTGGTGTGCCAACTTGTTTGACAGGGTGGTTTTACCAGCCCCGATATTACCAACTATTGCAATGTGCATGAGCGAAGTGCGGAAAAACAGAGTCGCAAAAATAGCAGTTCCCTTTTCACGACCAGCACCCGACAACTTTCATCGCCAATAATTCTATATTTACGTATAATAGTCTTATAAAGCAGTTTCCATCTTCTCACAGCAGTACTTTGTTCAAGCTCCAGCCCCTGAGCATTCTCACCGACGACAGCGGGAAACGGCTGGCTAGTATCGAGCACGACCCGGCCCGGCAACTGCTGGCGATACGCTGGTTTGGAAACCTCACGGGTGAGCAGGTGATATATGTGGCCCGCTGCACACTGCAGCTCACGTCTACCAAGCCTTATACCCTGCTACTCAACGATAAAAGCCAGGCTACTGGCGACTGGAGTGATGCGCTGGAGTGGCTGGAGTACGAGTGGCTGCCACAGGTATTACAAGGCGGCCTGCATGCTATTGCCTATATTTTCACGCCCGATATGCACAACCAGCTGGCCAGCTACCAATTTATAGAGCGATTGAAACCCTACCTGCGCATTGCGGCGTTCGAGGATGCTCCCGCCGCCATGGAGTGGATGGAGCAGGCTTCTGCCGACCCAAGAATTAACCTAGTTTAGCCGTATGAGCCGTTTCGCAACTCGCCGCCTTCTCGGGCCGAGGCGAGCTGCGAAGAACAACGTAGGGGCGGGGCTTAGCTGCGCTGTCCTCCGGTTGTCCCCGCCCCTACGTTGCAACGAGCTTTACGGGGCCTGCAAACAGTCGGTCAATACCTTGTTCTGGTGGCAGGCGGGGACAACCGGAGGACAGCGCAGCTAAGCCCCGCCCTTACGCTGTTCTTCGCAGCCTGGGTTTTTAATTGCGCATCGCGTCCTTTACGTTGCGGGCCTTTTCCAGCGTCCGGAACTCGCCTTGCAGCGTGCGAATACGCAGGCGTTCTTCCAACGGCAATTGGGTACGCACCTGCTCATAGCGGGCATTGAGACGGCTGAGTACCTCGTCAGCCGTCGACCAGTCAGCCTGCGACCAGGCCTTTTTCTCGGTTCGCATGGTTTCAACCAACCGCTGATAGAGGTCGGGCAGCTCGGTGGCACGGGCCCGGCTGATATTCACGTTCTCGTTCAGCAACCGGGCCTGGGCCTGAGCGGGCGTAGTGGGCTGGCGGTTGGCCGCGTCGAGGCTATCCTGGCGGGTTGCCCACTGCTGGTAACGCACCTTTTGAGCGGCGTACTCACGCTGGCTCTCGGCCGAAAGGCTATCGACGGCCCGGTCGAGCCGACTACTGCGGCGGTCGAACTCGGCTGTAACCTTAGGGATTTCCCGGCGGGTAACCTCTTCGGCCCGGTCTACCTGCTTGCCAACCCAGCTGCCGAACTCGCTGAGTGTACGTTCGAGGCTGCCGGCCGGCGCGGGGGCCGTTTTTGAGGTACCTGACTGGGCCTGGGCAACCGGGGAGGCGGCCAGGAGCAGGCTGGTGGCGAATAGCAGGGTAGCGGAGGCAGTATTTTTCAGCATGGCAGAAGGAAAGAAGCAGATAACGGGAGCGAAAGAAACTCAGTATGCGGCGGTAGAGCCGTTTGGTCAGGAGAGAGGCAATTTCCGGCCCAAAACCGTCGAAAGCTGCCAAAGGGTTCGGTTTTGCGCCGGATTATCCCGTTTTTTGCCCCTTATGCCAGCCTCCCCCGCCGCTTCCATCCGCATCCGCCCCGCTACCGCCGCCGACATTCCCATCATTCTGGCGCTGGCCGAAGCCACCTGGGAGCCGACTTACCGCTTCATCATCTCGCGCGAACAAATTGAGTACATGTACCGCGTGATTTATACCGCAGCCTCACTGCAACGGCAGATCAACGAGCAGGGCCACCAGTTTCTGCTGGCTTACGCCGATGGCGAGGCGGCCAGCGGCTACGCGTCGTTTTCGGCCCAGCCCGAGGCGGGTGTTTTCAAGCTGCAGAAGATTTACGTGCTGCCTTCGCACCAGGGCCAGGGCCTGGGCCAGCAGCTCATCGGGGCCGTAGAAACGGCCGTATGCGCCGCCGGCGGCCATACCCTCGACCTGAACGTGAACCGCCACAACCCCGCGCTGGCTTTCTACGAACACCTGGGCTTTCAGCGCCACCACGAAGAGGACATTGCCATCGGCCCCTACTGGATGAACGACTACGTTATGCGCAAGGAGCTTGGGGCTTAGAAGGATACTGGCAGCGTGTGGCCGGGCGGAGGCGCCAGCCGTATAGTTCTGCTTACTTTGCTTACCAACTCATTCACCGACTCACACTTTCACTGATTTACCCAACATGGCCACCAAACTTACTGTCCTCAGCAATGGCTCACTCCGCGTAGACGGAACCGATTTCGAACTCGTTGATGCCCAGGGAAACTCGTACGGCCTCGCCGGCCGGGAGCGAATCAGCATCTGCCGCTGCGGCCTTTCGGCCAACAAGCCGTTCTGCGACGGCTCGCACAAAAACCACTTCGAGCACAATGCCGTGGCCTTCGACCTGCCGGCCCCCGGCACTGCCCCGGCCAAGCCCACCCCGCCGCCTGCCGCCCCCGATGCCGGCGGCCAGCCGCTGGGCTAGCCTCTCCTGCTTCGTTAGTTTCCGGAAGCTTCAGGCCCCAAACAAAAGCGCCCGCTACGTTTGTAGCGGGCGCTTTTGTTTGGGGCCTGAAGCTTCTGCCTTGAAGAGGGCTACCGGCTTAGAATAAAGAATTCACGAAATCGACGTACTCCTGGCGGGCATCGTCCTGGGTTTTGCCCTTCTGGCCGGCCCAGGCATCGTACTTGGCAATGGCTTTAAAATCGAATCCACCGGGCCGGTCGCCCGAAACGTCGCCCTCGCTGCCCTGCTTGTAGAGGGAATACATTTTGAGCAGGGTCGTGTTGTCGGGCTTGGCGGGCAGCTCTTTGCTGCGGGCGGCGGCGGCTTCAAATTCTTCGGGAGTGGCCATAGTTGAATGTGGTAGATGGAGAGAATGGGATGAATGTGGCTGATTGGCCGATACGCCGCCACAGCTACAAAAAAGCCAGCGGCTATCGGCCAAAAGCCGTCAGCTGAGATTCCAGCCGGTTTCAAGGTACGGATTGCCCCGGAAATAGTCGGCTTGCAGCGTTTATTTTCCGCCTATCTTCCGACTCCGCAATCCTTCTTGCGGCACTTTTCCTGCCTTTATGCTGAAACCGCTTCTTACCAGCCTGCTATTTGGTGCCGCTTTGCTGGCCTCGGCCCCGGCCGCGCTGGCCCAGAAAACCTACCTGCACTGCGGCCGCCTGCTCGACATGCGCTCCGACCGCGCCCAAACCGCCATGACGGTGGTGGTGGAAAATGGCCGGGTGCTGGCCGTAGAAAAGGGCTACTCCTCCCCCACCGGCCCCCAGGACCAGGTTATAGACCTGAAAAACCGCACCGTGCTGCCCGGTCTCATCGACTGTCACGTGCACCTGGAGGGCGAAACCAGCAAGGATAACTTTCTGCGCGAATTCACCGAAAACCCCGCCGATGTGGCGTTCGGCTCGCTAACGCATGCCCGTAAAACCCTGCTGGCCGGCTTTACCACCGTGCGCGACCTGGGTGGCTCGGGGGTGAACGTGGCGTTGCGCAACGCTATCAACCAGGGCAAAGTAGTGGGGCCGCGCATCTTCACGGCCCGCAAGGCTATTTCGGGCACCGGCGGCCACATGGACCCCACCAACGGCTACCGCCTTGATCTGATGGGCATACCCGGCCCGATGGATGGCGTGATTAACAGCCCCGACGAGGCCCGGCAGGCCGTGCGCGAGCAGTACAAGCGCGGGGCCGACCTCATCAAAATTGCCAGCACCGGCGGCGTGCTCAGCGTGGCCAAAGACGGCTCGGCAGCCCAGATGACGGAGGCCGAAATTCGGGCCGTAGTGGAAACCGCACGCGACCTGGGCCTGGCCGTGGCCTGCCACGCCCACGGGGCCGAGGGCATGAAGCGCGCCATTCGGGCGGGCGTGACGAGCATTGAGCACGGCACGCTCATGGACGATGAAACGATGAAGCTGATGGTGAAGAACGGCACCTGGTACGTGCCGACCATAACGGCCGGCAAGTCGGTGGCCGACTCGGCTAAAATCCCGAATTACTACCCGCCGCTGGTAACACCCAAGGCTCTGGCCATCGGCCCGAAGCTGCAGGGCACTTTCGGGCGGGCCTACAAGGCGGGCGTTAAAATTGCGTTTGGCACCGATGCGGCCGTGTTCCGGCACGGGGCCAACGGGCTGGAGTTCCGCTACATGGTGGAGGCCGGCATGCCACCGCTGGCCGCGTTGCGCTCGGCCACCGTATCGGCGGCCGAGTTACTGGGCCAGTCGGAAAACCTGGGCACGCTCGAAGCCGGCAAGCTCGCCGATGTGGTGGCCGTGGAGGGCGATCCGCTCCAGGATATCGGGGCCATGCAGCGGGTGCGCTTCGTGATGAAGCAGGGCGTGGTGTACCAGCCGTAGCAACTTCGGCCCGCGCCACAGGACCCAGCCGAAAAAACCGGCCCCAAAGAACTGGCCTGACGAGCAGGAAAGAGGGATTATGAAAAATAATTGTCACTCCGGGAACTTTTACACAGAAACCGGGCACGATTGTGGTACCGTGCTTTACAGCTGCCGATGTCCGGCACTACCCTGCTGGCCAGCAGGTTTATATATCTCTTTTTTACCCTTTACCGCTCGCTTATTATGAACCGCTACCCTATGCCCGGAGCCGCTGCTTTGCTGCTGCTGGCCGCCACTGCCCACGCCCAGCAGCAACAGCTACCCCAAACGCCTCAGCCCACACAGCAGCAGCCATATCAGCAACCTGCCAACCCGTATGCCTACCCGCAATCGGGCCAGTCGCCAGCCTCATTATACCGGCGTTCGGCCCTGGGTATAACCCTAGGCTGGGGTGCGCCCTACGGCTGGGGCTTTGATTATGCCCACATGGTTTCGCCCCGGGTCGATGTGAATGCCGGCTTCGGACTGGGCATCAGCGGAGCCAAAATCGGGGTCGGCAGCCGCTTTTATGTAGCTCCCGAAAAGAAGGTTTCGCCTTACTTTGGCGCCAACCTGGTACTCTCTAGCGCAACCAATAACTCGCTGGACGTTGATGGTGATTACACGGAATATACCACCAAATCCAACGCCGTATTAAACCTGCGCTCGGGCCTGCGCTGGCAGCCAGGCCGGGTAGGGCTGCTGGGTACGCTGGGCTACGGCGTGCGCCTCGGCGGCGACCCCATCGTATATAGCTCTGCCTACCCCAACCCCACTCAGCTCACCCGCGACCTTGCCCAGGCAATAGGGCCGGGCGGTCTGGAACTGTCGCTCGGCATGAGCATCGGGCTGGGCCGCTAAGACTGGTTCAACAACATGCTCCGCCACCCACAAGCTACGTCTAGCCTGTAAAAGCCCGACACCGACTTGGTCGTCGGGTTTTTGCTGGCCGGGCTTACTGCCGAATCTCAGCGCTGCCGACGCATCTGGTCAAGGCTTTTTGGGCGGCAATAGCATCAGTTTCAGGTTCAGGCGCACCACGTCGCCCATGCTGCGGCAACGGCTGAACTGCTCGATACCGTGGTGGCGGTTAAGCTCCTGCTTGAGCTGGCTGACCTTCTCGGGCGTCGAAACGGTATCGTGACGCAGGCAGTCGATGAGGTCTTTGAGGCGGTGGCGCTCCGAGCGCGCCCGGCGGGCCATCAGGGTGCGCTCCTCGGCCTGGTACTGCCGGATGTTTTCGGGCTTGAGCAGCCGGCTGCACAACTGCACAATGGCCCGGTTATCCTTGAAAAACTGCGGCAGGTACATGTTCTTCTTGCCCTCGTAGCACTGCTGGTCGAAGTCGATGGCCCGGACCCGGTACTGTTCGTCCTCAAAGTCCAGCGTCACATCGACGATGTAGTTGTAGGCCCGCATGTCGCCCAGCAGCCGCGCAAAGCACCGCTCATTAAACTTCACGAACTCTTTGGCCATGCGCACCTTATTGAGGTGGGGGCGTGCGAGATGGTGACGGATAAAATCGTCGCCGGGAATACCGGCAATGTGCTCCTCAATAAGCGTGTTGCCATTGAGCAGGTAGGTAATGCTGTTGGGCGAGAGAATATGCTCCAGCTCGAGGCCGTACACCCGGGAGGCATCGGCCTTTTTCACGTAGAAATAATCGTGGTTGTCGTTGAGCTGGTTGACGATGCGCACCCGAAAGGGCTGGCTGTTGCCGAAGCGGCAATAATCGATGCGGTCGGCCTGCAGGTGCCGAGTAAACGAGAGGTCGCCGGCAGTTTTGAGCAGGGCGTACACTTCGGTCAGGCCCTGGCTGAGCTCACGCAGGGCGTTGGGTTCGTAGTACACCGTTTCCCAGAGCGTATCGTTGCCCTGTCGGTCGAGCAGCGGATAGGCACCCGTAAAGCGGGCCAGGTCGGCGTAGGTAACGGGCAGCTTAGTGGCGCGGTCGTACTCGACGAGGTACTGCTGCAGCCGTTCACCCACCGGGTAGGTAATCTTCTTTTTGGAAATAAGCGTCATATACAGCTGGTCGGGCAGAAGAGGAAAATACGGCGGCATGCGGGCCGGCCGGAGTGGCATGGCTACCAGCGCCGCAGGCACTAATACGCCGGGCGGGGCCAGACGGGCTGAAAGTACAGTTTCTGCCCTCAACTGGCAGCCGAATTGTATCTTCGTTGTCGTCAAGCCTTTGGTCGGAATCTGCTATGAAAAAACTCCTACTTACCCTGCTTATCGTGCTGCTGTGCCAGAACCTGTCGCCGGCCTGGGGTACGTTTGCGCACCGCACTGTTACGCAGCTGGCCGTGTACGCACTGCCTTCGGCCATGCGCGACTACTACTTCCGCAACATGCCCGCGCTGGTAAACGGCAGTGGCAGCAGCGACGAGGCCCGCGAGCGGGACATAGCCGAATCGCCCCGGCACTTTATTTCGATGGACCACTATGGCTCCGACCCCTTCGGCACGGTGCCCAAGGAGTGGGAAAAGGCCGTAGCCAAGTACACGGCCGATACGCTGCGTAAGTACGGTACGCTGCCCTGGGCCATCATGGACACCAAAAGCAAGCTTACCGCGGCCTTCCGCAGCGCCGATACCACGGCTATTCTCACGCTTTCATCGGAGCTGAGCCATTTGGTAGCCGATGCCTACGTGCCGCTGCGCACTACCGAAAACTACGATGGCCAGCTCAGCAAGCAGGAAGGCATGCTGGCACTCTGGGAAAGCAAGCTACCCGAGCGCCACATTGGCAAGTACAAGCTCAAGAATGAGTCGGCCCGCCCCCTGAAAGACCCGCTGGGCGACGTCTGGCAGGTGCTGCAGGAGTCGTACGGCTTTCTGGGGGCCACCTTCGATCTGGAGGCCGACATCACCCGCAAATACACGCCCCAGACCAAGTACGTTTTCAGCCACAAGTATGGCGAAACCCGCCGGGCGTACTCGGATGCCTTTGCCGACTCGTACCACGATAAAGTGGGCGGTATGATTGCCTTCCGCCTGAAGCTGGCGCCCACGCTGGTGGCCTCCATGTGGCTAACGGCCTGGAAAGATGCCGGCTCGCCCGACCTGAACAAGCTGCTGAAGCGGCCCGTTTCGAAAGACGAGCAGGACCAGCTCGATAACCAGCTCAGTGCCTGGAAGGAGAACGTACTGGTAGACCAAAAAGGCCTGCTGGCTCTCGAACCCATGAAGGCAGCCGTCCGGCCCGACCTCATCAACGCCGCCCGCGCCATGCCCACGCTTTCGGCCGATGTAGAGGCCCGGCCTGCCACACCGGCTGCAGCAACGGCTCCGGCTACCATGCCGGCCGCCGCCCCAGCCGTGCCGGTCACCAAGGTAAAAACCAAAGTAAAGCCCGCCGATGGACCGACCGTGAAGGAAAAGACCAAACCAGCGGCCAAGCCAGCCGCTAAGCCCAAGACGAAAGCGAAGTCCGACGACGGCTGGGGCTCACCTGCCGGCTCGGGCTGGTAGCTTGCCGGGGCAACCCAGGCCGGGCATTACCTTTAGGGGTGGCTACGCTGATGGGCGGGCCACCCTTTTTTTGCCCCCCACGGCTGGTTATTGTTCGTACTACTGCCATGATTCGCTTCCGCTCCTTTCTGTTTCCGCTGCTGGCGACGCCGCTGCTGCTGGCCGCCTGCAACCAGCGCACCCCCGAAACAACCGCCACCACGCCCGCGCCACCGCCCGAAGTCCCCGGCCCCGACCTTATGGCGCTGGCCGACTCCAACGCCGCCCAACTGCTGCTGGCCTACGGCCGCCAGTACCCCGGCCAGGAAGTGCTACTCCAGACCCGCCTGGGCGACATGCGCATCCACCTCTACGATGACACGCCCATCCATTCGGCCAACTTCCTGCTGCTTAGCCGTAAGGGCGTGTTCAACGAATCGGTGTTCAATCGGGTGGTGCAGGGCTTCGCAATCCAGGGCGGCGGCTCGGAGCGGCGTACCATTGCTATGCGCAGTTACCGGCTGCCGCCCGAAATCAGGCCGCAGCATTTCCATAAGCGCGGTGCCCTGGCTATGGCCCGCTACGACGGCGAGATGAACCCCGGCAAACTCTCCTCCAACAACGACTTCTACATCGTGCAGGGCGAGAAGATGTCAGCGGCCCAGGCGCAGGCCAGCGCCCCCCGCCCGCTCACGCCCGAGCAGACCAGAACCTACGAAACCCTCGGCGGCACCCCCGGCCTCGATGGCCAGTACACCGTGTTCGGCGAAGTAGTAGAAGGCCTCGACGTCATCGATAAAATTGCCAACGAGCCCGTCGGCATGGACAAATGGCCGGTGACGGATGTGGGCATCAAGGTAAAAGTGCTGAAGTAAGAGGTGCGAAACGGAAGGGAAAGCGGGAATACAAAACGGTCATTCTGAGCGAAGCGGAGCGTAGTCGAAGAATCTCTACCTCTTCGTTACAACGGTTCAGACGAAGCGGTAGAGGTTCTTCGACTACGCTCCGCTTCGCTCAGAATGACCGTTTTGTGTTCATGCTTCTTACTGGTCCCGCCGAATCTGTACCAGGCGGGTATGCTGCACGTCGCCGGGTTGCTCCTGCAGTAGCTCCAGGGCTTCGGCGCGGGTGTAGGTAAGGGCTTTATCGGTGAAGAAGCCGGCGGCGCCGACATTAGCGGCCGGGTCGGAGGACTCCTGGCGGGCGGGCAGCAAATCGACCGTTGTGGGCGTTGTGCGGCTTACGCGGTAAAAAAAGTACCGCTCCCCGGTCCCGCCGGCAGGCTGGTAGGCCACCACGTACACATCGTTGAGTTGCGGGCGCTGAATGCGGCGCGCCAGGGTGGTATCGGGTGGGGCAGTCAGCAGGCCAACCGCCGCGGCCGAAGCTGGCGCGGCAGCCGGGGTAATGGCCGGGGCGGCAACGACATCAGCAGTGTTGGCAGGCTGCGACTGGCAAGCGGCCGAACCCAGCAGCAGGGCCAGCCCGGTAATACGAAATAGTGCAAGCATAGCCCATGCTACGAAAAAGCGCGCCGGAAAAGTGTACCGGCTTCGATTTCCAACCGCAGTGTTTCGCATTGCAGCTTCGCTCTGCCTCCCCGAATCGGCCTGTAGCTACACAAAAAAGCGGCCCGCACAACTGTGCAGGCCGCTTTCAGCATCAGCGAAAGCTCAGCGTTTCTAGGCTGTTCTTCTTCCCGCTATTTCCTGTCTGATTTGCGCAAGGGTTTGTTTTTGACCTTGTGAGTTTCTGTAGATCATAGCTATCAGAAACAGTGGAATGGCGAGGTAAAGAAACCCAAATCCGCTTTTCACCAGACCATATACCATCACGCCAACCAAAAACCCAATTGTTCCGGCAGAAAGCAGCTGGTTTCTTTTGATGCTTTTCTCCTCTGCCAGCAACTCTTCCAGCGGCAGTGCGGCGTAATCCCTGTCGTTCGGCATAATCTACCTGTTCAGTTTGAAATTATAGCAGCTACTGCCTACAAAACGCCAGCTGCTACAGCCGTTTCATAAGCGGCGCAAAGCTTGTCAGGAGCAGGCGTACTTATGCTGACTTCCACCTGCTCCACGCAACAGCGCACCGCTCACGAAACGGCCGTAGCAGCCGCCGGATGCGGGAATCTACCAGATTTTGGCGCGGTCGGCTTGCGCCCGCATCATTTTGGCGTTTTCCTTACAGCCGAATGCCTCGTAGAACTCGGGCATGTTCATTAATGGCCCCACGGTGCGGTACTGAGCCGGTGAGTGTGGGTCGGTCATCACCTGCTGGCGCAGGTACTCGGGGCGGGCGTTGGTGCGCCACACTTGAGCCCAGGCCAGGAAGAAGCGCTGCTCGGGCGTAAAGCCGTCGTACTTGGGTACGTTTTTGCCGGCGTTGGCTTTCTGCAGCGCCGAGTAAGCCAGGGCCAGCCCACCGAAGTCGGCCAGGTTTTCGCCCATCGTCAGCTTGCCGTTCACAAACACCGAATCAAGCGGCGAGAAGGCCGAATACTGCTTGTCCACCATATCGGCGCGCACCTGGAACTTGGCGGCGTCCTCCTTGGTCCACCAGTCGCGCAGGTTGCCCTCGGCGTCGTACTGGCGGCCCTGGTCGTCGAAGCCGTGCGTGATTTCGTGGCCGATTACCGCGCCCATGCCACCGTAGTTCACGGCATCATCGGCGTTGGGGTCGAAGAACGGGGGCTGCATGATGCCGGCCGGGAACACGATTTCGTTCATGCTCGGGTTGAAGTAGGCATTCACCGTGGGCGGCGTCATGCCCCACTCCTGGCGGTCAATCGGCTTGCCAAACTTGCTGGTGTTGTCGTTGTAGCTCCACTTGCGGGCGGCCAGCACGTTCTGCAGGTACGAATCGCGCGAAATGTTGAGAGCCGAGTAGTCCTTCCACTTATCGGGGTAGCCGATTTTTACGGTAAAGGCAGCCAGCTTCTTCTGGGCCTCAGCCTTCGTAGCCGGGCTCATCCAGTCGAGCTTATTGATATGCTCGCCCATAGCCGCCCGGATGTTATTTACCATCACCAGCGCCTTCTGCTTGGTTTCGGGCGTGAACGCCTTCTCCACATACACCTGCCCGAAAGCTTCGCCCAGCGCACCGTCGGTCGAGCGCAGCATGCGCTTCCAGCGGGGCTGCTGCTGCTTGGCACCGGTCAGCACCTGCGAGAAGCGGAACTGCTCGTCGCCGTAAGCCTTGGGCAGCGCCGACGATAACGACGACACCAAGTGCCAGCGCATATAGGTTTTGAGGTCGGAAACCGGCGTCTGCTTCATCAGGTCGCTTACCTCCTTCAAAAACTCGGGCTGGCCCACAATTACCTGCTGCGCGGCGCCCAGGTTAAGGGTCTTAAGCGTGGCGGGCAGCGCCAGATTCGGGAAGCGCTTGTTGGCCTCGGCCACGCTCATTTTATTGTAGTTGGCGTTGGGGTCGCGCAGCGCCACGCGGGTTTTCGAGGCCTTGGCCAGCTTGGTTTCAAGCGCCATTACGGCCACGGCGTTTTTGGCGGCCGTGGTTGGGTTGTCGCCCAAAAGCTTAAAGGTGTTGGTCAGGTAAGTGGTGTAGGCTGCCCGGATGGCCTTGGAACGGGCGTCGTCCTTGAGGTAGTAGTCGCGGTCAGGCAGGCTCAGGCCGCCCTGGTACAGGTTCACGGCGTACTCGTCGCTCTTCTTGTCGTCCTGGCCCACGTAGCCTCCGAAAAAGGCGCCGGTCTGCAGGCGCATTTGCTGGGGCAGCACTGCTTGCACTTCCTTCAGCGTCTTGATTTTGCTGATGCGGTCCAACTCGGGCTGCAGGTATTTCAGGCCGGCGGCGTCGATGGCGGCCGAGTCCATGGCCGAGGCGTAGAAGTCACCTACTTTCTGGGCGTTGGAGCCCTTGGCAGCCGAGGTGTTGGCGGCCGACTCGTCCAGAATCTGCCGCATCACGGCGTTGTTCTTGTCGGCCAGCTCGTTGAAAGAGCCCCAGCGCACTTCGGAAGCCGGGATAGGGTTGTTTTTGAGCCAACTGCCCGACGCGTACTCGAAGAAGTCGTCGCAGGGGTCGGCCGAGGTGTTGATGTTGGCCACGTTCAGGCCGGTGCCTTTGGGGGCGGGAGCGGCCGTTGGGGGCGTTTCGGTAGTGGGCGCAGTGGTGGTAGTGGAAGCCACCGGCTGGGTGCTGGCGCAGCCACCTAAGGCCAGACCGGCGGCAGCCAGGGCCGCCAAAGACAAAGGATTATTTTTTCTCATAAAACAGGAAGAAAGGAAGTATTGTCAGGAGTAAATCTACTAAAAAGCCCGGAGTTGGTGATTGGGTGATTGGGTGGAGGGATGAAGGGATGAAGGGAGAAGGGAGAAGGAAGAAGGGAGAAGGAACGTCATTCTGAGCGAAGGCGCAGCCGCAGTCGAAGAATCTCTACCGCTTCGTTGCAATAGTAATCCAACGAAGCGGTAGAGATTCTTCGACTGCGGCTGCGCCTTCGCTCAGAATGACGTTCCTTCTCCCTTCTTCCTTCTCCCTTCTCCCTTCTCCCTTCTCCCTTCCCACGTCTCCCCCACTTCTCGCCTCTCTGCCAACGCTCCGTAACTTGCGCCTGATGCCGCTCTATAACCGTCGGCCCGACCCGGGCCTTTCTTCTGCCGCCAACGCCGGTCCCGCGCTGCCGCCCGCCGCTTTGCCGCTGGCCGAGCTGCTGGCCCGGGTGCGCCAGACGCTGAGCGAGCGGTTTGCCGACTCCTACTGGGTGGTGGCCGAAATTTCGGATCTCACACTGCCCCGCACCGTGGGCGCGCACTGCTACCTCACCCTCACCGACCAGCATACCACCGCCCGCGGGGCCACGCTCAAGGCCCAGGCGCGCGCTACCATCTGGAGCCAGCGCTACCAGCAGCTGGCGGCCGCCTTCGAGCAGCAAACCGGCCTGCAGCTGCGGCCGGGCCTGAAAATTATGCTCCGGGTGCAGGTGAAGTTCCACGAGCAGTTCGGCCTGAGCCTCGACGTGCTGGCCCTCGACCCCACCTACACCGTGGGCGACCTAGCCCGGCTGCGGCTCGAAACCCTGCGCAAGCTCGAAGCCGAAGGCCTGCTGGAGCGGCAGAAGCGGCTGGCGCTGCCCATCGGGGTGCAGCGCGTGGCCGTAGTGTCGTCGGCCACGGCGGCGGGCTGGCAGGATTTTGTGCAGCAGCTGCAGGAAGCGCCCTACGATTTCGCCCTGACGCTGTTTCCGGCTACCATGCAGGGCGAGGGCGCGCCGGCCAGCATCCGCGCCGCCCTCGACGCCATCCGGGCGCGCCGGGGACAGTTCGAGGTCGTCGTCATTATCCGCGGTGGGGGCTCGAAGGCCGATTTGCTGGCCTTTGATGACTTCGGGCTGGCGGCGGCGGTGGGCGCGTTTCCGCTGCCCGTGCTCACCGGCATCGGCCACGAGCGCGACGAGGCAGTACTCGACCTGGCGGCCCACCTGGCCCTGAAAACGCCCACTGCCGTGGCCGCCTACCTTATCGAGCGGCTGGCCCGGTTGGAGGCGGCGCTCGAAGGCTACGGTGGCCGCATTCGGCAGCTGGCCCAGCAGCAGGTACGCTACGCCGCCGAGCAGCTCAACCGCCGGCTCCGGCAGGCCCGGCGGGCGGTGCAGGGCCAGCTGCAGGAGCACCGCGAGTCCCTGCATCAGCGCATTCGGGCGGCAGCGGCGGCGCCCCGGGCCCAACTGCGCCAGCAGGAGCAGCAGCTCGGGCGGCGGCGGCACCAGCTGCACCGGGCCGCCCGCGAGGCCTTAAACCACCACGAGCAGCAGCTACGGTTACGCGGCCGGGCGCTGGCTCAGCGCTTTCGCCGCCTGCACCGCCGCCGCCGCGAGCAGCTGCTGCGCCGGCGCTACAAGCTACAATTGGCCGCTCTGCGCCTGCTGCACCTGCAGCAGCTGCGGCTGGCCGAGCTACGGCCCATGCCCGTGGCAACCCGCCCCGCCCCGCCCGAGCCGGGCACCGTGCGCCTGCTCACGCCCAAGGGCCGCCCGGTTACGGGCACGCTGCGGCCGGGCCAGGAGCTGCTGCTGCGCCTGCCCGACGCCTCGGTGGTACCGGCCCGCGTAGGTGGCCAGCTGCCACTACTGCTGTAGAGACGCAAAGCAGTGCGTCTCTACGCCGTTCAACTAACTCCTTCAACTTTCCCCTTTATCATGCCTCCCAAGTCAACAGAACCCACTTACCGCCAGGCCATCGAAGAGCTCGAAACCATTCTGCGGGCCCTCGAAACCGATGCCGTAGACGTGGATGACCTCACGAGCCGGGTGCAACGCTCGGCCGAGCTTATCCGCCTCTGTAAGCTCAAACTTCGCTCGGCTGAGCAGGCCATCGACCAGGTTTTCGAAAATCTGGAAGACGAAGAGGACACCGACGACTTTGCCTAACAACAATCCGGTTCCTTGCGTCCTGAATTACACGTTATACTATACCCTTTTCCTTATATTTGGCTCCTCAGTCCCTATTCCTTCCCAATACCCCCATGACCAATAACGACCTGCAGCAAGCCAGCACCTGGACCCGTAATTACCGCAACCAGAATCTGAACGGAATTAAGGGCCACTGCTTATCGGCCGAAACCCTGCAGGGCATTCTCAGCCAGCCGGCGTGCGTGGGCGTGCGGGCCTACTATGGCCTCGACGACGCCGGCCAGCCGCAGCTGGTGTTGGTCGGCTACGATGCTGACGACAACGATATCCTCCCTGCGCCCTCGGCAACGGAACTGCAGCGCCTGGATGCCAAAAGCCAGATGCAGGAGCTGCCCAGTGAAGAGCAGCCGATATCCCTTGCTATTCATGTGCCGCCCTGCCCGCCTTGCTGCAGTATCGAAAATCCACTTAACAGCTGATGCCGCCTTGGTTTATAGGCTTCGCCAAGCTGCTGGACTTCGTAGCCTACACCAGTTTGCTGCTGCCTTTTTATCTGGCGCATACGCGTCGCACGCATCTGACCGGGGGGTTACTAGCACTTCGGTTTTTGCCAATCTTTCTTTTCGGCACATATTGCCTTATGCACGTTGCTAATACTATATGGCGCAATAATATCCCACTAATTCACTTCGCTACTATAGTCGAAACCCTTATCTACTTAAAAGTCTACCACAACGAATTCATCGAGACGAATATCAAAAAGACTATTCGGTACGTAGCAGTAGCTTTTCTGTTTTTTGCCTTTATCGATTCGGTATGGCTGGAAAGTCCTCCCAGAATAAATTCTTACACTAATTTAGTTGAAAGCATTATGATCATCGGCTTGGCCTTATTGTTCTTTGAGAAAATAATAGTAAGAGACAAGCAGCCAAAGCTATTAAGAACGCCCATGTTCGTGGCTACGGTAGGTATTGTCATATATCTGAGCGGAACTGTTTTACTCTTCCTGACAACGAACTACTTTATTGTCCTCAACGACGAATTCAATCTGCGGCTGATATATTTGGTTAGCTCGGTACTGCTGCTACTATTGGCGGTGCTACTCAGTAGAGCTTTTTTGCTGGTACGCCCAACTGAGACACCGCTCCGGTAGCGCCACTTCAGCAGCATACCCGCTTGTTTCTCCACCCACAACATTTCCTTAAAAAATGAAAAACAACGACCCCATTCCCGGCTTCAATCCCGACGCTGGCGCCCCTATCCTGGTGGCAGAAGCAGCCGAATGGACCGCCAATTACCGTAAGGAGGCGCTAACCGAAGCCGAAGCTGCCGGCCGTAAGCGCATCAACGCCTACTACTTCGGCAATAAGCTGCTCGATGAGATAAAGAACCAGGAAGGCTGTGTGGGCTTGCGGTTTTACATGGGCCTAAAGAAATCAAAAGCGGACCTGACCGAAGCTGATGAGTCGCAGATACTGGTTGTTGGGGTTGATAAGAACGGCCACGACATCGTGCCGCGCCTGGGAGCGAATGGGGAAGCCATGTATGATGACGGTATTGTGGGGGATATGACCAGCAAATGTCCGTCTGTATGCGACCCTGGTAGTACGTTAAATTAGCTATCGGCCATGACCTGGTATAATGGCATTTTCCTATTTCTACGAATTGGAGAGAGTATCAGCCTGCTAATACTAGGGATAATGTGGGCCCGGAAGACGAAAGTTACCCCTGTTTTCCGACCTTTAACGGCTTATTTATTGTGTGATTCCTTTTTATATGTTTTTGATACATTTGCCAGAAAAGTATTACACAATAATATATTCGCCTTCCATATTTCAACCTTTTGTGATGCCACATGGCTAACACTAATATTTATTAACTTAGCATCCGATAATACCAGAAATTGGCTGAAGATAGGTTGGCTACTATTTTTCGCTAGCGCCATTACTAGCGCGCTATGGGTTGATGGGCTGATTACTAATATGAATACGCTCAGTCGGACAGTAGGCAATTGCTTTCTGGTCTTCATGGCCTTTCGCCAGCTGAACCAAATGATTCGTCATGACTACTTAGTTCCACCGGCCAAAAGTCCGGTTTTTATTTTTTGCTTTATCGTAGGCATTTACTATTCTTGTTCGCTACTCATGTTTATCGGCCAGGATTTATCCCGCTACAGCTGGCTCAGCAATTCTATTATACGCTTTAATCAACAACATAATGGTGTTTCAGCGCTCTGGTTTTACCCCTTCCTGCGCGCCCTTCAGTTTGGCATGCTGCTGCACCTCATCACGCTCTTCCCGATGGGCGTAACGCCGCGCCACGCGCTGCCGCAGTGGCTGCGGTTCCGGCTGGGGTGGCGGCCGCCTACCAAAAACTGGCGCTACCGGGTACTGCCGCCGCATCTGGTCGGCTAAATCGGTATCTTGCTCCGCTTACCCGGCTGGCCGGGTTGCTGGCCGCCCCTTCCCATGCCCGACGCGCTGCTTCCGCTTATTCTCGTCACTCCTATTCTGCTGCTGCTGGCGCTGGGCGTAGTGGGCTTCGTGGTGCGCTACCAGCGCCGCCTCATTCAGCAGCAGATGCAGATGCAGGAGCTGCACGAAACCGGCCAGCAGCAGGCCCTGGAAGCCGCTTTGCTGGCCCAGGAGGAGGAGCGCCGCCGCATTGCCGGCGACCTGCACGACGGCGTAGGCACCACGCTGGCCATTGTGAAGCTGCACCTCAACACGCTCAACCAACCGGCCCTCACCCACGAGGCCACGCTGCTGCTCGACCAGGCCATTAACGAGGTCCGGCGCATTTCGCGCAACCTGCTACCGGCGGCCCTGCAGAAATTCGGGCTGCCTTTCGCCCTCGAAGCGCTGGCCCGCACCATTCCGGCCGATGGCCCCACCCGCGTCAGTATTGAGCAGACCGGCACACCCCGCCGCCTCGATGCCCGCTACGAGCTGATTGTGTACCGCATTGTGCAGGAACTCATGGGCAACGGCCTGCGCCACGCCCACGCCAGCAACATTCAGATGCTGGTCGATTTCGGCACTGAGGAACTCACGCTGCGCTACATCGACGACGGCATCGGCTTCGACCCCACCCAGTCGGACCAGCAGCCACTACCCAGTACCCGCACCGGCCTGGGCCTGACCAACCTGCGCAGCCGTGTAGGCGTGCTCCGCGGCACCTTACAGCACCAATCCTCACCTGGTCAGGGCACTACCGTGAAAATTTCGCTGCCGCTGCCTTACCTTGCTTCCACCTCGCCCTATATCCCACCACTGGCATGAGTACCGTCTCTATCCGCCTGGCCGTCGTCGACGACCACATTCTGTTCCGCAAAGGTCTGCGCGCCCTCATCAGCGGCTTTCCCGGCATGGAGGTTCTCTTCGAGGCCGGCGACGGCCAGGAACTGCTCGAACACCTCGACCAGGGTGTAATTCCGGACGTTATTCTGATGGACCTGCAGATGCCGGTGCTCGACGGGCTCCAGACGGTGCGGCTGCTACGCACCCAGTATCCGCAGGTGCGCTCCATCATCATCTCCATGCACGACGAGCCCGAGCTGATTGACTCGCTTCGGGCCGAAGGAGCCCACGGCTACCTACTCAAGAATGCCAGCCCCGAAGAAGTGCTGGGCGCCATCCGCCAGGCAATGAGCACCGTCCCGCTTAGTGCCTAGGGATTGGGAGGTCGGTGTAGGGGTGGGGCTTGCCCCCGCCCGCCGTTAAAACGAGGCGTGGACTGACTGTTTGTAGGCTCCGTGAAGCACGTGCTAGCGGCGGGCGGGGACAACCGCAGGACAGCGCAGCTAAGCCCCGCCCCTACACCGACCTCTATAGCTACCGTTTCCTACCCAACTCACACCAGTTCTGCGGTCGGGTCCCAGAACAGCTGCTTGAAGTTCTGCACCTCGTCGTCTGAAACGACGAGACCCTCGGCCTCCAGCGCCTCCTGCATGGCGGTGGGTGTGGCGAAATGCTGCCGGCCCGTGAGCTGCCCGTTGCGGTTGATGACGCGGTGGGCCGGCACGTACTCGTTGGCCGTGTGGGCGGCCATCATGGCCCAGCCCACCATGCGGGCCCCGCGCCGCGACCCCAGGTAGTGGGCAATGGCTCCGTAAGTGGTTACGCGGCCAGCCGGCACCAGCCGCACCACTTCGTGCACTTCCTGAAAGAAATTACGCTGCTCCATATATAATGAGATGCTACGCGGGAAGGTACTGAACCGCTGAAATGCGAAGGTATTGTTTGAAGCCGGCAACCATTGGCAGCGCAAATAGCGCAATTAAGCGGTTTGCCGGCCAACCAGGCTACCAGCCGCGCAACCCGGGGGCCGAATCGGTGTCTTACCCCCATTATCTATCCCGGTGCCGGCAGTTTTAAACCTGCAACCAGGGCAGCGCGTTGTGGTACATGCGACGGGCGGCCCAGGTAAGGGAGCACCGGTAAGCGCAGCTGCCGTTCATGCAAACTCAGGAATATTTAGAAGAAGAGCCCCAGGTGGCCCCGACCCGCACCAGCGGAGCCGGCCGCCGGATACTATGGCTGCTGCTGGCTTTGGCCGTAGTGGCCGGGCTGGTTTTTGCTAAAATGAAGTACTTCCCGGCTCCCGAAGCCAAGGGTGGCGGCAAAGGTGCAGCCGGCAAAGGCAAGGAAGGCGGCGGCTCGGCCAAAGCCGGTCCGGGCCTGCCTGTGGAAGTGTATGTGGTGAAGGCCACCAACCTCGCCGATGCGGTGGCCGCCACCGGCTCGGTGCTGGCCGAGGAAGCCGTTATCATCAAAAGCGAAGTAGCCGGCAAGATAACCAGCCTCAACCTGCGCGAGGGCCAGCCGGTGCGCAAGGGCCAGGTGCTGGTCAGCATCAACTCGGCCGATATTCAGGCCGCGTTGCGCAAGCAGCAGTACAACATCAAGCTTTTCCAGGATCAGGAGAAGCGGCAGCGCATCCTGCTCGATAAGGAGTACATCAGTGCCCAGGAGTACGAGCAGGCCAACAACCAGGTGCTCACGGCCCGCGCCGAGCTGGGCGCTTTGCAGGCCACGCTGGCCAAATCCACCATCCGGGCTCCGTTCGATGGAGTACTGGGCCTGACCACGGCCACGGTGGGTACCTACGTGAGCCCCGGCACCGAAATCACTACGCTTTCTAAAGTGAGGCCGGTAAAAGTAGAGTTTGCCGTGCCCGGCCGCTTCGCCCGGCAGGTGGCCGTGGGCGAGGCCGTGACCATCACCGACGAGAGTTCCAGCCAGAAATACCAGGCCAAGGTGTACGCCCTCGACCCGCAGATTGACCCCGTGAGCCGCACCCAGACCGTACGCGCCCGCTACGCTAACACTAATAACGAGCTGCGCCCCGGCGCCTTTGTGAAAGTAAACCTGGAGTTGGGCCAGACGGAAGGCGCGCTCCAGGTGCCCACCGAAGCCGTTGTGCCCGAAGCCGCCGGCTACAGCGTGTACCTGGTGAAAAACGGCAAAATGGAGCCCCGCAAAATCAGCATCGGCCTGCGCTCCAACCAGCTCATCCAGGTAACCGCCGGCCTGGCCGTGGGCGACACCGTGATTCGGACCGGCATCCTACAGGTGAAGCCAGGCGACGCGGTGGTCGTTTCTGTTAAAAATTAAAAGTTTGCGGTCAACTCATTTCCGATTTAGATCTTGTCAATAAGTAAGATGAAGAAGTTTGCCTTTGTATCGGTATTCTGCTTGTTCATTGCTTTATTAATGCACATAGGAAAAGAATCAGATCGTGAAACTTATCAAAAATTGATAAGTGAGGAATATATAGGTATAATAAAATCTATCTACTTTAGAAAGACAACTCACATGGAGATAGAAATCAATCGAAAAATTCAGGTTTACTCAATAATGAGTTCCGATGTAGAAGATGAGGCTGAGGTTGGTGATACAATTTACAAGCCGGGCAATAAGAATGAATGCTTCGTAAATGGTGTTCATCTTGAATACATTTCACTTCCAGATTTTGCTAAAGACTTAGATAAATAGTTGATTTTATTACGATATATACTTGAGTGTGTATTTATAGAAACTGTTTAGGAAGTACTTGGAATCAATCAGAACGTCATGCTGAGCTTGCCGAAGCATCTCTGCCGCTTCGTTGAACGACTGCTACGAAGCGGTAGAGATGCTTCGGCAAGCTCAGCATGACGTTCCTTTGACTTCCTAAACAGCTTCATAATAACATAAGCGCATAACACTATAAATTATCAAGAATACAGTAATATAAAATATACTACTGTCCTCTAGCTTATTTATTCTGGGAATATGCTTTTCAGTTATGAACCTATGTTTTGATGGCATAATGCGTGAGCATCATCGCGCTGCATGTTACTGCTACCTTGATCAAAAAAAATGAGTCTTTCTAGCACAAGTATCAACCGCCCCGTCCTTGCTCTGGTGATGAGCCTGGTGATTGTCATTTTCGGCGTCATCGGGTTTCGCTACCTGAGCGTGCGCGAGTACCCGAGCGTCGACCCGCCCATTATCAGCGTATCGGGCTCCTACACCGGGGCCTCGGCCGATGTGATGCAAGCCCAGGTGACGGAGGTACTCGAAGCGGCCATCAACGGCGTGCCGGGCATCAAGAACCTGACCTCTAACTCGCGCGACGGCCGGGCCAGCATCCGGGTGGAATTCGACCTCGACGCCGACCTGGAAACGGCCGCCAACGACGTGCGCGACAAGGTTTCGGGGGTGCAGGGGCGCCTGCCGCGCGATATGGACCCGCCCACCGTGAGCAAGGCCAACGCCGACTCGCAGCCCGTGGTGCTGAGCTACTTAACTTCCAAGGAGCGCAACTTGCTCGAACTTACCGACTACGCCATTAACACGCTACGCGAGCGGCTCCAGACTATCCCGGGCGTATCGGAAATTCGGGTGTACGGCGAGCGGCGCTACTCCATGCGCCTATGGCTCGACCCGGTGAAACTGTCGGCGCTGGGCGTGAGCCCGGTGGACGTGCAGCAGGCCCTGGCCCGCGAAAACGTGGAACTGCCCAGCGGCTCGGTGCAGGGCCAGGCCACCCAGCTCACGCTGCGCACCATGGGCCGCCTCACCACGGTCGAGGAGTTCAACAACCTCGTTATCCGGCGCGACGAAGGCTCGCTCGTGCGCATGTCGGACATCGGTTACGCCGAGCTGTATGCCGAAAACGACCAGACGCTGTTCCGCGTGAACGGCGTACCGGGCGTGGCGCTGGCCGTTATTCCGCAGCCCGGCTCGAACCAGATTGACATTGCCGACGAGTTCAACAAGCGCGTGGCCCAGTTCGGCAAAGACCTGCCCGCCGACCTCAAAATCGAGCCCGCCATCGACTACTCGGTGTTTATCCGCCAGTCGATTGACGAGGTGAAACAGACGCTGATTGAGGCCTTCATTCTGGTGGTCGTCGTCATCTTCCTGTTCCTGCGCGACTGGCGCTCCACGCTCATCCCCATTGTGGCCATTCCGGTGTCGCTGATTGGTATTTTCTTCGTGATGTACCTGCTCGACTTCTCCATCAACGTGCTCACGCTGCTGGGCGTGGTGCTGGCCATCGGCTTGGTGGTGGATGACGCCATTGTGGTGCTGGAGAATATCTACACCCGCATTGAGGCCGGCGAATCGCCCCGCGAGGCCTCCATCAAGGGTTCCGAGGAAATTCTGCTGGCTGTAGTGAGCACCACGGTGGTACTGGCGGCCGTGTTTCTGCCCGTAGTTTTCCTGACGGGCATTACCGGGCGGCTGTTCCGCGAGTTCGGCATTGTAGTGGCGGGTTCGGTGCTGATTTCGGCCTTCGTTTCGCTCACACTTACGCCCATGATGTGCTCGCGGCTGCTCAAGCGCGAGGAAACCCACAACTGGTTTTACCGCAAAACAGAGCCGTTCTTTCAGCGCGTTGTTAATGGCTACCGCGAGAGTTTGCAGACGTTTCTGCGCAACCGCTGGCTGGCCTGGCTGGTGGTGGCCGGCACGGGCCTGGGCACCTGGTACTTTTTGGGCATTATCCCATCGGAGCTGGCGCCGGTGGAAGACCGTAGCCGCGTGAACGTGAATGCCACCGGCCCCGAAGGAGCTTCCTACGAGTTCATGGACAAGTACATCACCCAGCTCAACCAGCTGGCCATCGATTCGGCGGGTGCCGATTTGGGCAGCATCTTCACGGTGACTTCGCCGGGCTGGTCGGGTGGGGCCAACTCGGGCTTTGCGCGGGTGCTGCTGAAGGAACCTGAGGACCGCACGCGTACCCAAGGAGAAGTGGCCGATGCCATTTCGGCGGGCGTGAAAAACCTCACGGCCGCCCGTACCTCCGTTAGCCAGGACCAGAGCATCGGTTCGGGCGGCGGCGGCGGTCTGCCGGTGCAGTTCGTTATTCAAACCCAGGATTTCGAGAAGCTGCGCACGGCCGTGCCTAAGTTCCTGGAAGCCGCCCGCCTCGACCCCACCTTCCAGTTCGTGGACGTGGACCTGAAATTCAACAAGCCCGAACTGCGCGTGAACATCGACCGCGACAAGGCCCAAAGCCTGGGTGTGTCGGTGCAGGATATTTCGCAGACGCTACAGGCCAGCCTGAGCGGGCAGCGCTACGGCTATTTCATCAAAAACGGCAAGCAATACCAGATTATCGGGCAAGTGGCGCGTGAAGACCGCAGCCAGCCGCTCGATGTGCGGCTGCTGAGCGTGAAGAGCCGCACCGGCGAGCTGGTGCAGCTGGATAACGTGATCAAGATGGAGGAAAGCAGCACGCCGCCCCAGCTGTTCCGCTTCAACCGCTACAACGCGGCCACGTTCTCGGCGTCGCTGGCTCCTGGCCAGACGTTGGGCGACGGTATTGCCGCCATGCGCGCCATTGCCGATAAAACCCTCGACGACACCTACGCCACCGAACTGGCGGGCGCCTCCCGCGACTTTGAGGAAAGCTCCTCGTCGCTGCTGTTCGCCTTCGGCCTGGCGCTGGTATTGATTTACCTGGTGCTGGCCGCGCAGTTTGAGAGCTTCCGCGACCCGGTTATCATCATGATAACGGTGCCGCTGGCCTTGAGCGGGGCATTGCTGAGCTTGTGGTACTTCAACCAGACCCTGAATCTGTTCTCGCAGATCGGCATCATCATGCTCATCGGGTTGGTGACGAAAAACGGTATCCTTATCGTAGAGTTTGCCAACCAGAAAGTAGAGCAGGGCATGGACTACATGAGCGGTTTGGTGGAAGGTGCTACGGCTCGTTTCCGCCCTATTCTGATGACGTCGCTTTGTGCTATTCTGGGCATTCTGCCCATTGCCATGGCCACCGGCGCGGGCGCTCTGAGCCGCCGGGCCATGGGCATCGGCGTAGTGGGCGGCCTGTTTTTCGCCACGGTCCTTACGCTGTACGTGGTGCCGGTGATGTACTCGTATTTCGCCACGGCTAAAAAGCACAAGCCGGCTCCCGAGCCCGAAAAAGTAGCAGCATAGTGCTGCCTGCCTGTTTTGGCTACCAGCCCGGCCTTCTATCTATTTCCCCTCGAATGTCCTCCCGTTCCCTGCTCCTGCCGCTGCTTCTGCTGACTACCGGCCTACCCGCCCTGGCCCAGCAGCCGGTGCTGCCTTCGCGCCGCGAAACCACCCAGAAGCCTCAGAGCAAGCCCCAAACCGAGAGGCCCGAAACCGTGGCTCCGGCTCCACCCCTTTCGCTGGCCGAGGCTGTCCGGTTGGGCGTGGAAAGCAACTACACCATCCGGGTTTCGCAGCAGGATGCCCGCATTGCCGAAAACAATGTAACCCGCGGCAATGCCGGCCAGCTGCCGGTCGTCAATGGCAACTTCGTGCGCAACTTCAACCGCAACAATGTGCGGCAGGAGTCGGAGGCGCGGCCCGAGCCCAGCATTGCCAACGGGGCCAAGTCAAACCAGCTGCAGGCCAACGTGGCCGCTACCTGGACCATTTTCGACGGCCTGGGCATGTTTATCGCCTACGACCGGCTGCAGGTGCTGGAGCAAAGCCAACAACAGCTGACGCGGGCTACCATTGAGGAAACCGTGGCCGCCGTGATGGATGCCTACTTCGTGGTGGTGCGTGAATCGGGCAAGATTAACTCGCTCGAAGAAGCGCTAAAAATCGGGCAGGCCCGCATCGACCTGACCCAGGCGCGGGTGGATGTGGGCGTGAGTGCCAAGGTGGAAGTGCTGACGGCACGGGTGGACTACAACGCCGACCGCTCGGCCCTGATTCAGCAGCAGGAATCGTTGAAAAGCGCTAAAATAAATCTCAACGAGCTGCTGGGCCGCGCTCCGGGCCTCGACTTTCTGCCCCAGGACTCGATTGTAGTGGCCCGTGACCTGGGCCGCGACGAGGTGCTAACTGCCCTGCGCCAGCGCAACCCCCGCCTGCAGCAGGCCCGCTTCAACACTGAAATAGCGGCCTTGGACCGCAAACTGGTGCAGGCCTCGCGTTACCCACGCGTGGGCCTCACGAGCGGCTACGGCTTCAACCGCAACATCAACAACGCCTCCTTTTTTGGTGCCCAACTCGTTACCACCACCGGCCGGACGTATGGCCTCAACTACGGCGTAGTGGCTTCGGTACCCATTTTCGACGGATTTAACAGGAATCGGCAGGAACAGAACGCCCGCATCACGCAGGAACAAACCCAGCTGCAGCTCGACCAGCTCCAGCTCCAGCTCGATGCCGATGCCGAGCAGGCCTATGCCCAGTACCAAAACCGGCTGGCGCTACTGGAGCTGGAAGAATCCAACATTCTGCTGGCCCGCGAAAACGTGGCCATTGCCCTAGAGCGCTACCGTCTTGGACTACTTACGCCGCTGGTGCTGCGCGAGGCCCAGCGCACCCAACTGCAGGCCGAAACCCGCCTGCTCGATATTCGCTACCAAGCTAAACAGGCCGAAATCATTCTGCGCCGCCTCAGTAGCGGACTGGTGCAGACGAGCGAAGCTCGACAGTAGACAGTTCTCGCTATTACTGTACTTTTGTTGTCATGTTTTCTTCTATTCTGGGTACTGACGACTACCTCCACTTATCTTACGATCCTGATTTAGCCCTGTTAGCGGTGCGCTGGCAGCGGGATGTATCATTCGCCGAAGTTCAGGAAGGTATGCGGGCGGCCCGCGAAATGAGCTATAGCCACGGAGCATCTCGCTGGCTGATAGATGTACGCTGCCGTGCCCAACTGGACGCCGCCGTTTCGGGCTGGGTAGTTACTACGCTTCTACCGGCCGTAGCCAATGAACTGGCCCCGGCCATGCTGTGCGTAGCCTATTTGTTTGCACCCGACCACATTGCCGTGTTGCAGCAAAACCCTGCCATGCGCGCCGCCACCGTCACGGCCCAGACGCATCCGGCCTACAAGCTGCAGCTGTTTCAGGATGAAAAAGAGGCTATAAGCTGGATGGCCAGCTAGGGTCGCGCTTCGGTTATCGGCGTAGCGGCCCGAAGTGACTGGAGAGCTTCGCTGATTTTTGCGCGTACTTTCTCCTCTTCGCGTTTCTGCTTCTCCGCATCCTCTTCCTTGTCCTCCCCTTTGTCGTTGTTAGTGGCGGGCAGGCTGGGGTCTTGGTAAAAGGCCAGTAGGTTCTTCTTCTGGACAGCCGTCAGGTTCTCAAATTTCTGGTCGGCCAGCTTCTGCAGCCACTCGCCGTAGGTTACATCGGTCAGGGCATAGGCACCGGGCTTGGTGGGGCGGCCAGTATCGAAATCGGTGTTAGCCAGCGCGGGCGGTGCAGCAACGGTATCGCGGGGCTGCGCATCGAGCAGCCCGCAGTAGTCAGTCATCACTTGGTTGAAGCTGGACTTAAACAGCTTCTGGGCCTCGGGCGTGGGCAGCTTAAAGGCAAATGGCTTGAGCGGCCCGATTTTGGGCAGCACCCGCACGAAGTACGACAGGATGCGGGCCCCAAAACCGGGGTGCTCGTACTCGGTGCCATACTTTTCCTCGTAATCGTGCTGGCTGTCCTTATACACGTATTCGCGGCGGCGGGCCTGCGGAATTTCTTCGCGAATCTCATTTTTCTTCGACTGCCAGGCGGCGCGGCTGGCAATCGGGATGAGGCTGCGCACCGCAAACCGAAACGAGCCGATGGCCAAGTCTACGTTTACAATCACCTGGCCCAGCTCCAGTCCGTAGGTTTTCAGAAAAGCCCGCTCCAAAACCTCCTTGCTTACCTGGAAACCGATATAGCGTTGGTAGTCAGCCGAGCGGTAGCGGCCCGAGGCCATCTGCACCACATCGAAGGCAAATTCGAGTTGGGTGTGCTGAATAGGGGCTTCTTCGTAGGTGATATTGTCGCCGAATTTGGCCTTGAGTTCGGGATAAACGCTGGCCATGGCCTTATTGGTACCGGCGGGGTGGCCGTTCACGTCGGCAGCATAGTGAGCCAGTGCCCCCAGAGCAAACGCGTACTCGTTGCGGTTTCGGGCCTCGATTAGCAGGTTGCGCACAAAGTCGCCGCTGCGTACGTAATGCGTCAGGTTGGTAAATAGCTCCGAGCCGAAGGGGTAATAGCCCATGTCCTGCAGAATGGAGCCACCATACGCGTGAGCTTTGGCCTCAATCAATTCTTCCTCGGTGGCTCCGGGGTAATGGCTTTGCAACAGCGGCAGCATGCACGGCTTCCAGGTCGAGTCTACGTTGGCCTGGTGGGTAAGCACGGAATAGGCAGCAGCCGGCCGCGAAGCCAGTAGCCCGGCCAGCAGCAGCGCCGCGCAGAAATACCATTTCAACATAAAGTAACGGGCGCCGGTGCCGGGCAGTGCGCGCAGCTAATGGCTGCCTGCCTTACGCGGCGGCTAAGGTTGAGGTTGTGCGCCATTTACGGGTGCCCCAGTCTCATAGTCATTCCAAATTTCAGCCGGCAGTCATCTTTCACAAACAACCCTACTTCCGGCGCGTTACATTTTCTGTGCTGAAAACGGTTGTTGCTCGGCTTTTGGGAATTGTGATGCTGCTTGGCAGCCTCCTGCCCCAGCCATGACCTTTCGGAGCTGACTAAACTGCCCGAGCTAGCCGAGCACTACCGCTACCACTGTACGCTGGCTGGCAGCGACTTGCCAATAGTGGCTTTCCTGGCCCTGCACTATGACCCCCAGGGTGCCAGCAAAACCCTTTTTCGCACCGCGACCCCCAAGACCACAAGAAGCTACCCCTGGAACAGCACTATCATAACTGCGTGCTGGTAAACTTCGTGCTGCCTGTAGCGGCCCGCGCAATGGCCCCCGCCCTGCCCCTGGCCTAGCGCGGCGCCGATTACCGGCAAACCCCCGGCTCGCTCTACGCCTTCAGCATAAGCCGCCCCTTGCTGGAACCGCCCCGAGCATAAGAAACGCCTTCCTTAGGCGGGGATGGAAACCGGTGGGTTTGTCTGGAAAAACATAACCTCCGATGTGCAGGCTAAGGGTATAATTGACGTGCCGCCTCAGAACATGGCCTTCATTTCGGCCATAATGGGCGGCTACGTGCAGAGCGTGGCCATGCTGCCCGGCCAGCGCGTGGCGGCCCACATTCAAACCGCCGGCCGCCGCCAGTATACGCTACCCGAAGACGCCGTGGTGCAGGCCGGCGAGTTCAGCTACGTCTTCACCCAAGCCCGGCACCTACCGCGTGCAAACCGGCCCTTCCGAAAACGGCGACGTGGCCCTTACCCTGCTCGACACCGGCGCCGATACCACCCGCTTCGTCCGCCACGGCGCCTACTTCCTCTACGCCGGGCTAAAGAAAGGCCAAGAGGAAGATGAGTAACTACTGGTTGTTAGAGGAACGTCATTCCGAGTGAAGCGAAGAATCTCGCGTGAATCATTACAACGGTTACCCGTTCAACGACCCACGCGAGATTCTTCGCTTCGCTCGGAATGACGTTCTGTGTTTGGTCTCTACGCCCCTTTGTGCTGCCGCAGCTGCTGTAGCTCGCGCTCCAGATCGAGCGTACGGAACATGATTTTAGCTTCCAGATCGGAATAGGCGCGCTCCAGTTGCTCCTGCAGCTCTTTCTGGTCCGTAATGTCGGTATTGGTACCGCACCAGCGAACGATGTGGCCGGCTTCGTTGCGTATAGGCAGGGCGCGGCTCAGAAACCAGCGGTATTCGCCATCGTGGCGGCGGAGCGGAAAAGTGTCTTCCCACGCATCGTGGCCCTCGGTAATGGCCTTGCGGAAATAAGCCGTTACGCGCTCTACGTGCTCCGGATGATGAACTTTCTGCCAGTTCCAGCCCTGCATCTGCTCCAGCGTAGTACCGGTAAAGTCGAACCAGCGCTGGTTGTACCAGAAGATACTGCCCGCCTCATCGGCCATCCAGGCCAGTTGCGGGATGGTGTCGGCCAGTGTTGTAAAGTCCTGCTCCCGCTTGCGCAAGGCCAGTTCCTGCATCTTCTGGTCATGGATGTCGGTGCAGGTACCAAACCACTTGGTGATGCGGCCGGCCTCGTCGCGCACGGGCAGGGCCTGGCCCAGAAACCAACGGTAGTCGCCTTCCTTGCTTTTAAACCGGTACTCAATTTCGTAGAACTCGCCGGTGTCGAGCGAGTGTTGCCAGCGTTTTGAGGCCCGTTGCCGGTCCTCCGGATACAGCAGGTTGTTCCACATCTCGTCGCCTACGCTGTCTTCCAGCGCGTAGCCCGTGTAATCAATCCAGCGCTGGTTGAAATAGGTATGATAGCCGGTGGGGTCAGTAGTCCACACAAGCTGCGGGATAAGTTCGGCCAGGAAGCTGAAATCGGCGGGCGTAGGGCGAGGAGTGGCGGAGGCCATGGGCAAGCGGGCAAAAAGCGAACGAAAAACTTACGGCTGGGTGAGCTGCATTTCCATTCCTGACTGGAAATACAGATTCAGGTGGCTCTCCGAGCCAGTACGCGAACGGCGCAGCCGCGTTACGAGGGCGCGGGTCTGCTCGCGGCCCAGCTCCAGGGTCAGGTACGGCCGGTTCAGTAACTCGTCGCGTTGCACCATCCAACTGCCCTGGTCCGATTGCCCCGGTCCTTCTATCTGCACCCGGCCCGGCTGCAGCACCAACTGCTCGGCACAGGCCATCAGGCTGGTGGGGTCGGTTTGGTTGAGCACCCGACTGGCAACCCGCCACACGCCCGCCAGGAGCTCGTCGGGCAGTTGCTGCAGGTTGACATCAAACAGAGATTGGGACATAGAAGGCAGATAATTATGCAACCGCAACCACAGCAAATAGAAGGCCGCTCTGGCCTGAAGAGGCCACTTCACATAAACATAATATGACCGCGCTACTAACCTACCTGAGCAGTAAGCTACTGTGTTTCAGAAAATATACAACATAAAAAAAGCTCCCCGGCATTGGCCAGAGAGCTTTTCTAAAAATTGGCCGTGGCTATTAAAAATACTACGACACTTAAACGCAGAGGAGGAGGGATTCGAACCCCCGGAGGTGTAACCCTCAACGGTTTTCAAGACCGTCGCAATCGACCACTCTGCCACTCCTCTAAAACAACGACTGAAAACCAAAAGTGAAGAATCAAAAATATCGTGTCGGAGGCTGCATAAATGCTTATCCCGAAATTTTTAATTCTTCACTTCTGTTTTTCACCTTCAAAAAAGCAGAGAAGGGGGGATTCGAACCCCCGATACCGTTGCCGGTATAACGGTTTTCGAAACCGTCGCATTCGACCACTCTGCCACCTCTCTGTAAAGGCCCAAACACGGCGGTTTGGGATGGCAAAAGTAAAGACGATTTGGAAATGAACAAGGCGTAGAGCGAAAATTTTCTTCCCGCAGGCTCTACTCAACTCACAATCAAGCCTTAATTGTTTTGGTATCGGGCCGGCGGCGGCGCGAAAAAAAGCCCGGCCGGCTGAATCCCCCCGTCACGGCATCAATGCTCACGTTCACCTCGAAGCCCAGAATGAGGGTCATGCACACGAAATCGAGCCACACCATGAAGCCCACGAGCGTGCCCACCGAGCCGTAGAAATGGTTGTAGCTATCGAAAATTTTGACGTAGAGAATAAACAGAAACGATACCAAGAAGATGAGCAGCGTAGCAACAATGGCCCCCACCGACACGAATGGCCATTTATCATGCACCGGCGGCACGTAGTAGTAAATCAGGCTGGTCGTCAGCAGGAACAGAAACACCACCGAGCCATAGCGCAGTACGCTCGTCATCTGGTCGTTGAGAGCCTCGGGCACAATCTCTTTATACACCAGTGTATCAATAATATACGTACCAAAAAAGATACCCGTAACCGCTACCAGCAGCACCGCTGCCAGCACGATGGTAAGCAGCGTGGCAATTACGCGCTTACGGATGTAGGTGCGCTTCTTAAAACTGGGGTATTTCTTTTCGAAGGCGTCGAGCAGAGCCATAAGGCCGTTGGAGCTGAGTACCAGCGCCGTGGCGAAACCGAATGAGAGCAGCCCCCCTTGCTGAATGGTCACGACGTCCTCGATGGTGCCCGATACGGCCCGGTACATCTCCTTCGGAATCAGGTCGGAGAGAAACTGCAGGATGTCCTCGTCGAGGTGGGGTATAGGAATCCAGGGAATAAGCGTGAACAGGAAGATGATGGTGGGGAAGATGGCAATGGTGAAGTTGAAGGCCATGTAGCTGGCCCGCTTGGCAATGCCATCAAGCTTGATTTCCTGCAGTAGCTGCACTACCACATCGTAGACCGAGGCCCGGCCGCGGGCAAACCGCAGCCGCTTCAGCCACACAATGAAGCGGCGGTACGAGCGGCGGCGCTGCACATCGGGCAAATGGTAGCGGCGCACGGGAGACCTCATGGGCGAAAAAAATGGGTGATAGAGGAGAAAGTTAGAAAAAAACAGCTGCCCTTCTCCTTCCAGACATACTGCGCATTGTGCGAGCGGCTCAGTGTAACAGACGAATGCTCACTTCAGCTCAGAAACGCGGCCGGGGCCGGCGCATCAGTTGGCGCGGCGGGCGGCGTGAGCGGGCCGGCGGTTTCATCGTCGGAGAAGTACGGGGCCAGCTTGGCGGCAATATCGGCCGGAATGGGCACGGGGCGGCCGGTGCTCATGCTGGCAAATACCATCAGCGTGTGCCCTTCGGTCAGCAGCACCTGGGCCTCGTTGTAAATTTCATACTCGAACAGGATGCGGGTGCCCTCGGGCGGCTGGCGTAGCAGCAGGCGCACCGTCAGCAGGTCGTCGTAGCGGGCGGGACGGCGGAAGCGGGTCCGGATTTCGCCCACCGGCATGCCTACGCCCTCGGCCTCCAGGGCTTTGTAGCTAATACCCAGCTGCCGGAATGCCTCGGTACGGCACACCTCGAAATAGGCCGCATAATTGCCGTGGTACACATAGCCCATCTGGTCGGTTTCGGCGTACCGCACGCGGATATGGGTGTCGGATTGATACATAATTAGTTGTTGGTTGGTAGTTATCAGTTGCTAGTCTGTTCCATCAGCCACCGCCAGCACAACCTGGTAACTGGCAACTGATCCTTATTTCATAATTCCGTTTCGGCTGAGGGCGGCCTGGTAGCGACGGGCATTTACAAGGTGCTCCTGCTCGTTGCGGGCAAAGGCGTGGTAGCCGCTGAAGTCCTCCTTGGCGCAGAAGTACAGGTAATTATGCTCTTCGGGGTTCAGTACGGCATCGATGCTGGCAATACTGGGCAGGTTGATGGGGCCGGGCGGCAGACCAGCGTACTTGTAGGTGTTGTAGGGCGAATCCTTAACCAGATGCTTGTTGAGCACGCGCTTGATGGTGAAATCCTGGTTGGCAAACACTACCGTGGGGTCGGCCTGCAGCTTCATGCCTCGCTTGAGGCGGTTGAGGTACACCCCTGCCACGCGGGGCCGCTCATCGGCGTGTTGCTGCTGCTCGGCTTCCACAATGGAAGCCAGTACGCTTACTTCGGCCCGGCTCAGGCCCAGCGCCTTACGCTTGGCGTTGCGGGCCGGCGTCCAGAATTTTTCGTACTCCTTCTGCATGCGCTGCATAAGGTTTTCGGCCGAGGTATTCCAGGCCAGGTCGTAGGTATTCGGGATGAACATGGTGAGAATGCTCAGCGTGTCGAAGCCCAGGCTTTTGGTGTAGGCGGGCGAGCTGAGCAGCGAGTCGAAGCGGGCGGCAGGGGCGTCGATGGCTTCGCCGAGGCGGCGGGCCAGGTCCTGGCGCAAACGCAGGCTCTGGAATGTGAGGCGCAGCGGCAGCCGGTTGCGGCCGGTGCGCAGGTCGCCAATGAGCTGGCGGTTGGTATAGCCGTTTTTGAGTTCGTAGCGGCCGGGCTTTACCAGTTGGTCGTACTTCATAATGCGGGCCACAAAGCGCAAACTAAGCCGGTCGACCACCACGCCGCTGGCCTCAATCGAGTCGAGCACCTGCCGGCTGGTGTAGCCGGGGCGCACCGTTACGTAGGTGGCCCGCCCCTTGGTTTCAATATTGGCCTCGAAGAAAACCTGATAGAAATAATAGGAGAAAGTGATGAGAATGAGGCCAAAAAAACCGGTCAGGTAAGCAAAACGCTTACGGCGGCGGTCGGCGGCGGCTTTATACTCTTCGATGCGGGAGGTGGCCATGTAGCGGACGGGGGTTAATACAACGGTAACATTATCGGGGTCGTTTACTTGTTGCAACCTACGCCCGCAAACTGGTACCTTTAGGGTTCAAAAGTACGCGTTCTGTTTCTTCACCCTTCAATTTATTGTCCCATGCAACACGCTTACACTTCTTCTACCCGTTTCCGCTCGCTACTGGGCCTGGCCTTAGGCCTGGCTGCCACCGCTGCCACCGCCCAAACGGTTACGCCTGTTAGCTTCAACGGTACTACGCCCTACAGCCAAGACTTTAATAGCATGGGGACAACGGGCTCAACAAGCACCACGTATGTTCCCGGCTGGAGCGGCCTACGCTTGTCGGGCACTGGCATAGCCAACGAGACGCTGAACCCAGTCGTTACTGATGGTAGCGCCAATTCCGGTGCAGTTTACAGTGTGGGTACTACAGGTACCCTCGACCGGGCCTTAGGCGCCATCTCCTCTAACAGTACCGCGCCTGCTTTTGGCGCGGCTTTCCTCAATGGTAGCAGCGCCGCCATTACGATCCTCACCATCTCCTTCCGTACCGAACAGTGGAAGTCAGGTTCAGCGCTTGATATCACCGAGGTGCTGGCTTTTGAGTACAGCTTTGATGCTACCAGCCTCTCGACCGGCACCTGGACAGCAGTGCCCGCCCTCGACGTAAAGGAGGTGGCCAATAGCAACAACGCAAATACCGCTATCGATGGCAACTTGGCGGCTAACTCGGCCAACGTAACGGCTGGCCTTACCGGTCTGAACTGGGCTGCTGGCCAAACCATGTGGATTCGTTTTAAGGATACCAACGATGGTGGTAACGACGCGCTGCTGGCCATTGATGACTTCACGCTGCGCAGTGGAACGACTACCAGCGTGAGCTCGGCCAAACTGACCGGCAACGTACTGGTGTACCCTAACCCGGCTACCGATCAGCTGACGATCCGGGTGGCGGGCCGCGCTACCAAGGCTGCCGTAACGGTAACCGACCTGATGGGCCGTACCGTGCTGAAGGGCACGGCTGCTGCCGATGGCACTTTCAGCCTGCGTAGCCTGCCAGCCGGCAACTACATGGTACTGGTACAGGATGGTAAAACCCAGACTTCGCACAAAGTAAGCAAGCAGTAAGGCGGTTAGCCGTTGCCGGATAGCTTTGCATCCGGCACACTGCCGGCAACAGGCCCCTGATAGCTGATTTTTGAGAACGAGCCCCGGCCCAACTGCCGGGGCTCGTTGGCTTTGGGAGGGAGTCGTATTTGGCAGCCAGGCAACAAAACCCCCGCTTTTACCGAAAACAGTAGCACCTTACCGCCTTGGCTCTTACCTTGGCAAGTCCAGCTGCCCGGTTAGCCAAACCAGCCGGCCGTTCATTTTTCATTCTCTTACACCCTGCCTATGTCTGCCACGCTGCTCCGCATCCATCCCGATAATCCTCCTCTCAACCGTATTCAGCAGGCGGTGGAAGTCATCCGCAAGGGAGGCGTTATTATTTACCCTACCGACACCGTGTATGGCATTGGATGTGACATTCACAATGCCAAAGCAGTAGAGCGGGTGTGCCGCATCAAGGGGCTAAACCCCGATAAAGCCAACCTCAGCTTTATCTGTCACGACTTGTCTCACATCAGCGACTATGCTCACGGCATCACAACACCCATTTACAAGGTGCTGAAGCGGGCCCTGCCAGGGCCATTCACTTTTCTGTTTGAGGCCAGCGCAAAAGCCCCCCGCCAAGGTGGGCGGCAGCGCAAAACCGTGGGCATCCGCATCCCCGACAACCCCATCGTTCTGCAGCTGGTGCGGGAGTTGGGCAACCCGATTATGAGTACCTCGGTGCGCGAAGACGAGAATACGCTGGACGAATATGTTACCGACCCCGACCTGATTTATGAGAAATACCGCTCTATGGTAGACCTTGTTATTGACGGCGGTTTTGGCAACAACGTCCCCAGCACCATCATCGACTGTACCAATGATGACTTCGAGCTGATTCGCCAAGGTGCCGGCGACATCGAACAGTATCTGTAAGAAGCTAGAAGCCAAGAGTCAGGAGCCAGAATACCGTTCATCACTTCCTTTTGGGGATGATGAACGGTATTCTGGCTCCTGACTCTTGGCTTCTAGCTTCTTACTTCTCTTTTATGCTTCCAGCGCCGGTGGCTCCAGAGGTAGTCAGAAGGACTGGCCTGAATGTCGCGCTCCAGCAGGCGGGCAAAGGCCTCGGTAAGCTGGTGTTCCTGGGGTGGCAGCATGGTTTGGCCATCGTGCAGTTCGGTGAGGCTGATGCGATAATAGCCCCGCCGGACGCGCCGAATGGTTACGTACACGGCCGCGCAGCCAAACTGGGCCGCCAGCTTGTCGGCCCCGGTGTAAAAGGGCGTGTCCTGGTGCAGGAAGTTGGTCCAGTAGGGCTGGTCTTCGGGGCCGGCGGCCTGGTCGGAGAGCATGCTAAGGGCGCGGCCCTGGCCCCGGTGGCGCAATAGGTCGCGCAGGGTACTTTTCATCGGCAGCAGCTTGGCACCCAGGTGGGTACGCAGCTCCAGCAGAAAAGCCTCGAAGAAGGGATTCATCAGCGGCTTGTACACGCCCGTCACCAGCCCCGGGAACAGCACTGCCCCCGATGGCAGAATCCACTCCCAGTTGCCGGTGTGCGAGCCTAGGGTAAGCACCTGCCTATTTTCAGCGAACAGGCGCGCCAGCACTTCCGGGTTCTCAATCACCACCCGCTGCCGCATCTCGGCAGCCGAAAGCGTGCGTAGCTTCAGAATTTCGACCATAACCTGGGCAAAATGCCAGTAGAAGTCGTTGGCAATCTGGTCGATTTGCGCGCCGGACTTCTCGGGAAACGAGTTACGCAGATTCTCCATTACCACCTGCCGCCGGTAGCGTAGCACGTACGCCATCAGCCAGTAAAGCAGCCGGGCGATACCGTAAAGCACCGCCAGCGGCAGGCTAGCCAGACCGACTAAAAACCAGTTGAGGGGCTGGAAATACCAGGGGTAGGCAGGCGCGGCAGTTGGATTTGGAGGGGCACTCATCGGGGCATTGTAGCCCCGGCGGGGGCGTAATCGGTGGGGTTGCGTTGCACAGAGGAAGTTTGGGTACTCAGAACGCGGTTTTTAGCATCGCGCACTTCCAGCGTTAGGCTATAGCTGCCGGCCGGCACCTTGCTCAGGTCCAGCTCGCCGGTAAGTACTGTGGGGCGACCCTCAGCACCCTGGGCCAGCCCTTTGCCGCTGGCCACGTTGGCTTTTCCGGCCACCGGCCGCAGGCGGTAAAGCACTACCAGCGGCTGGCCCACCGTGGCGTTGTACAGCTCGGCGTAAAAAAACAGCTTTTCCTGGCCGCGGGCATACAGCCCCCCGGGGGCCCGGGTCAGGGTCAGGCCCTGGCGGATAAAGTTGTTGGCCTCGATGCCCGACCGGCTGGCAGGCCGGGCTAGCAGCACGAGGTTGCTAAGCTGAGGCTTGGTAGCTCCGAACTCTACTACCAGCGGCTGCTCCACGATAATCGTCGAGGCGGCCCGGTTCTGGTCGCGTAGCTGGCCGCGCAGGGTGTAGCGGCCGGCCGGCAGCAGCAGGCGCTTCTGGAAGCTGATGGGGTTTTTGATGGCCGCCGTCGTGTCGCGCAGCACCGGAGGCTTCAGGGTAATGGTTTCCTGGTAGGCCGCCGTGCCATCGGGCCGGATGGCTTCGAGCGTAACCAAGGCGGCCGCCTGATATACCTTCGGAGCCCGGCGCTTGTACACCAGGTGCTGGCCCGAAACGGTAGCATACACCTCAACTACGCCGCCCTTCACCGCCACATCGTCGTTGCGGAAGGTGGCCGCGTCGAGTAGTAGCTGGGCGGCGGCCGGAGCAGCAGCCAGGGCCGACAGCAGAACCAGTAGCGGCAGGAAGAGGCGGAGGCGAACGGGCATTATGTCAGTTTGACGGTACGGGCGGCGGAGTTGGCAGTGGGTTTGTAAAGCGCTGCCACCGTTGCTGCTGGTAAAATTGCGACTTTTCTAGCAGTGTATCAGGAGTGCGGCTACCTGCTGAACGATGTAAAGACGCAATATTTTGCGTCTCATCGTTGAACGGTTATGCCGGATGCTCAACCCCAGCAACACCAAGACGCAAAATATTGCGTCTCCACGCCGTTCTTTCATCTATGCCCGACGTTCTTTCTGAAACCCAGTACCACCCGCCCATTGCCTTTTTTGCCGCGCTGGCCGGAGCCAGTGCCCTGTGGCTGGAGGCCCATGATAACTACCGCAAGCAAACCTACCGCAACCGCTGCCTGATTCTCACGGCCCAGGGCATAAAACCCCTTACCGTGCCCGTTATCGATGGCAACCGCAGTGAGAAGGTGCTTAGCTCGCTCATTGAAATTGACTACCGGCAGAACTGGCGGCACCAGCACCTGCACACGCTGCAAACCGCTTACGGGGGCACGCCGTATTTCGAGTACTACATCGAGTACCTGCGCGACATCTACCAGCAGAAACCGGCCCTGCTCTTCGACCTGAATCTGGCGCTGCTACGCTTCTATTGTCGCTGCCTGCGCCTGCCTGTGCCCATTCACCTCACCACCCAGTACCAGCCTCCCGTAGCCGATGGAGGGCTGCTGCCGGGTCCCGGGCCTTCCCCCTCCCCGCTCGATTTGCGTGACACCCTCTCACCCAAGCACCACGTGCTACCGGCCGGACCTGACAGAGCGTCGGTACCGGCTTACGGGCAGCATTTTGGTAAAGATTTTGCACCCGGACTCAGCATATTAGACCTGCTCTTTATGCAGGGTCCGGCCGCCGGCAGTTTTCTTGCGTAGTGCCTACCAGCCGCCCGAACCAACGCCCGGTACTAGCTGTTTCAGTTTACATCGGCCAAATCTGCTCTGTGAACCATTTTTATTGGGCAGCAATCCGTTTTTCTTTTCTACCTTATCTGCATGGAAGCTAAATTCTCAAATAGAGTCAAGGAGGTCATCTCCCTGAGCCGGGAAGAGGCCATCCGGCTGGGGCACGACTATATTGGCACCGAACACCTGCTGCTGGGCATGATCCGCGAAGGGGAAGGTACTGCTCTAGGCTTGCTCAAAAAGCTGGGCGTGTCCATCGACGAACTCAAGTATGCGCTCGAGCAGGCCACCCGCAATACGGCCACCCAGGGCACCAGCATCACCGGCTCGATTCCTCTGACCAAACAGACCGAGAAGGTCCTCAAGATTACGTATCTGGAGGCTAAAATCTTCAAAAGCGAAATTATCGGTACCGAGCACCTGCTCCTCTCGATTCTGCGCGATGAAGACAATATTTCGTCCCAAATTCTGAGCAAATTCAACGTGAATTACGAATCTGTGCGCGACTCGCTCGATTACCACGGTAACACGGCGAACAATCCTACCTCCGGCCCCGAGGCCGACGACGACGACAACGACCGCCTCTTCGGGGGTGGCGGAGCCGGCCGTAGCGGCGCGGGCGCAACGCCCAAGAAAGGCAACGACAAGTCGCGTACCCCGGTGCTCGACAACTTCGGCCGCGACCTCACCAAGATGGCCGAGGACGACAAGCTCGACCCCATTGTGGGCCGCGAAAAGGAAATCGAGCGCGTGGCCCAGATTCTGAGCCGCCGCAAGAAAAACAACCCCATTCTCATAGGCGAGCCCGGCGTGGGTAAAACCGCCATTGCCGAAGGTTTGGCCCTGCGCATTGTGCAGAAGAAGGTGTCGCGGGTACTGTTCGGCAAGCGTGTTGTTACGCTCGACCTCGCTTCGCTGGTGGCTGGTACCAAGTACCGTGGCCAGTTCGAGGAGCGCATGAAGGCCGTGATGAACGAGCTGGAAAAATCGCCCGATGTCATTCTGTTCATTGATGAGCTGCACACGATTGTGGGTGCCGGCGGGGCTTCGGGCTCGCTCGACGCCTCCAACATGTTCAAGCCCGCTTTGTCGCGCGGCGAGATTCAGTGTATCGGTGCTACCACGCTCGATGAGTACCGCCAGTACATTGAGAAGGACGGCGCGCTGGCCCGTCGTTTCCAGATGGTAATGGTGGACCCCACCACGCCCGAGGAAACGATTGAAATCCTGAACAACATCAAGGACAAATACCAGGACCACCACCATGTAGTGTACACCGACAAGGCCATTGAGGCCTGCGTAAAGCTGTCGGACCGCTATATGAGTGACCGGTTCCTGCCCGACAAGGCCATCGACATTCTCGATGAGGCCGGCGCCCGCGTGCACATCAACAACATCGTGGTGCCCGAGGATATTCTCAAGCTCGAAGAGCAGATTGAGAACATCAAAGGCGAGAAAAACCGCGTGGTGAAGAGCCAGAAGTACGAGGAAGCCGCCAAGCTCCGCGATACGGAAAAGAAGCTCATCGACCAGCTCGAAACTGCCAAGAAGGACTGGGAAGAGGACACCAAGAAGAAGCGCTACACCGTGAAGGAGGAGAACGTGGCCGAGGTAATTGCCATGATGACCGGCATCCCCGTCTCGCGTGTTGCTCAGAAGGAAAGCGCCAAGCTGCTCAATATGGGTGAGGAGCTTCGCGGCAAGGTGATTGGCCAGGACAAGGCCATTCAGCAGCTCGTGAAAGCCATCCAGCGCACCCGCGTTGGCCTCAAAGACCCAAAAAAGCCCATCGGTTCCTTCGTGTTCCTGGGCCCGACCGGCGTGGGTAAAACCGAGCTGGCCAAGGTGTTGGCTACTTACCTCTTCGACAAGGAAGATTCGCTCGTGCGGATTGATATGTCGGAGTACATGGAGAAGTTCAGCATCTCGCGCCTCGTGGGCGCGCCTCCCGGCTACGTAGGCTACGAAGAGGGCGGCCAGCTGACGGAGAAAATCCGCCGCAAGCCGTACTCGGTGATTCTGCTCGACGAAATCGAGAAGGCCCACCCCGACGTGTACAACATCCTGCTCCAGGTACTGGACGACGGCATTCTCACCGACGGCCTCGGCCGCAAGGTGGACTTCCGCAACACCATCATCATCATGACCTCCAACATCGGAGCGCGTGACTTACAGGACTTCGGCGCCGGTATCGGTTTCGGTACCAAGGCCCGCCAGGAGAACATGGACGAGCTGACGAAGGGCACCATCACCAACGCCCTGAAGAAGACCTTCTCGCCCGAGTTCCTGAACCGCTTGGACGACGTGGTTATATTCAACTCGCTGGAGAAGTCGGACATCCACAAGATTATCGACATCAGCCTGAGCAAGCTCCTGAACCGCATCCAGACGCTGGGTTACAAGGTGGAGCTGACCGACGCCGCCAAGGACTTCGTGGCCGAGAAGGGCTACGACCCCAAGTACGGCGCACGGCCACTCAACCGGGCCATCCAGAAGTACATCGAAGATCCGATTGCTGAGGAAATCCTGAAAGCTGAAATTGCTCAGGGTGACGTTATCACCGCCGACTACACCGAAGGCGCGGAGGAACTCGTTTTCGCCACCAGCAAAGGCAACGGCGTAGCCATCCCCCAGGCCAGCGACGAGCGGCCCGAGGAAGCCCCGGAAGAAGCACCCGAAGCCTCCGACGACGAGCCCACGGACTCGAAGAAGAAAGGCGAGTAAGTAGATTCGATTGGTAAAAAGAACGGCCGGCTCCCATTGTGGGGGCCGGCCGTCCTCTTTTGCTATATTTCAACGCACCTTCAATTGAATGTATACATGAGATTGGTTCTACTGCTACCTACACTGTTTCCACTAGCATTGTTCATGCAGTGCTCTACTCCGAATTATCCCTACGACCCCAAATTAATTACTACGCGAACTGAAATTAATCTTGCTTTTACTGAAGACAGAGGGCTTTTATCATCTGACGGGACTGTGTATTTCATTCCTAATTCCGACCCATCAACCATTGTTGCTTATCGCGACAACAGTGTATTGTGGCAAATAAATGTGTCCCATGAATGCGGCCCTGATATTTTTGATCAAGCTGTGCGCTACATTAAACTGACTCCTACTAACCTAGAGGTCGTATATAGCAAGCATAGCTATCTAACTATTGCGCGTAATACAGGCCAAGTTACCTGTCAAGGAAGAGATTAACATTGCTATGAGACCAGAAAAGCCGCGCCCGAATCTTGGGCGCGGCTTTTCTGGCCTTGGGCCTTACCTTTGGCTACCTAACACTGGCTACACCATTCGACTATTCCCACCCCGCATGTCCGACCCGCACGCCGACGCCCAACTAAGCCCGCTTGAAGTTCTCGCCCGCAAAAATGCTGAAGCCCTACTCGGTGGCGGCCAGGCCCGCATCGATGCCCAGCACAAAAAGGGCAAGCTTACGGCCCGCGAACGAATCGATTTGCTGTTTGACGAGGGCTCGTTCGAGGAAATCGGCAAGTTCGTAATGCACCGCTCCAAGGACTTCGGTCTCGATAAAGAGTACTACCTCGGCGACGGTGTGGTAACGGGCTACGGCACCGTGCAGGGCCGGCTGGTGTACGCCTTCTCCCAGGATTTCACGGTGTTCGGCGGCTCGCTGAGCGAAACCCACGCCGAGAAAATCGTTAAAATCATGGACCTCGCCATGAAGAACGGCGCCCCCGTTATCGGCCTCAACGACTCGGGCGGGGCCCGCATTCAGGAAGGCGTGGTGAGCCTGGGCGGCTACGCCGACATCTTCTACAAGAATACGCTGGCCTCGGGCGTCGTGCCCCAGCTGTCGGCCATTATGGGCCCCTGCGCGGGCGGCGCGGTGTATTCGCCCGCCATCACCGACTTCATCCTGATGGTGGAAGACACGAGCTACATGTTCGTGACCGGGCCCAACGTAGTGAAAACCGTGACGCACGAAACCGTAACCAGCGAGGAGCTGGGCGGCGCCAGCACCCACTCGGCCAAGAGCGGCGTTACGCACTTCAGCTGCGCCAATGAAGTAGCCTGCATCACCCGCGTGAAGCAGCTGCTGAGCTACATGCCCCAGAACTGCGAGGAAACCGCGCCCATGCTGCCCTACGAGGCGGGCCAGAACGAAAGTCGCCCGGTCCTCGACACCATCATGCCCGAAAACCCCAACCAGCCCTACGACATGCGCGAGGTGATTGAGGGGATTATTGATGCCGATTCGTTCCTGGAAGTGCATCAAAACTTCGGCGAGAACATCGTGGTGGGCTTTGCCCGCCTCGGCGGCCGCAGCATCGGTATCGTGGGCAACCAGCCGGCGGTGCTGGCGGGCGTGCTCGACATCAACGCCAGCACCAAGGCGGCCCGGTTCGTGCGCTTCTGCGACTCGTTCAACATTCCGCTGCTGGTACTCGAAGACGTACCCGGCTTCCTGCCCGGCACCGACCAGGAGTGGCGCGGCATCATCACCAACGGCGCCAAGCTGCTCTACGCCTTTTGCGAGGCTACCGTGCCGCGCATCACCGTCATCACCCGCAAAGCCTACGGCGGGGCCTACGATGTGATGAACTCCAAGCACATTGGGGCCGATATGAACTACGCCTGGCCCACCGCCGAAATTGCAGTAATGGGTGCCAAGGGCGCGGCCGAAATCATCTTCAAGCGCGAAATTGCCGCCGCCGAAAACCCCGAAGCCAAGCTTCAGGAAAAGGTAGACGAGTACCAGCAGAAGTTTGCTACGCCTTACCGCGCCGCCCACCGCGGCTTCGTGGATGAGGTCATCCTGCCCTCCCAGACCCGCCAGAAACTCATCCGCGCCTTCAAGATGCTGGAAAACAAAGTGGCCACGCTGCCCCGCAAGAAGCACGGCAACATTCCGCTGTAGTTCTGCCTTTAATAGTAGGTCATGAGTAAAAGAACGTCATGCTTCATCTGCCGTCCGCGGAGCCGAAGCATCTCTACCGCTTCGTTGCACTAGTAAACCGACGATGCGGTAGAGATGCTTCGGCTCCGCTCAGCATGACGTTCTTTTGCTCATGATATTCAGTTCTTATTAGTCCCCCTATGCGTCAAGAATCATTCGACTTTCTCCAGAAATACCTCAATAACCCCTCTCCTACCGGCTTCGAGAAGGAGGGCCAGCAGATTTGGCTGGAATATCTCAAGCCCTACATCGATACCCACTTCGTTGACACCTACGGCACGGTAGTGGGCGTTATCAACCCCGAGGCCGAGTACAAGGTGGTGATTGAGGCCCACGCCGACGAAATCAGCTACTTCGTCAACTTCATCACCGAATCGGGCTTCCTGTACCTGCGCAAAAACGGCGGCTCCGACCCGCTCGTGGCCCCGAGCAAGCGCGTGAACATCCACACCAAAAAGGGCATCGTGAAAGCGGTGTTCGGCTGGCCCGCCATCCACGTCCGCAAGCCCGATCAGGATAAGGCCCCGACCATCGAAACGGTGTTCCTTGACTGCGGCGCTGCCAGCAAGGAGGAAGTGGAGGAAATGGGCATCCACGTCGGCTCGGTCGTGACGTTTGAGGACGAGTTCATGGTGCTCAACGACAAGTTCTACGTGGGCCGCGCGCTCGACAACCGCATCGGCGGCTTCATGATTGCCGAGGTGGCCCGCCGCCTCCAGGAGGAAGACAAGAAACTGCCCTTCGGCCTGTACATCGTGAATGCCGTGCAGGAGGAAATCGGCCTGCGGGGCGCCGAGATGATTGCCCACCGCATCAAGCCCGATGTGGCCATCATTACGGATGTGACGCACGATACCCAGTCGCCGATGTATGAGAAGAAGACCTCGGGCGACCTGTTCTGCGGCAAAGGCCCGGTGATTACCTACGGCCCGGCCGTGCAGAACAACCTGCGCGACCTCATCATCGAAACTGCCCAGAGCGCCGAAATTCCGTTCCAGCGCGCCGCCGCCACCCGCGCCACCGGCACCGACACCGACGCCTTCGCCTACTCCAACGCCGGCGTGGCCGCAGCCCTGATTTCGCTACCCCTGAAGTACATGCACACCACCGTGGAAACCGTGCACAAAGACGACGTGCAGCACGTCATCGACCTGATTTACGAAACCGTACTTCGCATCGAGGACAAGCAGGATTTCCGATACTTCAGCTAAGAACGATGTAGTGGCGGGGCTCGTCCCCGCCCGCCGTTCGCACCATCCCAACGATTCCGTTCAACGGCGGGCGGGGACAAGCCCCGCCCCTACATCGTTCAGTACGGTACAAGGAGCCGTCCGATGAGGGCGGCTCCTTTTTGGTTACGACCAAATGTCTGGCTCTTCTACCCCCACATCCGTCTTATGGAATTACCGCCCATTTTCCCGCCGCTAACCGTAACCGACCAGATGGGTCGGCAGGTGGCGGTACCTTTTCCGCCGCGGCGGATTGTGTCGCTGGTACCTTCGCAAACCGAGCTGCTGTTTGATTTGGGGCTGGGTGCGCGGGTGGTGGGCCTGACGAAGTTCTGCGTGCATCCGGCCGGCGCCCGGCAGTCGGCCACGGTAGTTGGGGGTACCAAGAACTTCGACTTCGAGAAGATTGCCGCGTTGAAGCCCGACCTCATTATCGGCAACAAAGAGGAGAACTACCAGGAGGGTATCGAGCGGCTGGCGGCACAGTACCCGGTCTGGATGAGCGACATTTCGACGCTCGAAGATGCGCTGGATATGATTCGGCGGGTGGGGCTGATAACCGGCCGCAAGGAAACCGGCGACGCGTTGGCCACCGACATTGCCGCTTCGTTTGCCGCGCTGGCTCCGCCCGCCGCCGAGCTGATACCGGCTGCCTACTTCATCTGGCGCAAGCCGTACATGGTGGCGGCCAACGGCACGTTCATTGATGAGATGCTGGCCCGCGCCGGCTTCCGCAACGTATTCGGCGGCCTCGGCCGCTACCCCGAAATCACGCCCGAGCAGCTGCAGGCCGCCGCGCCCAGCCAGATTCTGCTCTCCTCCGAGCCCTACCCTTTCGCCGACAAGCATGTGGTAGAGTTCCGGCAACTCTGCCCTGCGGCCCGCATCCGCATCGTCGATGGGGAGCTGTTCAGCTGGTACGGCAGCCGCCTGCGCCTGACGGCCGCCTACCTTAAAGCACTGATTTGCGCTGATTAATCGTGCTTTCGCTGATTTTTTGGTTAGAAGCGGGGCTGACTATACAGCTGGGGCTGGAATGCTGAAGCCTACCTTTTCCAGCTCCTGCCAGAACTGCGGGTAGGACTTGCGCACCACCTGCGGAGCTTCGATGCGGATTTCGCCCAATAGCGCCAGCGGCGCGAAGGCCATGGCCATACGGTGGTCGTGATAGGTGGCCACGGTCTGGCCCGTTACCTGAAAGCTCTCGGAAGAAACAGCGAACCGACCCTCGCCTGCATCGGTAAGCGCGCCACCAAACTTGGCCAGCTCGGTTTGCAGGGCCGCAATCCGGTCGGTTTCCTTGATGCGCAGGCTCTCGAGGCCGGTGAAGGTAGCCGGGATGCCGAGGGCCGCGGCTACTACGGCCACGGTCTGGGCCAGGTCGGGACAGTCGGTGAAGTCCTGGGTGAGGCGGGCGGCGGGGGCATTTTTGGTCAGGCGTAGGGTTTCATCGGCCAGAAACTCGGTGTGCACGCCCAACTGGGCCATGATGCCTGCAATGGCTTGGTCGCCCTGCCAGGAGTAGCGGCGCAGCGTGGGCAGCGTGAGGTAGGAGCCTTCGGGGGCCAGCGCCACCATGGCGTACCAGTAGCTGGCCCCCGACCAGTCGCCTTCCACGGTATAGTCGGTGGGCTGATACGCTTGGGGCCTGACTTCCAGCACCTCGCCCAAATCCCGGCACACGGCCCCGAAATGCTGCATCAGCGCCTGCGTCATCCGGATATAGGGCCGTGAGCCGACCTTACCGGTCAGCCAGATACGCAGGCCGGCGGGCAACGTGGGCGCTATCATCAGCAGGGCCGAAATATACTGGCTGCTGATGTCGCCGCGTACCGTCAGCTCGATGGGTTCGGTTTCTTCGGCCGTAGCGGGCTGGGGCGTGCGGCCCAGCAGCCGCAGCGGTGGGTAGCCTTCCTGGCCCGCGTATTCGATGCGGGCGCCCAGCTCACGCAGGGCATCCACGAGCACCGCAATGGGCCGCTCCTGCATCCGGGCGGTGCCGGTTAACTCCGCCTGCCGGCCCGTCATGGCCAGGTAGGCCGACAGAAAGCGCATAACGGTGCCGGCGTCTTCGGCATCGAATACCGGAGCGACGGGGTCCTGTAGCAGCCGCTGCATCAGCTGGGTGTCGTTAGCGTCGGAGAGGTTGAAGAGCTGCCCGCCGCCGGCCAGCGCCTGGATAATGAGGGCCCGGTTGCTTTCACTTTTGGAAGCCGGCACCTGCGCTGTGCCCCGCAATGGGCCACCCGGCCAGGTAAGCGTGAGGAATGAGCTGATAATAGTAGCAGAATGCAGGACGAAACAAGGCTACGCCCCTGGTAAAACAATGCTCGGCGGGGCCACTAGCCCGGCAGCCGGTGGTAGTAGCGCAACGCTTCAGAAACTTCGGCCAGCGTTACCGGCTGGTCGTACACGCCGCGGCCGATACCTTCGAGCAGCGTGCAGTTGATAATTGAGCCGGTGTTTTTCTTGTCCTGAAGGGCGTAATCGGCAATAGCTTCGGTTTCGAGGAGCACATACTGCACCTTCTCGAAGATGGAGAACAGGAACGTCTCGATTTTGTCCAGCTCGGCCGCGCTCAGCAGTCCTTTATGGTGGCTCAGCCAGGCCTCGCATACCATGCCAGCCGCCACGGCCTCGCCGTGCAGAATCTCGCGGCCCGGCTGCTGCAGCAAATAGCTTTCCAAAGCGTGGCCCACGGTATGGCCGAAATTAAGGAGTTTGCGCAGCCCGGTTTCCAGCGGATCCTGCTCGACGATGCGCTGCTTGAGCGCCACCGACTCTTCGATAACCGGCGTCCAGTCATCAACCATGATGCCCACGTAACGGTTGCGCTCGAAGGCCCCGGCATCCGCAATCAGCCAGTGCTTCACCACCTCAGCGTAACCCGACTTCAACTGGCGCGGGTCGAGCGTCCGCAGAAAGCGCGGCTCGATGCACACGGCCGCCGCCTGCTGAAACACGCCCAGCTGGTTCTTGAATCCCATAAAATCGACGCCGGTTTTGCCACCCACGCTGGCATCTACCTGCGCCAGCAGCGTGGTGGGCACCTGCGCAAAGCGCACCCCACGCTTATACACGGCTGCCGCGAAACCACCCAGATCGGTTACCACCCCGCCACCCAGGTTTACTACTACAGCGTAACGGTCGGCGCGCAACTCCGTCAGTTCAGCCCACAACAGCTGGCAGGTTTCGAGTGTCTTATACTCTTCGCCAGCGGGCATTTCCACCAGCCTGTAGCCGGCCGGCAGATGTGGTTCTACTAGCGGCAGGCACTCCCGGACGGTGTTCTCATCAGCCAGCACTACCACTCGGCTCACGGACGGGGCATGTAGCAGTTCGGCCAGTTTTATTAGCGCTATGGGGCCTATTTGTACGGTCTGAATCATTTTTATATGATTTTTCAATGTTTATTCAAAATTATGATGATCATACAAACAATTAATGCTTATTTCGGTGCAAATATTATATGCGTCATACTATGCGTCCGCAACTTACATCTCATTTCTCCATACGCGCACTGGCGCGCCTTGCCTACTGGCTGTTAGCAGTAGGCAGTATTGGCCTACTGGCCTCCTGCAGCCAGCAAACCCTGCTTCCGGCCACTGAGGCAGGCCTAGTAGGAAACTGGGAATGGCAGCAGACAAACAATGGTAGTCATACGGCCCTTACTCCGGCCAACACCGGTCATCGTATGAGCATCCGCTTCGACCGCCGGGGCCGGGCACGCTTTTACCAGGATGATGTGCTGGTAAGCGCCGCCAACTTCACGGTGCGCCGCGACGGGCTGCAGTGGTGGGGGCCGATGCGCTATACCATCACCTATCACGGGTATCAGCGCCGGCAGACCTACTCCTTGGCCGGTAATCAGTTGCATTTACAGGACGTTATCAATCAACCCTCTACCCACCTGTTCCAGCGCATCGACGAGGCCGTCACGACGTCGGCAGTAAATCTGGTCCGGTAAGGCAGGGCTTACTTAAATCCGCCACATTTACCGCTGTGCCAGCAGGCACCCGCGCGGGCAAATAGTCTGTAGAAGGCTTCACCGTAGCTGGTGGAGCCTTTTTTTTGCATACGCGCCATTGCTTGCCAAGCGGGCGGGGTGCAGCTCCGGAGCGGCCCGATGCGGAGAAACTAGGTTGTCAGCTTATCTTTACTTATTCTTATTGTTACGCGGCCGCTTTGCAGCCGCTACCACCTGCTGCCACCCGCTGCTCTTTATGTCTCAACTACAGGCTCCCCCCATTTCCTTCGAGGATACGGCTGTTGCATTTGCCTCCCGCTCCAATGGCGAGCTGCGTAAAATGTACGCGCTGTTTGCGGCCATGAACAACCCTATGCTGGTGAAAACCGGTGGCGGATTGATGAAAATGGCGCTTAAGTGGCATCTACCCGGCAGCAAATTTCTTATCAAGAAGTCCATTTTCGAGCATTTCTGCGGGGGTGAAACCATTCAGGATTGCCTACCCGTGATTGACGAGCTGGGCCGCTACGACATCGGCACCATCCTCGACTACTCGGTGGAGGGAGAAGGCAGTGACCAGAGCTTCGATGCCACGACCACCGAAATTCTGGCTACGCTTGATCTTGCGCATCGCTCCAAGCACATTCCCTTCTCGGTATTCAAGGTAACCGGTGTGGGCGAAGTCGCCATTCTGGAGAAAGTACAGGCCGGCCAGAAGCTGAGCACGGCCGAGCAGGCCAGCTACGACAGAACAGCTCTGCGGGTGAATGCCATCTGCGCCCGCGCCCACCAGTATGGGGTTCGCGTGTTTATTGATGCCGAGGAAAGCTGGTTTCAGGATACCATCGACCAGCTGGCCTACCAGATGATGCGGCGCTACAACCACGAGTCGGCCATTGTCTGGAACACCTACCAGCTTTACCGCCACGACCGGCTGGAGGCGCTCGAACAAGCCACTGCCGAGGCCAAGGCCGGTCATTACCAGATTGGGGCCAAGCTGGTACGTGGTGCTTACATGGAAAAGGAAACCCGCGTGGCAACGGCCCAAAGCCGCCCGACCCCCATCAACCCCACCAAGCAAGCCACCGACGCACTTTACGATGAAGCATTGGCGTTCTGCATCGGCCACATCGACCATGTAAGTGTGTGCGCCGGTACGCACAATGAGGCCAGCTCGCTGCGGCTTACCCAACTCATGCAGCACCACGGCCTGCGGCCCAACGACCCGCGTGTGTGGTTTGCCCAGCTGTATGGCATGAGCGACAACCTGAGCTATAACTTAGCCAACGCAGGCTTCAATACGGCTAAGTACGTGCCCTACGGCCCTGTAGAAGCAGTTATGCCCTACCTGCTGCGCCGCGCCGACGAAAACACTGCCATTGCCGGCCAGACCAGCCGCGAGTTTCGCCTGATTCAGAAAGAGATGCAGCGTCGCAAGCTGTAACCGTACAACACGCAAAAGGCCTACCGAAGCCAAACGGCATAGTTTTGGCTCCGGTAGGCCTTTTGCCCCTGTAGGGGCCCGCATTTATTCATTCTCCCTCTTCTCCCGCCCATGATTGGCCGAGTACGCTCTCACCTCATTCGCTTTTCCCGCAACCAAATTGGCACCACCAGCTACCTGAACCTGATTCAGGAAGCTGAGTTAGGCCTCAATATGGAAATCACGCACGAAAAGGCCCGCCTCAACGAAATCCTGACGGATATTTCGGAGCACGAGTTCCAGGCCGGCCGGCCGATGCTGAGTTGCCTGGTAAAAGTAAAGGGTTCGAAAGGCCAGGGTGACAACTTCTTTAAGATGTGCGAGCGGCTGGGGCTAGGCGAGTGGCGGACGCTTAAGCAGGATGAAAACTTCCTGAAGGACCTGCGCCAGCAGTGTCGTGAATTTTGGCAGGATGATGCCAATTTTGAAAAATTTGCGAAGGCGAAATCCTAAGGTGAAAAGTGGCCTATGGGGTATTTAAGCCGGATTTTTAGAGTGCAGAAAGGTTGCGTACATCATTTTGGCACAACTTCGTTTTGGAGGCTGCGTTAAAAGCATCGAAACCTCCGTTACTCTCTTCCTTTCCACTGGAGCACGGAAATCACTTTTTTTTATTTCCATTTCCATCTTAAATCTCCCATCCCATGAACAACGATTCGATGAACCGCGACAACAATCCTAATCACGATTTCAGTGCTACCCAAAAAGGTGCAGCTGCTGCCGGCTCGGTAGGTGCTGCTGTAGGTGCTGGCATTGATGCTACCCAAAACGCCGCCGGCGACGCAGCTCGCGCTGTAACTGGAAGCAACGAAACTTACGGCTCGGGCAATGCTTACACGGCAGGTTCGTTCCGCGACCGTGACAGCGCCGAGCGTGCCTATCAGTCGCTCGCTTCGCGTGGCTACCATAAGGATGACGTAAACCTCGTAATGTCGGATGATACGCGCAAGCAGCATTTCGGCGACGACACCGTTGACACCGAGCTTGGCGATAAAGCTATGGAAGGTGCTGGCGTAGGTTCGGCCATTGGTGGCACTGCTGGTGCAATCATTGGTGCTATTGCTGCCATCGGTACTTCGGTAGCATTGCCTGGCTTGGGCCTCGTAATTGCCGGCCCGATTGCCGCAGCTCTGGCCGGTGCTGGTGCTGGTGGCCTGACGGGTGGCCTAGTAGGCGCCTTGGTAGGCTCGGGTATTCCTGAGGAGCACGCTGCCGAGTACGAGTCTGACGTGAAGAACGGCAACATCGTGATGGGCGTACGTCCCCGTAACGAAGAGGATGCTCGTTACTTCGAAGAGGAGTTCCGTCGTCACAACGGTGACAAAGTACGTCGCTACTAAGTAAATACGCCTCTGGCGTATCTGAGTAAGTTAAAAGGTTCTTCCCTTGTTGGGAAGAACCTTTTTTTGTAGGCTACCCCCTAAAAAAAGTAACTTTCAGTTCGTTTTGGGCTTCTATTTGCTGAGTTGCTATATTCACAGCCGGCAAGCCTTCTACAGGCCACCGGGGCCTGCACACTCCAAATAAGAGCCAGTTGGTGTATAGGTTTAGGCACTTATTTCACTGTCCGGCACGTTATCATCTCGAATCCGCACTCCGGCCCGCAGCCACCGCTGGCTTAATCTGCTTGTTTTTCATTCCTCTTCTTCTGCTCCATGTCTGCTCCCCGTATTAAAATAGGCCTCTACGTTTCGGTCCTGCTGGCCGTTTTCGTACTGGCTTCCTACAAGCTTTACCGGCGCAACGATACGCAGCCGCTTCAGAAAGACGAGGTGCTGATCAAGGCAATGGTACAGGGGCTGTCGCAGGCCCATTACCAGCCTGAGCGCTTGGATGATGCTTTCTCCAAGCGCGTATTTGACCTTTACCTCAAGCGCGTTGATGGCAGCAAGAAGTTTCTGCTGGCTACCGATGTGCAGCAGCTTCGTCAGTACCAGAACGATATCGACAACCAGATCATCCGCGGTACGCACGAGTACCTCGACCTGAGCACCAAGCTTATGGGCCAGCGCGTGAAGGATGTACAGGGAATTTACCGTGACATTCTGGCCAAGCCTTTCGATTTCACGGTAGCTGAGACATTTGAAACGGAGGCCGATAAAAACACCTTCGCAGCTACCCCGGCTGCTCAGCGCGAGGAATGGCGCAAGTTTCTGAAGTACCAGACGATGGTGCGTCTGTCGGAGATAATGGATGAGCAGGCTAAAAAGAAGGACAAGCCCCTCGCTTCCACCAACGCCAAGCCTTCAGAAGCAACGGTATCAAGCCCGGTACTGAACGCCGAACAAATGGAAGCGGAAGCCCGCAAGCGCGTGCTCAAGTACTTCAACGACTACTTCCACGACCTAGAGCAGACCGAAGCCGCTGATCGGCTGGCTATGTACGCCAACGTAATTGCTAATACCTACGACCCACACACCGAGTACTTCGCCCCACGCCAGAAGGACGACTTCGATATTGCCATGACCGGCCGTTTCGAGGGCATTGGCGCCACATTGCAGGAGAAGGATGGAAACATCAAGGTTAATGACATTGTACCCGGCTCAGCCTCGTACCGCCAGGGCGATTTGAAGGCCGGCGACATTATTCTGCGGGTAGCACAGGGAGCCGAAGAGCCTGTATCGGTAGAGGGCTGGCGCTTGGATAAGGCTATTACCCTTATTCGGGGACGCAAGAACACGGAGGTGCGCCTGACGGTACGCAAGCCCGATAACAGCACCAAAATCATCCCCATCGTTCGCGATGTAGTCGTGATTGAGGAAACGTACGCGCAGTCGGCTACTATCGATGACAACGGCGATAAACTGGGCTACATCAAGCTGCCTAATTTCTACGCCGACTTTAACGACAATGGGGGTCGTAGCTCGGCCGCTGATGTAAAGAAAGAGCTGGAAAAGCTGAAAGCTGAAAACGTAAAGGGCATCGTGCTCGATCTGCGCTTTAATGGCGGTGGATCGTTGCAGGACGCCGTGGAAATGGCGGGCCTGTTCATCGATAGCGGCCCGATAGTGCAGGTGCGTGGCAGCCAGGGCGCAGCCACTGTACTCAACGACCGCGACCCACGGGTGCAGTACAGCGGCCCGCTGATTGTGCTGGTAAACAAGTACAGTGCCTCGGCCTCAGAAATTCTGGCTGCTGCCATCCAGGACTACAAGCGCGGCGTGGTAATGGGCTCGGCCAGCACGTATGGCAAGGGCACGGTGCAGCGTATCATCGATCTGGATGATGCCCTGCCTGCTGAGTTCAACAACATCAAGCCTTTCGGCTCGCTCAAACTCACCATCCAGAAGTTCTACCGCATCAACGGCGGCTCGACCCAGTTTAAGGGTGTTGTGCCTGACATTATCCTGCCCGACGCCTATAGCTACCTCGATCAGGGCGAAAAAAGCCAGGAATACGCGCTGAAGTGGGACGAAATTTCGCCCGCCCGCTACCGCCCGTGGGCCGGCAACCCGCCCATCGATAAGTTGCGGCAGGCTAGCCTGGCCCGCGTGAACAGCAACGCCAGCTTCAAGCAGCTTTCCGAAATGGTGCAGCGCATGGTGAAGCGGAAGGATGACACCAAGGTGTCTCTTCAGCTAGCCAGCTACCGGAGCGAGCAGCAATTGGCCAAAGTGGAGGCCGACAAGTACGAGGCCATCCAGAATGCGGCTCAGCCCATGACCATTGCGCCGCTGGCCTTCGACATGCGCCAGATTGGTGCTGATACGATTAAGGTGAACCGTGCCTCACGCTTTGTGAAGCCGCTTACCAAGGATATCACGCTGCGCGAAGCCGTAGCCGTACTTCACGACGAAATCTAAGCTACCGGCCCGTAAATTGGCCAGTATACAAGCCTCCCGGACTCTGGTTCGGGAGGCTTTTTTGTTTCCCTACCATCAACCCCATTTACCTTAGTAAACAGACGCATAAAAAACCGTACATTGATCAGCCATTTATTTAGCTTAACTTATTGATAAATAGATTATTAATAAAATAAATAGAGTGTCAATAATTTTAGCAAACAAGAACTTATATTTGCGTCTGATGGTTTACCAATCATGACGACGACAGACATGGAAACTCCGATTATCCCCCTCGCAACCGAGGAGCAGAAGCAAGCCGAGGAAACCTGGCGCAAATCGATTCCGGCCCAGGTGTTTCTCAATTACTTCTTCGCCATTAACTACCACATTCAGGAGGCCGACAACGCCCAGGGTGGCCTGCGCCACCTCCCCTATTTTCGGGCGCACCAGGCCGAGTTGACTGAAGACGACGTGCAGGCTATAACCAAGATGCTGCATGCCTGCTGGAGCACTGAATACGCTTTGCGGGCCACCGCCGAGCTGGGCGACGAGGACTACCTGCGCAACGCCCTGCACTGGACCTTCCCGCAGGCTTATCACACTATTATGGCCGGTCTGCAGGCCTTTCTGTACACCACCGGCGTGCGCGCCAACAACCCCGCTCTGGTGCGCCGTGAGGTAGGCCGGCTGGTAGTGCGCAACGCCTACCCACGCCCCATCTCGTTTTACGCCGCCGGGGCTTATGGCGACTTCAGCATCCACCGTTTGCCGCTGGCCGGCTACAAGGCCGGTCTGCAGATTGCGGGCAAGGAAATAGATGCCCAGGCCCAGATCGGACAGTTTCTGCGCACCACTCGCACCATTAAAGCCAAGGCTACTCGTCTGCAGGTGCAGGCGAACCCGAACACGGCCCTGCGCAGCCAGAAAACCGGCAAAGTGCTCGACAAGTGGACGCCCTCGCATTGGCAGCAGATTACCTGGCGACTGGGCTACACCACCCTCTTCGACCTGTTGGGCCGCCTGCGCATTTCGCAGACCAGCCGCGAGATTGAGCGTTTTGTGGAAGCCGATATCGACTTCAGCCTCTTCCACCAGTCGCTGCTCGATATTGTGAGCTACCTCAACGGCCTGCACGAAACCTACGTGGCCAAGGCCCTGGGCCTGGAGCGCTACGAGCAACTGGTAGCCGAGCTGCCCCGCCACTTGCAGAACTCGTTTGTGGAGGAGCGCCTACGCACCCGCGTAACCCCGCAACTAACCGACGACGAAACGCCGGTGCTGCGCATGGCCGCTTAATTTCTGAGCCATTTATGTTAGCTGACAGTTGATAGCTGTCCTTCGTACTTCCCGACTCCATATATACCAAAGCGCCGGCCCCCTGGGTTGGCGCTTTTTGCGTCAGCATTATTCCGTTCTGAAAGGGGAGCAGCGAATAGCAAAATGAAGGGTTAGGTTAGGCGGACAGGCTGCGCTATTTTTGCAGCCTGACTTCGCCCCGCTCCTTGCGGGGCCGCTACCCCCTCGTCCTATGCAGCACCTCAGCGAACAGGAGATTATCCGGCGCAATAAACTAACAGAGCTCCAGCAGCTCGGCATCGAGCCCTACCCTTCGGAGCTGTTCGATGTGAGCTTCTACGCCCAGGAAATTCTCGACAACTACCACGTCGAGCTCAACAACTTTCAGGAGGTGAGCCTGGCCGGCCGGCTGATGTCGATGCGGGTGAAGGGCAAGGCCTCGTTTGCCGAGCTGCAGGACGCTTCGGGCCGGATTCAGCTCTACATCAACCGCGACGAAATTTGCCCCGGCGAAGACAAGGAACTCTACAATACGGTATTCAAGAAGCTGCTTGATTTGGGCGACTTCATTGGGGTAACCGGCCGGGTGTTTAAAACAATGGTAGGCGAAACCTCCGTTCACGTAACCGGTCTGACGGTACTTAGCAAAGCCCTGCGGCCATTGCCGGTAGTGAAGGAACGCACCGACGAAGCCACGGGGGAGAAAATCACCTACGACGCCTTCACCGACCCCGAGCAGCGCTACCGCCAGCGTTACGTGGACTTGGTGGTGAACCCGCATGTGCGCGAGGCCTTCATCAAACGCACCCAGCTGGTGCAGGCCATGCGCAACTACCTCAACGACAAAGGCTACCTGGAGGTGGAAACGCCAATTCTGCAGCCGCTGTACGGCGGCGCGGCGGCCCGGCCATTCAAAACGCACCACAACACGCTGGACATGACGCTGTACCTGCGCATTGCCAACGAGCTGTATCTCAAGCGCCTGATTGTGGGCGGCTTCGATGGCGTGTACGAGTTCAGCAAGGACTTCCGCAACGAGGGCATGAGCCGGTTTCATAACCCCGAGTTTACCCAGATGGAGCTGTACGTAGCCTACAAAGACTACTACTGGATGATGGATTTGGTGGAGGAAATGGTAGAGCGCGTGGCCATGGCGCTGCACGGCAAAACCGAGGTGCAGGTGGGCAACAACCTCATCAACTTCCAGCGCCCTTGGAAGCGCTACACTATGGCCGAATCCATCGAGCACTTCACCGGCTTCAACATTGAAGGCAAGAGCGAAGATGAGTTGCGCGCAGCCGCCAAAGACCTGAAAGTAGGCCTCGACCCGAGCATGGGCAAGGCCAAAATAATCGACGAGATTTTCGGGGAGCACGTAGAGCCCAAGCTGATTCAGCCTACGTTCATCACCGACTATCCGGTAGAGATGTCGCCGCTGGCTAAAAAGCACCGCAGCAAGCCGGGATTGGTGGAGCGGTTCGAAGCCATCTGCAACGGCAAGGAAATCTGCAATGCCTTCTCCGAGCTCAACGACCCCATCGACCAGCGTGCCCGTTTCGAGGAGCAACTGGAGCTGGGCAAGCGTGGCGACACCGAGGCCATGGTACTCGACGAGGACTTCCTGCGGGCCCTCGAATACGGCATGCCGCCTACGGCCGGCCTAGGCATCGGCATTGACCGGCTGAGCATGATTATGACCAACTCCAACTCCATCCAGGATGTGCTCTTCTTCCCACAGATGAAGCCGGAGTACACAAAGTCGGAAAACACTCCGCACCCCGAGCAATAAGTAGTAAGCCAGCGAGTAGGACAGGAGGTACAATGCCTGCCCTACTCGCTGGCTTACACCAAGACGTACAAAAGAAGAAAGCCTCCCGTCAATAAGGACGAGAGGCTTTCTTTATTTACAAACCGCCTACCATTCAAGGCAGGGCCACAACAGAAATGTGCGATGGGCAACGATTAATTTTGCTGTCAGGCTATTTAACCAGATTCTGACAGAAGCTTAACGGCCGGCAATTTTACTGAAACGGCTTCTCCACCTATCTTTCAGGCGGCTTGTACGTTGATCTACGGCAACAGTGCGCACAGGGTTACAGGAACTGAAAAAATAATTTATATCCCGGCGCCAGGCCCGTTAGGCTGGTTCATGGAGCTAAGCAGGTCATCGGCAGCCGTACGGTCGGCAACCTGCTGCCCGGAGTTGGCAGGAGCCTTACCGGTGAAGGAATCCAGACGCGCCTTACCTTCTTTGAATAGCTTCGCCAGGTCTTGGTTGAGTTTGCCAGCCGATTCTTTGATGTCGGCGCGGGCTTCGTCGCCGGTTTCGGGGGCCAGTAGCAGGCCGGCCATAATGCCGGCCGTAGCGCCTGCCAGCAGCGAGAGTAGTACTTTGCCTTTCGTGTCTTGCATGGGTAGAGAGATATAATGGCATTCGGTGGCAACCACTGCGGCTCACCTGCTTTTATAACGTGGCAATGGCAGGTGGGTTTACGCAAAAAGCCCCTGCCTTGTAAAAGGACCTTGTCCTTACCCAAACTCAAGAAGCGCTGACCGGTGGGTCAGCGCTTTTTTTGTGGCTGGTAGGTAGCTTGCGAGCATGAGCATTTCGACCGGTTTTGGCGAGGCGCAGGCGTGGGCGCAGACGCACTTTGGGGGCGTGCGGCTGGGCGAAGTACGCCGCAGCCGGCGGGTGGTGAGGCTGGCAGCGGGCTGGGCCCGGCAGCCGGGGGCGAGCATCCCGCGCCTGAGCCAGGGCCAGGCTTACGCCAGCAAGGCCGCCTACCACGTGCTGGCACAGCCGCAGACCACGCCCGAGGCCGTGCAGGCACCGCACCGGGCGTTGGTCAGCCAGCAGCTGCAGGCGCCGGGCACGTTCCTGCTCATCGAGGATACGACCGAGCTGAGCTGGCCCGAAGCGGCCGAGCGCCGGGCCGGTTTGGGGCCGGTTGGACAGGGCAAGGCCTACAGCCAAGGCGTGCTGCTGCACTCGCTGGTGGCCGCCGCCTGGCCCGACGAGGACCCCGATCCGGCCGCCAAACGGCCCGCGCTGCCGCTGCTGGGCCTGCTCGACCAGCAGTTTCACGTGCGCCAGCCCGTACCGGAGGCCGAGTGGGCACATCCGGGCGGGGGCTCCCGGCCCCGGCAGGGCCGCGTGCGCGAGTCAGGGCTATGGACCCAGAGCCTGCGCGCCGTCGGTCGTCCGCCCGCCGGCACGCGCTGGGTGGTGGTGGCGGCCGACCGCGGGGCCGACATCTACGCGCATTTGCAGCAGTGCCGGGCCCAGGGTCTGGGCTTCGTGGTGCGCGCGGCCCAGGACCGGGCCCTGGTGGCCGGGCCAGACAAACTGCCCGCCGGTCGCTTGTTTGAGCTGGCCCGCGCTCAGCCCTGTGCCGGTAGTGTGCCGCTGGCGTTGCGGGGACGGCCGCGCCAGCCGGCGCGGGAAGGGGTGTTGCAGGTGAGTTTCACGCCGGTACTGGCCTTGCGGGCCCCGCAACGGCCGGGCGGGGCCACGGGCAAGGGTGCGCCGGTGCCGGCCAGCGTGGTGCGGGTCTGGGAAGCGACGGACGCCGAAGCAGGGCCTGGCCTGGAATGGCTGCTGCTCAGCGACCAGCCGGTAAGCAACCTGGCCCAGGCCCTGAGCTGCGTGCGCCAGTACACGAGCCGCTGGCTGATCGAGGACTTTCACAAAGCCCTGAAAACGGGTCTGGGCGCCGAAAAACTGCAACTGCAGACGGCCGCCCGCCTGTTCGCGGCCGTGGCCCTGCTCAGTGTGGTGGCGCTGGTGGATCTGCGCGAGAAAAGCCGCTTGGAGCTGGACTTACCCGCCGAGGTGGCCGGGCTGACGGCGACTGAGTTACGGGTGCTGCGTCACCAGCACCGACGGCCCCTGACCAGCGTGCACGCCGTCTGGCTGGCCTTGGCCGCGCTCGGCGGCCACCTGGGTCGCAAGGGCGATGGGCCGCCTGGCTGGCAAACCCTCTGGCTCGGCCGGATGAGCTTGCGCCTGCTCGTCGAAGGCGTACAGATGGCGGCGCAACTACGGCAGGAGTAAGCCACAAAAAAAGCGCCGGCCTACTGGCCAGCGCTCTTCTTAAGTTTTGGGTAAGGACAAGGCCGAAATTTCGACCGGGGCTTTTGTTGTAATGAAGCTCGACCTACAGGTCGTTGAGCATCTTTACTACTTCGTTCTTGGCTTTGCCGAGTTTGGTCTGCAGACGGCCAATCAACTCGTCACCTTTGCCTTCGGCGTAGGTCAGGTCCTCATCGGTCAGCTGCGCATACTGCTGCTTCAGCTTGCCTTTCAGGTCGTCCCAGTTGCCTTTCAGCTTCAGGCTGCCACCAGCACCGGTCAGGCCCATGTCTTCGAGCTTTTCGATGTAGCCTTTGAACTTGGAGTCGAGGTCTTCGCCGTACTTGGAGAGCTGGTCGCCGAGCTGGCCGCTGTATTTGGTAGCAGCACTGCCGAGCTTGTCGCGGGTAGCTTTGCCTTTATCAGGAGCCATCAGGAGGCCCGCAATGATACCGGCGCCAGCACCGGCAATAGCAGCGAGGAGAATTTTACCCGAGTTGTCTTCTTCGTAATGCGACATGTTGTGGAGAGAAAGGTTGGAAATAGAGATTCAGAAGGAACGGAAGCGAGGCGCATAACTGCTGCCCCTAGCCTCTGGTTATGGCTCCCTATACGAAGCCGGGCGGGCGGGGTTATATGCAGGCCGAAAAATCGATTGGAAAGATACCAAAGTGGCTATACTATCGTAGTAGCTGTGTTACTGTCTCCAGGCTCCTCCCTTATCTTCGCGCCATGTTTACCCGACTGTTTTGCTGCCTGCTGTTGCTACCGGCTTTTGTGGCCTGCCAGCGCAGCTCCCCTACCACCGCCGCCGATCCGCTTTGTATCGACCCGGCCAAAATCCGGCCCGATGCGGCCTGCACCATGCAATACGACCCGGTGTGCGGCTGCGACGGCAAAACCTACGGCAACGCCTGCCAGGCCACCAATGCCGGCGTAACCAGCTCCACCCCTGGCGAGTGCCCCGGCCGGACCAACTAATCCTTCACCAGCTTTTACTAATGTCTGAAAAACGCTATTTCCGCCAGCAGAACCCCTTTATAGTGCCCACCACCGATGGCAAGCTCATTGAGGAGCACATCGGCCAAGCCAGCACCGGTACTGCCAAGTACAGCGTGGCCCACATGGTGGCCCCGCCCCAGTGGAGCGAGCCCCACCAGCGCCCCGAGTTCGACGAGGTAACGATTGTCGTACGCGGCCGCAAGCGGTTTGAGATTGACGGTGATGTAGTGGAGCTAAGTGCCGGCGAGTCGCTGCTGATTAAGGCCGGGGCACGGGTGCGCTACTCCAACCCCTTCGACGCCGAGTGCGAGTACTGGTCCATCTGCGTGCCTGCTTTCAGCCCAGCTACCGTTAATCGGGAGGAGGAATAATAGCCGGCAGCCCTTACTTGAGGCCCACCCAGCGGCGCAGTTCGGGCGTACGGTGGGTGCTGGCCGTGAGAGCCACGCCGGCGCTTTTCAGATGCACCACCAGCGTATCATTGAAATAGGGTTCGAGCCGCTCAATTGCGCTGAGCTGCACCATTTCGGCGCGGTTGAGCCGGAAGAACTGCGCCGGATCGAGTTGGGCTTCGAGCTGGGTCAGGCTTTCGTTGAGCACGAAGCTCTTGCCCTGCGCATCGAAGGCATGCGTAACGCCGTTGCGCAGCTGGAAGTAATGCAGTTCGGCCACATCCAGCAGGTACAGGCCCTGGCGGGTTTTGCTCACGAGGCGCTGCTTGTAGGCCGGAGCCACCACCGAGGCCGCCACGCCGCCGCCCAGCGTAGCGGCCAGCTGCTGCAGCGCCGACCCCTGAAACGACTGGCGCAACCGCTCGAACTTCTGCATGGCGGCCGCAAACTGGGCGTACTGCACCGGTTTAAGCACATAAGCAATGCCGTTCTGCTCGAAGGCCTGCACCAGAAACGAGTCGTAGGCCGTAACGAAGATGATGGGACTATTGACGGCTACTTGCCCAAACAGCTGGAACACATTGCCATCAAGCAGCTCAATATCCGACAGAATGAGGTCGGGCGCCGGATGCTGGCGCAGGAAGTCGGCGGCCTCGCTGACCTCCTGGCACTCGCCCACGATGGTGGCCGCGGGGTTGTAGCGCAGGGCAAAGCGGCGGAGCTGGTCGAGGGCGGGTTCCTCGTCTTCGATGAGCAGCAAACGGAGCATGGGCAGTGGCAGAGTTTTAGATTGGGAACGGCCTTTACGCCGGCACCGGGGCCAGCCGGCTCAGCGGCAGCGTTACGCTAAACCACTCCGCCGACTCCTCCACCCGCACCGGCACATCGTGCAGCAAGGCCAACCGGGCGCGCAGGCCGGCCAGGCCGCTGCCTTCGCCCGGCGCGGGCACGGGCCGGAGCTGGCGGGCGTTGCGCACTTCCAGGCTGGTGGCCGTTATTATAAGCTGCACCCGTAGCGGCCAGGCGCGGCTGCCCAGGTTGTGCTTGAGGGCGTTGGTAAGCAGCTCCTGCCCGACCCCAGGCGGAATCAGCAGGTTTCCTAACTCGGCAGTAGGCACCCGTATGTCCTCCTCGAACGCATACGCCGCCCCAAACCGACGCTGTAACAGAAACTGATAGTCGCGCAGGAAGGCCAGTTCCTCAGTCAGCGGCACGGCATCGAGCTGCCGGGTGCGCACCAAGTAGCGGTAAAGGCTGGCTAGGTGCGTCACGTAGTCGTGGGCGGCGGTGTTTTCCGGCTCGATGAGGGCGGCCAGTATGTTAAGATTGTTGAACAGGAAGTGCGGATCAACGTGCTGCTGCAGGGCCCGCAGCCGGGCCTGGGTGGCCTCCTTCTCCAGCTGCTCCAGCTCCAGCCGCAGTCGGGCCGCATGCTGCTGATACAGAAACGGCAGGTAAATGCCACCCACCAGCAGGTAGAAGAACAAGTCCAGAAACAGCCCCCGACCCAGCCGGTACCAGTCCCACGCGAAGGGTCGGCCCGCCGGCAGCCAGCTAAAGCCAAAGCTCACGGCCAGGCTCAGTGCCTGAATCAGCAGCGCATACAGCAGCCCGCCGCCCAGCAGCAGCCGTAGGTAATAGCCAGCTCCTTCTACTGCCTGCTGGCGCTGCCGGGCTCGCAGTTCCAGCTTATCAAGCAGATAAACGATGAGCAGCGTTTGCAGAAACAGCCAGAAGGGCGCATCCGGGTACAGGTGAAAGTCCTCGGCCCGGCCCGCTAGCGTCAGGCGCGTGAAGAGCGCCAGCAGCGTGGCCAGCCCAAGCAGAAACCCGTAAAACCAGATGGACTTGCGCATAACCGGCCGAAAAGATACGCCCCGCGCCGCTATTTGGCCGCTGGGGCCGGCTTCACTTCCTGGCCCTGCTCATCCAGGAAGCGCAGCACTGGCTGGTTGTTCTTATCAACCCCAATACTGAGGCGGGTGCGGCCCTGGCTGTCCTTGAAGTCGAGCAGCGACTGGTCGTTGTTGGCCACCAGCATCAGGCGGGTTTCGCCCCGCTGGTCGGCCATTACCAGCGCCGACGAGCGGCCCACGGTAGTACCCACGAACATGCGGCGCTGCAACCCGAGTTTCCCCTCCCGATTGGCCTGCTTCTGCTCTTCGGGCGTGGCATTCTTGTACTTCGCTTCCGTTACCGCCATCGACTCTTCAGGGGCATCGCTGAAAGTGAGGCCGGCCTGGTAGCCGCTGCCCTGCTGCTGGTAGTTGAGCACAATTACCTGGTCCTGCCCGAACCGGTCGAACGAGAGGTGGCCGCCGGCCGATACCTTGCCGTCCTTATCCTTCTTGCCGCCGAAGATGAGGCCACCACATTCCTCGCCCTTCTCATTATAAAAGAGCATGCCGGGGTTGGTGCGGGCATAGTCGATGTGCTGGCCGTCGATGGTCACTCCCTGCGGAAACCGCTCCTTGTTGCTCATGATCATCTTCACGGTGCCGTCGCGCTCCACTAGGTTGATGCGCTCGACGTTGATTTCGCCGAAGCGCGTGGGCTTGTCGGGCTTGCCGAAAGCGCACAGCAGCGCCACCGCCGGCAGCAGGGTAGCGCCCAGAGCGTAAGCTTTCAGGAATTTCACGTCGCGGGCCAGTTTCTGAGTGTCCATATGGGTAAGGCGTTGGGTTGATGATGGGCCAAAGGTGCAGGCCGGCAGGACCGAAAGCAGGCGTTTTCGCGTGAGTGCCGGAAAAATCGGGCGAGTGCCGGAAACCCGGTCGCGAACGACCGAAAACCTGTCCTCGAATTCGTTACCTTTCCCATTCCCACATTCCCCCCCGCCCCATGGACCAACGTATCATCACACTCTTCGACGAGTACACCCACGCCCCGCTCAGCCGCCGCGACTTTCTGGACCGGCTTCAGAAGTTAGCCGGCAGCACGGCTCTGGCGGCAGCTGCGCTGGCTGTGCTGGAACCGGGCTACGCCAGTGCCGCCACTGCGCCGGCCGCGGCCGCCGGCCTGCGCGAAGAAACCGTAACCTGGCCGGGCGCGGCCGGCGTTACTATGAAGGGGTACCTGGTACACCCAAAAGGCCGGAAAAAGCGCGGTGCCGTAGTCGTCATTCACGAAAACCGGGGCCTCACGCCGCACATCAAGGATATAACCCGACGCGTGGCCGAGGCGGGCTATCTGGCCCTGGGCGTCGATGGGCTGTCGGAGTTCGGCGGCACCCCGACCAACGAAGATGAAGGACGCACTCTCATCGGTAAGCTGAATAAAGACCAGACGCTGACCAACTACCTGGCCGCCCTTGCCTACCTACGCCAGCACCCCGGCAGCAACGGCCGCACTGGCTGCGTGGGCTTCTGCTGGGGCGGGGCGCTGGCCAACCGCCTCGCCGTGCACGATGCCCAGCTAAACGCTGCCGTAGCGTATTATGGCACGCAACCGCCCGCCGCAGAAGCCTCCAGCGTCAAAGCGCACCTGCTACTGCACTATGCGGCCCTCGACGAGCGGGTGAATGCGGGCAAAGACGCCTGGCAGGCGGCCCTGCAGGCGGCTGGGGCCAAGTACGAGCAGTTCGTGTACGAAGGCGTGAACCACGCTTTCAACAACGACACCTCGCCCGCCCGCTACAATGCCCAGGCAGCGGCCCAGGCCTGGGGCCGGACCCTGGCACTGTTTCGGGAGCAGCTGTAGCCTTGTGCATATTGCTCTCCTCACCTTAAGATGGAGAGTATTCACTACCATTCACGGGCAAAAACTATCTGTTTATCTAATAATCTGTCTTTTTTAGGGCAATTTGCTAGCAAATCACTAATTCATGTATATTTTTAGCAAATGATCGACTCTTAGTCGAGCACAATTTTGCTTCACTTACTTCTTTCTTTTCATGAACAAACCCCTACTCGTCGCACTGCCGCTGTTAGCTTTTTCGGCTTCGCAGGCATTTGCGCAGACCAGAACAATTTCTGGCAATGTTACTGATCGGGCCAGCGGCTCGGGCTTGCCCGGCGTTACCGTGCTGTTGAAAGGAACTACGAACGGAGTATCAACCAACTCCGATGGAACGTTTACTTTGACCGTACCTGCTACGGGCGGAACACTGGTGTTCAGTTCCGTAGGCTTTATATCGGTTGAGCAACCTATTGGCACTCAGAACCAAGTGAACATTGGTTTGGCCACCGACAGCCGCCAGTTGAGTGAGGTTGTTGTGGTAGCCTACGGCGCTCAGAACAAAGAGCTTCTTACCAGCAGCATTGCGACAATTGATGCCAAGCAGTTTGAAACGCAGCCCGTTACAGGTGCCGACCAAGCACTGCAGGGCAGAGCCGCGGGTGTGCTAGTAACCCAAAACTCGGGTACGCCCGGTGGCGGCGTATCGGTGCGAATCCGGGGCAACAACTCTATCTCGGGAGGCAGCGATCCGCTGTATGTAGTGGATGGTGTACCTGTCACGACCGGTAGCTTCTCCAACATCGGCGTAGGCAACCAGCAGCTGAATGCGCTGACCGACATCAACCCGCAGGATATTGCTTCTATCTCGGTGCTGAAAGACGCAGCAGCGGCAGCGCTCTACGGTTCGCGTGGAGCCAACGGGGTTGTACTTATCACGACCAAGCAGGGCACGGCTGGCAAAACCAAAGTTGACTTCAACTACTACACCGGTATTCAGCAGACGACCAACAAGCTGGACGTGCTGAATGGCCAGCAGGCGCAGGAATTGATCAACGAGGCTCGTACTAATGTAGGACTGGTTCCGCGTTATGTAACCACCGTTGCCAACCCAGCTCTTCAGACGCTCTTCACAGACGCTGATACCAACTGGCAGGACGAAATTTTCCGTGATGCCCGTATTTCCAATTACACCGGTACGGTTTCGGGCGGCGACGCCAAAACGCGCTTCCTGCTTAGCGGTACTTTCTTCGATCAGGAGGGTATTGTAATCGGTTCGAGCTTCCGCCGGGGCAGTGCCCGACTCAACCTCGAAAATAAAGTAACCGAGCGGGTAAAGGTTGGCATGAACATGTCGGGCAGCCGTTCGCTGGCCACCCGGATCCAGAACGACAACAACATCTACGGTATCGTGAGCGGAGCCCTGCTGCTGGGCTCTCAGACGCCAGTGCGCACTGCGGATGGCACGTTTGCCCGCGACCCCTTCTCCTCGGTAGAAAATCCGGTAGCCTCCGCTTCACTGCCTACGTTCAACTCGCGCAACAATCGCCTGATTGGCAACACGTACCTGGAAGTGGAACCCATTGACAACCTGCGGCTGCGTACCAGCTTCGGTCTTGACTACTTGGGTCTGAAGGAGGACTTCTATATCCCGAGCACGCTGATACAGGGCCAGGCCGCCAACGGCCAGGGTATTAGCAACTTCCGCACCAGTGCTAGCTGGCTCAACGAAACCACGCTAGGCTACACAAAAACGCTGGCCGACGCTCACACCATCAACGCGGTTGTTGGTTACGCTTACCAGCGTTGGACGCAGGAAGGCATTCAGGCTACGGCAACCAATTTCGCCGGCAACGGTATTCTAACCCTTGGTTCGGGTGCCGTTAAAACGGAGGCCTCTTCCGACCAGACGTTCTACAACCTGCAGTCGGGCTTCGCTCGCTTGGAGTACGATTACAAGAGCAAGTACATCATCCAGGGCTCGTTCCGGGCCGACGGCTCCTCGCGCTTTGGCTCGGGCAACCGTGTGGGTTACTTCCCAAGCGGCTCGGTAGCCTGGCGGATCAGCCAGGAAGAGTTCCTGAAAGACAACGCCATTCTGAGCGAACTGAAAATCCGGGGTAGCTACGGCGTTACGGGTAACTTCGAAATTGGCAACTTCGCCTCCCGCGGCCTGTTCGGCAGCGGCGGCACGGCAAACTACCTGCAGACTCCGGGCCTGGCCCCAACCCAGTTGGCTAACCCCAGCCTGACATGGGAGGAAAACAAGATGGCCAACATCGGTATCAACATCGGCTTGCTCAACAACCGGTTCCTGATTGATGCCGACGTATTCCAGAACAACTCCGACAAGCTGTTGCTCAACCGTCAGCTGCCACTTTCCTCGGGCTTTGCATCCATCACCGATAACATCGGTGCTTTGCGCAACCGTGGTATCGAGCTTTCGCTGACGTCTAATAACATCGTGGGTGACAAATTCACCTGGTCTACCAACTTCAACATCTCCTTCATTCGCAACGAGGTAACAGAGTTGGTTGATAACCAGCCATTCGCAGCTGGTTTTGCCAGCTGGGTAGCAGTAGGAAGCCCACTTGGTTCGTTCCGGGGATTCCGCACCGACGGAATTTTCCAGACGCAGGACGAAATCAATACCCTGAATGCTGCCGCCCGTTTAGCAACCGGTAACCCGAACGCTGCTTACCAGGTGGCTAATACCAATGCCGTCAATGGTACCCGGCCCGGTGACATCCGGTTTAAAGACCTTAACGGTGATGGGGTAATTACCACCGCCGATCAGGAGATTATGGGCAGTGCCCAGCCAGACTTCTTTGGCGGCATTACCAACACGTTCAACTTCAAAGGAATTGACCTGAGCTTCCTCTTTCAATTCTCGAAAGGCAACGAAATTTACAACAACACCCGCGCCTTTGGAGAAGGCATGAACGGTCAGTTTGGCCAGATTGCCCGGGTACTTGACCGTTGGACGCCGACCAATACCAACACCGACGTTCCACGCGCTGCCTGGAACGACCCTAACAACAACCGCCGTACTTCGGACCGGTGGCTGGAAGATGGTTCGTACGCTCGTCTGAAAACCATAACCCTGGGCTATAACTTGCCTGCAAGTGTTGCCAACGCCGCTCGTCTGCGTTCGGCTCGTATTTACTTGGCAGGACAAAACCTGTTGACGTTCACTGACTACTCCGGCCTGGATCCGGAAGTTAACACCTTCAGTGGCACGAACACTGCCCTGGGCACCGACTTCCTGACCTTCCCACAAGCCCGCGTGTACCAAGTTGGCGTGAACCTCGGGTTTTAATCGTCTTCATTAACTGACTACTTCTTTTGCTCATGCAATTTTCTAAATATTCCGTCCGTCTGACCATGCTGGGCCTACTTGGCCTTGCGACCAGTTGCGAAAAGACCCTGGACCTTAAACCAGCCAACTCACTGCAGGCAGATCAGGTGTTTGTTGATGCTGCTGGTGCCAACGCCGCTACCATCGGTGCCTACGGCGCTTTCACCAGTGCTAACTACTACGGGCTGCGCTACCCGGCATTTGCTGACCTAGCCAGCGACGACGTGGACCACATTGGTACGTTCCCTACTTTCGCGCAGATTGATGGATACAACATCCTGCCCGATAACGTAGACATAACCAATTTGTGGGCTGCGCTCTACGTGGGAGTCAATCGCTCGAACAATGTAATTGCCTACGCTCCGCCCATCACTGCCATTCCGCTGGCTACCCGGCGGCGATTGGTTGCTGAAGCACGGTTCGTCCGCGCCTACAACTACTTCGACCTGACTCGCTTCTGGGGTGCTGTTCCGCTGAGCCTGACGCCTACGACTGCGCCCGACGGCTCGCTTAATCTGGCCCGCACACCGGTTGCCGATGTGTACACACAAATCAAGGCTGACCTTGATTCAGCTGTATTGTACTTGCCAGCCCAGAACACTGGCCGGGCTACGATTTGGTCTGCCCGGGCACTGAAGGCGCGCTTATCCCTATATGAGAAGCAGTGGGCCGAGGCAGAGCGTTTGGCCGACCAGGTTATTGCCAGCCCTCTTTTCGCGTTGCAGCCCTCCTACCGGAGCATCTACGACAACAAAAACACGTCTGAATCAATCTTCGAAGTACAATTCGACATTCAGAACCAGAGCCAGTTTGCCTTCTTCTACTTCCCACAGGCATCGGGTGGCCGGAATGAAATTACGCCAAGCCCGGCACTGCGAGCTGCTTATGAAACCGGGGATACCCGGCGTCCGGCTTCTATCTCCAACGGCACGTTCCTAGTAGCTGGCCGTGCGGTTCCGGCCAACGTAGGCATTAAATACACCGATGCTGGTAACGGCACCGATAACTTCCGCGCCATTCGCCTTGCAGAGATGATTCTGACCAGCGCCGAGGCGAAAGCCCAGCAGGGTAAACTGGCAGAGTCGCTGATCCTGCTCAACCGTATCCGGGTACGGGCCGGTTTGCCTGTACGGGTTGCTCTCGGCCAAGCTGATTTGCTGACGGCTATCTATCAGGAGCGCCGGGTAGAACTGGCAATGGAAGGACACCGTTGGTTTGACCTGATTCGTACGGGCAGGGCCCAGCAGGTATTGGGCGTTCCTGATGCCAACCGTCTGTTGCTGCCTATTCCGCTGCGGGAAACCATCAACAACCCGAATATCAGGCAGAACCCTGGCTACTAGAACAGCTAGAAGCACAGCACAGATTATCTGTCGGACAGCCACTAGACCATTTCTATCTGACTGCTCAATTCTCATTTAAAATGGACCAGTTGGTAGTAGTTTGAAAGCTTGTGGGCGACATAGCAAAAGAGCCTCTTCTTAGTTGAAGAGGCTCTTTTGCTATGTCGCCCACTATGCAAGCGCAGGAGTTATGTTTAAGCAGCCATAGGCAGGTAGTTTGATGATGGAGCTTCACACTACCTGTCAAGTTTTAAGTCCAATAGCTATTGTATATCCACAACAAAATTCATGAATTGCAAAACGACCATATAAGGAAACAAGGCTTATAGGATTATAGACAATGACTTAGCAATTGTCCGCTCTCGTCTGGCACTCTGTCGAAGAACACCACCATTCACTCGAATTTCAGAATTAGTCGCCTGAAAAATGGTTCATTCTCTTTATAACTCCATATATTAGCACCCTCGCAGAAGACAATTCTTCTTAATTCCACCTCACCCAACCCTTCTTCGTACTTTTTTTAATTTTTCATTTTCCATGAAGAAATTTCTATTCTCTGTCTTACCGCTGGTGGCTTTTTCCGCCACGCAGGTAGCAGCACAGACCAGAACAGTTTCAGGTCGGGTTACCGACCGGGGCACCGGCGAAGGCTTGCCAGGAGTTACCGTCCTGCTGAAGGGCTCCAGCAACGGCATTTCAACCAACTCCGATGGTTCGTACACACTGACAGTACCAACTACGGGCGGTACCCTGGTGTTCAGTTCTATCGGTTTCGTTTCCGTAGAGCGGCAAATCGGCACCGACAGCCAGGTTTCCGTAGGCCTTTCGGCCGACTCGAAGCAGCTGAGCGAAGTAGTAGTTACTGCCTTCGGTATCGAGCGAGATAAAAAGGAGTTGACTTATACCGTGCAGGAGGTGCAGGGCGAAAACCTCGTGCAGGCAGGCCAGCCTAACGTTACCAACGCCCTACAGGGTCGAGTAGCGGGTGTTACGGTGCGCTCGTCGAGTGGTATGCCAGGTTCTTCTTCGCAGGTTACCATCCGGGGTAGCCGTTTCTTCAGTGGCCAGAATCAGCCCCTGTACGTAGTAGATGGTTTACCGATTGAAAGCAATTCCGACTTCAGCGGTGGCGTTTCGGGTACCGACGCTTCGAGCCGGGCACTCGACATCAACCCGAATGATATTGAAAACATTTCGGTACTGAAAGGTGCCGCCGCTGCTGCCCTCTACGGCAACCGGGCGGTTAATGGTGTTATCCTCATTACCACCAAGCGGGGCGCCGGTATCGGTAAGCCCGCCCAGGTGAGCTACGCAACCGACTATTCCTTCGATTCTCCTTCGGTACTCCCCGATCTGCAGAGCACTTACGCACAGGGTAGCGGCGGAGCTTTCAATGCTAACACGTCCCTCTCGTGGGGACCACGCCTGACTGCCCTCGACCCAACTGTGCTGGATAAGGGTGGTAAGCCACTGGTACCGGGCAAGGCGTATGACAACGTGAAGCCGCTGTTCCGCACGGGCCACACCATGAACCACAGCCTTTCGTTGGCCGGCAACGGTACGTTTGGCAACTATGCGGTGGGCCTGGGTTATACCAACCAGAGCGGTATTATCCCAACGACGGGAATGCAGCGCTACACGGCCAAAGTAAGCGGCGATTTCAAGGTAACGCCTAAGCTTACTGTTGGTGCTTCGCTCAACTACTCCGACTTGGACATTGACAAGCTGCCGGCCGGCTCAAACCTCTCCAACCCGCTCTTTACTACGTACTACGCCCCGCGCAGCTACGACTTGTGGGGTATCCCGTTCGAGAATCCCAACAACATCTACAACCAGATTCACTATCGGGCAGCAATAGATAACCCGCGCTGGGCGCTGAAGCATAACTACTTCAACGAGAAGACGAACCGCGTGTTCGGCAACGTTAATTCGAGCTACAAGTTCACCGACTTCCTCACGCTCAATTACCGTATCGGCGTCGATCAGTATACGACCCAAGGCAAGGAGGTATATGACCTAGGCTCAGGCTTCACGGGTGGTCGTACCGCTACGCCTTCGGGTGGTCAGGTAAACGACTATTCGGTTATCCAGTCGCAGGTAAACTCCAACGTCAACCTCTCCTTCAACAAGAACCTGACTGAGGATATCAACCTTAATGTGCTGGTTGGTAACGAGTTTTACAACATCACCAACCGTTTCCAAAACATGCTCGGCCAGGGCATCACCATTGGGGGCCTGCGCAACATCGGTTCTACCATTACGCAGACTACTGCCGAAACCCTGAGCCGTACGCGCACGGTAGGTTTCTTCGGCAACCTGATTGCATCGTATAAAGACATGCTGTTCTTGAACAGCTCGCTCCGGCAAGACTACTTCTCCACCTTGGAGCCGGAAAACCGGAAACTGCTGTATCCCTCGGTAGGTTTGGGCTTTGTACTAACGGAGGCATTTAACATCCCACAGAACGTCGTTACCTTCGCCAAGGTGCGCGGCTCCTATGCCGAAGCAGCCCAAGCGCCTGGCCCTTACTCGACCCGCACCATTTTCGCGCGTGGTGGTGCTGACAGCGGCTTCCTCAGCGACGGTATCAACTTCCCCTTCAACGGGCAGGTGGGCCTGAGCCAGAGCGACATCCTGCGGACTCAGGACTTGGAGCCGGTAAACCTGAAAACCTACGAAGTCGGAGCTGATCTGCGTTTCCTCAACAACCGTGTTACGGTTGACTACACGTACTTCACGCAGCGCATTGTTGGTCAGATTTTCTCGGTACCGGCAGCTCCTTCGACCGGCTTTACTCAGCGCTTCATCAACTCGGGCGAGATGAGCTCGACCGGCAATGAAATCGTGCTGGGCGTAACGCCTTTCCAGAGTGCGGAAGGTTTCAACTGGAACCTGACGGCCAACTTCACGCAGTACCGCAACAAAGTGGTTTCGTTGGCTGAAGGCGTTGACAACATTTTCCTGGGCGGCTTCGTCGAGCCGAGTGTTCGGGCGCAGCTCAACAACCTGTATCCCGTGCTCTATGGTACCCGCTTCAAGCGCAACCCCGCCGGAGCCATTGTAGTTGATAGTGATGGCTACCCGATGGCTGATGATGAGCTGGGCGTAATTGGCACCGTGCAGCCGAAGTTTGAGCTGGGCCTAACCAATACTTTCAGTTTCAAGAACCTGAGCCTGCTGGTGCAGGTGGATACGCGCCAGGGTGCCCAAGCTTACGCCGGTAACACCCGCCTGGCCAAGCTCTACGGCATGGATAAGATAACGGAAGACCGCGAGTCGGATTTCGTATTCGACGGTGTAACTGAAACGGTGGATGCAGCTGGCAACGTAAGCTACGCTCCGAATACTACGGTTATCAAGCGCGACCAGGATTACTGGCAGTTCGCGCTGGACGGTATCACCGAGTCGAACATTTACAGCACCGATTTCGTCCGGTTACGCGAAGTTTCGCTGAGCTATAGCTTGCCCCAGTCGCTGGTAACGAAGTCGAAAGTATTCAGTGCCGCTTCGGTGTCGTTAATCGGCCGGAACCTGTTCCTGATTACGGATTACCCCAACTTCGACCCCGAGACCAGCATTGGAGGAGCGGGTAACTTCCAGGGCCTAGAGTACGTGGCATTGCCGCAGCTCCGCTCTTATGGAGCCTCGTTGCGCGTAACCTTCTAGTTTTTCCTTCCTCTGACCTTTGATTTTTGCACATATGAAACGTACTAAAGCTCTTCCTTATCTGATGATGTTGGGCCTGGCCTTCGGGTCGGGAGCCTGCTCGGATGATAAGCTGGATGAAATCAATACCAATCCCAACTCACCCGAGCAAGCTCCGCTCCTGCTGCTTATGCCGCAGGTAACAGTTGGCGCAGCCTTCAGCGTGTCGGGCACCGACCTGGCCTGGTATTCGGCGGTATTTACCGAGATGACGACCGGGGTACACGCCCAGTTCGAGCAGGCCGACAAACGCTCCAATGGTTCGTTCGTGTCGACGGCTACTAGCAATAACTGGAACGACATCTACGCCGGCCAGCTACAGGACCTGGACTACATGATTGCCAAGGGCTCTACCGGAGAAGAAGCCGGGGCCTGGCGCTATGTGGGCATTGCCAAAGTACTGAAGGCCTACAACCTGAGCGTGGCAACCGACCTGTTTGGCCGGGTGCCCTACACTGAGGCGAACAAGCCAAGTGTAACACTCAAGCCCGCTTACGATCCGCAACAGCAGATTTACCAGGGCCTGAATGCACTGCTCGATGATGCCATCCTCGATTTGGCCAAGGAGTCCAACAAAGTGCCCGGCGCGTCCGATTTCTTCTACGCCGGTGATGCTGCCAAGTGGACCAAAGCCGCCTACGCCCTAAAGGCGCGGCTAGCCAACCACCTGAGCAAGCGCGACCCAAACGGCTCGGCCGCCGCCGTGCTGGCAGCTCTGCCAAAAGCTTTTGCCTCGTCAGCTGATAACCTTACCTTCAGCCGGTACGCGGCAACGGCCATTGGTGAGAACCCTTGGTTTCAGGAGGAGAATGACCGGGGTCACTTTGCCGTAAGCACCTCGTTTTATAACCTGCTGCGCAACATCCCAGCCACCGCCGCAACTGATCCTAATCCGGCCGATAACGATCCGCGCATTTCGTTCCTAATCGACCCCGTACGCCGGGTGGTTGGGGGTCCTATTGTAGGTGCACCCAATGGCACGGCTGTCAACGACCAGGGCGGCACTATATACTCACGCGTATCGCGCAACGTGATTAATGCCACGGCTGCACAGCCCATTATCACATTTGCTGAGCTGAAGTTTATTGAAGCTGAAGCTCGTTTGCGAACCGGCGACAGAGCCGGGGCTTATGAGGCCTACGTTACGGGCGTTAATACTGACCTGACGGCTAGAGGTGCCTCAACTTCCGTGAGTACCAGTACCACGGCTGCTTCCCAGGCCTTCCGCGACCGGGTGTTTATGGGTGCTGCGGGCCTGACCCAACAGGCTATCATCCAGCAGAAGTATATTTCGTTGTTCATATATCAGTCGATTGAAGCCTACAACGACTACCGTCGTACTGGCTTCCCGACATTAAGCAACCCAAAGAATTCAGTATTCTTCCCGCGGCGTTTCCCCTACCCGCAAAGCGAAATCGCGACCAACAGCGAGAATGTTCCCAACACCACTATTGCTAATGGTGTTTGGTGGGATGACGGTACGGAAGACTAAGTATCTATCTTTCGGTAGCACAAAAAAAGAGCGGCAGAAAATTCTGCCGCTCTTTTTTTGTGCTTTTCGCGGCACAACTTATTCTAGCTCACTAACCCGCAGCACTACCTCCGACCCCAGATCTGGCTGTTGCAGCCACGCCATAATGCGGCCGGCTACTTCGGCAGGTTGGCGCAACTGGCCCTGCTGGTGGAAATCGGCGAATTTGGCGGCTTCGCTGAAATGATGGGCGTCGGCCGAGCGGATGTGCTCCTGCATGGGGGTATCGAGAATACCAGGCGAGAGGCTGCGGATGCGGACGCCGCTGCCGCGTAACCCCTGCTCGTGCTGGGCCGTGCGGGAGAGAGCATCGAGGGCGGCTTTGGAAGCCGAATAGGCTCCCCAACCATCGACGGGGCGTTGGGCCGCGCCGCTGCTTATGTTGAGGATGGTGCGCGGCAATTCACGACCTTGATAGGCGCTCAGGAAGGTGTTCATCAGCATGGCCGGGGCCAGCAGATTTAGGTCGAACACAAATTCGAAGTGCTCGTTGGGCTGCTCGCCCAGGTAGCCGATTTCGCCCAGCACGGCGGCATTGTTGATGAGGGTGAGGCTGGTGGCATCGGGAAAGCGCGAAAACACCTTGTGCAGGTTGTGCTGCACGGCCGCCAGATCCGAGAGGTCGAGGGGCTGGTGCTGGTACCGTTCGTGCTGAATGGTCGCGTGGCGGCAGATACCGATAACGGAGGTATCGGGCTGGGCAAGGGCGGCTTCGGCCAGTGCCCGGCCCAGGCCCCGGCTGGCCCCGGTGATAAGGTAGTAGTGCATGAGGTGAAATAGTGAGAGGGTAAAATAGTGAGTGCCGTTCAGCGCACCCAGTCTCCGCGGTAGTTACGCAGGGACCGAGGGTGACGTTGAACGGCACTCATCATTTCAGTAGCAAAGCACCTGAACGGCATTCGCCCTATTACCTCATCACTTCATCACAAAATATACTGGCTCAGGTCGCGGTTACGGACCATGTCGGTCAGGCGCTCCTCAACCAAGGCACGGTCGATGAGGATGCGGGCGTTGGCTCCGATTTTATCGGGTACGTCGAAGAGGATGTCGTTGAGCAGGCGGCTCATGACGGTATGCAGGCGGCGGGCCCCGATGTTTTCCACTTCGCTGTTCACTTCGAAGGCAATTTCGGCCAGACGCTCCAGGGCTGCATCTTCAAAAGTCAGCTCTACGTCCTCAGCCTTTAAAAGCGCCTCGTATTGCTTGGTAAGAGCATTTTTAGGGTCCTTAAGAATCTGGTAGAAGTCGCCCTTGGTCAGGCTTTGCAGCTCAACGCGGATGGGGAAGCGGCCCTGCAGCTCGGGGATGAGGTCGGAGGGCTTGGCCACGTGGAAAGCGCCGGCAGCTATGAAGAGGATGTGGTCGGTGTTCACGATGCCGTACTTGGTGCTCACGGCCGAACCCTCCACGATGGGCAGCAGGTCGCGCTGTACGCCTTCGCGGCTTACGTCGGGGCCGCCGCCGCCTTTGCTGCTCTTGCTGGCTACTTTGTCGATTTCGTCGATGAAGATGATGCCGGAGTTTTCGGCGTGGCGCACGGCCTCGTCCTTCACCTCGTCCATGTCGATGAGCTTGGCGGCTTCCTCGTCGAGCAGCAGCTTGCGGGCTTCGGCCACGGTTACCTTGCGCTTGCGGGTTTTCTTGGGCATCATCGAGCCCAGCATATCCTGGATGCCGGCCATGCTGGCCTCGTCCATGCCGCCGGGCGCGCCACCCATTACACTGATGCCGCCACCGCCCTGCTGCACCTGAATCTCAATTTTACGGTCATCCAGCTCACCGTTGCGAATTTTCTCGCGGAATCGTTCGCGGGTACGCTCATTGAGCTCGTGGTCCGAGTCGGGCATGTCGCCCGAGGTTGGGGTAGTGGGGAAGCCCAGCGCCGGCTTGGTGCCCGCACCGGGCGCGCCGGTTACGGGCGGAATCAGGATGTCGAGGATGGCCTCTTCTACCAGCTCGGCAGCCCGGGCTTTCACCTCCTCCTTGCGGCGGGTTTTCACCATGTTCACCGACTGCTCCACCAGGTCGCGCACCATGCTCTCCACATCGCGCCCCACGTAGCCGACTTCGGTGAACTTAGAGGCTTCCACTTTCACGAAGGGCGAACCGGAAATACCGGCCAGCCGACGGGCAATTTCGGTTTTACCCACGCCGGTCGAGCCAATCATGAGGATGTTGTTGGGCACGATTTCGTCGCGCATTTCGGGGGCAGCGCGCAGGCGGCGCCAGCGGTTACGCAGGGCAATGGCCACGTGGCGCTTGGCCTCGTGCTGGCCGATGATATACTTGTCGAGTTCGACCACAATCTGGGCCGGGGTCAGAAATTCCGAGGATTCAAGCATGTAATAAGGTACTGTTTGGAGGAAGGGCTGATATAGTAATTCGTCATCCTGAGCATTCCGCGAGTTGAGCGGCGACGAGGATCCTTGTCACAACAGAGCCTTGGGGCATCTTCAGCATCATACAGGTTCTTCGTCGCCGCTCAACTCGCGGAATGCTCAGGATGCCGTTGTAGACAACAGCCAACTATTAAGGCTGTTTCTTGAACAGCGAATCGAGGTTACGAGAAACGGTGAAGTAGTTGGCACCGCCCGAGGCGTGGTAGCCAGCGTGGGTATAGTCGAGCTGAAACTGGCTGATGCGCAACATGACGCCAAATGAGAAGCCGGCCCCGCCCGCAGTGTTATCCAGCCGCAGCTCGCGGCGCTGGAGGTGGTTATAGCCGACGCGTACGTTCAGGTTTTTGCTGAGCAGTAGTTCGCCACCCACTGCAAAATGCCGCGCAATCTTGTCGCCCAGGCTCTTTTCCGGCTTTACTTCGTTGCCATTCTCGTCGATCTGACCGCGCTGGCTGGGGTCGAGGTAAACGATATCGAGCTGCTGGAGGTGATGGGCCGTGAGGGAAAACCGGAACGGCAGGTACTCGGGCTTGATGGATGCGCCCAGTTGCACATCAAATGGCATCGGCTCCCGGTCGGCACCATCGTAGGCCTTTAGCTGCACGCCGGCGTTACGTACCACCAGGCCCACCGTGAAATCGGCGGTGGGGTGCTTGAACAGGCCCCCCACATCAGCCAGGGCGGCGTACGAGTGGTTGCCGGCAATGCCCGAGCCGGCCAGCTTGAGCGTGCCACCCAGCGTGAACACGCCTGAGGTATAGGAATCGGAGAGACTCAGGGCGTACTCGTTCACTGTAAACCGGCCCAGCGAATTACCGGCCGGGTCGAACTGCTCGAAGTCGCCGTAGTTGAGGTAGGTTAACCCTACTCCTATCCGGCCGGCTTTGGCCGTGTTGAACACGTACACTGCGGTGCTCTGCTTGATGTCGGCCAGATAATCGACAAAACCCAGAGCCAGCCGGCCATCCATATCAGCATTTAGCAAGGCCGGGTTGGCGTAAAGCATGGTGCCATCGGCATCGCGCGACGAGGTATTGACGCCGCCCAGGCCGGCCAACTTGGCGCTGGTAGGCAGGTTCAGAAACGAGAAGGCCCGCTGCCCCCCAATCTGGGCGCGCGCCGTGCCCAGCGTAAGGCCCGAAACGGCAAAAACAACGGCGGTGCGGCGTAGGAGTTGGTTCATCAACGGTAAGATAAAGCAGTTCCCGGACAGGACGTTGCGGCGGCCGGATTTATTGTGCGGCGTGAGTAACTCAATGTTGGAAGAACGTCATGCTGAGCTTGCCGAAGCATCTCTACCGCTTCATTACCATCCACAGGAATTACCATTGCGGTACAGATGCTTCGACTTCACATCCGGCTGCGCTCAGCATGACGTTCTTTTACAATGCTGCTCCCCCTACTGCACTTCCACGCTCGGGCCTAACGGCGCGGGCGCTTCGTCGCGCACTACCAGCTTCATCGGGTGTGCCACCTGCTCATCCAGCAACGCCACGCGCAGCACGTCATCCACGCGGTCGGCGTAGTGAATGGTGAGGCCCTGGAGGTAATGAGGGGCTATTTCGTCGATGTCTTTGCAGTTTTTGGGGCAGAGGATAATGTCCTTGATGCCGGCGCGGCGGGCGGCCAGGATTTTCTCCTTGATGCCGCCCACCGGCAGCACCTTGCCGCGCAGGGTTATTTCGCCCGTCATGGCCAGGTGGCTGCGGATTTTGCGCTGGGTGAACACCGAGGCAATGCTAGTGAAGATGGCAATGCCGGCGCTGGGGCCGTCTTTGGGCACCGCGCCTTCGGGGAAGTGAATGTGCAGGTCGTACTGATCGAAGAGGCGGTAGTCGATGCCCAGCTCGTCGGCGCGGCTGCGCAGGTAGCTGAGCGCCGTTACGGCCGATTCCTTCATCACGTCGCCGAGCTGGCCCGAGAGCGTGAGTTTGCCCCGGCCCCGGCTCAGCAGGCTTTCAATAAACAGAATATCGCCGCCCACGCTGGTCCAGGCCAGGCCGGTTACTACGCCGGCCGTTTCGTTGTCCTGGTACTGGTCGCGGTCGAAAATAGGCGCGCCCAGGATGCGCTTCACATCGGCCGGCTGCAGGGTGGCAGGGTAGCTTTCGTCCATGGCCTTGCTCTTGGCTACGTTGCGCACCAGCCCGCCGAGCTTGCGCTCCAGGCTGCGCACGCCGCTTTCGCGGGTGTAGTCGTCAATCACGCGCTGTAGGGCGGCGGTGCTCACGGCGGCGTCTTTAGGGCCGAGGCCGTGCTCTTCGAGCAGCTTAGGCCAGAGGTGCTTTTTGGCAATCTGGCTTTTCTCCTCCAGCGTGTAGCCCGTCAGATCAATAATTTCCATCCGGTCGCGCAGGGCGGGCTGAATGGTGTCGAGCGAGTTGGCGGTGGCAATGAACAGCACCCGGCTCAGGTCGTATTCCACCTCCAGGTAATTGTCGGTGAAGGTCGAGTTCTGCTCGGGGTCAAGCACTTCGAGCAGCGCCGAGCTGGGGTCGCCGCGGAAATCGGAGGCCAGCTTGTCGATTTCATCGAGCACGATAACGGGGTTGGCGGCGCCGGCCTTTTTAATCTGGGCGATAATGCGGCCAGGCATGGCCCCAACGTAGGTCTTGCGGTGCCCCCGGATTTCGGCCTCGTCGCGCACGCCGCCTAAGCTCAGGCGGGCATACTTGCGGCCCAGCGCCTTGGCAATGGATTTGCCGAGGCTGGTTTTACCCACACCGGGAGGACCGTAGAGGCACAAAATCGGCGCTTTCAGGTCGTTCTTCAGCTTGAGCACTGCGAGGTACTCGATGATGCGCGCCTTCACCTTTTCCATGCCGTAATGGTCCTGGTCGAGGATGCGCTGGGTGCGTTTCAGGTTGAAGTTGTCCTTGGTGTATTCGCCCCAGGGCAAATCGAGCAGGTACTCGACGTAGTTGACGCTGATGGGGTACTCGGCGGCCTGGGGGTTGAGGCGGCTGAGCTTATCGAGCTCCTTCTCGAAGTGCTTGGCCACGGCCGCGGGCCACTTTTTGCCCTTGGCCCGCTGGCGCAGCTTGTCGGCGTCCTGCTCGGGGCCATCGAAGCCCAACTCATCCTGCAGCACTTTTATCTGCTGGCGCAGGAAGTAGTCGCGCTGCTGCTGGTCGATGTCGGTATGGACTTTAGTGTGGATTTCGCGCTTGATTTCCAGGTGCTGGATTTCCTTCAGCATCAGCTCCAGCAGCTTGGTGCCGCGCTCCACGCCGTCGTTGGTTTCGAGCAGCTGCTGCTTCACGCTCACCTCCACGTTGAGGTTGGACGACAGAAAGTGCGTCAGGAAGGCTGGCGACTCGATATTATCCAGGGCTACCTGGGCCTCCTGTGGGATTTCGGGGTTGAGCTTGAGCATACGCGACGCCGCCTCCTTGAGCGACGACACCAGCGCCTTGAGGCTGCGGGAGCTTTTGCCCGGGAAGGCCTCTGGCGCGTAGCTGACGCGGGCCGTGAGGTAGGGCATGGTCTGTACTTCCTCCTCAATGCGGAAGCGCGACTGGCCCTGGATGATGATAGTGGTGTTGCCATCGGGCAGCACCAGCATCTTCAGAATGCGGGCCAACGTGCCCACCTGGTACATATCAGCCAGCATCGGGTCGTCCGACTCGCCATTTTTCTGGGCTACTACCCCTATCAGCTTGTTGCCCTTGTAGGCCTTGCGCACCAGCCGAATGCTCTTTTTGCGCGTTACCGTCACCGGCAGCACTACGCCCGGAAACAGCACCGTGTTGCGCACTGGCAGCAGCGGCAGCACCTGCGGCTGCTCGCCGGGAGCCATTGGCTGGTCGGGGTCGGCGGCCACAATAGATACCATTTCGGTGGAGTCGTCGGTCATCAGCAGTAACGAGGATAAAGAAGGGGTAGGCGGGATGGAATAGCTCATGCGAGGCGAAAAGACGGGCAAAAAAGAAGCCGAGGTGCCACAATGACAGGCCAGGGCCCCAGACTAGTGCTCCTTTACGGCGGAGCGACACCGCAGGTACAGGCCCGGCAAGCGCCGTGCCACGGCCAGCCTTTGCCACATCGGCAGGGAGATGCCGGGGGCGTTGAAACTCGGAGGATGCAGAACTGATGATATTCTTCAAATCTTCGCTCTCGGTTGGCAAACAACCACATCAAAATTTTCCTATTTTTGACGCCGGCCCGCTGCTTACTGCTGGTGCCGCGCTGATTATGCTTCGATTCGTCATTTTACTATTCGTCGGCGGGATGCTGCTGGGCTTCGGAGCGGCAGTGCCGGCAAGTGGTCAGCAGAAAGCTCCGACCTATGCCCAGCGGCCCCTGTCGGCCAAAGTTATCCGCCAGCTGCGGGCCCGGCCCGATGCCACGCCGCTGTTTCCGAACGTAAACCGACTAGCGTATTTCCGCGACAAAAAAGACCTGCGTGCTATTCAACAGGCCGAAAAGCGCAAGAACTGGCCGGCGGCCCGCAACCTGCTCGAAACCTATGTGGGCCAGTTTGGCACCGAGAACTTCTACCGCGACACGCAGCTGCTGTGGCGGCTGGGCCAACTCTGGGACAAGGCCGGCGACGAGCAGCGGGCCCGCGCCTACTTCCGGCTCGCCCTCAAGCACCGCCGCCAGAGCCTGACCAAGGTGCAGCAGTACTACGACTCGCTCGAACAGAAGGAAACGGAACTGTACGTACCCCTCAAAAAGTACTACGAACTGGTAGAGTACCGCAAGAGCATTGCCACGTTCCGGCCGCCCAAGGGCGTGTACACCAGCATGGGCGACGCCATCAACTCGAAAAAGGAGGACTACGGCCCCACGCTCAACACCGACGCCAACCTACTTTATTTCACCTCGAAGCGCAAAACCCGCGGCCGCCTGCAGGAGGTTTCCGATGAGGATATCTACCAGTCGCGCCGCGAAAATGGCCTCTGGACCGAAGCCGAAGCCCTGCCCAAACCCATCAACTCGGCCTACAACGAGGGTTCGGCCTGCATCAGCAAGGATGGCAAAACGCTGTACTTCGCCCGCTGCGAGTGCCCCACCTGCCAGGGCAACTGCGACCTGTATGAGGCCACGTTTGAGAACGGCAAATGGAGCATGCCCAAAAGCCTGGGACCTAACGTAAACTCGCCGGCCTGGGACTCGCAGCCGACCCTTTCGCCGGGCGAAGACACGCTGTACTTCGCCTCCGACCGGCTCGGCGGCTTCGGGCTCTCGGACATCTGGTTTACGGTGAAGAACAAGGCCGGGCAGTGGCTGCCGGCCCAGAACATGGGGCCGGTTGTAAACACCCGCGAGAGTGAGGTGAGCCCGTTTTACCACCCGCTTTACCACGTGCTGTATTTCAGCTCGCGGGGGCAGCTGCTCAACTTCGGCGACTTCGACATCTACAAAACATACCGCACGCGCGGCCGCTGGCAGGAGCCCATCAACATCGGGCCGCTGGTGAACGGCAAGGGCTCGGAGTACTACTTCACCATCGACGCCGACTCAAAGGACCTCTACTACGCCCGCTCCGAGCAGGCCGACATGAAGAACCTGGACCTCTACTCCTTCCCGCTGCCGATGGAGGCCCAACCCACCGCCACCACGCACATCGAGGGCTCGCTCATCGACTCGGTGAGCCGCAAGCCGCTCAACGGCTTGGTCAGCATTATCGACACCGACAACGGGATTGAGGTGGCAAGCAAGTACCTGCGCGACGACGGCTCCTTCGATTTCGACCTCATGGAAGGCTCGCACTACGTGATGCTGATTCAGAGCCCCGACTTTTTCAGCGTCGAAAAAAGCTTTGCGCTGAAGAATGACACGGTATTTCAGCTCATGACCAACGCCATCGACTACCAGCTGCCGATGGTGTTCCAGAACATCGAGTTCGACCAGGACAAGGCCAACATTCGGCCGACCATGTATCCTACCCTCGACCGGATTACCACTTTCCTCGTCGACCACCCCACGTTCCGGCTCAACATTGCGGGCCACACCGACAGCCGCGGCGACATCGACTTCAACCTGAAACTGTCGCAGGACCGCGCCGAGGCTATCCGCCGCTATATCGAGCAGAAAGGCAAGCTGCCGCCCAACCGTGTGGAGAGCATGGGCTACGGCAGCGAAAAACCCCTCAAAGAGGAGAAAACCCGCGAAGATGCCCGCACCAACCGCCGCGTGGAATTCCGCGTCATCAAGCCGGCCGGCGACGAGCAGTTCAAGGCCGACCCCGCCCCGACCGGCAAGCCCGATCCCAAACCAGCTAGCGGGGATGACGGGTGGTAGCGGTGGGGATAGTGAACGTAAAGGAGTAAGTAGGTTATCATCCTGACGAAGGAAGGACCTTATTACGTTAGCACGGTCCTAGTAACGACTCGTTCAGACGAAGCTGTTGGGAAGTGCCGGGAATGAATTAGAACGTCATGCTTCATCTGGCGTCCGCGAAGTCGAAGCATGACGTTCTGGTTGATTCCGGGTGCTTTCTAAACAGCTTCAGTTCCTCCCCATTCACCTCCTACCACTTCAGTTCCTGCTCCTCGTTGCCGCTGCGGAAAAGGAAGCTTTCCTTCTGCTTGCCCGCGGTGAGATTGACGAGGTTCATCTGGTCGGGAAAGATGGTAAGCAGCAGCCCCTGACGAAGCGTGACGCTGGTGGCAGTAGCCGGCAGCGGGGCCGTGAAGAACAGCCAGTGCGAATCGGTTTCCTTTTGCAGGCCTACCAACGTAAGCGGCAGCGGCCGGCCGGGCTGGGTGCTAAGCTGCACCTCCCGCCGCAGCAGGTTCAGCAGCAGCGGGTCGAGTTGGGTGCGGGAGAGCCGGCCGATGGTATAGGGTGCAGGCTGGCCTTGCGAAATTGCGTTTTCCAGGTCGTCGGTAAAAACTTTGAGGGCTATTTCGAGCCGCTGCTTCTCGGGATTGAAGCGCACCTCCATCAGGCTGGCGTGGTAGGTATGGGCCCACGCCGCAAGGCTAACCAAGAGCAGAAGCGGCAGGATTCGGAGGAGTTTGGGCATTATTGACAAGAAGAGTTTTCTGCAGAGGAGCGCAGAAGTTTGGCAGAGGTGCGCAGAACTGTTCAGAACGACTCCGCTCCTTTCTAAGGGAACCTCTGCGCCTCTCTGCGGGAAAGATACAGCGCAAGAAAAAGCCGTGCCACCCCAACGAGCAGCACGGCTTTTTCAGTCCACTAATTCAAGCTTAGTCTCCGAAGGCCTTAATGAGCGGGTTGATGATGAGCGTAAAGGCCATCAAACCCAGGATAATCATCATGCCTACTTTCTGGGCATTTTCCATGAAGGCGTCGGACGGCTTGCGGCCGGCCACCATTTCGTAGAGCAGAAACACCACGTGGCCACCGTCGAGGGCCGGGATGGGCAGCAGGTTCATGAAGGCCAGCACCATCGAGAGCAGGCCCGTCAGCGTCCAGAACCGGAGCCAGTCCCAGGTGCCGCCGTACTGCTGAGCAATTTCAATCGGCCCACCTACCGACTTCCGGAAAGAAGCTTCGCCGCGGAAAATCTTACCGAACGCCTTCATCTGAGTCGTTACCACGCCGAACGCCTGCTTGGTGCCCACCGGAATAGCTTCCAGCAGCCCATAGTCGCGGGTTTCGAACTTAAGCAGCGACTTGGGCAGGAAACCAATTTTGCCGTCGTCGTCAACGTTCACGTTCAGGGCTACGGGCTGGCCGGCGCGCTCCACGCGCACCGCCACCGGCTTGCCAGCCTGGTCTTTCAGGGCCTTTTGCAGCTCGGGGAAGAAACGGATGGACGCGCTGCCTACGGTCAGAATACGGTCCTGGGGTAGCAGGCCAGCCTTGGCGGCCGGGCTGCCAGGCACTACCTGGTCGACTACGAACGGGTCGAGCGGCTGCACGAAGCGCTGCTCGCCCTCGTCGGCAAGGCGGTCCATGAAGTCGATGGGAACGGGCACATCTACCAGCTGGCCGGCACGGTCGACGGTGTAGTAGGCGCTGGAGCCCAGAATCACGTCGGGGCTGTACACGTCGCTGAAATCGTCGAAGGGACGGCCGTTAATTTTCACGATTTTGTCGCCTTCACGGAAGCCCATTTCCTGGCCCAGCTCGCTTGGCACAATGCCATAGCGCACCTCCGAGGCCGGCAAATAGCTCTGGCCGTAGCTGAAGGTGAGCAGTGTGAAGATGACGATGCCGGTTAGCACGTTCATGATGATACCGCCCAGCATCACAATCAGGCGCTGCCAGGCCGGCTTCGAGCGGAACTCGTCGGGGGCCGGCTCGGCGGCCAGGCTCTCGGCATCCTGGGTTTCGTCGATCATGCCATGAATGGCCACGTAGCCGCCCAGAGGGAACCAGCCCAGGCCATATTCCGTCTCGCCGATTTTCTTTTTGAACAGGGCGAAATTCATCACCCCGGGCAGCGGAAACAGGAAATCGAAGAAGATGTAAAACTTATCGACCCGGATTTTAAAGTATTTGGCGGCCGCAAAGTGTCCGAACTCGTGCAGGCCCACCAGGAGCGAAAGGCCCAGCAGCAGGTTGCCGGCCATGATTAATCCTTCCAAAAGAGCGGGGTAATTTAGTTGGGTGATGAGGTGATTTCGGTGCTGGGGTGGAGCGTCTAAAAGGACATTGTCATGCTGAGCGAAGCCGAAGCATGACGTTCTTTATTTACTCTCCTTGCAATCCAACAAACAACGCGCCGCGGCCCGTGGTTCGCCGGATTCCGGCCAGCCTGTCAGGCGCGCACGGTACCGAGCAGTTCGGCGGCCACGCGGCGCGTTTCCTGGTCGGTGGCTACGTAGTCGGCGAGGGTTGGAGCGGCAAGGTACGAAACCCGCGCGAGGCTGGTTTCTACCACGTCCGACATCTGCAGGAAGCCGATTTCGTCGCGCAGGAAAGCGGCCACGGCTATTTCGTTGGCCGCGTTGAGGATGCAGGGCGCGTTGCCACCCCGGCGCATGGCCTCAAAAGCCAACCCGAGGTTGCGGAACGCGGTGGTATCGGCAGCCTCAAACGTCAGTTGCGGGTAGTCGAGGAAGCTGAAGCGCGGGAATTCGTTGGGCAGCCGCTGCGGATAGCCCAGCGCGTACTGAATGGGCAGCTTCATGTCGGGCAACCCGAGCTGCGCCTTTAGTGAGCCATCTTCGAACTGCACCAGCGAGTGGATAATGCTCTGCGGATGCACAATGACCTCCACCTGCTCGTTGCTGAGGCCGAACAGCCACTTGGCTTCAATCACTTCGAGACCCTTATTCATGAGGGAGGCCGAGTCGATGGTGATTTTGGCGCCCATATCCCAGTTGGGGTGCTTGAGGGCCTGAGCGCGGGTAACCTGGGCCAGCTGCGCCCGGGTGCGGCCCCGGAACGGTCCGCCCGAGGCCGTGAGGATGATTTTCTCAATTGGGTTCTGCTGCTCCCCTACCAGGCACTGGAAAATGGCCGAGTGCTCCGAATCGACGGGCAGCAGCTTTACGCCGTGTTGGCGCACCAACTCGGTTATCAGCTGACCGGCTACTACCAGGGTTTCTTTGTTGGCCAGGGCAATGTCGTGGCCGGCTTTAATGGCGGCCACCGTGGGCAGCAGCCCGGCGTAGCCCACCATGGCCGTCAGCACCACATCGGTGTCGAGCCGGCCGGCCACCTCGACCAAGGCATCGGCGCCGGCCAGCACTTCGGTTTCGGGCTGATTGGCCAGGGCGTCGCGCACCTGGGCGTATTTGCTTTCGTCGCCGATAACTACAGCAGCGGGCCGGAACTCGCGGGCCTGGGCCACCAGCAAATCGGCATTCGATTGGGCCGAGAGGGCCGACACGACGAAGCGGCCCGGCTGGGCGCGGAGCACGTCGAGGGCCTGGGTGCCGATGGAGCCGGTGGAGCCGAGCAGGGCAACGCGCTTAGGGGTTTCGAGGGACATAGAACGGAATTGGGTTCGGGCAGCCTGATTGTCATCCTGAGCGGAGCGAAGGACCTGGTAAGGAGGTAACATTCTTGATTGGCTTCTTACCAAGTCCTTCGCTCCACTCAGGATGACAAACAAGTACAGCAAAAATACAGCTTCCGGCGGCTTGAGCGTTGTCATTCTAACCCCGCCAGCCCAAAAGCCCGTATTTTGAGCTTCCACCAGCTTCCACCATCCCGTGAGCATCCCTGCCCCCGCCGCCTCCGATTCTGCCGCCTTCGATAAAGCCCGCACCGGCCTCTGGACCAGCCTACAGAAGCACTTGACCTCCATCTACGCCGCCGAAACCGATTACCGCGCTGCTACCCGCTTCACCGAAACATTTCCGTTCCCGGCCTCAGCCGCCACGCCCCAGCAGCTGCTCGACTACCAGCACCAACGCGCCGTACTGCGCGACCTGTTCGTGGACGAAACTTCTCAGCTCGATACGCTGGTAAAGGCCATCCGCACCAAAGGCTACGCCGAAGACGATAAGAAGCTGCTGCTACTCATGCTACTGGGCTACTTCGACCTGGCCGAAACCGTTTTTGCCCTGCTCGACACCCAGCGCCCCAGCCAGCTGGAGCCCGACGAGGAACTGGACGAAGCTCGTGGCCGCTTCGAGCGCATCCGCAACTTCATCCGCCTCAATATCCGCGGCATTGCCGGCCTGCTGAAAGGGATATAATAAGCTAACTGTCATGCAGAGCGAAGCGAAGAATCTCGCGTGCCGACGTATTGCAACGACTGCACGCGAGATTCTTCGCTTCGCTCTGCATGACGGTTAGCTAACAGCTGAAATCTGTACTGATTTCCCGTTGAACAGCACCGAGTCGCCGGGGCGCCTGCCGGCCAGCGCGGCCGCTACCGGCGCGGCGGCCGATACGGCGAAATAGTCGGTGCCATCCAGTGGTAGTTTGCCGGCGCTGATTCCTAGGTAGAACCAGCCCATGGAGGTGTTGACCAGCGCACCGGGGCGCACCGCGTCGCAGGGCAGGTCGGGGTTGATGCGCTGAATTTCGGCCAGCAGCTGGCGGGCTTGCTGGAGCTGCACCAGGTTCCGATCCCGCTCATTCTGGGCCATGGCACGGCCAGTTTCATACTTGTCGCCGGCGCTGCTCTTGGTTTCGGAATTGGCCGATTCCTGGGCCGCGTTGATGGCCGTTTGGATGGTGGCTAGGCGGTCCTGCACGTAGGCCAGGCACAGGGCATGGAGGCGGGGTTTGGTAGTAAGGAGCATAGCTGATTATTCGGCTTTAAGCGCCTGATAGCCTACCAAGGTAGCCTGCATTAGCTCTGTGAACGAGCGGTACCTGTTTGCACCAGGAATCCAGCTGGCAAAGTGCCAGGCCTCCCACTCTCCTTCATGCTGCACCGCCGGGTTCAGGGCCAAAAAACCAGCATCTCCCCAGTCAGAAATCATCAACAGTTCCCGGAAGTATTCCCCTCTAACCTGCTCTCCCGCTTGCTCTTCGCCATACTGGAAGTACTCCTCATCCGATACACTCGGGGTCTGCTTGCTTCCTTTTTCCCATAGTTCTACAACATCCCTGTTGGTGTTCACCAACCAGTCAACTTTCTGACAAGGCTGTAAATCCCAGATAAAGTAGTCGAGTGGACCGAAGCCGTTCGATGTTTGCAAAAAGGTGCGATACGACGGCGGAAGTTGAGTTGCCAGACGCTGTTCCAAGGCTGCCAACTCAACTTCCGTGGCCCCCGGCTCGCCCAGCCACCCGGCTTGACGGTGAGCTGGGGTCAGCGTTTCAGCCAGATTACCCTCCAGAAAGTCTGCATCGGTTAAAATTTCTTTGCTGATTTGCCGAAGTAGGTCGGGCCAGTTAGCTTGTGCAGACATGTAAGGATAGCAGGAGGAGTTGGTAAGCAAAGAAAGTTACTATGGCGACTGTTTGCGGCAGGTAAGAAGCTGAAGAATTACTTCAAAAAAAAGCCGACCCTTGGGAGCCGGCTTTTCTCTTTGACTGTCATCGCCCACAACTAGCCTACAGCTGGCCTGTGGTTTTCACGACCGGCAACGCTTTGCGGGGCAGCTTCTGGTCGCGCATGGCGGCCTGGTACACGAACGAGGCCACTACCACGGCGGCCTGCTGGAGGTCAGCGGCGGGTAGGCGCTCGTAGGTGTCCATGTTGGTGTGGTGGGTGCGGGTGCCGTAGTCGAGCGGGTCCTGGATGAACTGGAAGCCCGGCAGGCCCACCGCGTCAAAGGCCAGGTGGTCGGTGCCGCCGGTGTTGCGCAGCGTTACGGTGGTAGCGCCCAAATCGGCGAAGGGCTTCAGCCAATCGGCGAAGATGGGCGCGGCGGCCTCGTTGCCCTGGGCGTAAATGCCGCGGATTTTACCGGCGCCGTTGTCGAGGTTGAAGTAGGCGGCCAGCTTCTCGTGGTCGGGCAGCAGCTTCATGGTGGCGGGGTCGGCGAAGTGGTTTTTCACGTAGCCCCGCGAGCCAAACAGGCCCTGCTCCTCCTCGCCCCACAGCGCAATGCGGATGGTGCGGCGCGGCTGCACGCCGGCGGCTTTCAGCAGGCGCATGGCCTCCATCATCACGGCCACGCCGGCGGCGTTGTCGGTAGCGCCGGTGGCGGCGTGCCACGAGTCGATGTGGGCGCCGAGCATCACTACTTCACTTTTGAGCTTGCGGTCGGTACCGGCAATTTCGGCCACCACGTTGTAGCCCTGCAGGTCTTTATCCTGAAAGTGAGTGCGGGTTTCCATCTCCACTTCTACTGGCAGGCCGGCTTCGGCAAGACGAATGAGGCGCAGCAGATCCTCGGGGGCCATTTCTATTTCGGGCAGCGCGGGCTTGGCATCGGCGGCGTACGGCGCACCGTTAGAAGTGAAGAACGTGCCGTCGGAGCCCCCGCGGGAACTCAGGATGGCGGCAGCACCTTCGGCCTGTACCATATCGAGCAGTTTGGCACGCAGGGCAGCCTGGGCCCGGCGGTTTTTCAGCTGCTCCTCGGCCTTGAGGTCGGCGGGCTTGGGCGTGGCGGTGGGGGCTTCCAGCTTGAACTCGGCCATTCTCTGCAGCGCCTCATCGGTATGGCGGCGCGCATCGGGCTCGAAAGACGGCTTGGGCGGGTTGGCTACATCGAGCAGCACGATTTTGTCACGCAGCTGGCCTTTGTACTTGTCGAGGTCGGCTTCGGAAGCGGCTTTTACCACCATCACCCGCTTTTTGAGCGCGCCGTTGGTGCCGGGCGTCCAGGCCTTGGGCGCGCCGATGAGAGCATGATAGTAGGGGGCCGTCATGGCCAGGTACGACTTATCGATGTTCCAGCCGCGGCCGAAGGTGCCCCAAGGCTCGATGCTGGCGTTGGTCATGCCCCAGTCGGCGAGTTGCTTGCGGCTCCACTCGTTGGCGCGGGCCAGGCCGTCGGAGCCGGCCAGGCGCGGGCCGCTCACGTCGGTCAGGTAGAAGGCTGTTTCCATCACTTTGGAGCGGTTCAGGCCTTCATCTTTGATTTTGGCGAGTACGGCCGGGTCGGCCTTGGTGCCGCCCGACTGGGCAAGCGCGGGTGCGGAAACGGCCAGCGAGCCGGCCAGCACGAGGAAACGGAACGTGTGCAGCATAGGTGAGGGTAAAAGAGTGAGGAAGCAGCCCAAAAACTCCGAAACTGCCCGGCGGTTGCATCGGATCCGACGGGCGGCCCGTAGCTTGGCCTTTACTTGCCGCCGCCGTTTCGGTCCCGCAATCCAAACCTCACCGCCGCCCTTCCCGTCTAACCGATTCCAACCTCTAGCACGATTTAGATGAGCCTCTGGCAGATTATTCAACGCATTTTCCCGTATGTGCGGCCCTACCGTGCGCTGGTGCTGGGCACGCTGTTGCTCACGCTGGTCGGCTCGCTGGCGGCCCAGGTGAACCCGTTCGTGCTCCGCTACACCGTCGATACGGTGCAGGGACTACTCAACCAGAACCAGGGCTTGGCGCAGGGCATGGATTTGCTGCTGCTGGTGAGTGGGCTGCTGCTGGGCAAGGAAATCATCTATACCTTCATCCAGTTTGGGCAGCGGTATTTCGGCGAGAAAATCCGCATCAGCGTGTCGGGGGCCCTCATGCACGAGGCCGTGCAGCGGGTGGTAGGCTACCAACTGGGCTTCTATGCCGACACCGGCAACCAGACTGGTAAGCTCCAGACCCGCATCGACCGGGGCGTGGAGAGCCTGATGAAGCTGGTACAGAACTTCTTCATCGACATCCTGCCGCTGTTTGCCAACTCGGTGGTGGCGCTGGTGGTTATGTTCGCGGCCAACCTGTATGTGGGGCTGGTGGCCGTGGCGGTGCTGCCGGTGTACTTCTGGCTGAGCTTCCGGCAGGCCGACCGCCTCAACGGCACCCGCCGGGCATTGCGCGGCCTGCGCGAAGCCCGCAGCCAGGGCCTAGTCAACCTCATCGATTCGGCCATCGTCATCAAGAGCTTCGTGCGCGAAGACTACGAGGCTACCAAGCAGAACCAGCTCCAGGATGAGCTGCAGGCCGCTCAGCTCCAGACGCGCCGCATCAGCTTCCGCTACGACGGCCTGAAAACCTTTACCGAGCAGATTGGCGTGGTGTTCATCATCGTGCTCACGGCTTATCTAGTGCTCGATGGGCAAATCAGCATCGGGGCCATCATGTTCCATATCCTGCTGTTCAACAACGTGTCGGCCCCCATCCGGCAGCTGCACCGCATCTACGACGAAATGAACGACGCCCTCACCTACTCCGAGGGCTTCTTCGACATCCTCGACGCCCAGGATGCCCGCGAACCTACCGGCCCGTTGCGGCCGGTGCACCTGCACGGCACCTTCGACATCTGCAACGTCGATTTCACCTACCCCGGCGGCATCCAGGCCCTGCACGACGTCTGCCTCACGATTGAGGCTGGCAAAACCACCGCCCTGGTGGGCCTGAGCGGGGCCGGCAAGAGCACCATTATCAACCTGCTCTGCAAGTTCTACGCCCCCGACCGCGGCCAGATGCTGCTCGACGGCGAGCCGCTGGCCGACTACGACACCCACGACTTGCGCCGGCAAATTGGCTTGGTGCTCCAGAAAAACCACATTTTCAAGGGCACCATTGAAGAGAATATCCGCTACGGCGTGATGGACGCCACGCTCGACCAGATTAAGCATGCCGCCCGGCAGGCCTACCTGCACGAGCAGATTATGGAGCTGCCGAAAGGCTATCAGAGTGACGCCCAGCAGCTCTCGGGCGGGCAGCAGCAGCGCATCGCCATTGCCCGGCTGTTCCTCAAAGACCCGCCCATCATCTTCCTCGACGAGCCCACCGCGTCGCTCGACGCCATTGCCACCGAGCAGATCAAGAACTCGCTCGACGCCATCAAGCAGGGCCGCACGGTGGTCATCATCTCCCACAGCCTCGCCCAGATTGTGGACGCCGACTGCATCTACGTGATGAAGCAGGGCCGCATGGTGGAAAGCGGCACCCACGAACACCTCTACGACCTACGCGGTACCTACCGCGAAATTTTCGACGCCTCGGCCCGCAGCCTCAACATTGAGAAGCTGGCCCGGGTGCTGGTGGATGATGGAGACGATGTGGGCGACACAGCGGGATAACCGAGTGGTCGGTTTGCATTTCGGCGGGCCTATTCGCGGTTTCGGCTGTTGCTACTACCTGTCGCCACGTATACGGTGGCTTACACCGTGCAATTCAAATTCCGAAATATGAATAACCGTGCTTTAGTAGTCGGCGCCAGCGGCATCATCGGCAGCAACCTGGCCCGCGAGCTGCTGGCCCACGACTGGCCCACCTACGGCCTGTCCCGCTCGCCCCGCCCCGACGACGTGCCCGGTCTGCAGCCCATGGCCGCCGACCTACTCGACCCTGCCAGCCTGGAAAAGGCTCTCGCCGGCCGCGCACCCACCCACATGTTCATCACCACCTGGATGCGCCAGGAAACCGAGGCCGAAAACATCCGTGTCAATGCGCTGATGATCCGCAATTTGCTCAATGTGCTGGCGCCCCAGCATTCGGTACAGCACGTGGCACTGGTTACCGGCCTCAAACATTACCTGGGGCCGTTTGAGGCCTACGTGAACGGGGGTACGCCGCCGCCCACGCCCCTGCGTGAGGAGCAGCCCCGCCTGCCGCTCGATAACTTTTACTATGCCCAGGAAGACGAGGTGTACGCCGCCGCTGCCCGCGACGGGTTCACCTGGAGCATCCACCGGCCCCACACCATCATCGGCAAGGCCGTCGGCAACCTTATGAACCTGGGCACCACGCTGGCCGTGTACGCCTCCATCTGCCGCGAAACTGGCCGACCCTTCCGCTGGCCCGGCTCGGAAGCCCAGTGGAACGGCCTCTCCGACGTAACCGACGCCCGCATCATCGCCCAGCAGTTGCGCTGGGCCGCCACCGCCGAAACGGCCCGCAACGAGGCCTTCAACATCGTGAACGGCGACGTATTCCGCTGGAGCTGGCTGTGGCCGCGCTTGGCTGCCTGGTTCGGGGTGGAAGCCGTGGGTTTCGACGGCACCATTCACCCATTGGAAGCCGAAATGAGTGCCGACGCCCCCGTGTGGCGCGAAATAGCCGACCGCCACCAACTAGCCGAGGCCGACCTCAGCCGCCTGGCTTCGCCCTGGCACACCGACCTGGACCTGGGCCGCCCTATTGAGGTGATGACCGACATGAGCAAGAGCCGTCGGCACGGTTTCCTAGCCTACCAGACCACGGAGGACTCGTTCTTTGACCTATTTGCCCAGCTCCGCACCGACCGCCTGATTCCGTAGGGCTGTCCGGCGCAACGCTATCCAAACACGTTGCGGCGGGGCTTCAATTTTATACAAAAAGACATGCTGGAGTAGAAGAGGCCGGAGGTGTTGAAGGGTTTGTGGCTGGTGCCGCAACCCCTTCAACACCTCCGGCCTGCGGCTTTGGTGGCAGTCGAACTGCGGGCCGATTGATGGCGGGAACGATGGGCCAATGCATGCAGGGAGTTACCAGGCCCGCTGCCAGTATCCTCAATGCCGAGCTAGATAATATGCGCGCCTGCATACAACACAACAGGCTGCTTACCTTTGAAGCTGTTTAGGAAGTACCCGGAATCAATCAGAACGTCATGCTTCGGCTGCGCGGACGCCAGATGAAGCATGACGTTCTTTTGAATTTCTAAACAGCTTCGTTGCCACCGCCCGGGCAGGAGACTAAAAACACCCTTTTCCACGCGGTACTGCTAAATGAACTGGCTTTTTACTTTCTCTACTCTCCTGCCAGCTCTGCTGCCCGCCACTGGCATCTACGCCCAACCAGCTCCCCGGCTGCCGACGCACACTATTCAGCTGCCCGCCGAGCTGGCCGAGCGCGAAAACCAGTTCTCCGGGCTCTGCACGTATCGCGGCCAGTTGCTGCTTATGTCAGAGAGCCGCCTGCAGGAGCAGGCCGAAGCGAAAGTGTACGGCCTGGCCCTCTCCGACCTCGACCAGCAGCTGGCCGGCCAGGTTGGTGAGCTGCCCTTCCGCAAATATGCCATCCGGGGCCTTGCCGACGCCCGGGCCCGGATTGATAGCGCCGGCGCAATTTATGAGGGGTTGGAGGGTATGGCCATGCTCCGCGACACAGCCTATTTCTCCGTCGAAACGGTTACCGCGGCCCCCAACTGCTACCTCGTGCGGGGCGTGCTGGATGAAGCCCAAAACGTCATCCGGCTCGACAGCAGCTACCTCGTGGCCCTGCCGAAACCGTTGCTGCCCAATGGCACTCCGGCCTTCAACGCAGGTTTCGAGGCCCTGGCCAGCTACCGCCACCGCGAGCTACTGTTGCTGTTCGAATACAACTATTTGCCCCGCGGCAACCACGCCCTGGCCCTGCGCCACCGCAGCCCCCGAAGTATCGCGCTGCCTCCGCTGCCCTTCCGCGTAACGGATATGGTGCCCAACGGTAGCCGGCGCTTCACGGCCATCAACTACTTCTTCAATGGCGCTTCCGATATCGTGTACCGCATGGCCCCGCCCGATTCCAACGCCCGCCTGATTCAGGACAGCACCGGCGCCTACCAGCACTACAGCCGCCTCATCAGCCTGCGCTACCGGCGCAACCGCATTAAATGGAAGCCGCTGCTGGAGCTGCCCGCCGAATACCAGACCTACAACTGGGAGGGCCTGGCGGCTTACAAAGGCGGTTATTTCCTCATCAACGACAAGTACGGCCCCTCGGGTCTGTCGACGCTGCTGTACCTGCGGCAGCGGTAGGGCGGCGTTTTGGTCTGGGCCATGGGTAGTTTTTCTCTTCTTGAACCCAAGCAGAACCAGACCGGCCAGCCCTGAGCATCAAGCTGCTTCTATATATACCTGGCTACATGGGATTTGCGGCGGCGATAGGGCCGCGCACCTAAGGAACACGCCCTTGGGCAACAGTTTTTCACCCGGCTCACGCTCGGTATGGGGCATATTGGGCCTTGGTAACATTTTCGTAACGTCTAAGCCACATTTAGGTAATAATTAATCCCGCATTTTGTGTCAACATTACCAATGCATGACCAAATTGCTACCCATTGCCTTGCTGCTGGCAGCGGGCTACGCCAACGCTCAAACCGCCGATTCGGCTTCCTCCGAACCGGCGCCCACCCCCAAATGGTACCAGGCGGTTTCGGTGCGGGGCTACGTGCAGGCCCGCTACAACCGGCTACTGGAAACCAACCCCGACCTTTCCTGCGAGCAGTGCGACAAGTCGTGGGGGCGCGATGGTGGAATTTCCCTGCGCCGGATCCGCATCATTTTCTTCGGCCAGTTGCACGAGCGAATCTATTTCTACATCCAGCCCGATTTTGCCAGCACCCTCAGCGGCAGTTCTTCCCTCAATGCCACGCTGCTGCGCGATGCCTACATGGACATCGGGCTGGATAAAGCCAGCCAGTTCCGGGTGCGGCTGGGCCAGAGCAAGATTCCGTTTGGCTTCGAAAACATGCAGTCGAGCCAGAACCGGCTGCCGCTCGACCGCAACGATGGCATCAACAGTGCCTTTTCCAACGAGCGGGATTTGGGCGCATTCCTGTACTGGGCACCCACTGCCGTACGCAAGCGGTTCAGCCGGCTGGTGAAGGAAGGCCTGAAGGGCTCCGGCGACTACGGCGTGGTAGGCCTGGGCGTATTTAATGGCCAAACCGCCAACCGCCCCGAGCTCAACAACCAGCGCCATGTGGTGGCCCGCGTTACGTATCCGCTCGAAATCGGCCAGCACATCATCGAGCCCGGCCTGCAGGCTTACACCGGCGAGTATGTGCTGAACAAAGACCAGCTTTCCAGCGGAGTGAAAACCCTGCCCGATTTCCGTTACCCCGACCAGCGCGTGGCTGCCTCGTTCATCGTGTACCCCCAGCCTTTCGGCCTGCAGGCCGAATACAATGTGGGCCGCGGCCCCGAGTTCAACCCGCGCACCGACAGCATCGAAACCCGCGGCCTGCACGGCGGCTATGTAATGCTCAACTACCGCCTGCGCTATAAGCAGCAGCAATTCTATCCGTTTCTGCGCGTGCAGTACTATGATGGCGGCAAAAAGCACGAACGCGACGCCCGCAGCTACACGGTGCGCGAGGCCGAGCTGGGGCTTGAGTGGGCACCGTTCCCCAGCTTCGAACTGGTAACGATGTACACGCTTTCCGACCGCCGCTTCGAAGATTTTCAGAAACCCGATAACCGGCAGCGCGGCGGCCTGCTACGCCTACAGGCCCAGGTAAATTTTTAGGTACCTCCCATATCGTCACTTTGTGCAGGCTTTGGGTTGATGGCACCCTGCTTCATCTGTTCACCCAGCTCCTTCAACGGCACGCTACCCTTCCACCAGACGCGCACTTGTCATCTTGGTATCATTAAGGTGCCTGCGTTCATATATTGCAAGATGGAATCGGCAGCTGATAGCAGCCTGATGCGGTTTGCTTGGGCTGTTAACTAGTACTTATAATGAACTTTGTTTCTCGCTGCTTTTGCTGCTTGCTTACACTCCTAATGTTGTCGAGCATCGGCTTAAGTTCACTCGCTCAAGCGCAGATTGTACCAATCATTATGCTACTTAATGCAGACCGAAGCGGTACTCCTGTTGAGTACCGAAAGGGAAGCTATCAACGCACGAACGGCGAATGGAAATCAGGTAAATGGCTTATCAACTACGGTATGCTACTTGTACTTGAGCTGGATAAAAAGAAACAAGACCCTCAGTGGTTTTCACCGGCTGAAGTACACCGGTTTGTAGCGGGCACCGACACATTTATTACCGTGCGCGATATTACGATTCCTCAAGGACGGATCGACGCTGGTTATGCTCAGCAGATGTACCTGGGTGGTGGGTATGCATTAACGAATTACGTGTATTTCCGACCTGGAATGGCCGTATCCAAAAGCTACGTGCTACTAGCAAAAGGCACACAAGCCCCTGTTATAGTACCGACTAAACCGCGCGAATTCCGGCAGTTTATGCTGTCCCATGTAGGCGACCACCCGTTGTTAGCTAAACAGCTCAAAGGCGCTAAGCTAAATCCCGAACACGCCGCCGAAATATTGAAAAGCTATGTACTCTGGCAAAAAAATCGGCCGGCTTCCGCCATTGAGCCTAACAGTCAGAAGTAGCTGCTTACTTCATTTGTGCTTTACCCAAAAAGACTATGAAGCTGTTTAGAAAGTCAAAAGAACGTCATGCTGAGCGAAGTCGAAGCATCTCTACCGCTTCGTTAAACAACCACAACTAAGCGGTAGAGATGCTTCGACTTCGCTCAGCATGACGTCCTAACTGATTTCTGGCACTTCCTAAACAGTTTCTATGCCCGGCCAAATTGGTCGGGCATGGCATTTTTGGGTAAAGTGGTATTGCCTACGAGTTAGCAGCCGTTACCAGCTCCACGATTTCCTCCGAGATGCCGGTGGTGTTGAAGCCGCCGTCGTGCATCAGGTTCTGCATGGTCACGTAGCGGGTCAGGTCCGAGAACAGGCTCACCATGTAGTCGGCGCAGGCTTCGGCCGGGGCGTTGCCCAGCGGCGAAAGGCGGTCGGCGTACCCGTAGAACGCGTCGAAGCAGTATTGCCCGCTGGCGCTATTGCTTATACCACCGGAGGCAAGACTTATCGGTCAGTCTACTTGCTATTGTGGCGAACATTCATTATCTATAATACATATTTTATTGTCTTATTTATCTAAATCCTTTAGCCCGATGACTAGCCCGCTCAAACGTAATAATGTCCATATAATGGGCTCCGGGTCCCGAACGCTACTTTTTGTTAATGGCTTTGGCTGCGACCAGAGCATCTGGCGTTTTATTACGCCCAGTTTTTCTTCCCGTTTTCAGTTGGTCCTCTTCGATCATGTTGGCGCCGGTCTATCCGAGTCCTCGGCCTATGACCCGGACAAACATGGCTCGCTGCAGGGGTATGCCCAGGACCTGCTCGACATTTGCCAGGAGCTCAACCTGACCGACGTCACCCTGATCGGCCACTCCGTAGGAGCCATGATCGGGATGCTGGCCGCCATTAAGGCCCCGGAGTATTTTCGCCAACTACAGCTGCTGTGCCTTTCGCCCTACTACCTGAACGAAACGAATTATCATGGCGGCTTCGACCAGCAGGACATGAAGCAGATGCTGGCCTTTATGGATCAGGATTTCATGGGCTGGGTCGATACTTTCGCCCCGTTTGTAATGGGCAACCCCGACCAACCTTCGCTGGCCGAGGAGCTGCTCCATAGCCTGTGCCAGAATGATCCGACCATTGCCAAGCGCTTCGCCCGCGTCATTTTCCTTTCCGATAACCGCCCCGATGTAAGCCTTTGCAAGGTTCCGTGCCTGTTCATTCAGTGCGCCCGCGACCTTGTTGCGCCCTTAGAAGTAGGTGATTTCCTGCAGGCCACCCTGCCAGCCTCCGAACTGGTTACGCTGCCCGTTAGCGGCCATTGCCCACATGTAAGCGCCCCGGCCCTCACCCGAGAAGTAATGGAAACTTACCTGGCAGCCTGACCCACGAACCGGCCATCCGTTCGCTTCTGCGCCTCCTAAAACGCCACAACGCCCGACCATATTGGCCGGGCGTTGTCGTTCTTCGAGAAAAAGAGCCGGATTACTGCTTAGCAGCCGTTACCAGTTCCACGATTTCCTCCGAGATGCCGGTGGTGCTGAAGCCGCCGTCGTGCATCAGGTTCTGCATGGTTACGTAGCGGGTCAGGTCCGAGAACAGGCTCACCACGTAGTCGGCGCAGGCTTCGGCCGGGGCGTTGCCCAGCGGTGAAAGGCGGTTGGCGTACTCATAGAACGCGTCGAAACCACTGATGCCGGTGCCAGCCGTGGTTTTGGTGGGCGACTGCGAGATGGTGTTCACACGCACTTTCTTGAGCTTGCCGAGGCGCTGGCCATAGCTGCGAGCAATGCTTTCGAGCATGGCCTTGGCCTGCGACATGTCGGTGTAATCAAGGAAGGCACGCTGGGCGGCAATGTAGCTCAGGGCGACAGCCGAGCCCCACTCGTTGAAGGCGTCCTGCTTCTCGGCCACGGCCAGCATCTTATGAAACGAGAGGGCCGACACGTCGAGCGTCTTCTGGTACCACTCGTAGTTCAGCTCGCCGTAGTGCTTGCCTTTGCGGATGTTGGCGCTCATGCCAATGCTGTGCAGCACGAAATCGAGCTTGCCGCCGAGTTGCTCCTGGGCACCCGAAAACAAGTTTTCCAGGTCTTCCATCGAGGTGGCATCGGCCGGGATGATGGGCGCGTTGCACTGCTCCGAGAGCTTGTTGATTTCGCCCATCCGCATGGCCAGCGGGGCGTTGGTGAGCACAAAGCGGGCTCCTTCGGCGTGGCACTTCAGCGCCACTTTCCAGGCAATGGATTCTTCATTGAGCGCGCCGGAAATGATGCCGACTTTGCCCGCGAGCAGGTTACTGGCCATATAGGGAGGTGAGTTGGGTTGAGATTGGAACCACAAAAAAGGCGAAAAAATAAGGAACTGTCATACTGAGCGCAGCGCAGCGGAGTCGAAGCATCTCTACCGCAACGGTAATCCTGACGTTGGATTTACCTATTGCGGTAGAGATGCTTCGACTCCGCTGCGCTCCGCTCAGCATGACAGTTCTGATTACTCCCCTACCCCGCCATTTCCACGCCGCGCAACGCCAACAGCTCGCGGGCGCTCTGGGTGGCGTGTATGGTGGGGTTGGCGCCGGAAATCATCTGGGCAATTTCGTGGATGCGCTCCTCCTGGCTGAGCTGGCGGATGCGGCTCACAGTGCGGTCGGCGCGGTCTTCCTTGTACACGAAGTAGTGCGCGTCGCCGGCGGCGGCCATCTGGGGCAGGTGGCTGATGGCAATGAGCTGGTGCTTCTTGGCCATCTGCTGCATCATACGACCCACTTTCAGGGCAATTTCGCCGCTGATGCCGGTGTCGATTTCGTCGAATACTATGGTTGGTAGCGCCGTTTTATCGGCCAGCATGTACTTGATGCACAGCATCAGGCGCGAGAATTCGCCGCCCGAAGCGGCCTTGCTCAGTGTCTGGGGCTCGGCGCCTTTGTTGGCCGTGAACAGGATACTCACCACATCAATGCCGCTAACGGCGGGGGCGCCGGCCTCGTGGCCGACCACGATGCGGGCGTGGGGCATTCCCAAGTCGGTGAGCAGGGCAGCCAGCTCTTTCTCGAACTTCGGAAACGTCTTGCGGCGGGCTTCGGAGAGGCGCAGGGCCTGCTTTTGCACGGTGGCCAGGGTGGTTTCCACGTCGCGGCGCAGGCGGCTGATCTGCTTGTCGAGGTTGAGCACCGAGCTGACCTTGTCGCGCAGGTCGGCGCGCACGGCCAGCAGGTCTACCACGTCGCGCACCTGATGCTTGCGCTGCAGGCTGTAAAGCACGTTCAGGCGGCTCTGCAGCTCGTCGATGCGGGCGGGGTCGCCCTCGGTACGGCGCTCCACCTGCTCGATTTCGTCGGTGATGTCACGCAGCTCAATCAGGCAGCTGTCGAGGCGGTGGCGTAGGTCCTTTACGGGCTCCGAGTAGGGTGCAATCTGGCCTAGCAGCACCACGGCGTCTTTCAGGGCCCCGGTGGCGCAGTATTCGCCGTCGCTCAGGCTTTGCAGGGCGTGGGTGAGCTTGTACTTGATTTCCTCGGCGTGCTCCAGCTCTTTCACCTCCTGCTCCAGCTCATCCTGGTGCTCATTGTCCAGACTGGCTTCTTCCAGCTCACTCAGCAGAAAGCTGTGGTAATCGAGCTCCTTGTTGGCCTGGGCCACCTGGCTTTCGAGGGCCTGCAGGTCGGTTTCGAGTTTGCGGTACTGGCGGAAAGCACTACTGTACTGGGTGCGGGTGGGCACCAGGTTGGCATACAAATCCAACAGATTCAGCTGAAACACGGCATCACCGAGCAGCAGCGTATCGTGCTGCGAATGGATGTCCATCAGGTTGGCCCCAATGTGGCGTAGCGTTTCCAGCGTCACGGGCGTATCGTTCACGAAGGCCCGGCTCTTGCCATTGGGGCTCAGCTCGCGCCGCAGAATGCACTGCTGGTCGTAGTCCACATCCTCAGCCTCGAAAATGTCGCGCAGCTGGTAGCTACTGATGTCGAAATGGCCTTCCAGCACGCACTTTTTGCTCGTGTCGAACAGCATGCGCGAGTCGGCGCGATTGCCGAGCAGCAGACCAATAGCACCCAGCATAATGGACTTGCCGGCGCCCGTTTCGCCGGTGATAATGTTGAGCAGCGCTGAAGGTTTCAGCTCCAGCTTCTCAATAAGGGCGTAATTCTGAATTCGTAAGTCAACCAGCATACCGAAAAAGCGTGAGGGCCGGAGCGCCGACCGTGGCCACTAAAGTGCAGCTACAGCCCCGTATCAAACGGCCAGGCCTAGCAGCATTAGCAAAGTTACTAGTTCGGTTAGTCAGATGCTAGTTATTTTCGCAACAAGCGGCAGCATCAGCCCCTACGGCTCAACTTACTTGTTTTTCCCCCTCGAATTTTCAGTTTATACCTAACTCAGGTTGCGAAGTTATTCGCTAGAACGATGTAGGGGCGGGGCTTGTCCCCGCCCCTACTGCGCTAACAGCTAACAGCTAACAGCTAACAGCTAACAGCTAACAAAATTACGGCTGGCGCAGAATCGTTTCGTACTTCGATGAGTTGGTGGGGTCGGTTTCGGTGAGCAGCGTCACGAGGCTGGTTTTTTGCTGCTGGTCGGGACTGGTGCGGAAAACGTTGGAAATTTCGTCGGCCTTGGTCTGGAAGAACGAGCGGGCGAACAGCGTGCCGGGGCGACGTTGCACGGCCTTCTGCACATCCTGCAGGGCCATGAACATGTTGGTGCGGGCCTCCTCAGGCTGAGTGATGAAGATGTCGAGGCCCTGGCGGTAGTAGGCGTACATACCGCTACGGAAGGCCTGCAGCTGCGGGTCCTGCAGGTTGTTGAGCAGCCAATAGCGGTTGCCGCTGTTCTCATCCTTCCAGCCGGGGTCCGATTCGTTGGTAATATTCTGCGAGGCCGCGTTGGTCAGAATCTGCCGGGCCCGGTCGTAGTAGGGCCCGCCACTCAACGACGCAAAACTATCCTGGTCCAGCCCAATCATCATGTAGGCGTAAAAAGACAGCAGCGACGAGAGGTTGCCAACGAAGGTATTCTCGGAGTACTCCAGCGGGTTCTGGGGTGAGTAGTTAAAAATCCAGCCCCGGTCGGCGAAACTCAGCACATTGCTCTCGTAACCCGTGCCGTATACCGGCCGGGTGCTCACAATGCGCACCGTAGCCTGGTAGGTGCCGTTTTGCGGGATTTTGGTGATGCCCACGAACAGCCGGCAGCGGATACGCTCCTCGGGCCGGTACGCCCGGTTGGTAAAGGACCGGCTGTTGAGGAAGTTCTGCATATCGTTGCGCAGCTGCTGCACCAGCTGCGGGTCCGAAATCGTCACGTTTTCGGTCGAAACGGTTACCTCGGCCTGCAGCTCTTGGGCCTGGGCGGGGCGCAGCAACACCAATAGCGGCAGCAAAAACAGCAACTGAAACTTAGACATGGCGGGCAGCTAAACGGTCGAGTACAACGCCCACAATATCGAGGGCGACGCTGGTTTTGGATTTCAGCCCGAACGCTGTTACGCGGCCGTCGGCTTCGAGCAAAGTTACCTGGTTGGTATCGTAGCGGAAGCCGGCCCCGGCGTCGCGCAACGAGTTGAGCACAATCAGGTCGAAATTCTTGCGGGCCAGCTTGCCCAGCGCGTGGGCCTGCTCGTCCTCCGTTTCCAACGCAAAGCCCACCGAAAATTGTTCGGCCCGCTTGATTTTTCCGAGCTCGAAGGCAATATCCACGTTTTTTACCAGCTCCAGGGTCAGCCGCTCGCCGCTTTTCTTGATCTTCTGGGTGGCTACCTCAGCCGGCCGGTAATCGGCCACTGCGGCGGCAAACACCCACACATCGGCCAGGCGCGCCGCGGCGGCAGCGGCCGCGTACATCTCGGCCGCCGTCTGCACCCGCGTGGTCAGGATGCGCGAGCTGGCCGGATCGGGCAGGCTGGTGGGGCCACTGATAAGGGCTACTTCGGCCCCGGTTTCGGCAAATGCTTCGGCCAGCGCGTAGCCCATTTTGCCGGTGCTGTGGTTACCCAGAAACCGCACCGGGTCGAGGGGTTCGTAAGTCGGGCCGGCCGTTATCAGAACGCGCATCTTCTTAATTTTTAGTCTGTAAATCTTTCACCAGCTCGCGCACAATGTCTTCGGGCTCCAGCATGCGGCCGGGGCCGCTGAGGCCACTGGCCAGCTCGCCGGCCGGCGACTCCCACACGGTATTGCCGTAGCTGCGCAGGCGCGCCAAGTTGGCCTGCGTGGCCGGGTGCTGGTACATGTCGAGGTCCATGGCCGGGGCCACAAACACGGGGCAGCGGGCCGATAGGTACACCGCGTCGAGCAGCGTGTCGCAGAGGCCCAGCGCGAGGTGGGCTAAGGTGTTGGCCGAGGCCGGGGCCACCACCAGCGCATCGGCCCACAGACCAAGGTCCACATGGTTGTGCCATTCGCCGGCCCGCTCATCTTTGAGGAAGCCCTGCAGCACCGGATTTTTAGACAGCGTGGCCAGCGTGAGCGGCGTAACAAAAGCCGTGGCGGCGGGCGTCAGCACCACACGTACTACGGCCCCAGCCTTCACCAGCAGGCGCACCAGTGGTGCGGCTTTGTAGGCGGCAATGCTGCCACTTACGCCCAGTATAATATTTCGACCTGTTAGCGGCATACCTGGCTTTTGGCGTAGCAGAGCTTCATCTTCGATACAGCGTTAGGGCTGGTTGGCAGCATGGCAACGCATTGCCCTACACGCCGCAGCCTCCCCGTGCCCGGGTTGGTCCGGGTGGCGGGGAGGCTGCGGCCGGCCGGAAAGGCCAACTTACGCGTTCTTCTCGGCTTCCTGCTCGGGCGTGCTGTGGTACACCTTGCCTTCCAGGAATTCTTCGATAGCCAAGTTAGTGGGCTTGGGCAGGCGCTCGTAATGCTTGGAAATCTCGATTTGCTCGCGGTTTTCAAACACCTCCTCCAGGTTGTCGACGGTGGTGGCAAACTCGGCCAGCTTGCTGTTCAACTCCTCCTTCAGCTTGATGGAGAGCTGGTTGGCGCGCTTCGAGATAATAGCAATGCTCTCGTACACGTTGCCGGTTTCGGGGGTAAAATCCGACATGTTGCGCGTGACGATGGAAGCGGAAGTGTTGTTGGGCGTCTTCATATGATGAGTTTTCGAGGTTCTTATGTGATACCGGGCGCGAAAGCCCTTACTTAACAGCAGCCGTGTCGGCCGCTTTCAGCTTGTCGGCGGCAACGCGGGCGTTGTCGTACATTTTCTCGGCGTCTTTCAGCTGCTTGCTCTGCGGAAAGGTGTCGATGAAGCTCTGGTAAAACGCCAGCGTTTCGTTGTAGCGCTCCAACTGCTTCTCCGCTACCGATTCGGTAGCCAGGTCGAACTGGGCGCTGAGCTTGAGGAAAGCCGCCTGCTCGCCGTAGGCCGAAGCCGGGTACTGCTGCTGAAAGTTGGTTAATGCCGTAACGGCCGACTGATAATAGCGCAGGTCGTAGTAGAGCTTGGCCGACAGAAAGGCTTTGTTCTCCAGCTTCTTCTGCAGCTCCTGCGACATTCCCTCCACCTCCGTCCGGAACTTGCTTTCGGGGTAGCGGTTCAGGAATTCCTGAATTACTTCCAGGGCCGTGTAGGTATTGGTCTGGTCGAGCTGGAACTCGGGCGAATCTTTGAACAACGACTTCGCCTGCATGAAGTACGCCTCCTGGGCAAACTCCGAGTTCGGATACGTGTCGTGGAAAGTCTTGAAGTAGTAAGCTGCCAGCGTGTAGTTACGCTGGCGGTAGTTGGTGTTGGCAAAGTAAAACTGGGCCTTCTCGGCCTCGGGGCGCCCCCTGAGCAGCGGAATCAGCTCTTCGAGCAGCGTACCGGCCTTAAAAAAGTCCTCCTTCTCGTAGTACTGGATGGCAGCTTCGTACTTCTTGTTCACATCGGTGCTCTTGAGCAGCTTCTGGTAGCCGGAGCAGGAACCCAACAGCAGCGTGCTGAGGAGCAGAACAAAAAAAGCAGGACGGAATGACAGCATAAGGGCGCAAAGGTACGAATTAGTAGTTGGTAATAAATTGCCTGTATGATCGAATGTCATGCTGAGCGGAGTCGAAGCCTGACACCGTTATTTTGCCAACTACCCGCTATTTCTTAGCCGGTGTCCTTTTACTGGATTTGGCCGGCGGCTTGCGGGCTGGGGCAGGTTTCTTTTTGGGCTTTACGGGTATAGCGAAGTGCTTGCCCAGCGTCTGGCGGCGCGTGGGCCGGTCTTCGGGTCGCCAGCGGAAGTCCTTGAGTTTAGCTTCCTCAGGCTTGAGCTCGTTGGGTGGAATAAACTTGGCTTCGGGGTTGGTGATGAAACTGATGGTTTGTAGCTCGTCGTCGGCGAAGCGCAGGGCCATGGTGGCCGAGAGCGACTTGTTGACGCCCGAAACGGCTGTGTCGCCCTCAAGAGCATAGTAGAGGCTCTCGGCGTTGCCAACCACGTCAATTTTTTTTATGGCCTTCTCCCCGAAGTACGCCACCATGGTGCGGCCCTTTACCTGATTGTAGTTGCCAATCGTGTCGAGCCCAATACTGAAGGCGTGGCCGTAGAGCCGCATCTGGTCGATTTTGCCCCGGCGCTGCCGGATTTCCATTGAGTCGGCCGTCAGCTGGTTTTTCTTGGTCCACAGCACCGGATCGTGGCTGAGGTAGATGATGGAATCCTGACGGTCATAGGTCAGCGAGTCGGCCCGGCCCTGCAAATCGGAGCGGAAAATCCGGGCCTTTTTATAGGCGTAAATCACGGCGCCCTTATTCAGCGGCGGCTTGCCTTCGATGCTGACCAGCGTATCGGCCGTGAGGTAGAGGGTGTCTTTGCCCGAAATGTTGCGCATCACGGGGCGGCTGCCGTATACCTTGGCGCGGCCCTGGGCCCGCCAGTAGCGCCCCACGTCGCCCCGTATTTCGAGGTTGTCCTTTTTGGAAATCATCGACACCCGGCCCGTAGCCACGCCGTACGCGGTCAGCTCGTTGTAAAACAGCTTGTCGCCGCCCAGCAGGTATTCCGGCGTTTCTATTTTGGCGTTGCGGCCGAAGTTGGCCTCTTTGGTAGCGGTATTGTAGGTGCCGTTTTCGGCGTACAGGTTCTGGTTTTTGCCCTTGATGCGCGTGGGGCCGAAAAAGTACGCCACCTTGCTTACAGTGTTGTACTGCAGCGTGTCGGTGTCGATGGTATTTTCGGGCGTTACCAGCTTCACGTTGCGCTTGAAGCTGAATACTTTACTGACAGTGTTGTAGTAGCCGAACTGGCTGTCGAGCGTGTTTTTAGGGTCTTGGAGGTGGCCGCCGGTACTGTAGTAGGCCAGGTTGTTGGCCAGGTCGTAGTCGAGCAGTTGGGTGGTGAGGGTCATGCGCGGGTCGCGCAGCGTTACGTTGCCCACCATGCGGGCCTTGCGGGTGTCGCCGTCGTAGGTGCCGCGGTTGCCGGTTATCGTGATGGTATCGTTCTGGATAATGCGCACGTTGCTGAACGCCTCAATGGCGTTGCGCTCCAGGTATTGGTACATCGAGTCGGCGTAGAGCAGTGTGGTGCCCTGGCGTAGGCTCACGTTGCCCAGCAGCTTGCGGATTTCGACGCCATTAAAGGTGCCTCCCTCCAGCGAGTTGGCCGAAATCAGCTCAATAGGCTGGCCGCTACCAGGCTTGGCGGCGGGCCGGGCCTGCGACCACCCCAGCAGCGGCAGCACCAGCAGTAAAACAAGAAAAACAGACTTAGACAGCGACATTTCGGCGCAAAGGTAGGCAAGCAGGGTGGCTAACGTGTTTCTTTGCGGAATATTGGCTGAAGAACGATGCAGGGGCGGGGCTGGCCCCCGCCCGCCACTGAACGAAACCGACTTGCACCGTTCAACGCCGGGCGGGGGCCAGCCCCGCCTCTACTTATGCTGGCAGAATACGCCGCCACCTGCGCCGATACCCACTCCCCCATGCTCGACCAGATTCAATCCTATATTCAGGAACACACCCTCTTCTCCCCCACCGATACCCTGCTGCTGGCCGTTAGTGGCGGGCTCGACTCGGTGGTGCTGGCCGACGTGCTCCACCGGCTGGAGCAGCCGTTTGCCGTAGCTCATTGCCACTTCGGGCTGCGCGGTGAGGAGGCCGACGCCGACGAGGAGTTTGTGCGCAAGCTGGCCCAGCAGTACAAGGCGCCCTACTTCGCCGAGTTCTTCCAGACCAAGAAGTTCGCCGAGCAGGAGGGCATCTCAACCCAGATGGCGGCCCGGGCCCTGCGCTACGAGTGGTTTGAGCGGGTGCGGGCCCAGCAGGGCTACGCCGCCATTGCCACCGCCCACCACCAGCGCGACGCGGCCGAAACCATGCTGCTCAACCTCACCCACGGCACCGGCCTGGCCGGGCTGCATGGCATCCGGGCAAAAACCGGCCACCTCGTGCGCCCGCTGCTGGCCGTGAGCAAGCCCGATTTATTCGACTATGTGGTGGAAAACCGCCTCATCTGGCGTGAGGATGCCAGCAACGACTCGCCGGTATACCAGCGCAACCGCCTGCGCCTGGAGGTGCTGCCGGTGCTGCGCGACATCAACCCCAACCTCGACCACACCATGAGCACCACGGCCGAGCGGGTGGGCGGGGCCGAGGAAATCGTGCGCCGCTACGTGGCCGACACCGCCGCCCAGGCCCAGCGCACCGAACCCGAAGCCACTTACCTCGACATCCGGCTGCTGCAGAACACCGCCGCTACGGCCCTGGTGCTGCACGAGCTGCTGCGGCCCTTCGGCTTCGCCTACCCGGTGGTAAAGGACATCGTGCGCAGCTTCGGGGCCGAGCCGGGCCGCCGCTTCGAGTCGCCGACCCACCTGCTGGTGAAGGATCGGGAGCAGCTCGTCATCACGCCGCGCCGGCTCAGCCAGTTCGGTACCTACCAGCTCCAAGCGGGCCAGGAAGTACTTAAAATTGATGGCCTGCACCTGCGCACCGAGCTGCTCGAAGTGCCGGAAGGCTACGAGCCGCCCCGCGGTAAAGCCCTGGCCGCCCTCGACGCCGATGTGCTCAAATTCCCGCTCACGGTGCGTCCCTGGCAGGAAGGCGACTGGTTTATGCCCATCGGCATGAAGGGCAAAAAGCTGCTCTCCGACTTCCTCATCGACCAGAAAGTGCCCCTCAACCTAAAAGACAGCGTGTGGGTACTGGTGTCGGCCGACGGCAAAATCGTGTGGGTTATCGGCCACCGCCCCGACGACCGGTTCAAGGTATCGCCCGAGACGGAACGGGTGCTGCTGGTGCGGCGGATGTGAGTTGGGGAGGGGAGAAAAGGAACGTCATTCTGAGCATGTGGCGAATTGAGCCAGGGGCGCAGCCGCAGTCGAAGAATATCTACTGCAATGGTAACTCAGTCGGACGCAACGAAGCGGTAGAGATTCTTCGACTCCGCTGCGCTGCACTCAGAATGACCGTTCTTTCTTCTCACCACTCACTTCTCTGTACTCCCTTCTCACTTCCAACTCCTGACTTCTAAACTCTATGCCGTAGCTTTACGCGCATCCCAATATCCACACCCAAATTCCACCGCTCAATGAAAGTTACCGTAGTTGGAGCCGGCAATGTAGGCGCGACCTGCGCCGATGTACTGGCCACCCGCGAAATTGCCAACGAGATTGTTCTGGTTGACATTAAGGAAGGTTTCGCCGAAGGCAAAGCCCTCGATATCTGGCAGAAATCCCCTGTTATCGGCTACGACTCGCGCACTGTGGGCGTAACCAACGACTACTCGCGCACCGCTGGTTCGGAAGTAGTAGTGATTACTTCGGGCCTGCCCCGCAAGCCCGGCATGAGCCGCGACGACCTGATTTCGACCAACGCCGGCATCGTAAAATCGGTGACCGAGCAGGTAGTGAAACACTCGCCCAACGCCATCATCATCATCGTCAGCAACCCGCTCGACGTGATGACCTACCAGGCCCACCTTACCTCCGGCCTCGACCGGACCAAGGTGTTCGGCATGGCTGGCATCCTCGACACGGCCCGCTACCGCGCCTTCCTGGCGGAGGCGCTCAACGTGAGCCCCAAAGACATTCAGGCAGTGCTCATGGGTGGCCACGGCGACACCATGGTGCCCCTGCCCCGCTACACCACTGTGGGCGGTATTCCCGTTACCGAACTCATCGGCAAAGAGGAGCTTGACGCCATCGTGCAGCGCACGGCCGTAGGCGGCGGCGAGCTGGTGAAACTGATGGGCACTTCGGCCTGGTACGCGCCCGGCGCGGCTGCCGCCCAGATGGTAGAAGCCATTGTACGCGACCAGCGTCGCGTGTTCCCCGTGTGTGTGAAGCTCGAAGGCGAGTACGGCATGGACGGCGTGTACCTCGGTGCTCCGGTTATCCTGGGCAAAAACGGCATCGAGAAAGTGATTGAGCTGCAGCTCAACGACGACGAGAAAGCCCTGCTCGAAACCTCCCGCGGCCACGTGAAAGAGGTAATGGATGCCCTGGACAAAATGAACCAAGCCAACGCTTAGAGCTTAGAGCTTAGAGCTTAGAGGCATACCGGACTCCCGGTTTTCCAGTTCTCTGCAAAGCCAAACGGCCGCCCTGCATCATGCAGGGCGGCCGTTTGGCTTTTTTGGTATAGTTCAGCTAAAGTCATTTTCAACTGAAATCCTGTGCTCCTATCAACCCGAAAGTTCGTGAGAGCACAGCCAATCAGCACAAATTAACCTCCAAAACGAATCTGCGTTATCTGCACCATCTGCCACATCTGTGATTTATTGTTGACTGGCTTTGAATAGCTTCTGTTTTTCTTCCTTAGAGAGGCTTTCGTAGCCGGAATGGGAGATTTTGTCGAGGATGAGGTCGATTTCCTCTTCGGCGGGTTGGGAGGTACTGGCTTTGCGGCTGGCGGCGGGGGCGGTGCCTTTGGCGGTAGCAACGGAGGCTGCGGCAGGGGTACGATGCGTGACGCGCAGGTTAGGGCGCTTGGAGAACAAGCGGCCAACCCAGTCGCCCACGGCCTGCACCGGGCGTCCCAGGTCGCGGCCGGCGCGCAGCTGCCGGATGAAGATGTAGCCCAGCACTGCCCCACCGATGTGGGCAATGCCGCCGCCGGGGTTACCCTGGTTGATGGCCAGCACCGACAGCACAATCACAACGGCGGCAATGTACTTGATGCGCACCGGGCCGAGCAGAATCAGGTTGAACTGGTACTCGGGCATAAGAGTGGCGGCAGCCATAATAATGGCCGTAACGCCCGCTGAAGCCCCAATTACGGTAGTACCCAGAGCCGGACTCAGGGCAGGCAGCAGGTTGTAGGCAAGCACGAAAAACAGCGCCCCGGCCAGCGCACCCAGAATATACACGCTTACCAGGCGCCGGTCGCCTAGGTATTCGCGCACTAATGCCCCGAAGAAATACAGGTTGATGAGGTTGAAGAATATGTGCAGAAATTTCTCGTGAGTGAAGGCATAGGTGAGCACCGTCCAGGGGTGCCGCAACAGGCCGGGCAGGTCGGAGGGCAGCGCAAACTGGCGGATGATATTGGGGTAGTACTGTGCCCCCGATAGGAACATGATAGCCTCGGTGAGCACCAGAAACACGAACACCAGCACGTTGATGAGCAGCAGCTGGTTGAGCGCATTATCGCGGCGGCTGAACGCGGTGCGGATATCGTTGAAAACACTCATCTCGTTGGTCGTTTCTTGTTATTCGTTTCTCGCGGGCGGTGGCTCGTTGTGATTTGCTGCTTTCCGCTGAGTTCTTTAAACAACGAAAAGCAAAAAACGAGCAACTATAACCGAAATACTAGTAAAACTGCTTGCGGCCCCGCTCCCAGAACATCACCAGAACGAAACCAACCAGCAAACCGGCTACGTGGGCAAAGTGGGCCACATTATCGCCAGGAACCTGATTAACGCTGCTGTAGAGTTCGTACAGACCATAAACCGGCACCAGATATTTGGCCTTGACGGGTACGGGCAGCGGAAATATAAAGAGCGTGGTATTCGGAAACAGGTAGGCAAAGGCGAACAGTACCCCGAACAGGGCCCCTGAAGCTCCCACCATCGGCAAGTTGAGGCTGCCTTCATATGCCTTGCCCATATCAGTAAGAATATCCTGAATTAGGCGCTGATCATTAGGCGTTTCATGAAGCTGACTTATGTTAGGCTTGTAGGCCTCAGCATAGGCTTTGAAATTGTTCTGCACGAAATCCATCAAATGCACATCTGAAGGGTCTTGTTGGAAGACCTCAATGTCGTGGCGCATCTTGTTCATCTCGTAATAGCGCAGGCCCGAATAAAGCATACCCGAACCGAGCCCGCAAATCAGCCAGAATGTGAGGAACCGCTGCCCGCCCCAGCGCTGCTCCAGTAGCGGCCCGAATACCATCAGACCAAACATATTGGAGAAAATATGCCCGATGCCGCCGTGCATGAACATATAGGTTAGAAACTGCCACGGCTGGAAAAACTGGGAGCCCACCGGGTAGAGCGCCAACAGACCCAGCCCACCCGGCATAAGATTGTCCAGCAGAAAAAATACCACGTTGGCGATGAGCAGGTTGCGAACCGTCGGCGTGAGTTGAAACATATAGAGGGAGCTAGAAGCGAGAAGGAAGGAACTGCAAGCAGGAAACGGAGAGCGAGCAGTAGAGAACAAGAATACAAAGGAACGTTATGCTGAGCGAAGCCGAGCGGAGTCGAAGCATGTCTACCGCTTCGTTGAGCCGTTGTTCCAGATGAGGCGTTATTTCCAAGGAAGCGGTAGAGATGCGTCGACTCCGCTCAGCATGACGTTCTCTTTTTGCCGCGCCTTTTTAACCCTATTCTACCCGAATAGCTCCCGTAGCTGGCCTAACTCCAGCAGTACGAGGGTGCGGCGGCCGTCGGGGGTGTAGTTGGGCACGCTGCAGGCAAAGAGCTTGTCGACGATGGTCGTCATTTCGCGCTCCGAGAGGCGGGCTCCGGCGGCGCTGGCGGCCACGCGGCGGGCCAGGGCGCGGGCCATCTGCTCGCGCCGGTCAAGCTTCACGGAGCCACCGTTGCGGAACTGTTCAATCAGGCCCTCCAGCAGCTCCTTCTCGTCGCGGGCCGGCACATCGGCCGGGATGCCCTCGACGGCAATGGTGTGGCGGCCGAAATCGGTGAAGCGGAAACCCAGGGCCCGCAGCGCGTCCTCTACTTCGCGCAGAATAGCAAAATCCTGGGGAGTGAAGGTGATGGTGCGCGGGAACAGCAGCGTCTGGGAGGCACTCACGTCGCGCTCCAGGGCCTGGGCGTACTGCTCGAACAGGATTCGTTCGCGGGCCGCTACCTGGTCAATCAGCATCACGCCCGACTTCACCGGCACCAGCAAATACTGCTGGTGCAGCTGCAGCACCTTGTTGCCCGGTCCGGTACTCGACTCCAGCAGCGGCAGCTCGGGCGCGGCGGCCGTGCCCGCCAGCGGGGCGGCCGGTTGCGGCGCTGTTTCCGGCGCGGGCGGGGTTGCTTCGGCCGGAACGGAGGTCAGTACTTCGCCGGTTTCGGGGTCTACGATTTCGGCGGCGGGCGGCGTGGTGGGTGGCGGCAACACCGGCACCTTGGGCACGGTTACGCCGGCGGCGGTGGCCTCGTGCTCCACGTCGGGCAGATTTACTCGGCTTAGGCTCCGGTAGAAATCCTCCAGCTCCTGCTTGGCCTGCTCGGTGGGCCGGGGCGTGAGGGGCCGCTCGAAGGCGCTGGCGGTTCGGCCGGCGGAGCGCGGGTTAGCCAGGCTATTGGCGGCGCTGGCCGCAGCCGCCAGCGCATCGGGCCGGCCGGCATTGTCGTCGAACGGGTTCCGCTCGTTGCCCGAAAGCTGCAGCGGCCGGATGGCACCGAAGTTCACATCACCCGCAAAATCGAGGGAAGGCGCCATGTTGTGCAAGCCGAGGCTCTGCTTTACGGCCGAGCGCACAATAGCGTACACCGTTTTCTCGTCCTCGAACTTGATTTCGGTTTTGGTGGGGTGCACGTTGATGTCGATGCTCTTGGGGTCGAGGTCCAGAAACAGCACGTAGAACGGATGCGTGTCTTTGGGCAGCAGGCCCTCGTAGGCCGTGAGCACGGCGTGGTTGAGGTAGGCCGAGCGGATGAAGCGGTTGTTGACGAAGAAGAACTGGTCGCCCCGGCTTTTCTTGGCCGACTCGGGCTTGCCGATAAAGCCGTGCACCGTCAGAAACGGGGTTTCCTCGTCCACCTGCGCCAGCTGCTCCTTATAGCCGTTGCCCAGCAGCGCCACAATCCGCTGCCCCAGCTTGCCGGCCGGCAGGTTGAACACCTCCAGGTCGTTCTGAAACAGCGAAAACGCAATACCCGGATTGGCCAGCGCCACGTGCTGGAACTCGTCGAGAATGTGCCGCATCTCCACGGCATTGCTCTTGAGGAAGTTGCGGCGGGCCGGCACATTGAAAAACAGGTTTTTCATGCTGATGCTCGTGCCGTCGGGGCAGGCCACGGGCTGCTGGCTCGTAATCTGCGAGCCTTCTACCAGCAGCAGCGTGCCGGTGTCCTGGTCGCGGGTTTTGGTGCGCAACTCCAGTTGGGCCACGGCGGCAATGGAGGCCAGCGCCTCGCCCCGGAAACCCAGCGTCCGGATGCGGAACAGGTCGTCGGTGGTGCGGATTTTACTCGTGGCGTGGCGCTCCAGGCTCATGCGCGCATCGGTCGGGCTCATACCGGCCCCGTTGTCCACTACCTGCACCAGCTGCTTGCCGGCGTCTTTCACAATCAGCTGCACCTGGGTGGCACCGGCGTCCACGGCGTTTTCGAGCAGCTCCTTTACGGCCGAAGACGGGCGCTGCACCACTTCGCCGGCCGCAATCTGGTTGGCCAGGTACTCGGGCAGCAGTTGAATAATATCGGGCATTTTTAGAGGAAGCGAGGAGTTGGGAGCTAGAATATAGCAGGTGAAGGGGTAAGGGGTAATAGCAAATCGTCATGCCTCATCTGGCGTCCGCGCAGCCGAAGCATCTCTACTACTTCATTGCATTATCACTGCAACAAAGCGGTAGCAATACGTCAACTCCGCTCCGCTACGTTCAGCATAACACATTCTTTTTTTGCCCTTTTTACGGCTGGCATTTTGATTCTATCCGCCTGATAACAACCGGCGTCGGGAATTTCTCCGTAAGTTTGCAGCCAACTTTGGCAGGCCGCGCCGACACCAATCGGCTAGCTTCGGCGTTGGGCGGGGTGAGCGGCCGGGTTGTAAAGGCGGTAACGGTTGCGTAACATGCGGCCAACTATTGTCCAGACCTTGGTTGAAGGAGCAAAATTACTTTTTTTCGGCTCGTCATCCGTTAGTACCAATTTAGTCAGAATCACCGGGGCCGATGCGCAAAGAATTTAGGATTGGGCTTTTTTTGCTGGTCCTGGCCCTCACCGGCCTGTTTGTTTCCTCCTCCGCCCCACCGCCGGCCGACATGGGCCGGCCTATGACTGCCGCCGAGCAGCAGTGGGTTGACAGCGTGTTTACGGGCCTCACGCCCGAACAGCGCCTGGGCCAGCTGTTTATGGTGGCCGCCTACTCCAACAAAGACCGTAAGCACGTTCAGTACACCGAGTTTCTGGTGAAGAACTATGGCATTGGCGGGCTGATGTTTCTGCAGGGCGGTCCGCGCCGGCAGGCCAGCCTGACCAACCGCTATCAGGCTGCCTCCAAGGTGCCGTTGCTTATTGCCATGGACGCCGAGTGGGGCCTCGATATGCGCCTCGATTCGAGCATGCACTTTGCCAAAGGCATGACGCTGGGCGCCATGGACGACGACGAGTACGTGTACCAGATGGGCCGCGAAATTGCGCTCAACCTCAAAACGCTGGGCGTCCACGTGAGCTTCTCGCCCGTCATCGACGTCAATTCCAACCCCAGCAACCCGGTTATCGGCAACCGCTCGTTCGGCGAAGACAAGGAGCAGGTAGCCGCCCGCGGCGTGCGTTACATCCGCGGCCTGCAAGACCACGGCGTGATGGCCGTGGTCAAGCACTTCCCCGGCCACGGCGACACCGACGTGGACTCGCACGTAGCGCTGCCGGTTATCAACTCTGACCTGTCCCGCCTCACCAACATCGACCTCTACCCCTTCCGCCGCGCCATCGACCAGGGCGTGATGGGCGTGATGGTAGGCCACCTCTACGTGCCGCTGCTCGATACCAGCCGCACGCTGTCGGCTACCATTTCGCCCAACCTGGTAACCGGCCTGCTCAAGGAGAAAATGGATTTCCGGGGCTTGGTGTTCACCGATGCGCTCAACATGAAGAGCGTATCGAACCTGTACAAGGGCGGCGAGCTGGATGCCCTGGCCCTGCTGGCCGGCAACGACGTACTGCTGTTTTCGGAGGATGTGCCGATGGCCGTGCAGAAGATAAAGGAGGCCATTGCAGAAGGCAAGCTGGCGCAGGCCGATGTGGATTCGCGGGTGCGCAAAATATTGCGGGCCAAGTTCTGGGCCGGCCTCAACCACTACCGCCCGGTAGATGTGCCCAACCTGATGGCCAACCTGAACCGGCCCCTGAGCCGCATGGTGCAGCAGCAGATTTATGAGCACGCCGTTACGGTAGTTAAGAACGACGACGATATTCTGCCCTTCCAGCGCCTCGATACGCTGCGCATTGCCTCTATTACCATTGGCTCGCAGGCGGATACCTACCGCGAAACGATGGGCAAGTACCAGAGCGGACCGGTGTACGCCGTGCCCAACCGCTACGCCCCCGACTCTACCTTCAACCGTATCGGCCGGCAGCTGGCGCCCTACAACGTAGTGGTGGTTAGCCTGCACAATATGAACAACACGCCGGTCCACAACTACGGGCTCGGCGACGGGGCCCTGAAGTTTCTGAAGACGCTGCAGGCCAACCCACGCCTGAAAACGGTAGTGGTAATGTTTGGCAATGCTTACGCCCTCAAAAATGTAGAAACCAGCCGCAACCTAGTGTGCGGCTACGAAGACAATTTCGCCTCGCAGCTGGTTGTGCCACAGGTGCTGTTTGGGGCGCTGCCGGCCAAGGGCCGTCTGCCGGTTACGGTGTCAGAAAACCTGAAAGCCGGCCAGGGCCTGCCTACCCCCGATTTTCGCCGCCTGCGCTACGGCACGCCCGAAGAAGTAGGCCTCGACTCCCGCATTCTGGCCCAGATTGATAACGTGGCCCTGGAGGCCGTGGCCTACGCCGCCGCCCCCGGCTGCCAGGTGCTGGTAGCCAAAGACGGGATGGTGGTGTTCGACAAAAGCTACGGATTCTACACCTACGACAAAACCCAGGCCGTCAACAATGGTACGCTCTACGACTTGGCCTCGATAACCAAAGTCGCTGGCACGCTCCAGGCCATTATGTGGCTCAAGGATGAAGGCCGCCTCAGCCTTGATGAAAAGGTAGCCACTTACCTCCCGGAGCTGAAGACGACCAACAAAAAGGACATGACGGTGCGCGACGTGCTCATGCACCACGCCGGCCTCAAGCCCGGTATTCCCACCTGGGAGCGAACCATTACCAGCAGCGGCCCCAAGCCCGAGTTCTACGCCAGCACCGAGTCGCCCAAATTCTCGCGCGAGGTAACGCCCAACCTGTTCAGTGCCTCCTCCTCCGACGATGCGGTGTGGAACTGGGTACAGGAGTCGGCGCTGCTGCCCAAAGTGAAGGGCAAGTACCCGGTCGAATATTCTGATCTGAGCTTCATTGTGATGAAGCGACTGGCCGAAAAGCTCCTCCAGCAGCCAATCGAGCAGTTCCTGGCCAAGCAGTTCTACCGCCCGCTGGGCCTGAACTCGATGACCTACAACCCGCTCGACAAGTTTCCAAAGTCGTGCATTGCGCCCACCGAAAACGACACCTATTACCGCCGCACCCTGCTGCAGGGCAGCGTGCACGACCAAACTGCAGCCTTAGTAGGCGGGGTGGGCGGCCATGCCGGCCTGTTTGCCAACGCCAACGACCTGGCCGTGCTCATGCAGATGAACCTGCAGAACGGCCGCTATGGCGGGCAGCGGTTCTTCCAGACGCCGATAGTGACTGAGTTTGCCCGTGGTATCGAAGCGGGCAGCCGCCGCGGCCTGGGCTGGGACCGGGGCGACCCAAGCAAGCCCGAAGGTCCCACCAGTAATCTGTCGCCGGCCAGCACGTTCGGCCACACCGGCTTCACCGGCACCTGCGTCTGGATGGACCCGGAAAACAAAATCATGTACATCTTCCTTTCTAACCGCGTATACCCCGACGCCGGCAACAAGAAACTGGTGCAGTACAACATCCGCACCCGTATTCACGACGTCATTTACAAGGCACTGCAAAAGTCATGACCTGTTGTCCGGCATTTCCGTTTATTTGATTCCGCAACCGGCGGCGAGGCGTTCCAGCTAGGAGCAACTCGCCGCCGGTTTTTTGTCTAGTGAATGATATGAAATTCTTACTCTGGCTGCTTTTATCACTTGGGCTTACATACAGTGTTTACGCCCAACCCACTAACAATACCCACCATCTCAGAGCTGCGGTACGCAAGCTCGTCAAGTCAATGAGTAATGATTCCACTCTAGATATAAAGCCGGTAGGTCTAGCGGGGATACCTACAGCCGCTTATCATCATTATTTAGTTCTTAGGAAGTTGGCAAGTGTTGAGGAATTAAGAGAACTCACAGATTCACCCTATCCAATAATACGCAGTGCTGCTTTTTCGCAATTGATAGAGATTGATAGTGTGCAAAGCATTTTTAAAATCTTAAAAGCTCATTCTCAAGATACCGCTTCCTTTGTCTTGCGAAGCAACTGCTTTGTTGCTCACAATAGAGTAGGATTCTATATGTACATTCTTACTCTTAGCAATTGGCGAAGACGTAACATTCTCGCTCAAAACGAAGAAGCTTTATATGCAATTGGTGCTATGATAAAGAATTGATAGTGAATTCTGCACTTACAGCAATACATCATTCCCCTCACTCCCTCAGCCGTTCTCGCAACGGCGCAAGCTAAAGCTCCCATGAACATCGGCATCGTCTGTTATCCCACTTTCGGCGGCTCGGGCGTCGTGGCTACCGAGTTGGGTAAGGCCCTGGCACAGCGTGGACACCGCGTCCACTTCATTACCTACAGCCAGCCGGTACGCCTGGATTTCTTCAACGAGAACCTGTTCTACCACGAAGTATACATCCCCCCCTATCCGCTTTTCCAGTTTCCGCCGTACGAGTTGGCGCTGGCCAGCAAAATGGTGGACATTGCCCAGAACGAGAAGCTCGACGTGCTGCATGTGCACTACGCCATTCCGCACGCCTCGGCCGCCTTCATGGCAAAGCAGATTCTGCTTACCCGCGGCATCCGCATTCCGGTGGTAACCACGCTCCACGGCACCGATATTACACTGGTGGGCAAAGATGCCAGCTACGAGCCGGTGGTTACGTTCAGCATCAACCAGAGCGACGGCGTAACGGCCGTATCGGCCGATTTGCGGCGCGAAACCTACGAGTACTTCGCTATCGAGAAGGAAATCGAGGTCATTCCGAACTTCATCAATCTGGAGCGCTTTCAGAAGCAGGCCAAAAACCACTTCAAGGCCGCTATTGCCCCCGAGGGCGAAAAGCTGCTGGTGCACACCAGCAACTTCCGCTCGGTGAAGCGGGTGGATGATGTGGTGCACATTTTCGCTGGCGTGCGCGCCCAGATGCCGGCCAAGCTGCTGCTGGTCGGCGACGGCCCCGACCGTCCGCGTATCGAAAAGCTCTGCCGCGACATTGGCCTGTGCCAGGATATCCGCTTCCTGGGCAAGCTCGAAGCCGTGGAGGAAGTGCTCAGCATTGCCGACTTATTCCTGATGCCTTCCGAGAAGGAGAGCTTCGGCCTGGCGGCCCTGGAGGCTATGGCCTGCGAGGTACCGGTTATCAGCACCAACGCCGGCGGCATTCCCGAGCTGAATGAGCACGGCGTAACCGGCATGGTCAGCAATGTAGGTGACGTGGCCGACATGGTAAAAAACGCCCTGTATGTGCTCGACGACGAGAACCTGCCCCGCTTCAAGGCTGCCGCCCACGCCCGCGCCGAAACCTTCGCTCTCGATACCGTGGTGCCTCTTTATGAAGCCTGCTACCAACGGGCTATTGATGCGGTAGCGGTAGGCGTTCAACGATAGCGCTTACGCAAAAGAAGGCTGCAAGCCTGTAGCGCCAAGCTCTGGTTCCGCATCTTATTGAACACCCTCACTCAGTAAAACGGCAACGAGACGCGAAGCTTCGGCTTCGCGTCTCGTTGCCGTTTTGCGCAAGTCCTGTATGCATAATATGCCCCTGCTATACTCGAAAACAGTCCGAACTCATAAGTCCTACTGACGTTACGCGGTTCCTTCGTTCAAAGCACCATTGCAGTCTGGGCTACAGGTGACTTTCCAGCGAAAGCAACTGGTTTTCGATCTGGTCGGCGAAGGTATTAATCTGGTCGAGGCCGGCGCGGGCCTCCTCAATTAGGCCGCGCTGGTAGCGGTTGGCCAGCTCGAAGCTGGTACCCAGCATTTGCTGCAGCGTGTTTTCCAGCTCATGCACGGCGGGCTGACTGCCCAGTTCAGGCTTTAACACCGTTTGAATCCATTGGCCCAGTGGGTTTTCGGCGTAGGTAAACAGGGCCGGCTCGGCTTCGCGCACCCCGTAGAGCACCGAGCGCAGCCGTGACTTAAAAAGGACTTGCTTGACGCGGGCCTGTTGAAAGTCGAAAGAAGAGAGAGGCATGCCGGAGATTACAGAAGGCGGGTAGATGGGGAAGCACGAGCAGGCCTTTGCTCAAAAGACCAAGTCGCTATCGGCGGGGACGTCCGGCGTCTGGCCGCGGAGCTGCTCCAGGGCTTGGCGGGTGCGCACCAACTCACTCACATCGGAGGCATAGGCTGTGATACCGGCTGGCCGGCCGTTTTCCTCGAAGCGCTGGTAGGAAAAGTTGAAGTAACAGTCGCGCAACTGGCCGTCGGGGCCGGCCAGCTGCACCAACAGCTCGTTGCCCACCATGGGCTCACCGGTACTAAACACGCCATCGAGGATGGCAATGATGCCCTGGCTCACAATTTCGGGAAACACCTCGGCCACGGTTTTGCCCACCAGGTCTTGCTGGCCCACCGACTCCTGAAAGCTAGTGTTGGCAAACTCGTAGCGATGTTCGGGGCCGCGCACTACACTAATCATGGCCGGGGCATCGGCAAAGAGGTCCAGCAGAATTTGGCGCTGCTGCTGGGCCCACTGGTACTGTTCGTAGGCCTGGTCGGAAAGCAAGGCCTGCTGCTCATTGGCTTCCAGCAGCTCTGTTACCATAAGTTTTTGCTCGTGAATGTCGGCATTGCAGCCCACCCACATCTGAATCTGACCGTCGGGACCCAGGCGTGGCACACCTGTGGCCAGGTGCCAGCGGTAGCTGCCGTCGTGCCGCCGCATGCGGTACTCGGCCTGGTAAGCGCTGCCCTGCTGGCGGGCGGCTTCCCAGCGGGCGGTGGTGGGGGCCACATCGTCGGGGTGCAGGTCGGCCACCCAGCCCCAACCCAAGGTATCGGCCAGGGAGCGGCCGGTGAAATCAGTCCAGCGGGCGTTGAAGAATTCGGCAGTGCCGTCGGGCTGGGTGGTCCATACCAGTATGGGCAGGTTTTCGAGGACGAAGCGGTTGCGCTCGGTGACCTCATTGAGCTCGCGCTGTACCTCGGCGGCGTGCCGGGCGGCCAGCGTGGCCTCGGTCACGTCCTCCGATGCTTGCAGAATGTACAGCAGCTCGCCGTAAGCGTCGAGCTGGGGATGGTGGGTAATCTGCCAGTACCGCTCCTCGGTGCCACCGCCCTGCGCGGCGGGCCGCGCAATGTCGTAGCGCAGCAGCGGCATCACATGAGACCTTAAAGTACGCCGCACTTCCTCGTGCGAGGCCAGCAGGTCGGCCTGGCTTTGGGGGTCGCCGGGGTAGGCATCGAAAATGTAGCGCCCCACCGCCTGTTCGCGGGGAAGCATCGACACGGCCACGTGCTTGTCGGAGTTGTCGAGGATGGTGCCATCGGGGGCCAATAGCAGGTAGGCACCCGGCAGCGTCCGGAACAGCCCTTGAAAATCGACGGAAGCAAGAGAATCGGCCATGAAGGAAAATTGTGGGCGTAAAACTGGCAGGCAGAAATGAAGCCCTGGTGAAGTCCGGGGAAGCGAAAGACTGCCGAAATCAGCAAACAACCGAAATGCCAGGCTGGGGTTGGGTTAACAAGCCGCTGTACTGCGCGAGCAAGTAAGTGCTAGTGAGGTAAAGATACTCTGCTGCCCCCAGCCTGATGTTCTCTGCCAAACATTTTCTTAGCAGCACTTATCCCCTTTATGAAGCCTGCTACCGACGTGCCATCGAGGCAGTGGGGGTTTGATGACCTCTCATTACGAGCAAAGCGCCCAAAGGACAACGAGGCTAGTCATTTTTAACTCAGCGAAAAGCTTCGATGAATAGCAAGACCTTACCACGCTAACATCTTTTTCCTCAACCGAATACTTTCCGTCTCGCCAGAGGTCAATCTCACTTCTTTAGTTTTAGTAAGACCCAAGGACAGAACAAGTTATGGCTTTTTGTAGCTGGCGGCGCAATGAATTTAGCTTTCTGGAATAGCATTTAGACAGTAGTGGACAATAATAGGAAGCTAGAGGTTATTTTAGGAATAGTCTCTTTACATAATCGGTGTTATCCGACCCACCTCGGAATATGTGCGGTTTTTGGCTTCTTGCTGGGGCACGGCCAGCGTGGTACTTTGCCGAGGGACCAGGCTCCGGTTTGGGAGTTTACGAAACTCATCTACTTGGCGCGTTTCGTAAACTTTGAATCGTAGACGGGTTTCTTAAACTCGCGCTGCCCCATTGAGGCCAACTGGCCACCAGGTGCCGAGCTGATTTCTACCGTTCACGGAAA
>NZ_JABKAU010000060.1 GCF_013377885.1 Hymenobacter lapidiphilus
GCCAATCAAAATCTTACTTGGCTTTCTTATCAGGCATGGTGCCTACTATGTGGTCCCAGAGGGTGGTGCTGACGCCAAAGGCAATTTCGTCTTGCTTGTAGTGGTGCATGGCATGGTGGTGCCACCAGAATTTGAGGAAGTTTTTCGGTGGGGCATATACGTGCAACGCGTAGTGCACAAACAGGTAGAGCGCATAGCCGAACACGAAACCGGCTAATACCCCGAAACCGGCATTGCCGAGCGTGAAACGGAAGATGAAGAACAGCAGCGACGCCACGAACACCGTCAGGATGGGCGGCATGGCCAGGCGGGTCTTGTCTTTCGGGAACTCGTGGTGTACCCCGTGCATGGTGTACTGAAACTTGGCGCGGGCCGGGGTGCTGGTGTTGAGGTGATACACATAGCGGTGCATCAGGTACTCGGCCAGTGTAAAGAGCAGCCAGCCGCCCAGAAACAGCCCAAAAGCCGACAGGCCCGTCAGCAAGTCGCGGCTGAGGCTGTAGTACAGGCTCACGGCTGCCACCGAAAAGAAGATGGTGAGCGGACCGGCAATATGCGTGTGCGTAAGCCGCTCCAGCGTGGGGTTTTTGAACAGGCGGGCGGAGCCCTTGTGCTTGGGCTTGATGGCGTCGGGCGTTTTGACCGGCGTTACCAGCGGGGCGTTAACTTCCGCGGTTTCGGGGGCAGTATTCATACCAGTAAGCAATAGTGAAGCGCAAAAATACACAAACCCCACGCAAAGACGGGTTTCGCATACCTAAGCAGTAGTAGAATAGCGTGCTACCAGCCGCCGAACGACTTCGGGCGAGCAGGTGGGCGCGGTGCAGCGCAACGGAGCGCGCTCGTAGAACCGCTGCCGGGCGGCTAAGGTTTCACGCAGGCGCACTTCGAGAGCGGCCGCATCGGGCGTGGCGGCCAATAGCGGGCGAACCGAGGCCGCATGCTGCAGGCGGCGCACCAACTCGGGCACCGGTACGGCCAGGTAAAGCGTAAGACCGGTTTCGAGCAGCAACTCCAGGTTTTGGTGGAAGCAGGGCGTACCGCCGCCGGTGGCCAGCACCAGGACCGGATAGCGGGCTACCACGGCACGCAGCGCATCGGCCTCGCACTGGCGGAAGTATTCCTCGCCTTGCCCGACAAACAACTCCGAAATACTGCGCTGCTCCCGCTCCACAATTTCCGCATCGAGGTCAACAAACGGTACCCCGTAGCTCTGGGCCAGGCTCCGCCCCAAAGTGGTTTTACCCGCCCCCGGCATGCCAATCAGATATAGACGCATTTTGTGTGAGGTGGAAAGGGAGCTTTCATTTGAAAAAATGCACGAAGCGCGAAAGCCGGGATCAGGAAGTTACGGAGAAATCAAGCGCACCTACAACCCGCACACTCTTACCTTAGAGGACTACGAATCTGTTCAGAAAATACTCAAAATCAATCAGCATGACGTGCTAACTGGTGTCCTAAACAGCTCCTACCCCAGTTTTACCCGCGGGTCAAGCAAGGCGTAGAAGATGTCGACCACGATATTTACCAGCACGAATAGCGCGGCAATAAACACGGTGGCGCCCATTACCACCGGGAAATCGAGGTTTTCGACGGCCCGCAGCGTGACGGTGCCCAGGCCTTTCCAGTTGAAGATATACTCAATGAAAAAGGCGCCCGCCATGAGCGAGGCCAGCCAGCCCGATACGGCCGTTACCACCGGATTCAGCGCGTTTTTAAGCGCGTGGCCCATCACTACCCGGTACTCCGACAGGCCCTTGGCGCGGGCCGTGCGGATGTAGTCCTGGCTCAGCACGTCGAGCATAGAGGAGCGGGTGAGCTGCACGATGATGGCCAGCGGCCGCACGCCCAGCGCCAGCGCCGGCAGCAACAGATTTTTGAGCACCAGGTGGCGGCCCGTGAAAGGGTCGGTTTCGTAGAGCTGGCCCGTGAGGTTGAGGCCGGTGTAGCTGCTCCAGTAGTAGCCAAACGTGATGGCCACCAGAATACCGGCTACGAAGGAGGGCACCGAAATGCCCAGAATGGAGGTTGAAACCAGCGTGCGGTCGAGCCAAGTGTGGGCCCGCAGCGCGGCCACCATGCCCAGCGCAATGCCCACCACGGTGGCCAGCAGCATGGCGGCCAGCGCCAGCCAGAGCGTGCCGGTAAAATGGTCGAGCAGAATACTGAGCACCTCCTTATTGCTCTGGAAAGAGCGGCGCAGGTAGGGCGCTTTCAGCACCAATGCCCGCTCGGAGCCCAGCGGTAACAGTGTGAAGCCTCCATAGCGGGCCACGCCGGCCGAATCACGCGGGTGCAGACCCAGCGGCGACACATCGTTGAGGTAGCCCAGCAGCTGGCCCGGCAGGGGCTGGTCGAGGCCCAGGTCGGCGGCAATGGCGGCGCGGGTGGCGGCGTCGGAGCGTTGGCCGGCCAGCAGGGCCACTGGGTCGCCGGGCAGCACCTGAAACAGGAAAAATACCGTGCAGGCCACGCCCACCAGCACCAACGCCCCCTGCCACAGCCTGCTCAGGATAAAACGAATCATTGGTTGACACTTAATTGGTAGAGGGCAACTGTCATGCTGAGCGCAGCCGAAGCATCGCTACCGCAATAGTAATTTCCTGATGTCAGAATTAGCATTGCAGTAGCGATGCTTCGGCTGCGCTCAGCATGACAGTTCCTCCCCTTAACCGCTACAACGCTTCTTCCAGCTTGCTGGCATCCGGAATATCGTGGTAGTGATATTTGCTCAGCACCACGCCGTTTTGCAGCAGGATCAGACCGGGGTTGGAGCGGATCATGGACTTGAGCACGGTGGCGTCGGCGAAATAGTAGGTGCCGGACAGGTTTACATCGTGGCGGAAGGCATCGAACTGCTGGGGGCTGCTGCTGGTGATAATCAACGGTTTGATCTGGCTGCGCGACTTGGCGGCGGCTTCGAGCAGCAGGTTAAACTCCTTGAACCGGTCCCGATCGGCGTCGTTCACGTTCTGTATAATCAGCAGCAGCTTGTTGCCGGTCAGTACCTCCTGGGTATGGTCGGTGCCTTCGGCGTCGAAGATGGCAAAATCGGTGATGACGGGACGGCTGGCTTCGGGGTTGAGCACTTCCATGCTCTTGTATTTCCAGGTCGAATCGGTCGGGTAATCGGCAAAAACCTTGCTTTCACCGTTGCGCTCCATCACATACTGGTAGCGGGCCTGCTCGCGGGGCTTCATCAGCTGCCCAATATCGTTGCCCACCTTGTAGGGCAGGAAATCGAAGTAGGGCAAATGGCCCAGCGCCCGCACCCCAATGCCGATAGCCACGGCCGAGGCAATGGTAATGTACATGACGCCCAGCGTGCCGCGGGCAAACACCCGACGCAGGTACCGCTCGTTGAAGAACACCACGGCCCACAGGCCCAGCAGCACCATATCCTTGGCGAACGACTGCCAGGGCGTGAGCTTGATAAAGTCGCCGAAGCAGCCGCAGTCGGTTACTTTGTTGAAAGCGGCCGAGTAGAAGGTGAGGAAGCCGAAAAACACGAGCAGCCCCAGCAGCACCCATAGCGTCTGGCGCAGCATCCAGCGCAGCAGCACGGCCACGCCCAGCACCACTTCCAGGGAGCTGAGCAGGATACTTAGCAGCCGGGTATGCGGGACGAAGAACTTGAAAAACGAGCCAAAGTCGCGCGAGAAAACCTCGAAATACTCCTCCAGCTTCAGGGCCGTGCCCACCGGGTCGTTGAGCTTGATGAGGCCCGAGAAAATAAATACCGCACCCAGCAGCAGCCAGCAGATTCGGGTAAGTTGTTTCATAATGGGGTGTTGGGGTCAGGGGAGTACGCAAAGATGCGGCTTAGATTCGGGTTTGCGTAGGGGCGGGGCTAAGCCCCGCCCCTACGTCGTTCAATCCCCGGAGCCCATTTTGATCAGCACAAATACGGCGTAGTTGAGCATGTCGCGGTAGTTGGCCTCCACCCCTTCCGACACTTTAGTCTGGCCGCCCAGGTCCTCAATCTGTTTGGTGCGATGCAGCTTCATGAGGATGATGTCGGTGATGCTCTCGATGCGCATTTGCCGCCAGGCTTCGCCGTAATCGTGGTTTTTGGCGAACAGCAGCAGCCGGTTTTCTGCTACCTGCTCGTCGTAGGCGCGGGCCACGGCGGCGGCCTCCAGGTCGAGGGGCGCGTCAATCGGCAGCCCTTGCTGCATCAGGGCAATAACGCAGTAGTTGACGATGGCCACGAACTCGTCCTCCACGCCGTCGGCCACCAGCTGGGTGCCTTTTTCCTGAATGCTGCGGATGCGCTGGGCCTTGATGTACAGCTGGTCGGTGATACTGGGCAGGCGCAGGATGCGCCAGGCCGTGCCGTAGTCGTGGGTTTTGGCCAGAAACAGCGTCCGGCACTGCGCAATCACCCGGTCGTATTGCTGCTGAGTTTGATTCTCCAAGTTTTTGCGGCTATTTTGTTGCTGGGGTCTGGGTTAATGGGATTTTACTGGAAGCTGTCATGCTGAGCGAAGTCGAAGCATCTCTACCGCAGTAGTAGACCCAACGCCAGAATTAGCCCTGCGGTAGAGATGCTTCGACTTCGCTCCGACCCTGGCTCAATTCGCCACATGCTCAGCATAACAGCTTTTATTCCTCTCACCCCCAATTCTATGCAAGATATATGCTTTTCACCGGCCCAAACCCTGCGCTGCCCCGGTGGGCGGGTGCTCGATTTGCGCCACCCGCAGGTGATGGGCATCCTCAACCTGACGCCTGACTCGTTCTACGAAGGCAGCCGCGTAGCCTCCGAAACCGAGCTGTTGCGCCGGGCCGAAGCCATGCTGAGCGCCGGAGCCGCCGTGCTCGATCTGGGCAGTTACTCGTCGCGCCCCGGCGCCGAAGACATTTCTATAGAGGAAGAAAAGCGCCGCCTGCTGCCGGCTCTGGAGGCCGTGCGGCGCGCATTTCCTGAGGCGTTTCTGTCGGTCGATACGTTCCGGGCCGCGGTGGCCGTTGAAGCGGTAGCCGCCGGCGCCGACATCCTCAACGACATCAGCGGCGGCACCCTCGACGCCGATATGCTGCCCACCGCCGGCCAGCTGGGGGTACCCTACATTCTGATGCACCTGCGCGGCACGCCCCAGACCATGACCCAGCAAACCCACTACGAAGACGACCTGGTGCTGGAGCTGACCCGTTATTTTCGCGATAAGCTGACCACGCTGCGGACCCACGGCGTAACTGATGTGGTACTCGACCCTGGTTTCGGGTTTGCCAAAACGCCGGCCCAAAGCCACGAGCTGCTGCGGCGGCTGCCCGAGCTGCGCGTGCTTAACCTGCCCATCCTGGCGGGCCTTTCGCGCAAGAGCATGGTGTACAAGCCGCTGGGCCTGCAGCCCGAAGCGGCGCTGGCCGGCACTATTGCCCTCAATACCCTGGCCCTGCGCGGTGGGGCGCGGCTGTTGCGCGTCCACGATGTGGCCGAAGCCGTACAAACTATTCAGCTCGTGTCGAACACCTTTCCGCCCACCCCTACCCCGATTTCCCCGTGATTGGCTCCTTCTCCGTTGGCTTCCTGAGCATCGGCTGGATTGACGTCGTGGACGTACTGCTGGTCACGACGCTGTTTTATCAGCTTTACAAGCTGCTCAGGGGCAGCGTTGCGCTCAAGGTTTTCCTGGGCTTTATGTCGCTCTACCTGTTTTATCTGGTAGTGAAGGCGGCCGGCATGGAGTTGCTCACCAGCATTCTGGGGCAGTTTATGAGCGTGGGCGTGCTGGCCGGCATCATTCTGTTTCAGCAGGAAATCCGGCGGTTTCTGCTTAGCGTGGGCAAGGCTACTTCGTTTGGCAGCCGGCTGCGCATGTTTCCGTGGCGGCGCGAGGCCGGGGCCGACCGCATGAATGTAACGCCCTTCATTGAGGCGGCCAAAAGCCTGTCGGGCAAAGAAACCGGGGCCCTTATTGCCTTTAGCCTGGCCTCCGACCTTAAGTTTTTCGCCGACTCGGGCGACCTGCTCGACGCGGCCGTAAGCAAGCGGCTGCTGCTCAGCATTTTCAACAAAACCAGCCCCCTGCACGACGGGGCCGTTATCATCGCCAACGGCCGCATTAAGGCGGCCCGCTGCATTCTGCCGGTAAGCGAAAACCCCGATGTGCCCGCCTCCATGGGCCTGCGCCACCGCGCCGCCATCGGCCTGACGGAGGTAACCGACGCCGTGGTGCTGGTAGTGAGCGAGGAAACGGGCCAGATTTCGCTGGTACGCGGCGGCGAGGTGTTCCGCAACCTGACGGGCTCCGACCTGCGCGCCCGGCTCAACGAGCTGCTTTTCGATGCCGAAGCCCGGCAGGCTGCCACCCCTGCTGCCGCCGATGCAGCAGCAGCGTAGCGACGCAGTCAGGTTCTATTCTTTCGGCTCTTCGGAGACACGGTCCGGCGCGGTAGGCTCGGTTTTCAGCCACTTGTAGGCGGCTTCCGCATCTAAGAACGTATCGATGAGCGGACGGCTGACATGGACCAGCACGTTGTGCACATCGATACGGGCCTGCAGGTTATCGGGCATCACCCAGGCCGCCGCCACCACGCCGGCATCGGCCACCTGCGGCATAAAATCATTGGCAATCCAGTACGTCAGCTCGCTCCAGCCATCCTCGTCGAGCGTGGAGTCGTTGAGCACCCGGGTGGCCTGCGTGAGCCGGATTTTTTCCAGCACTTCCATAATGCAGGTCTTTTCGTCGCTGGGGTTGTGGGAGCCCCGCCAGAGCAGGTGCAGCCAGTCGTTGGCCTCATCGTAGCTGATAACGAGGCGCGGAGTTTCAAGCAGAGTTTCCATAGCGGGGCAGGCGAGCAGAGGACGGTTGACTTGTCTGAATGTAACATGCGTCCAGCCGAATATTCTCTGTCTTGTTTAGCCACCAAAAAGCAAGCGGGCCCACCGGCTAACAGCCGATGAGCCCGCTTGCTTTTTGGCGAGCCGGGTAGTACCCGGACCTACTTGATAACCTCTAACTCCTTGCCCACCTTGATAAAGGCCGCAATGGCCTGGTCGAGTTGGGCACGGGTGTGGGCGGCGCTTAGCTGCACCCGAATGCGGGCCTGGCCCTTAGGCACTACCGGGAAGTAGAAACCTATCACGTAGATGCCGTTTTCCAGCATTTTGGCCGCGAATTCCTGGCTCAGCTTGGCATCATACAGCATCACGGGCACAATGGGGTGCTCGCCGGGCTTGATGTCGAAGCCGGCAGCCGTCATCTGCTCGCGGAAGTACGTGGTGTTCTCTTCGAGCTGGTCGCGCAGCGCGGTGCTTTCGGTGAGCAGCTCCAGCACGCGCAGGCTGGCGCCCACAATGGCCGGGGCCAGCGTGTTGCTGAACAGGTAGGGACGGCTACGCTGGCGCAGCATCTCGATGATTTCTTTGCGGCCCGTGGTGAAGCCGCCCATGGCACCGCCCAAGGCCTTGCCCAACGTGCCGGTGATGATGTCGACGCGGCCCATTACGCCCCGCATTTCGTGGGCGCCGCGGCCGGTTTTGCCCAAAAAGCCGGTGCTGTGGCACTCATCTACCATCACCAGGGCTTCGTACTTGTCGGCCAGGTCGCAGATTTTATCGAGCTGGGCAATAGTGCCGTCCATCGAGAATGAGCCGTCCGTTACAATGATGCGGTGGCGGCTGCCCTTGGCTACGGCGTCCTGGAGCTGCTTTTCCAGTTCGGCCATGTCGTTGTGGACGTAGCGGTAGCGCTGGGCCTTGCACAGGCGCACGCCGTCAATAATGGAGGCGTGGTTGAGGGCGTCGGAAATGATGGCGTCCTGCTCGTTGAACAGGGGCTCGAATACGCCGCCATTAGCGTCGAAGGCCGCCGCGTACAGAATCGTGTCTTCGGTCCCCAGAAACTCGGCCAGCTTGGCTTCCAGTTGCTTATGGATGTCCTGGGTGCCGCAAATAAAGCGCACCGACGACAGGCCGTAGCCATGCGAGTCGATGGTATGCTTAGCGGCCTCAATCACGGCCGGGTGCGACGAGAGGCCCAGGTAGTTGTTGGCGCAGAAGTTGAGCACATCGTCGGCCTCCTGGGTATCAATTTCGGCGCCCTGGGGCGAGGTAATCACGCGCTCCTGCTTGTAAAGGCCGGCGTCTTTAATTTCCTGGAGTTGCTGCTGAAGGTCGGGCTGAAGAGTAGTATACATGCGGTGGGATGGTAGAATGAATGAGTGGCCGTAAAGATACGGAAGCAGAATGGGGTGGCGGTGGGACCCAAGGCTATCGGCACGCTGTAGGGGCGGGGCTTGCCCCCGCCCGCCGTCAGGACGGCATGCCTGCCATCGGTTGCAACGATATCCGTTTAACGGCGGGCGGGGACAAGCCCCGCCCCTACAACGTGCTGATAGCCTTAATTCCCCCGCCCCAAAAACTCCTGTACCCCGTTTCGGCCGCTGTCCATGAGCTGCTGCTTCTGCTCGGCCGAGAGCCGCTTGATTTTCGGGTTGAAGCCCACGGTACTGATACTGACGGTGCGGGGCCAGTCGGAGGCGTAGGTGGGGTTGAGGTTTTCGAGGGCTACCGTGTAAAGTGCCCCGATATAGGAGCCCAAATCCTGGATGGCGTAGGGAGCCAGCCGGGCCCGGCCGCCGGGTTGCGTATCAACTGCTACCTGCTCGGGACGGTCGAGGCGCAGGCCCAGGGTTTCGGGGTTGCGAAAGGTGGCGGAATCCGGGCGGGCGGCGGCTCCTGGGCCGGCGGGCGCGGTTGTCAGGTAGCGCGGCTGGTCGAACAGGTCGAGCGGGTAGTTGGCCAGCAGGCCGCCATCGACCAGCACTTCCACGGCCTGGCCTTTGGCGGGCTGGGCCACCACCTGGCCGGTAGCGGCATCGAGCAGCACGGCCCGAAAATACAGCGGGATACTCATGCTGATGCGCACGGCGTCGGCTACGCGCAGGTTGGGGTGGGTTTCGTAGCTGAACACCTGCCGGCACTGGCGGGTGAGGTTGGTGCCGGTGGTGTACAGGTCGCGGTAACGGGTGGGCTGCTGCTGGGCCAGCGCGTGCAATTCGCCCAGCGTGAGGTTGGGGCGCTGGGTCTGGCGGCCCACCAGCCCGGCCAGCAGCTCCGTAAAAGCGTCGCCCCGGTACCAGCCGTACTGTTTCAGCAGCCGGCGGCCACCCCCGAAAAAAATGTACTGCCCATCGTTGAGCCGCTGAATGGGCAGCTCATTTACAATGCTGATAATCTCGGCCGGCGCGTAGCCCACGGCCAGCAGCGCCGCCTGAATGGCCCCGGCCGATGTGCCCCCGACCCGCCGTAGCTCCGTCAGGCGGCCCTGCTGCTCCAGCTCGGCCAGCGCCCCGCCGTAGGCAATGCCCCGAATGCCGCCGCCCTCCATTACGAGGTTACGGTACACGGTTGGCCGGGCCGGCGCCTGAGCTCGGGCGGCCGGGCTACCGGCACTTAGCAGCGGCAGCAGCAGCAGTAAGATCTGCAGATTTAGTCGCATCATCCGGCCAAAATAAGGCCGCGACACCGATTCAAAGCTGGCCCTCTCCTACCCGTCTATGGCTACGCCCCGGGCAAAGCCGCGCAGTAGCTCCCACAGCTCGCCGGGGGGGTGGGCCGCGAAGCCGGGCGACTGGGCCAGCGGCAGAAATCCGGTGGTCTGCTGCAGCTCGGCCGGGCTTACCGGGGCATATGCCATGCGCCAGTCGGGGAAGGCGCGGGCGGCCACCGGCGTGTAGCTGAGCGTGTGCACATCGGTGTGGCGCGGGTCCTGCTGAATTCGGCCGTAGAGCTGGCTCAGGGCCGGCTCGGGGCCTTCGAGCACCTGCAGAAACTGCCCGTCCACGTAGAGCAGCATCCCGGTGAGGTAGTTGGCCTGGTTATGGGTGCGGGCTTTAACTAGCAGCACTTCCAGCGCGGCGGCACAGAAAGGTGGCGTAGCCAGGCTTTGGTAAACCAGCCGAAACAGGGAGTTGGGTGAAACCATGGATGGTAAAATTCCATTTTTCAATTGATAGTTCCAAACCAGTGGCAGACCGTGCGCCGGGTGGGGGCCGGCAGTGGCACGGACGGGCAGCAAAGCCCTTATCTTTACGGCACTTCCCTCACCCGAAGTTTCCTCGTTTCCCACCCGCTTTATTTTCTCCATGAGCATTTCTGCCACCCCCAGCGGCGACACCATTCTCGTTATCGGTGCCGGCGGCCAGCTGGGCCTCGAACTCACCCAGGAACTGCGTCGCCTCTACGGCGCCTCAAACGTAGTGGCCGCCGACGTGCGTCAGCCCAAAGACGCCGAGCTGGCCCAGGCCGGCCCCTTCGAGCTGCTCGACGTGCTCGATCAGCCGCGTCTGACCGAGGTGATGCGCCGCTACAAGCCCGCTCAGGTGTACCACTTGGCGGCGCTGCTTTCGGCCACGGCCGAGCAGCAGCCTAAGTTTGGTTGGCGGCTGAACATGGACGGCCTGTTTAATGTGCTCGATGCCTCCGTAGAGCTGGGCGTGCGCCAGGTGTACTGGCCCAGCTCCATTGCCGTATTCGGGCCCGACACCCCGCGCGAGAATACGCCTCAACTCACCACCATGAACCCCAACACGGTGTATGGCATCAGCAAGCTGGCCGGCGAGCAGTGGGGCGAGTGGTATTTCCGTAAGCACGGCCTCGATATCCGCAGCCTGCGCTACCCCGGCCTGATTGGCTACAAGAGCCTGCCCGGCGGCGGCACCACCGACTACGCCGTGGACATTTACCACAAGGCCGTGGCCGGCGAGGCGTTCGAGTGCTTCCTGAAAGAAGGCACCTACCTGCCGATGATGTACATGCCCGACGCGCTCAAAGCCACGCTCGACCTCATGCACGCCCCCGCCGACCAGCTGACGGTGCGCAGTTCCTACAACCTGGGAGCCATGAGCTTCAGCCCCGCCGAAATCGTGGCCAGCATCCGCCGCCACTACCCCGATTTCCAGGTGAGCTACCGCCCCGACCAGCGCCAGGCCATTGCCGATTCCTGGCCCGCCAGCATCGACGACACCCAGGCCCGCCGCGACTGGAACTGGCAGCCCGACTTCGACCTCGACAAGATGACCGACGACATGCTGCTGCACCTCAAGCAGATGCAGCCGGCGGCGCTGTAGTGGATGCTCCAGCTTCTCGGCGGCTCATATGGGCCTTGAAACTATTGGCGGTTGGCTGCTCAACCTGCTCATTTTTGCCATTCAGGGGGTTATGGTGTACGGCTTTGGCCGGCTGCTGTACGTGGGGGGCGGCATCACCATTCCCAACCCGTTTCAGCCCGGCTGGCCCACTCTGTACGCGGCTTACCGGGTCGAACAGGGCATACCCCGCATGGAATCTATTTCGACCCTCATCGGCATGGTTACCTACCGCGACCTGGTGGATATTGGCTTCGATGAGCACGATTTGCTGCTGCGCAAGAATTTTATGGGCACCAAAATCGTCCGTATTCCTTACGCTGATATCCGCGTGATTCAGCTCCCGAAGGAGAATACGGTGCTGCGCATTAAAGTGCGGACCGACGGCATTTTTACGATGGGGGGCGTGAAAGTTTCGCTGCAAAATAAGCAGGCCACGACGCTGCTGGCATGCCTGGGCCAGTAAGCGAGCCGGCAGCCCAACCCGCTGCCGGCTATTGCGTTCTGAAGCGGAGGCCAACCATCCATAACCTCCGCTTTCTGCCCCCAATGATTGTTAATTACGTACCCGAGGGCTGGCAGCTAATCTACCAGCAGGCCCACGCGCTGCTGGCGGCCCAGCTGCTGCACCAGTGGCCCGCCAACCTGCTACCGCCCGACCAGTGGGTGGGCTTGCTGGCCGCCGCCGCCCAGCACGACGACGAGCAGCCCACCTGGACCGGCCACTACGGCCTGACGCCCGCCGGCGCGCCCGCCAACTTCACAATGCAGCCTTTCTCGCTGGAGCAGGCTACCGGCGTGCTGCGGGCCGCCCGTTTCCAGGGCCGCTGGCGTAGCCTGCTTACCAGCATGCACCTCAGCACGCTTTATGAAAACCTACGGGGCCAGAAAAAGGAAATCGACACCTTTTTAAATGAGCAGAAAGCCAGCCAGCAACGTTGGCGGCGCGAGCTTCAGCTCAAAAAGGCCGACGCCGACCACGCCTACGCTCTGCTGCACTGGTGCGACCGGCTAAGCCTGATTTTGTGCCGCCACGAAATCCCGGAGATGGGCCGGGCCCTCGAAATCTATCAGGGTCCCCACGGCCACACCCACACCGTTTCCCAGCCCACACCCGATGGGCCGTTGCACGTCAGCCCCTGGCCTTTCCGCGAACCGCAGTTCGATGTGAGCGTCGAAGTCAGCACGCTTCACCAGCTGCAGTTTAAAACCGACGCCGAACTGTCGGGTGCCCTGAACGAGGCCCCGGTTACCACGTTGCGCTGGGAACTGGCAAAGGGTTGAACGCTGTAGGGGCGGGGCTTGTCCCCGCCCCTACAGCGTGCTGGCAAACCACTGGCACTCTCTAACTTACAGTTTCTCTACCGATTTGGGATTCTGCATAAGGCCGGCGGGTACGGTAGTCGAAGCCGAAACGTGGCCCAGGCCGCGTCCGTCTTTGCCGTCCGAGCGGTCGGTGGCCAGCAGGATGGGGCCGTACTGCTGGTAGCCCGTCCAGCGGCGGCGGAAGGCGGGTTGCGCGTCGGTGGCTTTGGGGAAGTAGGCCCACTCCTCGACCAGCTTGGTCTGGGGGTCGATGAGCACTTCGTACTTGTTGTCGGGCGTTACGCCCACGTTCTTAAACGTCATGTTGAGCACCTCGGCGGGCTGGCCGCTCATAAGCTGGCCGGGGCCTTTGTAGGTCAGCGTCACACCCGAATCCTTGAGCTTGAAGGGCATCAGCAGCCACCACGAGTTGTTCACCCAAATCGGATACATGCGGCTGAGCAGCTTCTGGCCCTCGGGCGAAGCCGAAATATCCTGGCCGGCGCGGAACACCTGGCCCTGCTTGGTACCGAGGTTATAGAGGGCCACGGTACTGTCCTTCTGCCAGCGGAAGTCGCCCGTCTGCTTGTCCCAGAGCTGGTACGAGCCGTCGAGAAAGTCCCAACCCAGCAGGCGGGTTTGCTGCCAGGCCCCGTAGCCGCCCATTTTTTCCATCACCTGGTCGGCCAGGGTCAAGGCGCGGGCGTCGGAGCCGGCCGCATCGAAGCCCTCGGCGGCCGGATACGCGCCGTTGGCCGCAACGGTAGGCAGCGGCGAGCCGGATTTGGCCGTGGTAGTGGTAGCCGACTGGGGCTGGCAGGCCGTGACGGCCGTGCCCAGGGTCAGCAGCAGCAGGACAGGAATGTTGCGCATGGTTTTGAATGGTTAAGAACCGACGAAGATATTGAAACAGCCCGCACCAACCCACCTATTGCGGCCGGTTGGCCGGGCAAAGCAGTACCCTTTCGGTGGCGGCAACCGAACGCCCGGCCAAATACTGCCGTACTAGCAAGCTGCACACTCTTTTTGTTTTTCTGTTTACATGGCCTATCACTACCGCTTTTCCGACATCATTGCTGTATTAAAATCGTCGGCCAGTGCTTTCTTAGCGAACAACTCCTTCCGCCACGCGGCGGCGTTGTCTTATTATACCATCTTTTCTCTGCCGCCGCTGCTGCTTATTGTCATCACGGTGGCCAGTGCGGCTTACGGCGGCGAGGCCGTAACAGGCCAGCTCTACGGTCAGCTACGCGGACTGATCGGGCCGGATTCAGCGGAGTTTCTGCAGAATAGTATCACCGAGTTTACCGTCAAGCAACAGGGGATGGTGTCCACCGTTATCGGGTTAGGCACGCTTATTTTTGCCTCCACTACGTTCTTCGTAACGCTGCAGGAGAGCATCAACGATATCTGGAACCTGAAGGTAAAAACCGAAGGTGTGGGTATCGGGCAGTTTCTTAAGCAGCGCTTCCTGTCCTTTGGCTTGATTTTGAGCGTGGCACTGCTGCTGCTGGTTTCGTTTGTTATCAGCGCCGTGCTCAGCGTATTCACCGACCAGCTGCGGGAGTGGTTCCCGGCCATTGGGGTGTTCGCCATCAAGGTAGTCGATCTGCTGCTTTCCATCGGCATCACTACGCTGCTGTTCGCCCTCATCTACCGCTTTCTGCCCGATGCCATCATCCGCTGGCAGGATGTGGGCGTAGGCGCCTTTATCACGGCGTTGCTGTTCGTGCTGGGCAAGTTTCTGATTGCTTTCTACATCGCCAAAGCCAGCCCCGGCTCGGCCTTCGGAGCGGCTGGCTCGGCCATCGTACTGCTCGTCTGGATCAACTACTCCTCGCTGATCGTGTTTTTCGGGGCCGAATTCACCCAGGAATTCGCCGACGCCTTCGGCCAGAAAGTACAGCCCAAGGCCCACGCCGTGCGCATCGAAACCCGCGAAATCCCCAAAGGCGAAAGTGCGGCCGAAAAAGCCACCGGCCGTCCGCCCGCCCAGGGCAAATGGCAGGGGTAAGCGCGCTGCAACCAGCTGCCACACAGCCGGGTTTTTAGCGTACTTTCGGCACCATGAAAAATACTATACGCCGGGTTATTGTCCTGTTTATTTTCGTTGCTGCCCCTTTGTTCGGCCGCGCCCAAACCACCTCTTCCGCCGCCGCCGACAGCGTTACCCAGCAGCGGCTGATCCAGCAGGTAAGCGCCGATATGTGTCGGCGACTGGAAGTTGAGAACCAGAAAAACCCCCTCAGCAAGCTGTCGAAAACCGAAGCCGAGCAGCTATTTTCGCGGCTGTTTTTGCAGGCAGCAGCCAGCAACGACGAACTGGCCACGTTTCTGACCAAAATAGGCGAGCAAGGGGCACGGGAGCAGGGCGAGCAGTTGGGCCGCCAAGTGGGCCTGCTGATGATGCGCGAGTGCCCCGTGGGCCAGCAGCTGTTTATGCGCTTGGGCGGCGAGCAGGTGAGTCAGCAGCAAGGAATGCGCCCCGAGGAAACCAAGCTATTACAACCTATTGCCACGGCCATGTGCCGCGACCTTACTCCCCGGGTAGCCGAGCTCCGGAAGCTTCCCCTGGCCAAGCGCATGGAGATACTAACCGATGTGATGGGCAAGAACCTCAAACCACACGCCAAGCAACTCAGCCAGCTTTACGGAGCCGATATTTTCCTCAACAAAGAAGGCATGGAAAAGCTGGGAACCAAAATTGCGGCCCTAATGGCTCCGCAGTGTCCCGAGGTGCTGGTGCTCTTCACCGACTTCGATAAAATTGACCGTTAACAAACTCTACATAAACCAAGCTGCGGAAGGCGTGGGGC
>NZ_JABKAU010000061.1 GCF_013377885.1 Hymenobacter lapidiphilus
TAGTTATGAAGTATTACCTCAGGTTATGCGTTGTTGGTCTTGGTCGTGTTCTAACCGAAAGCCAGAAGCCAGCAACTACAAACCAACTCCTACCCGTATTGCTGCCGGGTGTAGCGCCAGAACAGCTCGGCAGGGCGGCTCAGGGGTTGGCCCTGCACCCACAGGGCCTCGAACTGCCGGGGCAGGTGCAGCCCGGTTATGGGCACCAGCTCCAGCCGGCCGGCCGCCAGCTCCCGGGTCAGGGCCCGGCGCGATACGAAGCCCAAGGCTTCGGGGGCAGCTTCGAGGTAGGTTTTAATGGCTTCCGTGTTGTCGAAGTAGAAAATCACGCGCAGGTCGGCGAGCCGGATTTTCTGCTCGCGCAGGGCGAATTCGAGCACTTCGAGCGTGCCCGAGCCCCGCTCGCGCAGCACCAGAGGGTGGGCCAGGGCCTCGGCCAGTGGCAGCGGCGCAGGCGGAGGCCCGGCGGGCGTGGCCCGGCGCACAGCTACCAGCTCGTCGGCCAGCAGGGGCTCGTAGTGCAGGTCGCGGCTCTTGGCGCGGCCCTCCACGAAGCCCAGATCGAGCTGGCCGGCCAGCAGGGCACTGGCAATCTGCTCGGAGTTGGCATTGAGCAGCGTTAGCTCGATTTGTGGGTAGCGGGCCTGGAAACCGGGCAGCAGGGCCGGCAGTTCGTACTGGGCCAGCGTAGTGCTGGCACCCAGGCGCAGGCGGCCGGCGGCCTCGCCGCGCAGGCTGCGCAGCTGTTCGGCCAATTGCTCGTGGCGGGCGGTTATGTCGTCGGCGTGGGCCAGCAGCAGCGCCCCGGCCGCCGTGAGGCTGATGCGGTTACCACGCCGCTCAAACAGCCGCTGCTGGTACGCAGACTCCAGCTCGCGCACGTGCTTGGTAACGGCAGGTTGGCTGATGTACAGGTCGCGGGCAGCCTTGGTGAAGCTCAGGTGCCGGGCTACGGCCTGGAAAACCTGGAGGCGGAAATCGGGCATGGCTGCAAGGTAGAATGATTGCCGAGACGTTACTGCTAGAACGACTGCTATACCTGTAGGGGCGGGGCTTAGCTTCGCTGTCCTGCGGTTGTCCCCGCCCGCCGTTGAACTGGACCGTCTGAACAAAACCGTTGTGGTGGTGCGAATGGCGGGCGGGGACAAGCCCCGCCCCTACGCCGTTCTGGGTTCAGCACCGAGTCTTGGTTATCTTGCCTGAAGTTCCACCCTCTACCCTGATGATGCACAAACCGATTATAACTGCCCTGCTCCTGCTGCCCTTGGCGGCCGCAGCCCAGAATACCTACACGCCCGAACTCCTGCTGAAACTCGGCCGCCTGGGCGAAATGCAGGTGTCGCCGGACCAGAAAACGGTGGCTTACACCGTGACGCGCTACTCGCTGACGGATAACAAGGGCCAGTCGGATATCTGGACTGTGCCGGCTGGCGGCGGCGCGGCCCGGCAGCTCACCAATACGCCCACCGTTTCCGAAAACACGCTCAACTGGCGCGCCGATGGCAAGCTGACGTTTATGAGTGCCGAAAGTGGTTCCGACCAGTTGTATGTGCTGAACGCCGACGGTTCGGGCAAACAGCAGCTCAGCAATTTTCCGGTTGAGGAAGGCGTGGCCAACCTCAAGTACGCGCCCAAGGGCAACTTCATCTTGTATACCCAGGATGTAAAAACCGGCAAATCGGTGCAGGACTGGTACCCCGACTTGCCCAAGGCCGACGCTAAAATCATCGACGACCTCAATTACCGCCACTGGAGCAGCTGGGACGACCACAAGGTGTCGCACGTGTTCTTTCAGCCTGTGGGCACCGAAGGCAAGCCGGTGGGCGCGGGCGGCAAAGACATTATGGCCGGCGAGAAGTTCGACGCGCCGCTACAGCCCTTCGGCGGCTCCGAACAGCTGGCATTTTCGCCCGACGGCTACAGCCTGGCTTATACCTCGCGCAAGCTCACGGGCAAGGCAGAGGCCGAAAGCACCAACTCTGATATTTACCTCTACGACATCCGCACGGGCCAGACCACGAACCTGAGCGAGGGCCTGGGCGGCTACGATACCGAGCCGGTTTTCTCGCCCGATGGCTCGCAGGTGGCCTGGCTGAGCATGGCCACGCCCGGCTTCGAGTCGGACCGCAACGGCATCGTGGTGTATGATTTCAAGAGCAAGAAGCGCCAGGACGTAACGGCCGGTTCGGAGCAGACGGCCGGCAACGTGCGCTGGAGCCCCGACGGCAAAAGCATTTACTTCGCCAGCGCGCTGGCCGGCACCCAGCAAATCTTCATGGTGCCCTCCAAAGGCGGCAAAGTGAAACAACTCACGAAGGGCGCGTTCAACTACAACGGCTTCGAGCTGGCGGGCAAGGACGCGGTTATCGTGAACAAAACCACCCAGGCCAGCCCCGCTGACTTGGTGCGCGTGGACCTGAAATCGGGCCGCGAAACGGTGCTCACCAACATCAACCAAACCGAGCTGGCGGGCGTGAAAACCGGCAAGCTGGAGTCGCGGATGGTGACGACCACCGACGGCAAGCAGATGCAGGTGTACGTGACCTTCCCGCCCGATTTCGACCCAGCTAAGAAGTACCCTACCTTACTTTACTGCCAGGGCGGCCCCCAGAGCCCGATTTCGCAGAGTTTCTCCTACCGCTGGAATTTTCAGCTGATGGCGGCCCAGGGCTACATTGTGGTGGCCCCCAACCGGCGCGGTCTGCCCGGCTTCGGTACCGAGTGGAACAACAGTATCTCGGGCGACTGGGGCGGCCAGCCCATCCGCGACTACCTCTCGGCCATTGACGCGGTAAGCCAGGAATCGTATGTGGATAAGGACCGGCGCGGCTGCGTGGGCGCCAGCTACGGCGGCTACTCGGCGTACCAGCTGGCCGGAAAGCACGAGGGTCGCTTCAAAACGTTCATTGCTCACGCCGGCCTCTACAACCTCACCAGCTGGTACCCGAGCACCGAGGAAATGTTCTTCGCCAAGCACGACATTGGCGGTGCGCCCTGGGAAACGCCGCTCCACAAAAGCTACACCGAGTTCAACCCCCAGCAGTTTGCCCAGAATTGGGATACGCCCATCCTCGTCATTCACGGCGCCAAGGACTTCCGGGTGCCCGAGGGCCAAGGCATGGAGGCATTTGGCACGGCCCAGCTGCGCGGCATCCCGAGCCGCTTCCTTTACTTCCCCAATGAGGGCCACTGGATTCAGAAGCCCCAGAACGCGGTGCTCTGGAACCGGGTGTTTTTTGAGTGGCTCGGCCGCACGCTGAAGCCCGAGGGCCAGGCGCAGCGGTAGGTTGCTCGTTTGTTATCGAAGTTGTTTAGAAAGCCAAAAGAACGTCATGCTGAGCTTGCCGAAGCATCTCTACCGCTTCGTTGAATGTAGTAGAGAAGCGGTAGAGATGCTTCGGCAAGCTCAGCATGACGGGCCCATTAATAGCACAGCGTTTCTAAACAGCTTCATTAACTCTAAGCCCGCCGACGCCGATGTGTCGGCGGGCTTTTTTTTGGCTGATTCGGAAGTACCGGCACTAGTAGCGGTTGACAGCGTTGGGTAAGGCAACCCGGGGGCTGTATCTTGGTCCCTGGTTTCAGAATCATTCTTACCGCATGAAACAACTTGTACTTCTTCTGACCCTGCTGACCGGGGCCCTCAGCCTCCGCGCCACCCCGCTCACGTTTCGGGTCGATATGCGCCAGCAGACCGTTCCGGCCGCCGGCGTGCACGTGGCGGGCACCTTCCAGCGCGCCGCTGGATACGCCGCCGACTGGGACCCGGCCACCGCGGCCCTCACCGACCCCGACGGGGATAAAGTGTACGAGCTGACGGTGAACGTGCCGGCCGGCACCTACCGCTATAAATTCATCAACGGCAACGGCTGGGGCGGGGCCGAGCCCGTGCCGGCCACCTGTGGCCAGGACGACGGCGGCGGTAATTATAACCGCATGGTAACGGTGGGCTCCTCGGCCCTGCGCCTGCCGGCTATTGTCTTCAACGGCTGCGCTACCCGGCTGCGCTTTATAGTGAACATGCAGGGCCAGACGGTATCGGCCGCCGGTATCCATGTGGCCGGCAACTTCCAGGCCTTGGCCGGCTATGCCACCGACTGGGACCCGGCCGCCACTACGCTCACCGACGACAACGCCGACGGCGTGTACGAGGCGGAAGTGCAGCTGCCCGCTCCGGGCCGCTTCCAGTACAAGTTCATCAATGGCGACACCTGGGCGGGGGCCGAACTAGTGCCGGCTGACTGCGGCCAGGATGATGGCAGCGGCAACCGTAACCGCACCGCCGATGCCCTCCAGGATGCCAACGTGGTCGGGCCGGTATGCTTCAGCAGCTGCGCCAGCTGCGGGGCCTCGCCCACCAACTACGCCACGCACTGGTGGAACGACGCGGTGTTTTACGAGGTGTTCGTGCGCAGCTTCTACGACAGCAATGGCGACGGCAAGGGCGACTTTAAGGGCCTGATGCAAAAGCTCGACTACCTCAACGACGGCGACCCGGCCACCACCACCGACCTGGGCGTAACGGCCCTGTGGCTGATGCCCATGATGGAGTCGCCGAGCTACCATGGCTACGACGTGACCGATTACCAGGCCACCGAGCCCGATTACGGCACCATGGCCGAATTCGAGGCGTTCATGGCCGCCGCTCACGCCCGCGGCATCAAGGTAATTATCGATCTGGTGCTGAATCATTCCTCCGAGCAGCACCCTTGGTTTACGCAGTCGGCCAGCAGCGCCAGCAGCCCCTACCGCGACTGGTACCGGTGGTCGGCCACCAACCCGGGCTACTCCGGGCCTTGGGGCCAGCCGACGGTGTGGCACCCGCGCAACGGCAGCTACTACTATGGCATTTTCTGGAGCGGCATGCCCGACCTGAACTGGAGCAACCCCGATCTGAAAAAGACCATGTGGGACGCCACCCGCTTCTGGCTGAACAAGGGCGTGGACGGCTACCGGCTCGATGCTGTGAAATACCTCGATGAAAACGGCCCGACCCTGGAAGACACCCCCGCCACCTTCGACCTGCTCCACGAGTTCAACGGCGTGGTGAAGCAGGCTAACGCCAACGCCTTTACTGTAGGCGAGGCCTGGTCGAAGACCCCGGCCGTGCTGCCCTATGTAACCAACAACCGGCTGGACGTGTGCTTCGAATTCGATCTGGCTGACGCCATCGTGAATGGAGTTAGCTCGGGCAGCGCGGTCGGGCTGCGCAGCCAGCTGCAGCTGGTGGATGCCACCTACCCCAAGCTCCAGTACGCCACCTTCCTCACCAACCACGACCAGAACCGGGTGCTGGGCCAGCTCGACGGCAACCTGGCCCGCATGAAGCAGGCGGCAGCCCTCTACCTCTCCATGCCCGGCGTGCCCTTCCTGTACTACGGCGAGGAAGTGGGCCTGCTCGGCAGCGGGGCCGATGAGGAAAAGCGCAAGCCCATGCAGTGGACGGCGGGCACCAACGCCGGTTTCAGCACCGGCACGCCCTGGCGCGGCCTCAATAGCAACTACGCCCAGTTCAACGTGGCCACCCAAGCCGCCGACCCGGCTTCGCTGCTCAACCACTACAAGAAGCTGATTGCTCTGCGCACCACGCACGAAACCCTGCGCAAGGGCTACCTGCTACCCGTAACCACCACCGGCACCAGCCTGCTGAGCTATGCCCGCGTGTACGGCACGGAGGCCGTCGTGGTAGCCGCCAACCTGGGCGGCAGCGCCATCAGTCAGCCGAAATTCATGCTCCCACTCTCGTCGTTGCCAGCGGGCAGCTACCGGGTCACGGAGCTTTACTCGGGCCAGGCTGTTGGCACGCTCACGCTCGATGCCCAGGGCGGTTTCGGCAACTGGCAACCTAGCACCACGCTGGGCGCCAACGAAACCTGGCTCTTGCACCTGACGCCCCAAACCGTTACCAGCACCCAAACCGCTCAACGGCTTTCGGCCCAGCTCTACCCCAACCCTGCCCGCCAGCAGGCCCAGGTGGTGGTAGCCGACCCGGCCGGCCGCAGCACTGTTACCGTGTTCGACCTGCGCGGCCAGCTCCGCCAGCAGGTCACCTTCAGCGGGCCCCGCTACCAGCTCGACACCAGCTCCTGGCCCGCCGGCACCTACCTGGTGCGGGTGCAGTCGGGGAAGCGCACCACGGTGCAGCGGCTGGTGGTTGTGCCGTAGGCAGCTTGCCCTGGGCACTCCACTTGCCCTCGCGGCCGCACACCGAGGCCCAAAGGGCCGACGAACGGCAAACTTCTCACGCCGGATTTTGCGCTGCGTGGCTGCCCCGATATCCGATGCGCGCTGATGAATGCCTGCTGGCTGCCCGGGCGGTTCAGCCAGCTTGTTCCTGACGGCCTGGAACCCGATCAGCCAATCGACCGGACAACAACGCGCTACTCACCATCAAACAACCAAAAAAGCGCCACCACGCGAATCATCACGTAGTGGCGCTTTTAGGTTGCTGTTTTGAAGCTGAAAACGATTGTAAACGCTCCCGGACCGATTTCTACACTACCCGGAAAAGCGGGCAGAAAGTCATCAGTTCAGCAATTGGAAAATCTACTGGGGCATCAATACCTGGTTGATTACGTGGGTTACGCCATTGTTCGACTTTACGTCGGCCTTGATAACCGTAGCGCCGTTGATCATTACGGTGCTACCGCTGATGCTTACTTTCAGCTTCTTGCCATCCACCGTAGTAACTTCCTGACCATCTTTCAGGTCGGCGGCCATTACGCTGCCGGATACAACGTGGTAGGTGAGGATGCTAGCCAGCTTTGCCTGATTCTCAGGTTTCAGCAGGTCGTCGAGCGCGCCGGCGGGCAGGGCATCAAATGCTTCGTTGGTAGGAGCGAATACCGTGAAAGGACCACCGCTGGTAGCCTTATCGGCGAGGCCGGAAGCTTTCAGCGCGGTGGCGAGGGTGCTCATCTGCGGTACGGCCATGGCATTTTCAGCCAGATTTTTTCCGCTCGTGTCAGCCGCGCCCATGTCTTCATTCATGTCTGTAGCCGGAGCGGTATCCATGGCACCGGCATCCGTTGTTGCCATATCGGTGGTGTCGGTAGCGGCAGTATCGGCAGTATTGGAGCAGCTGGCGCTGCTAAATGCCAGGGCCGAGGCAACGAATACGGTGGCCAGGGTACGGGCTGGGAAGTTGAAGGGTGTCATTTTCATGTGGAAAAGGGCTAATGTTTTGGTTTATAAGGTTTACAAAGTCAGACATGGGATATTTTGTTTAAAAAAATTAATGCACTTACGATCCGGTTAGCTGACGACCCCAATTAGTTGTGCCAATTTTGCGAACGGTGCATCCTGCTCTATCCGCCAAAGCCGGCTGTCCTTTTCAGTTCATCACACCTGCGCATTCATGACCCCACGCCTATCCACCCTGCTACTTGCCGGCCTGCTATTGACGGCCACCGCTACATCGGCTCAAAAGTCCCGGCCGGCTCCGGCCAGCTCGGCCAAAAACGCAGAGTCGGCCATTAAAGAGGCCGACCTCAAGCGCGACCTGTTCGCGCTGGCCGGCGACAAATACCGGGGCCGCGAGGGGGGCACGCTCGACGAGCTGCGAGCCTCCAGCTGGCTGGCCGAGCAGATGCGCGCCATTGGCATGCAGCCGGCCGGCGACGATGGCACGTACTTCCAGTGGTTTAACCTGCGACGCACCCGCCTCACGCCGGCCAGCACGCTGCGTATTGGGGGCCGTACGTTGCGGCCGGGCCACGAGGCTGTGGTGGTAGCCCCCGTGAATGCTCAACTGAAGGCCAAGCTGGTATTTGTGGGTACAGGTACGCCGGCGGAAGTGGCCAAGGCCAAAATAAAAGGCAAAGCGGTAGCCGTGCAGCTCTCGGGCGAGCCTACCGACGGCATCAGCTACCGCCGCTACCTGTTTGGCAAGCTGCGCGAGCAGGCCGCCGAGCTGGCCAAGGCCGGGGCCGTGGCCGTGGTATTTGTATCAGACGACAAGGCCCAGGCGATTTATGAGCACTGGAGCCATATTTTTGAGCGCGGCCGCTACGGCCTGCCCGCCGACGAGTCGTTGAAGATTGTGGGCGACCAACTGCCGGTGGTGTGGCTGCCGATGTCGGAGGCCGAAGCCCTCAGCAAGTCGGGCCAGGAGCTGGTGGCCGATCTGCGGGCCGAAACGTTCCTGTATCCGTCGGTGAACATAGTGGCCCGGCAGCCCGGCACCGATGCCCAATTGAAGAGCCAGCACGTGCTCTTCAGCACCCACCAAGACCATGATGGCGTGCGCGCCCCGGTGGCCGGCGACTCGATTTACAACGGCGCCGATGACAACGCCACCGGCTGCGCGGCGCTGCTGGCCATTATGCGGGCGTTTAAGCAGCAGCCGGCCAAACGTTCGGCGCTGTTTGTGTACCACGGGGCCGAAGAGCGCGGCCTGCTGGGCTCGCGCTACTTTTCCAACAAGCCCACCGTGCCCCGCGAATCCATCGTGGCCGTGCTCAATGCCGAAATGATGGGCCGCAACGCCCCTGACTCGGCCGCGCTGCTGGGCTCCACCCCGCCCCACCTCAATTCTTCGGACCTCGTGAAAACCGCCCTCACGGCCAACCAAGCCGGCCCCAGGTTCAAGCTGGACACCGAGTGGGACAAGGCCACCCACCCCGAGGGCTGGTATTTCCGCTCCGACCACCTGCCCTATGCCCGCCTGGGCATTCCGGCGGTTATGTTCACCTCGCTGCTGCACGCCGACTACCACACGCCCAACGACGAGCCGGCCACCATCGACTACGGCAAGCTGCGCCGCATGACGCAGTGGCTGTACCTGACTGGCTGGGCCGTAGCCAACCGCCCGGCTCCGCCTGCCCGCGAGCCGGGTTTCAGGCTGGAGCGATAGTAGCTTTCCTTGCTCGGAGCCTTACCCAGCCTGCTCTCCCTGCCCCGCCACTGTTTCCGTTACCCGGTTGATGTCGCCGCTGAGCTTGTGGATAAACTCCAGCTGCTCGCCGAGCTGGGCATCGTCGGTTTCGGGCGTGGGGGCGGGCGGCAGCGCGGGGGCCTGGGGTTCTTCGGGCAGGTTGGTTTCGCCGAGACGCAGCAGGCCGCGCCGCAGCTGCTGCTGCGCCTGGCGCAGGGCTTTAAGGTCGGTGGCCGATAGCGTGGGCCGGATTTCGCCAGCCAGCAGGGCCGAGGTAATGGCCGCCACGTTGGCCGCCAGAATGTGGTTGAGCACCACGAACTCGTGCACCTCGGCCGGGTGGCGCTGCTTGGTGCGGGGCTCAGAAAGCATGCGCTGGAAGGCCGCGCCCAGGTTGGCCGACGTCACGTACACCTCCTTGCGGGCCAGCTTGTAGTCGAGCAGGGCGACGGGCGAGCCCAGCAGGGCCTGCTGCAGCGTGCGCAGGTACTCCAGGTTGGCCCGCAGCACCGGCCGCAAAAAGCCCTGCAGCTGCTCCGACTCCCAGCGCGGAAACAGCAGGTAGCCAACCGCAAAGGCAATACCGCAGCCCAGCACCGTATCGAAAATACGCTCCTGTACCACCCGCACGTACCCTTCGCCCAGAAAGCTGAACAGAATGAGCACGAAGGGCGTCATGAAAGTAACCGTAATCAGGTAATTGAGCCGGGCAAAGCTGAACGACACAATCATAAAGCCCACCATCAGCGCCAGCAATACCAGCCGGTCCGAAATCAGCCAGAGCATCACGGCGCCCAGTATGCCGCCGAGCAGCGTGCCTAGTATGCGTTGGGCGTTGCGCTGCTTGGTGAGGCTGAAGGCCGGCTTGAGCATGTAGGTTATCGTCATCAGCACCCAGTAGCCGTGGTAACCCGCCAGCATTTCGGTGATAATGAAGCCGATGAGGGAGGCCACCAACATCCGTAGCGCGTGCCGGAAAATGCCCGAGCGCATGGTGAGCTGGCCTGTGAGCTGGCGGAGCGTGAACTGCTGGTGGGCCACAAACCGGTCGAGATCCAGGCCGGTTGGCCCGTTTGCCTGCAGCGTGAGCAGGGGCGCGGCAGCCTCGGCAAAGTAGCCCTGCATGCTCTGCAGACGGGTTGTCAGGTTGCGCAGGTTTACCAGAATTTTGCGCAGTGGCAGCACCGAGCCGGTTTGGGCGGGGGCGGCTTCGAAGGCATCGAGGCGGGCTTTGAGCTGGTTGAGGCCGGCCAGCAGATCGGGACGGGCGGGGCGGTAGGTGTAGTTGCCCTGAATGGCGAAACCCACCCGCTCCAGCTCGGCGGCCAGCGCATCAATTTCGCTGGCAAAGGCATCGAGCAGGCCATCGGCTTCGAAGCGGCGGTGCAGCTCGGCGTAATCGTAGCTCGTGATGGTAACCTGTTCGTAGAGGTCTACCAGATCCACGAACGTGAGCACCAGCCGGCGGCCGGTGTCGGACGACTCGCTGACCAACTGGCGGGTTTTAAATAGCAGTTCGCGCACCACGTCCTGCTTCTCGCTTACCCGCACCTGCTGGGCCACCAGGCGGCGGTAGTCGGCCTCCAGGTTGGTGCCGGTGCGGTAGAATTCGGCCTTGAGACGCAGGAAGCCCGCCACCGCCAGCACGGCCTCGCCCAGGGCCTGCTGGGCCTCGCGGTAGGGCCGCAGCCGGTTGAGAGCCAGCGCCAAGGCCAGGTACCACACCCCGCCCGCCACCACCAGGCCCGCATTGCTGAGCACTTGGCTGGGCGGCAGCGGCTTATCGAGCATCAGAATCATGACCAGCAAGCCGGCCGTACCCACAGCCCCGGCCCGGTTGCCGTACACGAGCAGCATAGTCAGCCAGAAGCTGACGGCCACCACCAGCGCCCCCAGCAGCCACGGATACGGCTGCACTAAACCCGTCAGCAGCGCCATCAGGCCCGTGAGGGCCACCGCGGCCAGCCCACCGTTGCGCTTGTGCAGCGGCGGGCCGGGCGTGTCGGTCAGGCTCACGCACAGCGCCCCCACCGACATGGCCACGCCGGTTTCGAGCCGCCCGAGCAGCCCCAGCACCAGGCCGGGTACCAGAATGGCCAGCGTAGTGCGCAGGCCGTCGGAAAACTCCTGGCTCGAAAAAAAGTAGCGCAGCTGGCGGGCGTAGTTGGCGGACATGCGCGGCGGCAAACGGGGTTTAGGGAGTGGGCAGCGGGCTACAGCGCGGCGGCCTGGGTGCAAGTTGCAACGCCCTGGCCATATTCTGCCCCGGTGGCGGTTGTAATCTGGTGGCTGGCCGGTATCTTCGTTCCCCTACTTTTGTTTGGTTTGATTTTCAGCCCAACTTATGCCCGATGAGATGCGGCCAATACTACCGGCTGATGCTCCGGCTCCCGATGAGCTATTAAACACCCTGCTGGAAGTATCGCAGACGGGCGTGATGCTGATGCGCCCGATTTCCGAAGCTGGGGGCAGCATCATCGACTTTGTCCTCGAGTACCTTAATCCGGCCGCCCAGCGCCTGCTCGGGCAGCCCGAGCGCCCGGCCCACACCCTGCTCAGCATTTACCCGCACGCGGGCTTTGCTACGGGCATTTTTGCTTTCTACCGCGACACGTTCGAGTCGGGTATCAGCCGGCAGGAGCACTTCAACTACCAGTACGACGGCATTGATGGCTACTTTCGGGTAGTGGCCCGGGCCCAGGGGCCGCTGCTGGTCGTGAGCATCGCCGACGACAACGACACCCCGCGCACGGCCATGCAGGAAGCGCTGCGCCGGAGCCAGCAGGCCGAGCAGCAGGCCCGCGCTGCCGCCGAAACCGAGCGCAACCTACTGCAGGCCCTTATCACGCAGGCCCCCGTAGCTATTGGTCTGTTTCAGGGCGACGATTGCGTGATTGGGGCAGCCAACAAGCTGGAGGAAGAAATTCTGGGTTACTCCGCGGCTGAGCTGCTGGGCCGGCCGCTACTAGAAGCCGTGCCCGAACTGCGGGGCCAGGGCTTCGACGAGCTGCTCCGCGAAGTAGCCCGCACCCGCATCCCCTTCCTGGGCCAGGAAGTACCGGCCCAACTACGCCAGCCCAACGGCCGGCCCGAAATCCGCCACTACAACTTCGTGTACCAGCCGCTTTACGGCCCCAATGAGGCAATGCTGGGCGTTGTGAGTGTTGCCGTTGACGTAACCGAGCAGGTAACGGCCCGCCAGCAGGTGCAGCAGCTCAACGAGGAGCTGGCCGCCGTGAATGAGGAGCTGCACGCCGCCAACGAGGAGTACCAGACGGCCAATCTACGCCTGCTCGACACCCAGCTGCAGTTGCAGCGCCTCAACGAAGAGCTGGACAGCCGGGTAACGCAGCGCACCGCCGAGGCCCAGCAGGCGCTGGCCGAGGCCGAACACCAGCGCGGCCAGGCCCGGCTGCGGCAGGAGTTGCTGGGCCAGATTCTGGGCCAGGTACCGGCCATTATCGTCACCTTCAGCGGCCCCGACCACCGCTTCACCTTCTTCAATGAGCCTTACCAGCAACTGGTAGGGGGCCGGGCTGCGTTGGACGAAACAGCCGCTGGCCTGCTACCCGACATGGTGGAGCAGGGCCTGATAGGCATCCTCGACGAGGTGTACAAAACCGGCCAGCCAATGCTCACGCGCGAAACACCGGTTGAGTTCTCCCACGAGCCCGGCCAGCGACGCTACCTCGACATCACCGCCCAGCCCCTGCTCGATGCGCAGCAGCAGGTGCGGGGCGTACAGGTGTTTGCCATGGATGTAACCGAGCGGGTGCTGGCCCGGTCGGAGCGCGAAACCCGCCAGCGCGAGCTGCAGACCATTTTCGAGCAGGTGCCGGTGCCTATTACCATTCTGCAGGGCCCCCAACTGCTGGTGCAGCTGGCTAACCGGACTATTTGCGAGCTATGGGGCCGCAGCCCGGATCAGGTAATGGGCCAGCCCTACTTCGAGGCCGTTCCTGCCACTGCAGGCCAGGGGTTCGAGGAGATTCTGGCGGGGGTAATGCATACCGGCGAAACCTTTTTTATAAACGAGCAGCCCGCCCAGCTCGACCGCGCCCACACTGGTCTGCCGTCGCTGGGCTACTTCAACTTTGCTTTCCAGGCCCTGCGCGACGAAACCGGTAGCATTAATGGCCTCGTGGCCATCGGGACTGAGGTAACCGACCAGGTGCTGGCCCGCCAGCAGGTACACGAGCTCAACGAGCGACTGGCTGCCATCAACGAGGAGATGCAGGCAACCAACCAGCAGCTGGCCGATACCAACCACCGCCTCAGCCGCACCAATGCCGACCTCGATACGTTCGTGTATTCTGCCTCGCACGACCTTAAATCGCCCATTACCAACGTAGAGGGGCTGCTGCTGGCCCTGCGCGAACACCTGCCGCCAGAGGCTTACGAGTACGAGCACGTACCGCAGATGCTGGCCATGATGGAGGACGCCGTAACCCGCTTCCAGCAGACGCTGGCCCACCTCACCGACGTGTCGCGGCTCCAGCAAAGCACCACCGACCAGCCGCCCGAAGCCGTAGACCTGCCTTCGCTGGTAGAAGCCGTGCGCCTCGATATGGGCCCCGAGCTGGAAGCCGCCGGTGCCAGGCTGGAAACGGAGCTCGACGGCTGCCCCACGGTGCAGTTTTCGGCCAAAAACCTGCGCTCCGTGGTGTATAACCTGCTCAGCAACGCCATTAAGTACCGCACGCCCCAGCGCCCGCCGCATGTGCGGCTGCACTGCCGGCACGTAGGCCGGCAGGTGGTGCTGGAAGTACACGACAACGGCCTGGGCCTGAGTGAAGCGCAGCGCCGGGAGCTGTTTCAGCTGTTTCGGCGGCTGCACAACCACGTACCGGGCTCGGGCGTAGGCCTGTACATGGTAAATAAGATGGTGGAGAATGCCGGCGGCAGCATTGAGGTGCGCAGCGAGCTAGGCGTAGGCACCACCTTCACCGTGTTTTTACCCGCCACCGAGTAGCTTCTTTGCCCATTGGGCTATGCCGCCCGACAGACAATTACCCGCAATAATTCGCCCTTAACCAGCAGCGCGAAACTTACCATACCTGTATGCAAAAACTACCGAGCGTTCTGCTGATTGATGATGATCAGACTAATAATTTCCTCAACGAGCTGCTGATTAAGAAGCTGGACGTAACTGAGCGCGTGCTCGTGGCCGAAAGCGGCACCGACGCGCTAAGCCTGCTGGCCCGCAACGCCCCCGATGCGCCCGACCTTATTCTGCTTGATGTGAACATGCCCGGCATGAGCGGTATCCAGTTTCTGGAGGCCTACCAGCAGCTGCCCGCCGAGCAGCGCGGCGCCACGGTAATCGTGATGCTCACCACCACCATGGATGCCCGCGACCTGGGCCGCCTCGACGAGCTATCGATTGCCGGCCTGGTCAGCAAGCCGCTCACGAAGGAGAAAGTTGATCACCTGCTGCAACTGCATTTCCAGCGGCAGCTGGGTGGTTAACCCAAGTTGCGGAGCAGGTCTGTCGGCACGATGTAGGGGCGGGGCTTGTCCCCGCCCGCCGTTGGAACGAAGCGTTGCTGGGCCTTAAACAATCGTTCCAGGCGCTGTTCTAACGGCGGGCGGGGGGGAGCCCCGC
>NZ_JABKAU010000062.1 GCF_013377885.1 Hymenobacter lapidiphilus
ACGTATTGCCTCGTTTAGAAAATTTACTGGGCATTGATGCGCAAAGCACCAACTCCGCGTATCGATGCGGACTTCCACCCGATTTCGTTCGACGTACACGAAGCCGGCGCTTCGCTTCGCTGTGCTGCGGCTCACGCTACATGCTTACCGTCTCTCTTGCGTGAGGCCTGCTAACTTGTCTGTTCTTCCACTATATGAAAACCTCGCTCCCTCCTGCTGAATCCGCTGCTGCCCCCGCCAGTCTGCTCCCCGATTCGCTGCTGCTTAACGGCCGGGAGTTTCGCTACGCCGACATTCAGCAGTACCCTGCTTTAGCTCCGGCCGAGCTGAACGGCTACGAGGCCCGGGTACTCGACTTTGTGCGCGAGTGGCTCAATGGGGCCCAGGAGTTCACCCTGACTACTTCGGGCTCGACAGGGCCACCACAGCCAGTGCATTTCCGGCGCCAGCAGCTCGAAGCCTCGGCCCGCCGCACCGGCGACTACTTCGACCTGGGGCCCGGCGAACGGCTGCTGGTGTGCCTGAACTGCGAATTTGTGGGCGGGCTGATGATGCTGGTGCGCGGGCTGGAACGGCGCATGCACCTGACCATTGTGGAGCCGCAGGCCAACCCGCTGGCATTGGTAATGCCCGAGGCCACCTTCGATTTTGCTTCCTTCGTACCCCTGCAGATGCAGGCGCTACTGGCAGCCGGCCAGGCCCCGCGCCTCAACCAGCTACGGGCTATTCTGGTGGGTGGCGCCCCGGTAGAGGGCACTCAGGCCCACGCAATTGAGCAGTTGACGGTACCCGTGTACCTGACCTACGGCATGACCGAAACGGCCTCGCATATTGCCCTGCGCCGCCTCAACGGCCCGCAGGCCGGCGCCGCCTACCAGGTGCTGCCCGGCATTGCGGTGGGCCAGGATGAGCGCGGCTGCCTCACGGTGCGCGCCGACGTAACCAACGACGAGCTCATCGTCACCAACGACCTCATCAACCTGGCTCCCGACGGCCGCAGCTTCGAGTGGCTGGGCCGGGCCGATTTCGTCATCAACAGCGGCGGCGTAAAGGTGGCGGCTGAAAAGGTAGAACGCGTACTGGAACTGGCCCTGATGGAGTTGGGCCTCAACCGCCGAACCTTTGTAGCCGGCCAGCCCGATGCGCGCCTGGGCCAGCAGGTAACGGCTTTTGTGGAGGGTGAGCCGCTGCCTGAAGCCGGGCAGCAGCAGCTACGCGAGCTGCTCGGCCAACGCCTGGACCGCTACGAGGTGCCCCGGCAGTTGGTTTTCATCCCCGAATTCCAAACCACCCCCTCCGGCAAGCTCGACCGAAAGGCTACGTTGGGTTAAGGGTTTTAGAGGTGAAAAGCAAGAAGTGACACAAAGGACGTGTCATGCTGAGCATGTGGCGCCCTTTGTGTCACTTCTTGCTTTTCACTTTTCGCTTCTGAAATCTTCCTCTACTACCCAATCCCGGTCGAGGAGCCGTTCGCGGCCGCGCACCACTTTGTATAAGTCGCCTAGAAACAGCTTGGCGCGGGCGAAGAAGATGTAGCCACTGATCTGGTCTTTGGGCTGCTGGCCGGAGGCGAAAACCTGCCGGTAGCCGGTGCCGACCCCAATGCCTACCCAGCGAAAAATACGGTAGTGGGCCGCCACCGAGGGCTCGACCAGATAAATCACCCGCCGCGAGCTGCGTTCGGTGTTACCATCGGGCAGAAAGAAGCGGGTGTAGTAGAAGCCCGCCCCAACTTGCAGCGGCGCGCTCAGCTCCCAGCGCCGGTTGCCAATGAACACGTACTCGCCGTAGCCGGCCACGTAGCGGAAGCGGATTTCGTCGCGGGTGCCCGGTGGCAGGCCCTCGGGCAGCGCCTGGCGCGTGCGCAGCCCCCCCGAAAGGCGGTAGAAACCCAAGCCCGCCCGCCAGCGCCCGCGCCACTCTATGCCGCCGCGCAACCCGTTGATGCCGGCCACTTTCCCGTTGATGATGGAAAACCGCTGGTCGATCTGAAACACTGGCCGGCGGTGTCGTTCGCGCACGAAGGACGAATCGGGGGGGCTATCGGCCCGGACAGGGCGGGCAGCCAGCGCCCCGGCCAGCAGCAGGAACACAGCAAAAAAGGAACGGGCTCTCACAGCGTAAAGGTACGACGTGGGCGGCGTGGTGGTTGGCCGTATGGCGTCGGCTCGCCCCAGCAAGGCCGCTGCTTCGCCCCCGGCTGGTGTCGGCTCACCCGGAAAACAGTAGGATTTGGGGTCTGCGAGGGACACTTTTGGCTCCCCAATCAACCTCGCTGCCCATGCCGCTCTCCCCTGACTTCCTGTTTTCCGTGGCCAACCCGATAGCGCTGCTAGGCTGGGCCCTGCTAGTGCTGGCCCCGAACTGGCGCGTTACGCGGTGGCTGGTGCTGAGCGGGGCACTACCGCTGCTGCTAGCCACCGCCTATGCACTCCTGATTGGCTACCAATTGCTGGGTCCAGGCGCGGTGGAAGGGGGCTTCAGCTCGCTAGCCGATGTGGCGGTGTTGTTCCGCAACCCCTGGGGGCTGCTGGCCGGCTGGGTGCATTACCTGTGTTTCGATTTGTGCCTGGGCATCTGGGAAAGCCTGGATGCGCGGCGGCGTGGGGTGCCCCACGCGCTGCTGGTGCCCTGTCTGCTGCTCACATTTCTGCTGGGCCCGGTGGGGCTGCTGCTTTATGCGGGGCTACGGCGCTTCTACCAGCCGGTGTCTGTCCTGGTTTCCTCGTCTTCCTCATCCTCCTAGAAAGTCCCTGCTATGGCTACTGCTGACTCTTTTCCGCAAACCGCCCTTCAGCCTGATATGCCTGCCGGAAACACCCCGCGCTGGCCCGGCACGGTAACCGACAAGCTGCGCCACCTGTACCACGCCAACCCTGTGCTAAGCCTGGTGGGCTGGCTGCACGTGGTCCTGCTGCTGCTGGCCCTGGCGCTGCTGCCCTTCGATGGGCGGGTGGTCACGGGCCTGGCAGTGTGGCTGAAACCGGCCAAATTCGCCGTTTCGGTAACACTGTACGTCTGGACGCTGGGCTGGCTGCTGGCCGGTTTGCCCGCCCGGGCCCAGCGGGCCGTGCGCGGGCTGAGTTGGGGCGTGGGCCTGAGCATGGTGGTGGAAATCGGCTGCGTTTTCCTGCAGGCGGCCCGCGGTACTAGCTCGCACTTTAACAACGCCAGCCTCTTCGATGGGGTCGTTTTTGGGGTGATGGGCCTGTTTATTCTGGTAAATACGCTGCTTACGGTCTGGGCGGTGTACCTGGTATGGCGGCATCGGCCGGCCGGACCGGCCGGCTACGTGTGGGGCGTGCGGCTGGGCCTGGCGCTGTTCCTGGTAGGCTCGGTGCTGGGTGGCATGATGATTCATTTGAACCAGCATACCGTGGGCACCCCCGATGGCGGCCCCGGCCTGCCGGGCCTGGGCTGGAGCACCCGCGCCGGCGACCTGCGCCCGGCCCACTTCCTGGGGCTGCACTCGTTGCAACTCGTGCCGCTGCTCGGCTGGGCGCTCAGCCGCTGGCTCCCGCGCCGCGCCGTACTGCTCACCTGGCTGGGGGCAGCCCTGTACGCCGTGGCCGTGGCCGGTTTGTTTGCCCTGGCGTTGCGCGGGGTGCCGTTGCTGCCCGCCTGAGCCACCGCGCCGGGTGCGTCGGCGGCTGGCCCGCGGCTTTTCCCGGTTCACCCGGGCCCGCCGCCGTTTCACCCGGTTTAGGGTAGTTTCGCCGCAGGGGTTTGGGGAGATTTGAAGCATCAACAACAACTTCTCCCTCTTCTCCCTTCTCCCATGAAAACGCTATTTCGCCCCCTGACTAGGCTGCTTACCGGTTTGCTCACGCTGCTGTTGCTGCTTCCCTTACCGGCTGCCACGGCCGGGGCACTGCCCGCCGGCCGCCAGAATTTCACTACCTCCGATAGCGTGCGGCTTTATGTGCGGGTGGCTGGCAAAGGTCCGGTTTGCCTGTTCGTGCACGGCGGCCCCGGCACGGGCAGCCAGGCGGTGGAAATGCTGGCTGGTGCGGCGCTGGAAAAGGATCTGCAGATGGTGTACCTCGACCAGCGCGGCAGCGGCCGCTCCGCCAGCGCCCCGCGGACCAGTTACTCGCTGGAGCGGCAGGTGCAGGATATGGAAGAGCTGCGCCAGCACCTGCAACTCGAAAAATGGACGCTGATGAGCCACTCTTTCGGCGGGATTCTGGCCACAGCTTATGCCCAAAAGCACCCTGAGCGCGTGCAGGCGCTGGTTCTGGTGAACAGCATCCTCAACCTGCCCGCCGCCATGGAAGCCACCACGGCCTACGGCTATACCCTGCTGCCCGCCGCCACCCGCCCGCCCCTGGATGCCGCCGCGCCCCTGCCCCAACGCTACTTCATGGTAACGGGTATGCTCCAGCAGCAGCGACTCTACAACCAGCTCCAGTACACGTCCGACTCGTCGGCGGCGCGGGTAAACCGGCTGATGCAGGGTCAGAAACCCAACCAGGATTTCGCCAAAAACATGTTCCAGAACCCGGGTGGCTACATCCTCGACCATACGCCCGCCACGGCCGCCCTCACGATGCCCGTGCTGGTACTCACCGGCGCCGACGACTACCTGACCGGCCCCGAGCACTACCGTAGCTTCCGCTTCCCCCGCCAAACGGTAGTCGTGCTGCCCGGCCGCCACACCCCGTTTCTGGACGCGCCCCGCGAGCTGCAGCAGGCCGTGCACGCCTTCGTGCGCCAGCTGCCTCGCAGCCGCTAGACGCCCAAGGTGCCCGCTAAACTGCTACTTTTAGCTGCATGAACGACCGTCGTTTTTTATTGGTGGGCATCCCGGTGATGGCATTGCTGGCGCTGCTACCCCGGGGCCTGCTGCACATCCGCACTGTGCCAGTGTTTTTCCTGAATTGGGGCATCTCGCTGGTATTTACCACTGCGTTCTGGCTGACGGGCCGCGCTCTGTGGTTCGCGCTGTTTCGACGGTTTCCAGGAGTTGGGCAGACCCGGAGACGGCTGTGGTGGCTGGCCATTATCAATACCGCTACCACCGCGCTGGTTACGCTGCTTATTCACTTGGTATCGGCCTGGGCACAGCAGGGGCACTTTTCGTGGAGCGGCTACCTAGCGGAGTTCGGCCTGAACATGGTGCCGACAGTGGTGGTGCAGCTGATTTATGAGAGTTGGAATTTTTTCCGGCAGTGGGAGGAAAACGTGCGCCGAGCCGAACAGCTGCAAAGCGCCGGGGTGCAAAGCCAACTGGAAGCCCTGCAAAGTCAGCTCGACCCGCACTTCCTGTTCAACTCGCTCAACACCCTCTCAGCCCTGATAGAGCCCGAAAACGAAGCGGCCCAGGATTTCGTGGAGCAGCTCGCCGACGTGTACCGCTACGTGCTGTTGGCCCGCGAGCAGCCCACCGTTTCGCTGGCCGAAGAGCTGGCCTTCGTCGATACCTACCTGGCCCTGCACAAAGTCCGGTTCCGCGACAACCTGCAGGTGCGAATGGAGGTACCGGCAGAACTGCACCAACGCCGGGTGGCCCCATTAAGCGTGCAGTTGCTGGTCGAAAACGCCCTCAAGCATAACGTAGCCTCCCGCGAACAGCCGCTGACCCTACACCTGAGCGCCGATGCCGCCACTGGTTACTTCACCGTCGAAAACACGCTACGGCCCCGGCCAGCCGGCTTGGTACCGGGCACCGGCACCGGCCTGCGCAACGTACGCCACCGCTACACGCTGCTACAAGCGCCCCAACCCATGGTGGTAACCGCCGAAGCCGGCTGGTTTCGGGTGCAGCTGCCGCTGTTGGAAAGTGAGCAGTGAGAAACGGTGCGCGAACCGGACCTAAAACGAACGTCATGCTGAGCATGTGGCGTTCTTTCTTGCTCCACTACCTCCTACCCTTATCACCCCATAATAACCTTATCACCTCCTAACCCTCTCTTCACCTCCCCAATGACTGTTTTGCTGCTCGAAGATGAGTACCCGGCCGCCGAGCGGCTGCAACGGGTGTTGCGCCAGGCTGCGCCCGAAGCGCAGGTGCTGGCCGTGCTTGATACCGTGGCCGGGGCCCTCGACTGGCTCGATACCAACCCCGCGCCCGACCTTATTCTGTCCGATATTCAGCTGGCCGACGGGCTGAGCCTCGACGTGTTCGAGCAGACGGTGGTGAGCAGCTCGGTTATCTTCACCACCGCCTACGACGCCTACGCCATCCGCGCCTTCCGGGCCAACAGCATCGACTACCTGCTGAAGCCGGTGAAGCTGACTGAATTAACGGCTGCCCTCGAAAAGCTGCGCCGCTGGCCCACCGTGCGCCCAACCAAACCCAGCGAGGCACCCGAAGCCGATGCACCGGCCCAGCGCCTGGAGCGCCTGCTCGACGCGCTGCCCCGCCCCGAGCGCGCGCACAAAACCCGGTTTCTGGTGCGCCACGGCGAGCAGCTGCTTCCGCTGCCCGCCACCCAGGTCGCCTGGTTCCAGAGCCGCCACGAAACCACCACGCTCGCCACCCTCGACGGCCGCCGCTTCATGGTCGATTACACGCTGGAGCAGCTCGAAACCCTGCTCGATCCGACTCAATTCTTCCGCCTCAACCGCCAACTCATCGCCCAACTACCCGCCGTGCAGCGCCTGCACCCGCACTTCAACGGCAAGCTACTGGTGGCTCTGCAGCCGGCCCCGAGTGAGGAAGTGCTGGTGAGCCGGGAGAAGGCGGCTTTAGTGAAGCAATGGCTGGAACGGTGAATAAGTGAGTTGGCGTTGAAGCTGTTCAAAAAGTCAAAAGAACGTCATGCTTCGGCTACGCGGACGCCAGATGAAGCATGACGTTCTGATTGATTCCGGTTACTTCCTAAACAGCTTCGTTCTAAGAGCCTGAATGCGCCATTTGGGCCGGCAAGTTTTTCGAACATCAACTCACTCTTTCACCTGTTCATCATCTCACCGGTCCAGCCATTCCTTGAAGGTGCTGACTTTCTCGCGGCTCACGAGCACCGTTTCGTTGTCGGGCGGGGCGGGCTGCAGAACGGTTTGTAGGCGCGAGTTGGTGTAGTGAATAATGTCGCGGATGGCGGTGGCGCGGGCCAGGTAGGCGCGGTTGAGGCGGAAGAACTCGCGCGGGTCGAGCAGGGCTTCCAGCTGTTCCAGGGTGTAATCGACTACCAGGCGGCGGCCCTCGTGGGTGTGCAGCAGGGTAGCTTTTTCGAGGCTGGCGAAGTAGGCAATATCCTCGACCGGCACGGCTTTGAGGTGCTCGCCCACGCGCACCACGAAGCGTGACTTGTACTCGCGGGCCGGCTGCCGGGCCTGCGCCAGCACCTGGGCCAACAGGGCTGCATCAAACGCTGGTGGGGCTGGGGCTGCCGCTTCGCGGCGCTGCACCAGTTTTTGCAGAGCGGCCGTCAGCTCTTCCGGGGCTATGGGCTTGAGCAGGTAGTCGATACTGTTCACCTTGAAAGCCCGCAGCGCGTATTTGTCGTAGGCAGTGGTGAAGATGACCGGGCAGCGGATTTCCAGCCGCTCGAACAGCTCGAAGCTCAGGCCATCGGCCAAATGGATATCGAGCAGCAGCACGTCGGGCGCGGTGCCGGGGTTCCGCAGCAGCGCCTCAGCTTCGGCCACCGATTCGGCCGTGCCCACCACTTCTACCGGCATCGGCTGTTTTTGCAGCAGCCCGGCCAGGCGCGTGGCGGCCAGCGGCTCGTCTTCGATAATGAGGGCGCGGAGAGGTTTCAATTGAGAACCATCGGTTAAGAGTTAAAAATTGATCAGTCATAGCGCGAAGCTCCAGCTTCGCGGATCGTTGCTGACTACCGGAAAATGCCGTTCAACGACGCGCGAAGCTGGAGCTTTGCGCTACAATCTTTTCAAACTCACCGCAGCTCCAGCACCGGCAGCGTTACGGCAAACTCCGTTTCCGATTCAGTAATGAGCACAGGTTTGGGCGTGAGGAAGGCGTAGCGGGCCTGCAGGTTGGGCAACCCCAGGCCCGTCGATTCGCCCTCGGCTACCAGGCGGGGCAGGCGCGAGTTGCGCACTACGAGCTGGCGGGTTTGCGCATCGAACTCGATGACGAGGCGTAGCGGGTTGTGGCGGGAGGTAGCGTTGTGCTTGAGGGCGTTTTCGAGTAGCAGCTGCAACGCCAGCGGGGGCACCAGCAGCTCCTGCAGCTCGTCGGGCGGGGGCAGGCGCATCTCTACCTGTACGCCTTCGCCCAGCCGCGTGCGCTGCAAAAAAAGGTAGCTCTCGGCAAAAGCCAGCTCCTCAGTCAGCGGCACCAGTTCCTGGTCCTGGTGGTCGAGCACGTAGCGGTACACCTGGCTGAGCTGGCGGATGAAGCGGGAGGCGCGGGCCGGGTCGTGCTCGTCTTCTACGAGCGAGGTGAGCGCGTTGAGCGAGTTGAACAGGAAGTGCGGATCGAGCTGGCGGCGCAGCGAATCGGCCTGGGCGCGGGCGTTTTCGGTTTGCAGCCGCTCGGCCCGGATGGCCGTTTCGCGCCAGCCCATCAGAAACGCCCGGCTGTGCATAAACAACGACACAACCACCGTTATCAGCAGCGGCATGATGAATTCCATCCAGCTCAGCGAGCTAAGTGTTTTGTGGTGATAAAACACCCGAAACCCGCCCGCAACAACGACAATAACCAGCAACGACAGCACCATCGAAAGGCCAATCGTCAGCAGAAACCGCCGCAACGGGTGCTCCGTCCAGTCGACGTGGCGGTTAAGCCACTCCGAGGGGTAGCCATTGGCAAGCCACAAGCCGTTGGTATAGAAAAAGTTGTACGCAAAGGTTACCAGGAACTGCTCGCTCCAGACAGGGTGTCTTCCTGCGTTGAATATCAGCGCCAGCCCAAACGAAAACAGCGTCATCAGTCCCAGGCCCTTCCACAAATTCCGGTGCGGGTAGTAGAGCGAAAGGTTGTTGCATTCGGCAGCCGTGGTTGGTAGTGGGGCAGCCGAAGCAGCACATGCGGGGATGGATTCGACTTTCACGGGTGGGGCCTTGGCGGCGTTTGGACTGGAAGGTATTAAAAGCGAACGAAACCAGCGCAGCGGGCAGCGGTGAGGCCGCGACCGGGTAGGTACTGCCCCACCCCTGCCCGCTGCCGGCTTACTTTACCGCGGCCGTTTCGTAGGTTTTCAGCCGGCCGTTCACCTGCCGCTCGCCCCAGCTCGGCGACAACCGGGAAGCGGGTTTGAAGGTGGCGTAGTGGGCTTTGGCCTTCAGGAAAATCGGTTTAGCCACCTCGGCCCCACCCCCAAACATGGCCGGTGTGAAGTAGAGGTTGTTGGCCTGCACCAAGTAGGCCCGAGGGTTGGCGGGGTTGAGCTGAATGGCCTTCTCTACTGCCCCGTTCACCATGCCCGAATACTTCATGGAGCGCAGCATGGGCGAGATGCTCAGCCGGGCCTGATGGATGTAAGCCTGCAGCACCAACAGCTCTGACTCGTCGGCTCCGGCCAGCTTGCGGGCCTGGGCCAGGGCAGCCTCGGCCTGATCGAGGGTTTTGTCTTTCGCGTCGCCGTCTTCCTTGCTCTGGAACGTGTGGATGAGCAGGGCGTAGGCCTGGTAGTAGCGGGGCAGCCAGTCGTGCGGCTTTACGGCGGCGGCACGTTCCATTTTGGCGGCGCTGGTTCGCAGCACGGCCGGGTCGCCGGTGTTCATCAGCTCCGCAACGGCGGCCGTCATCATGGTGGTGTAGGCATCAGTGGCCGGAACGGCAGCAGCCGGGGCAGCGGCAGCAGTGGCTGGCTGCTGAGCGAAGGAGGCCAGGGAAGCGGCAACGAAGGCGAGGGTGAGCAGGGGCTTTTTCATGGCTAAAAAGTGGTTAAGGAGTTGAGAAAAAAGATGCTGGCGGTTTGCTGTTTCAAAGGTGGCTCCTGGCCGCCGCCGCCGAAACTTTCCGTTACCGAAGCGTCGGATAAGCCGGATGAGGCGTGGGGGCAGGTGCCCGGTTATCAGTTATTCGCACGGTGTAGGGGCGGGGCTTGTCCCCGCCCGCCATCAAACGGACCTGCTGAACGAGTGTGTAAGGGCCTATTTGGCTCGTTTTGCCGGCGGGCGGGGACAAGCCCCGCCCCTACACCGTGCGAATAGCCCGTTCTATTCCGGCCGCTCGTTCACGCTGGCGGGGTTCTTCTTGTTGACGCTGACAAACACGCCCAGAAACACCATGCGGGGGGCGGTGGGCGTAATGGCCACGCGGTTGCGCTGGCCGGTGGCGACATCGGAGCGCTGGGCGTAGCGGTAGCCGAACACGTTGGGCTGGGCCAGCACATTGTTGAGGGCCAGATGCACGATGGTAAACTGCCCGAACAGCTTGGTGAGGTAGCTGGCGTTCAGGCTCAGGTCCTGGAAGGCGGGCAGGCGGCCCTGGTTGTAGCCGGCTTCGGGCTGGTTGAGGTCGTGGTAGCGGCGGGGGCTGCCGTAGCTGTAGGTGGCCCCAACCAGCGTATGCAGCGCGGGCACCCAGTACTTCGTCACCACCGACGCGTTGTGGCGGGCCGCGAAGGTGGGCACGGCCAGCACCGGGTCGTGGCGGTACTGGCGTTTGGTGTCCAGGAAGCCGTAACTGATGTAGTATTCGAGGTTTTTGAGGCTCTTCCGGTCGCGCCAGAGCAAGTCGAGGCCGCGGGCGTAACCCGAGCCGCCGTTGTCGTACGCCTGGGGGTTGCGGGGTTGCTGGCCGTCGAAGCGGGTGAGGTGGGTGTAGGTTTTGTGGTAGCCTTCGAGCTGCAGCAGCCGGCCGTTGTGGGTGTACTGGTAGGCAAGCACCGCATGCCGGGCCCGCTCGAAGCGCAGCCGGGGCGCGGCCGCCAGCAGTAGGCTGTTGTCGGGCGTTTGGTAGAAGTGGCCGTAAGCAGCCGAGAGCGAGCTGTTCGCGGTGGTCTGGTAGGCCAGCGCCAGCCGGGGCGCGGCGTTCCAGCCACCCAGCAGCCCCGAATACTCGGTGCGCCCACCCACCCGGCCCGCCAGCCGGTCGCTCAGCTGAAAGTCACTTTCCACGAAGCCCGCCAGGCGCTGCTCACCAAATTCCGGCCGGAACCTGAGCGGGCTGGCGGCGTTGGGCTGCACCGTCTGGCTCACCTGCTGCACCAGCCCTTCGGCCCCAATTTTCAGGTTGAAACGGGCATGTACCGAGTCGTTGGTGAGTACCAGCCGGCCCAGCAGCGCCTGCTCCAGCGTCCGCAGCCGCACCGAGTCGGGGCGCAGGTGCTGGTCGTCGCGGCTCAGGGCCACGCCGCTTTGCAGGCTCCAGCCCCGGCGCAGCGGCCCCCGAAACGTAGCGTTGAGGTAGGCGTTGGCCCCGCGTAGCCCCACGGTTTGCATGCCGGCCGGCTCGGGGCTGGGCTGCCCAATCTGCAGTTGCTGGCCCGTCCAGGTGCCGTACACTTTCATCATGCCGGCCTGGCCGGTGCGGTGCTGCAGGCTCACAGACGAGGCCAGCCCGCGCGGGGCCTGGTCCCAACGCACGTTCTGGGGCAGCAGCCTGGCGTAGGGCGTCAGGTTGGTATAGTCGGCGCTCAGGGCCAGCGAAGTACGCTCCCAACGCTTCGTGCGCGAGGCCCCCAGAAAGACCGAGGTAGCCGACAGCCCGGTCTGGGTTTCGGGGGCCAGGTCGGTCGAGTTCAGCAGCAGCACCCCCGACAGCGCCTGCCCATACAGCGCCGAGTAGCCGCCGGTGCTAAACACGGTGCCCTTGAAAAGCGACGGCGAAAACCGCCCCCGGGCCGGCACCGCCGCCACGGTGGCATTGAACGGGTTCTGCACGACCATGCCATCCAGATACACCTTGGTTTCGGAGGCCGCCCCGCCCCGCACGAACAGCAGGCCGTCCTCGCCCACGCGGGTGGTGCCGGGCAGCGTGTTGAAAGCCGCCGCCACATCGGCCAACGCCCCGGCCGTGGTTTGAATGTCGCGGGTGTTGAGGGCGGCACTGCGGTGCTCGTCGCTGGCCTCGAAGGCCCCGGCCGTAATCACCACCGAACCCAGCGCGTGCGGCGCGCCTTTCAGCACGAAGTTTAGCGGCGCAGTTGGGGCGGGCAGTGTCAGCGGCTTTTCGGCCGTAATGAAGCCCAGCAGACTGGCCTGCACCACGTAAACTCCCGCCGGGGCGCTGGTTTCAAACCGAAACCGGCCCAGCGAGTCGGTGCTGGCCCCATCGAAGGTGCCGCGCACAAATACGTTTACACCCGGCAATACCTGGCCACCGGCGTCGCGCACGGTACCGCGCAGGGTGGTTTGGGCGAAGCTGGCGCAAGTAAGCAGCAGGAGCAGCGGCAGGAGCAGGAGGCGTTTCATGGCGGGGCGGTGAAGTGATGCCCAAAAGTGCGCCGCCGCCGGGGCCGCTGAAACTCGCCGTTACCGAAGCGTCGGATGAGGCGGATGAAGCGTCGTTGAGTCGCTAATTGTCAGTTGCCAGCTAAGCCGGGCCAAAATGATTGACTTACTTTCGCCAGTGCAACTTCTCTTGCCCCAATGACTGAAACCACCCGTATCAAGCGTCTATTTCGCGACGCCATCCGCCGCGGCACCGGCCGGGCGCATCTGCTGATGCGGGCGCACCCGGAGGTTAATTTCTCCGCCGATATTCTGAAAGCGGCCTGCACCAATTACGCCTACGACCCGCAGTGTGAGGACAGTCGGGGAGCTTACGTACTGGAGTTGGTTCAACTGCTTGAGCCCCGCAGTAGACGTGAGAAAACGATAAGCCAAATCCTGACTGCGCTGGTTGCTACACGTGAAGCGTCCTGGGGCTTAACGCAGCTTTTTGATATGGCCGGACAGTTGGCCGAAAAAGGCAATGCGGGGGCCCGTGCTGCATTTTACCAACGGTACAAACTGGGAAAGTCTGCTGACTATGCTTACGATGGCGAATGGGAATTCGTGCGCTTAGATGGGCTTGATGCCTTGTTGCACGTGGCAGGTGTGCGAGGTTGTGAGCTGGCCGATGATTCAGAAGAATGGGAAAGTGATTATTTGATTGAGTTAGCGCAGAAAATTAGTCCAGACATAAATATCAGGGTCGCATTGGAGGAAGCCGCCATAACTAATGAGTATATAGCCCGATACCTTAAAGCAGTACAAGTAGACTGGCAATCAATACGCAAACTAAATTCAAAGCCCAAGATTTCGGCGCTGAAATCTATCCAGCAGTTCATCGAAGCACCTGAGTCCTGTTACCTTTCATCTTA
>NZ_JABKAU010000063.1 GCF_013377885.1 Hymenobacter lapidiphilus
CAACCAGGTAAAAGCTGATGAGGTGATGAAGTGCGAGGTTTAGACAACCTCGCACTTCATCACCTCATCAGCTTTTACCGCTTTATAGCCGCCGCTATAGCCGCTCGAAATGGATGGAGGTAGCCTGCAGACCGGCGGTAGTGCAGAGGCCGCGGACGTAAGGCCCACACATATTACGGTACACCACCGACACATCCACTTCGTCGGGCGGGAAGAGTTCCTCGTTTAGCACCAGGCTGAACTGTGCCAGCATGATGTGCGCAATGAGCCGGGCATCGAGGCTGGCATGTAGCTGGCCTTGGTCGATTCCGCCCTGCAGCAGGCGCACGAGCAGCGGCCCGGTATAGTCGCGCAGGTGCTCAGAAATGAGCTGCCACGACAGCGGATATTGCGTCCGCATGATGTGGTAATCGTAGTGCGGAGCCTGGCGCAATTCGTTGAGGCTGTAACGCAGCAGGCTCACCAGGCACTCGGCGGGCGTATCGAGGTTGGCAAACAGCTCGGTGTGCTCCTGGCGCTGGCGTTCCAGGTTGTGCCCGGTTACGGCACACAGCAGCATTTCCTTCGAGCCAAAGGCCTCCCGAAATTCGGCGGGGGTGCAGTCGAGTGCGGCGGCCAGCTGCTCCTCGTGGGGCAGGCGCACCCCTACCTCGCGGAATAGCGCAGCGGCGCGGTCTATTAATTGCTGGCGTACAAGTTGCTCCATATCAACGGGTAAGTAACGGCTGGATATAGGCATTGGCGTATGCCACCTTCACTCAGAGCAGCATACCCAAACCAAAGAAAAACAGCAGCTGTATGAGGTACACAAACGGCGCCAGCGCATTGCGCTTGATGAATTCGACCCGGTTGAAATAGACCTGAAAAATCAGGCTCACCACAAACCAGCCCTTAAAATTCAGCAGCGGAATAACGTCGTACTGCCAGTTCCAGAAATCATAACGAGCGGCCACCGGCTCGATACAAATATCAAGCCCAACCATCAGCAGTGCCGCCGCAATGGCCCGCACAAAGCCCGGCACCGGCAGGTAGGTAGCCAGCACCCCGGCCGAATAAGTCACAATCACCCAGTTTACGCCAATAATCAGCGGCACATCCAGCCATTTGATGCCTAGCGAGGCACCATACTCATAGTTGCCGAACAGCAGGCCCGTGCGGGTACCCACCACCTCCACGAAGAAGCCCATGAAGGCAATAACGGCGCAGAAACTCCAGAACGCGGCCGTGCGCCGGGGCTGAAAAGCCAGCAGCAGCCCCAGTGTAAGCAGCAGCGTGAGGGGCATGAAGCGCAGGAAGAACTCCTCGCTGCCGGAAAAAGCCAGCCCCACGAAACCCGTAACATGGAACAGCAGCAGTATGCCCTGGGCCCAGCGCAGCTGCCGTTGCTGCCGCTCGGCGCGGCCGGCGGCCATCGGAACTGCCACAGTAGGTTGTTGGGTAGATTCGGCCATTTTTAATTTTTCCCTCTCAATTTTCAATCAAATCTGAAACGATACTAGCCGAGAGCAGGCAAAGCGGAATGCCGCCGCCGGGATGCACCGAGCCGCCGCAAAAGTACAGCCCTTTCAGCCGCCGCGAAAAATTAGGGTGGCGCAGAAAAGCCGCCAGCGTATTGTTGCTGGAGCTGCCATACAGCGCGCCCCCAAACGACGACGTACGGGCCGCAATACCCGGCGGGTCCCAAACGTGCTCGGCCCGGATAAGCGGCCCGATATCGGTGCCCAGCGCCTGGCCCACCCGGCGCAGCACGGCCGCGCGGGTCTGGGCCACCAGCGCGGGCCAGTCCTGGCCCTGGTCGTGGGGCACGTTCACCATCACAAACCAGTTTTCGTGGCCTTCGGGCGCGTCGGTGGGCGTATGGCCGCTCGTGATGTTGACGTATACCGTGGGGTCGGGACTGATGGTTTGCTGCTGAAAAATGGCCTCGAACTCGCGCTTGTAGTCCTCCGAAAAGAAGATGTTGTGCACGCCCAGCTCGGGAAAGCGCCGGGCCACGCCCCAGTAAAAAATAAGCGCCGACGACGACCGGGGCTGACTGAGCGTGCGCTCGGGCGCGGGCTGCGTGGGCAGCAGGTGGCGGTAGGTGGGCACCACATCCATGTTGCTGACTACCTGCCCGAACGGGTAATTGCCCTGGTCGGTGCGCAGGCCGGTTACGCGGCCGTTTTCAACCAGGATTTCGCGCACCGGCTCGTTGTAGCGGAACTCCACGCCCAGCTCCTCGGCCAGCCGCACCAAACTCTGGGCAATGGCATAAATGCCACCCTCGGGGTAGAATGCGCCAATACCATGCTCCAGGTGCGGAATCATGCTGAGCGTGGCGGGGGCCTGGTAAGGGTCGGAGCCGTTGTAGGTGGCAAACCGGTCGAAGAGCTGCACCACGCGCGGATCGTCGGGAAAAGCCGCTTCGTGGCGCTGGTGCATGGTGCTGGTGAGGCCCAGCTGGGGCAGCGCCGCCAGCGCCTTTAGCACGTCGGGGCTGAGGTAGGTGCCGGCTTTGTGCAGGCTTTTTTGCAGAAACGTGCCCGCCGTAGCGTCGTAGGCCCGGCCGCTACGGGCCAGGAAAGCGCGCACATCGGCAGCCGGCACGCCCAGCTTTTCCTCTACTTCGCGGGCGAATTTCTCCGCATCAGCCCAGGCTGTAACCCGGGTTCCGTCGGCGAAAAAGTACTCGGTAATCGGGTCGAGACGCTGGTAGCGGAAGTAGTCGGCCGGGTTACGGCCGGCCAGCTCAAACAGCTCATCCACTAAATGCGGCAGCGTAAAAAGCGACGGGCCTCCATCGAAGCGGTAGCCGCCGGGCAGCTCCAGCTGGTGCATTTTGCCCCCGAAGCTTTCCTGGGCCTCAAACACCACCACCCGCTGGCCCCGCACCGCCAGGCGCACAGCCGTAGCAATGCCGCCGATGCCGGCCCCGATAATAGCAGTGGAAGTCTGGGTCATGTAATTTGAGTTGTTGAACAAGTAGGGGCGGGGCTTAGCTTCGCTGTCCTTCGGTTGCCCCCACCCGCCGTTAAACGATTTGGTTGTGAGTCGTTAAACAAAGCCAAACGGAGCCGTTTAATGGCGGGGACAACCGAAGGACAGCGAAGCTAAGCCCCGCCCCTACGTCGGGCTGGCTCTTCTCAAACCCACAACTTCAACTTCGGTTCAACCCAACCCCTACTCCACGGCCAGCACCAGCCCTTTCAGGTAGGCACCTTCGGGATGGAAGAGGCTCACGGGGTGGTCGGCGGGCTGGGTGAGGCGGTGCAGGATGCGGGCGGGCCGGCCGGCCTCGATGGCGGCGGCCAGCACCGCGCCCTCGAACAGCTCGGGCGACACGACCTGCGAGCAGCTGAAGGTGAACAGCAGTCCGCCGGGCGCAATCTGACTGATACCGGCCGCGTTGAGGCGCTTGTAGCCCATCAGGGCATTATGGCGGGCCGAGAGGTGCTTGGCGAAGGCGGGCGGGTCGAGCACGATGAGGTCGTACTTTTCGTCGCGGTGCTGCTTCATAAAGCTGAACACGTCTTCGGCAAAGGCCTCGTGCTTGTGGGCCAGGCCGGTGAGCTCGGCGTTGCGCACGGTCAGCTCGATGGCGCGCTTACTCGAATCGACGGAATGCACCAGCTCGGCGCCGGCCTGCAGGGCGTAGGAGCTAAAGCCGCCGGTGTAGCAGAACGTGTTGAGCACCCGGCGGCCGGGCGCGTAGCGGGCCAGTAGGCTGCGGTTGTCGCGCTGGTCGATGAAGAACCCGGTTTTCTGGCCCGTTTCCCAATCCACGGCGAACGGGTGGCCGTTTTCGTGCACGATGTGCTCCTGGCCGCTGCTTTCGCCCAGCAGGTAGCCATTCTGGGCGCCCGGCGCGGCCTTGGCAGGCACGGTTTCGGCACTCTTATCATAAATGGCCCGCAGGCCCGGAATCACGGCCTGCAACGCTGCCGCAATCAGCGGGCGCGACTGGTACATGCCCGCGCTGTGGGTCTGGACTACGGCCGTGTCGCCGTACACGTCGATAATCAGGCCCGGCACGCCGTCGCCCTCAGCGTGGGTGAGGCGGTAGACATCGGTGTTGCCAGTGCCGGTGAGGCCCAGACCCTGGCGCAGCTGGTAGGCGTTGCGCAGGCGGTTTTCCCAGAACGCGGCGTCGGGCAACTGGGCATCGGGGCCGAAATCGAGCAGGCGCACCGCAATGGAGCCGGGCGCGTAATGGCCTACGCCCAGCACCTCGCCATTGGCGGCGCGCACCGTTACGGGCGTACCCTCGGTTACCTCACCTTCCATCCGGCCAATGGCCCCCGAAAATACCCACGGGTGGCGGCGGCGTAGTGATTGGTCTTTTCCGGGTTTGAGCGTAACAGTGGCAGCTGACATGGCAACAGGTAGTAGCAAATGAAGCCGCAAAGATACGGCAGCCCTACCCAAACGGGTCGAGGTAGGCCACCAGCACCGCCAGCGCCGACAGGCCCAGCAGTACGGCCCACACCGGCCCGCCCCAGATCAACAGGCCAATAAGCGAAATCGGCCCTACTATCAGCCCCAGAACGCCCAGTACCGTGGTACCTAACCCTACCTCGGTCACGGCCTGTGCACCATCGGTAGCACCCACACTACGCCGTACCGGCCGCAACGCAGCTACATGAGTCAACCGGCCCACCGGTGGTAGCTGTTTTACTAAGATTTTTGAAAGCACTTGCGTGCGTCGGCTGACCGGCTGCCGTACCCGGCGGGCGGCGGCGGGCCAGGCGGCAGCGGCACTGGCCTCTATAGCAACTGACGCAGGCGTTTCAGCGGGCGGCGGTTGAATAGCAGCCGTTGGACGGGGCGCGTGGGCTACTGCCGGGCCGGGCCTGAACTGGTAGGCCGACTGGGCACTACGGCAGCTGGCAGCCGCGGTCAGCAGGCCGGCCGCAGCGCAGCAGGAAATGAGAAAACGGCGGGCAAGAGCGATAAAAGAGGGCATAGTTGTCGGGCTGAGGGGCGGCAAGATACGCGGGCCGTCGGGCCCTATACGGCAAGCCGCTCACCCGCGCTGCCCGGCAGCCGCCAACGTCCCCGTTATTCGGTGGCAGGCAACCCGAACCAGCGCCGGTAAATGGGCCGGCGCCAGGCAAACTGGGCCCATACGGCCGGCCACAGCAACCGGTCGAGTAGCGGCGAACCGCTACGGTATTCCAGGTCCTCTACGATATAGGTGCCACCACCGGGCGCAGGCTGCAGCAGGTGCCGGTGCTGCCAGTAGCGCAACGGCGCGGGCAGCTGGTCGCCTTCATCTACAAAATAATAGGTACCGTCGGCCGTGATGCCATGGTCGGTGATGAGCGAAGTCCAGCGCTGGCGCAACGGGCCGGCGCCCAGCTCCAGGTGCACCTCGTCGCCGCGGCGGCAGCCATCGAAGCGCAGCAGCTTAAACGGCGGAAACGGCGGGGCCAGGGCCAAAAACAGCTCGCGGGTAAATCCCTCCCAGACTTCGGCGGGCGCGGCGGCCACGTGGGTACGCAGGTATACATTCATAGCAACCTAACTATATGATTGAAGCGCGGGTTTTAGTTGTTGCCCCGGCGCGGCTAAATCTCCAGCTTCAGGCCCAGGGCCAGCGTGGCAATATCGGATAGTGAGAGGGCCCGACGGTTCAAGTAGTAGCTGAGGCCGTACAGGTCGTTGGTGGCCAGCTCGTAGTAGGCCGTGAGGCGGCGGGCCCGGCCGCTGGGTGCGTCGGGCAGCGTGTAGCTCAGGCTGCTACCCAACAGCGGCCCTACACGCATGGTACGCGACCACCAATAGTAATCGTCGGGGTATTGGCCCTCTTCGCCGGTGTTGCGCAGCCCGAAGGTGTAGCTGCCATACACACCCACGGCCAGCGGCGTGAAAGCCAGTCCGGAGCCACCCAACGGCAGCTGCCAGGGAGCATATTTCACTTTAGCCGAAGCAATAGTGAGGGCCGTACCCGCATGCCGGGCCGGCACGTAGCCCAGCAGTGCGTCGAGGTCGAGGCGACGACGGGCGAAGCTCAGGCCGCCGCCTACGCTCAGCATGCCCACACCGCCACCGGTTTGCAGCAGCAGGTGGCGCGGCTGGTAGCGAGCCACCCCCGGCCGGGCCGGCAGCGCAAGGCCAGGGGCAGCCGGTACCACGGCCGTAACCACCGAATCGGAAGCAATAGTGGGCCCGCTAATAGTCGGGGCGGTTGGCGGAGAGGCTAAAAGCGCCGCCAATAGTAAGGTCGGGGCCATTAGAAAGAGACTTGTTTGATGCGGAACTGCTTGTCGCCAAACACCGTCACGATGAGGTACTTCCGCTTCTCGAAAGCATAAGAGTTAACGTAGGTAACACCATCGTTGAACGGCTGACCCACGCCGTAATCGTGGCGGTGGCCATTCATTTCGAATACCAGACTGGACGTTTCGCGCAGCGTTCCGGCGTAAGCGTCGCGCAGGTTGGGGTCAAAATCACCATCCTGGGGGGGCACGTGGCTGATAACGACCGAGCGGCTGGCCCCGTTCAGGTCGGCCAGCTGTCCGCGCAGCCAGGGCACATCGGGCACCCGGCCGTTGAAGTTGTACTCGCGGCTATTGGTATCGATCAGCACAAATTTTGTGTCGGCATACACAAAAGAGTAGTTCAGGGGGCCAAATATTTCCTGGTAGGCCTCGCGGCCGTTGGCTACGTGGTCGTGGTTGCCAATGACGGTCAGGTAAGGGACCTTCATCTTGCGCAGCTCGTTGTCTATCCAGCGCATTTCGCGCCCCAGCCCAAAGTCGGAAATGTCGCCGCTGATCAGCATAAACTGAATACCGGGCTGCTGATTGACACTGCGCACCAAGTCCTGGGCATCATCGTAGAACCGCTGCGAGTCGCCGGCGAATACGAAGCGCAAAGTGTCGCCGGGCGATAGGGGCGCAGCAGTCAGGTGGGCCAGGTTTTTAGCCGTCAGGTCTTTCTGGTCGGCGCGGGCGCGGTGGTCGTTGGGGCTGAATTCCACCAGTTCGCAGGCGCTCAGGCCGGTGGCCAGAGCCCCAACAAGTGCGTTCCGCAGGAAGGAGGAAGAGAAAAAAGGAGGCATGCTGGTTGATTGATACACTTCCCGGGCAGCAAGCGACAACCGTTGCAGGACCGAAAAGAGATGTATACCTTTTATAACGCCTCTTTGTTGACTCCGGAACCTGTTTCAAGGCTCGTAAACCCGCTTTTACACCTGCTCGTTTCCAGTAGAAAACCTCTTTAGAAGGAATTGGCCGTGCAAAACCAAAGCAGCGGGCAATCTGAAGAAAATCTGAGTTTCTGGCAGTTTTTATTGCGTTGCCCCGCATTCGGCCTTCGTTGCTCGCCCCTTCCCATTACCACCATTTCCCCCACCGATGCAGTTCCGATACTAAGGCCGCTTAAGCTGCTACCTCTTGCTGCTGAGCCGGCTAACCGGCAGAGCGGTTTCTGCAGGGCGCATCATTTGGCCGCCCGATCCGCTTATCCGGGCAGTTGTGCGGGCAACGCGGCCGCTGCTGGCAGTAGCCTGGCAGGAAAGCTGTTTATTGCCAAACTTTTTAGCTTCGTGCTGCATTTATTAGTTTTCTCCCTCCTGATTTTCTCTGCCGGGCATGGCCAAGATTAAAACCCTGTATTTCTGCCAGAGCTGCGGCGCGCAGTCGGCCAAATGGATTGGCCGCTGCCCCAGCTGCAACGAGTGGAACACGTACGTGGAAGAAGTGGTCACGAAAGCCGACCCCAACACGGCCGCCAACGCCTGGAAAGCCTCGTCGTCGGTGGGCGGCACATCTAAAACCGCCAAGCCCAAGCCGCTGGGCGAAATAATATTCGAGGAAGAGTCGCGCCTCAACACCCACGACGACGAGCTGAACCGGGTGCTGGGCGGCGGGCTGGTACCCGGCTCGCTGGTGTTAATCGGCGGCGAGCCAGGCATTGGCAAAAGCACCCTCATGCTCCAGATTGCCATGCAGCTCAACGGCCTGCGGGTGCTGTATGTGAGCGGCGAGGAAAGCGAGCAGCAGATAAAGATGCGGGCCGAGCGCCTGGGTCGCCAGCAGCCCGGCCTGTACATCCTCACCGAAACCAACACCCAAAACATCTTCCGCCAGATCGACCAGCTGCAGCCCAACGTGGTGGTAGTCGACTCCATCCAGACGCTGCATAGCTCGTTGGTCGAGTCGGGCGCGGGCTCGGTGAGCCAGGTGCGCGAATGCACCGCCGAGCTGCTCAAGTACGCCAAGGATACCGGGGTGCCGGTGCTGCTCATCGGCCACATCACCAAAGATGGCTCCATTGCCGGCCCAAAAATTTTGGAGCATATGGTGGATACCGTGCTGCAGTTTGAAGGCGACCGGCACCTCACCTACCGCATTCTGCGCACCGTTAAAAACCGCTTCGGCTCGACCTCCGAATTGGGCATTTACGAGATGCAGGGTGCCGGACTACGACAGGTAAGCAACCCCAGCGAAATCCTGCTTTCGCAGCGCAGCGAAATCCTGAGCGGACTGGCCATCGGGGCTACACTGGAGGGCAACCGGCCGCTGCTGGTAGAAGTGCAGGCCCTGGTAACGCCTGCTACCTACGGCACGCCCCAGCGCTCGGCCACCGGTTTCGATGGCAAGCGCCTGCAGATGCTGCTGGCCGTGCTGGAGAAGCGTAGCGGCCTGCGCCTGGGCCAGCACGACGTGTTTTTGAACATTGCCGGCGGCCTGCGTCTCGAAGACCCGGCCTTGGACTTAGCCGTGTGCGCGGCCGTCGTCAGCTCGCTCAACGACGTGCCTATCCGGGGCGAAATCTGCTTGGCGGCGGAGGTAGGTCTGAGTGGTGAAATCAGGGCCGTGAGCCGCCTCGACCAGCGGCTGGGCGAGGCCGAAAAATTAGGCTTTGCGGAAATGTACATTTCGCAGTTTAATGCCAAGGGCCTTGATTTGGCCCGCTACGGAATTCGGGTACACCCGGCGGGCCGGCTTGATGAGGTACTGACGGGTTTGTTTGGCTGATCAGAACGAATAGGGCCGCGGCAAGTCGTGACTGGAACAACTGCAATAGAGTTGTAAAAATCCTATATTTTCCGGAGTTGGTACCGCCCAAAACCGGGTGCGTACAAAACTTTGTCTGTTTTGCCCTAGCCAGCAAAAAAACTACTGGTTCCTGTTGGTCGTTGTGATTTATTCCAACGTATCTTCGGTTTTGAAATTGACTTTTACCGCGACCCATTCGCTTCCTTCTCAGGAGCGGGCCGCCGGTAGCCAGCCCTTTGCCTTCGCCCGATGACGCATCGTTTTTCGCTTCTTCCGATTACCGTTTGGGCCGCTCTGCTGCTGGCACCGCTCCTGGGGCATGCCCAGGGTACGGTGGTGCTCACGGGTAAAGTAAGCGGCCGGCTCAGCAGCGATACGGTAGCTGTGTCGGTTCGCGAAAACCCGCTGGAGGCCCACGAGCAAATCACGTATGCCCGCCTCGACAGCAAGGGCGAGTTTCGGCTGGCACTGGCCGTGCAGGGTCCTACCCGGGCCGAGCTGGTGTACGACGATGACGTAACGGAGCTGTTTGTGGAGCCCGGCAACCAGCTCGACGTACGCTTCAAGAGCAACGACTTGGCAGGCACGGTCCGCTATAAAGGCCGCGGAGCCGAAGCCAATGCTTTTCTGGCCGAGATGGAAGCCAAATTCGTGGAGAACGAAGGCTTCCAGGTACTGCCCGACAACATCATGTTTTATGAGGTGCCGTTTCTGGAGTTTCTGGACTACCGCCGCAAGGAGGAGCTGAAGTTTCTGGAAACCAATGCCGACGGCCTCAGCAAAGCGTTCAAGGACTTCGTACGGGCGCGCATTACTTACAGCTACGCCAACGACCGGCTCACGTTCCAGGACCTGCGCGAGCAGGTAGTGGCCACCGAGGGCCGGCTGAAAATGTCGCCCACTTACTACGACTTCCTCAACGATAAAAGTCTGGTTGAGAATGCCTCGGCCAGCAGCAACGGCCTGTACCAGGAATTCCTGCTCAACTACATCCACCACCTGGCTACGAGTAGCGGCAAGCAGCGCACCGACCCCGATTTTTACCAGAAGTGCTACGAGCTGGCCAGCCAGCGGCTGAGCGGCTCCATCAAGCCCATCGTGCTGGGCCGCATCCTTAAAGAGTCATTCCGTTTCGGCCATATCAAGCAGTCGGCGGCTATGCTTGATGAATACCGCGCCGTAGATCCGAAAAACCAATATTATCCGGTACTTAAAGCTGATTTCGAGCTGCACAAGGATTTCGCTATTGGTGCCCCGGCGCCCAATTTCCGGTTGGTTTCGACCACCGGCGACACCACCAGCCTGCGGCAGTTTGCGGGCAAGCTGGTGTACCTCAACTTCTGGCGTACCACCAGCGGCCTGGCCCTGCGCGACCTGCCCTACGCCGCCGATCTGGCCAAGCGTTTCGAGGGCAAGAACATCGTGTTTCTGAACGTGGCGCTTGACGAAAACGAAGGTGCCTGGAAGCAGTTGGTTATTACCAAAAAGCTACCGGGCATGCACGTGCGGGCCGGCGGAGGCTTACGCTCGGCCGTGGCCCGCTCCTACGGCGTGCAGGACGTGCCCACGTATTTCCTGCTGGCCGAAGACGGCACCTTCCTCAACACCCGTCCCAAACGCCTGAGCAGCCGCGCGGCCGTCGACGAAATAAAGGAATCGTTTGGCAAGGCGAACACCTACAGCAGCACCCTGGAGAAGAAGTAAGTTATAAGAGGTAAGATGTGAGAAAAGGCCCGTTATCCTGAGTTCTTCTCAGGATAACGGGCCTTTTCTCACATCTTACCTGTAGCTCCCTATCTTCCCGCCATGTTCTCCCGCCGCCGCCCTGCGCCTGCTGCCGTTGTGCCGCCCACCGATGCGGTGCTGCTGGCGCGCTACCGTGCCTCGGGCGACGTGCATGATGTGGGGATGCTGTACGAGCGGCATATGGCGGCCGTACTGGCGGTAGCGCGCCGTTACCTGCCCAGCGAGGCCGATGCCCAGGACGCCGTGATGCAACTGTTCGAACAGTTGGCCGAGAAGCTGCGGCGGCATGAGGTAGAGAACTTTCCGGCCTGGCTGCATGCCACGGCCCGCAACCATTGCCTGATGCAGCTACGGGCCCGGCAGCGGGCTGGCCCTGCGGCCGGCGGGGCGCTGGTGGTGCACTTCCCGGATGCCGCCGATATGGAATCGGCCGCCGCGCGGCATCAGGGAGATACTGACGAGGAGGCCACAGAAGCCGAGGAGCATGAGCAGCAGCTTCAGCGCCTCGAAAACACCCTCGCCGAGCTACCTCCCGACCAGCGCCAGTGCCTGGAGCTATTTTACCTCGAAAAGAAAAGTTACCGCGAAGTAGCCACTCTGACCGGCCTCGACCTGAAGGCCGTAAAAAGCCACCTCCAGAACGGCAAGCGCAACCTGCGCCGCCACCTGCAAGCCAGCCCCACCCCCGATGCCTCGTCCTGACGATTTTACCGCTGCCCTACCCTCCCGGCACTTGCCCACGGAGTTGCTGCGCCGGTACGTGGCCGGCGAGCTGAGCGCGGCCCAGGAGCACGCTGTAGAGGCTCATACCCTCGAGTGCGAACAGTGTGCCGAGGTGCTGGAAGGCCTGGAGATGCAACCCACCGCCGTTACCGACGCCAGCCTGGCCGAATTGCGCCAGCGGCTGCACACCCGCGTGACCGAGCTGGCCGAGGACGCTCCGACCGAAACCATAGCGCGCCCCCTGTGGTGGCGCCCTCTGGCAGCGGCCGCAGCGCTGTTGCTGCTCTTAAGCACCGTGGCCTGGCTGGTGCTGCGGCCCACCAATCGGCCCGAAGTAGCTGCTCGTTTGCCTCAAACCAAAAACACGCCCCGTGGTAGTATGGCCCCGGCAGTTTCTTCTGCCGAACCGGCTGCAAGTACGGCCGCTGCTTCCGGGCCCGAGGTAGCGGTTGTACTGCCACCTGCCCGGCCGACCCGGCCAGCGTTGACGGCTGTTCCGGCAACCAAGTCGGCTGCTCGCACGAAGCCCACCGGGACAACTGCGGCTGCGGCCGAAGTCGCAGATTTGGCCGGCAGTTCCAACACCACCGCCATTTCGGATGCGGCTGTTGCGGCTGCTACCTCTCCTGACACCGCGGCACTCGCTTCGTATGCGGCCACCCGGAGCCGGCCAGCCGCCGCCGATCAGCTGGCCGCCAACGCCCGCACTACGGATCAACCCGAAAAAGCCCGCGCTTTTCGGGCGGCGGCTCCGGTAGCGGGCCCAGGGCGCACGGTGCAGGGCCGTATTGTAGATACAGCCGGCCAGCCCCTGCCGGGCGCAACGGTACAGGTACCCGGCACAGCTGCGGGAGCGAGTACGAATGCCGACGGCAGATTTGCCCTGATGGTGCCGCCCGGCAACCGGCAGCTGGCCGTCAGCTCCATCGGCTACACCACCCAAACCCGCTTTCTGCAGCCCACCGACTCGGCCCTGACCCTCGCGCTGGCCCCCGACACAAAGCAGCTTAGCGAAGTGGTAATTGTGCGGCGCGAAGCGCCACCCGGCCTGCCCAGCCTGGGGCCGCTACCGGCCGGCGGCTACCCCGCTTTCCGCCAGTACCTGCACGACAGCCTCAACTACCCCGAAAAAGCCCGCGACCGGAAGCAGGAAGGCACCGTGCGGCTACAATTTATGGTAGGTACTGACGGCAAGCTATCCGACATCAAAATCGTGCGCCGCCTCTCGCCCGAGTGTGATGCGGAAGCTATCCGGCTACTGAAAGAAGGCCCGATGTGGTTTCCAGGAGCCCAGAACGGCCGCCGCACGGCCCGCAAAGTCGAAATCAACGTGCCCTTTTCGTTAGAGAAGTAGTAAAGCTGTTTAAAAA
>NZ_JABKAU010000064.1 GCF_013377885.1 Hymenobacter lapidiphilus
CCGAAGGTAAACGCGGCCTTACACTGAATCGAGGATAAATATCGCACGAAGCTCGATCATCGAGCAAGGCACACACTTGGTCGATGGTCAATGCTCCCTGGATAAAGTGCACCAGCAAACGCCGTTCGTAGAAGTTAGCAGCAATGGAAGTGCCGTTCGTTAGGCTCAGGCAGCCCTTCACAGCCCGGCGCCGCTGGGAATCATGGTCTGTCATCGGCCAAATCTCCAACATCCAGACCTGGCCTAGTGGTAGCCGAAGGGGAAGCCGATGTTGAAGTAGGGCAGCAGCTTTTTCGCTACGTCCGAATACATCAGGCTCACGTCGATGGGACCCAGGAAGGAGTTCAGGCCCAGGCTCAGGGCCCCGCCGTAGGCTAGGCGGGCGGATTGCGGACGCGCCTGGTTGGAGATAAAGCCGTAGTAGAGCACATTGGCTTTGGCCGTCAGGAAAATCTTCGGGCTCAGGGCGTACTGGTAGCCCACGAGCCCGGCTAGGGCACTGCCGGTATAGAGGCCGGTTTCGGGCAGGCCGGCGAAGGTGAGTTGGTTGCGCAGCACGCCGTTGAGGCCACCGATTACGAAGTCGTTGGCAATGGCCTGGCGGTAGCGCCGGTTCACGCCCCCCTGCACCTGCAGCTGCAACGTCGCCCGCTTAGTCAGCGGCAAGTACTGCTCCACGTTCAGCCGGGAGTGCTCGTAGGGCCGGAAGGAAAGGTTGGCCGACTGTTCGGTGCCGATTACTACGGTGTCGCTCAGTAGCTTGAAAGCAGGCCGCTGCTGATACACCCAGCCGTATTCGACCTCGATTTTGCGGCCGTAGGTGGGGTAAGCGACGGCATTGAGCGTATTGGCCTCGTAAAATACGTAGCTGTTGAGCAGGCGGATGCGGCCATCAAGCTGGAGGCGGGAGGTAATTTCGGGGGTGAAGCGGCCGTACTCGTAGCGGGTGCCCAGGCCCACGGCGCGGTTGCGGTCGAGCAGGCGGAGCAGTTGGGCGTTGGCCAGCACGTAGCTCTGGGTGTAGAGGCCTGCTTTCTTAAAGCTGGTGCTGTATGTAGTGATGCTGACCCGCTCGCCCTGGGCCAGCAGGCGACCCACCAGGCGCTGCTGGCGGCCCAGGTACTGCACGTGCTTGAGGCGCAGGCGCGGGTTTTCACCGATGTTGACCGCTACCTGGCTGGTGGAGGCGGGCGCGAGCTTGTCCTGGACGGTCAGGCTGCCGATGAGGCCAATGCCAGTCAGCGAATTGTAGTGCAGGCCCAACCCGATGCGGGCCGCGGGAGCCGGTTCAGCGTCGAGCATGAGCCGGGCCGACGAGTCGGAGGCGGGCAGCAGCGAATAGGTGATTTTGCGAAACGCCCGCGTGCCAAACGCGTCGCGGATGGCGTCCGACAGCTGCAGGGCCGAGTAGTAGCGCCGGGGTTGCAGCCGCAGCTGCCGCAGCAGCAGGGCCTCGGCGGCCGGTGCCAAGCCCCGCACCGCATAGTCCTCGATGTAAACCGAGTCGGCGCGGGGCGCGGCGGGCGGATAGGCCGGGGCCGGCCCATAGCGCGCATCCAGCGAATCGCGTAGCGCCTTAAGCTGCGCAAATACCGCCCGGCCCCGCCGCACGCCCAGCGCCGTGATGGGGGCGGCGGCCGAAAAGCTGCCGCTGGAGTAGTCGCCCAGCGGATAGTCGACGTAGATGTCGCACAAGGCCTTCTGGGCCTGGAAATCCGCGTTATCCTTGAAAGAAGAAATCTGGAGCAACACATCGACGGGGCTGCGCAGGCTGGCTTCGGTGTAGGCCCCGGCCGATACGTTGCTGCCGATGATAACGTCCGCGCCCATGGCCTTCACTTCCGACACCGGAAAGTTGCGCACCACCCCGCCATCGACCAGCCGGCGCCCCTGGTACTGCACCGGCGTGAACACCGACGGAATGGCCATGCTGGCCCGGATGGCCGCCACGACTTCGCCCGAGCGTAGCACCTGCGGCTCGCCGGAAATGATGTCCGTGGCCACGCACCGAAACTCGCGCTTGAACTGGGAGAAGTCCTTGGTGCGGTAGTAGGGGAAGAATAATTCGCTGAGCTTGAGCCACAGCTCCTCGGATTCAATCACGCCGTTCGGCAGCTGAAACTTACCCTTGACGACTGGCAGCTCGACCAGGTAGCGCCCGAAATCATCCTTGCCCGGCAGCGTAATCGTGCTCAGCTGGGCCGAATTGGTGAGCAGCGCGTCCCAGTCGAGTCCCTGGGCTATCTGCTCAATCTCGGCCCCCGAGTAGCCGGCCGCGTAGAGTGAGCCCACCACGGCCCCCATGCTCGTACCGGTCACGTAGTCGACCCGCACCTGGGCCGAGTCCAGGGCCTTGAGCAGGCCGATGTGGGCCAGTCCGCGGGCCCCGCCGCCGCTCAGTGTCAGGCCAATGCGCGGGCGCTGTGGCGGGGCCTGAGCCCTAGCGGCGCTGGCACCGAGCAGCAGCAGCGCCAGCAGCAGCAACCCTAGCCAGCGCTGGAGCGGAATGGAGCCGGCGGCCGGCTGGTAGCTATGCTTCATGGGACCGGGTTAGGGGAAGGGCAAAAACTGCGCTTACGCCGCCTTCTTCTCTTTTTTCGGTTTCTTGACCGGTGCCTCAATGTGGTGCTGGAGCAGCACGCCCTGAAGCTGCTCGATGAGCGTGCCGTACACTGCGGCGTTGTCCTGGGGCAGGGTATAGGCGCGGAAGGCGATGCTCATGCCGCCGGGCACCAGGGCCACGATGCCCAGACTGGGGGCGGGGTTGGGCAGCACCTGCGGATGGCCCGCGAGTAGCGGCAGGGCGAGGGCGCGCAGCTCGGTGAGGTTAGTCTGGGCTGCCACATCCAGCAGCACCTCGACCAGCACCTGTTTCTCAGCAGTTTTATTGACCAGGATACTGTTGGAGAGGGCTCCGTTGGGTAGAATAATAGTGTCGCCCTGGGGCGTAGTTAAGATGGTGTTGAAGATGTGAATGGCCTTCACCACGCCGGTCTGGCCCTGGGTCACGACCAGGTCGCCGGGCTCAAAGGGTTTGAACATCAGGATAAGCACCCCGCCGGCGAAGTTGGCCAGCGTGCCCTGCAAGGCCAGGCCTACGGCCAGCCCCGCCGCCCCGAGTACGGCCACGAACGAGGTAGTTTGCAACCCGACCATGCCCGCCACGCTGATAAGCAGCAACACCTTGAGCACCACGCTCACCATGCTCGTCAGGAAGCCACGCAACGACACATCCAGGTTCGCCATGGCCCGCGACGCCAGGTGGCTCACCTGCCGGATAATCCACCAGCCCAGCACCAGCACCGCCAAGGCCATGACCACGCGCGGCAGGTAGAGCAGAACCATAGCCTGTACTTGCTCGGAATAAGTTGAAAGTCGTTCCATGGGCGTAGAAAGAGTTAAAAGAGCGTTGGAATTGAAAGAGCATTTGGCAGAACAGCCATTGGCAGGGACCGGGCTACGGGGCGAAGAGGTTACCGCAGGCCGAGGACGGTCACGCTGACCGGATTGAACAGCCCGGCGTCGCTGCTATACCAGAGGTCGACGCGGCTGATGCGGCGGCCTTGTAGGCGTTGCAGGTTAAGTGGGGCGCTGTCGCGGCCCGCCACCAGGCGGTAGCGCAGCGGCAGACTAACGGCCGGTCCGTAGTCGAAGCTTACCAGCAGGTGGTCCAGGGTCAGGGCCCGGTTGTTGACCCGGAGTTTAAGGTAGCGGAAGCGCTGATTGGCCCCGCTCAGCGCTGCGCCGGCCTGCCCGGCTGGCCTGCGCAATGCAATAGTGGCCACGGGAACCCAGCTGTTGACGGGCGGGCGCGGCGGCTGAATGGCTGGGCGGGGTGGTTGCGGGCGCGGCGGCTGGATGGTCGGGCGCGGCGGCTGTGGTCGCGTTGGCTGAATGGGTGGCTGTGGTTGCGGGCGCGGTGGCTGCGGGGTAGACGGCTGGGGCCGCGTGGGTTGAACTACTACTTGGGCCACACCGGGCCGGGAAGCCAGGAGCGCGCTTAGCAGCGCGCAAAAGAAGAGAGGAAGTTTCATTATAAAGGCAGAATAGGCCAGCGGTGGCCGGCGGTGAGTGGTTGAAAAATGACGCGCTAATCGACGCTTTTGCAGCAGCGTTGGCTAAACCGGGGCCATACCCCTACCCTCTCCCTTCCGTTAGCGCACGCCTTCCCAGGCCCGGAGTTCCTTCGCGTGCGGATTGGTCTGCAGTTGCGAGCTGGTATTGAACAGCATGGTCTGGCGCTCGGCAGGGGTATAGGGAGCCCAGCCGGGGCTGCCCGTTTTAGCAAACGCCACCCAGGCGTCCTGCATCTTCTCGGCCAGCTCGGCGGGGCCACCTTCGGGGCCCAGCATGCCGCGCGGCCCCGTTACCAGCGCCCGCTGGTTGAAGACGAAGGGCAGCCCGAGCCCGTGGTAGGCTCCGTAGGTGCCGCCCACCACCAAGGAAGGCCAGGCAAACTCGTACATGTAGGTGCGGCCGGGCTGGCGGGCGTGGGCATCGGCCAGCCGCACGGAGGGCACCTGAAACTGGTAGGCCGTAACCATGGCAGAAAACAGCTCGCCCAGGCTCTTGGTCGGGTAGGCTTGCTTGTACACCGTAATCAGGGCGGCCGGCGCCGGGTGAAGCCGCTTCGCGGCCAGGGTCAGGACGAGGTTGGACTTGATTTTCTTTAGCAGCCCGGTGGGAATCAGGAAATAATTGGCCTCATCGGAGTTGTAGCCCACCAGCACGTCCACGGCGCTACCGGCCCCCTGCTGGATACTGCTCAGGGGTAGGGCGGGGACGATGTCACCGTCAATCACCGGGAAATAGAGCACGGCCCCCGAGCCCGGGTCGGCGTAGTCATCAGTATCGAGCTTCACCATTTTGGGCGTGACTTTTTGCTGGGCCGCCAACAGCTGCTCGGGGGTGAAACGGCGGTAGGCCTCGGCAGTATTGCGGATGCCCAGCACGCGGGCGTACCTGGCCGCGATGCGGTCGGCCTGCTCGCCGCTGAGCACGCCCTGGCCCGAGCCACTCATCAGAATGGCCCGCCGAAACAGGCCCTTGGCGGCGGGGCTGGCCAGCAGCGTGGCCACGCTCATGCCCCCGGCCGACTCGCCGAAGATGGTTACGTTGGCCGGGTCGCCGCCGAAGCGGCCGATGTTGGCCTGCACCCAGCGCAGGGCCGCCAGCTGGTCGCGGATACCCAGGTTGGATGGCACGCCCTGGATTTTGAGGAAACCCTCGATGCCCAGCCGGTAGTTGAGCGTGACCAGCACGACGCCCTTTTGGGCGAAAGTTGTACCGTCGTAAAGCGGCACGTCGCTGGTCCCCAGCACAAACGCCCCCCCGTGGATGAACACCAGCACGGGCCGGGGTGGCCCGGTCAGGGCGGGCGTCCAGATGTTGGTGGTCAGGTAATCGTCGCCTTTCACCCACCCCGACCCGAAAATGGCCTCGCCGTCGATGTCCCCGTCCGGTGGGCGGTTAAACGGCGCGGTTGGGCCATGCTGGGTCGCATCGCGCACGCCTGGCCAAGGCTGGTGCGGGGCCGGGGCCGCAAAGCGGAGCTCCCCCACGGGCGGGGAGGCGTAGGGGATGCTCTTGAAGACGAGCACGCTCCCCACGCGCTGCCCCCGGACCTGACCCGCCTCCGTAGCCGCTACCAGCCCGTCGTTGTTGGCCTGGGCTGGGGCCGCGGGGCTCCGGGCCAGCAGCAAGCTCAGAAGTGAGAGAAATGTTGCGAATCCTTTCATAGCGCGTAAAGGCTGGGGGCAGGTGTGGACGGGATGCATCCTGTCGGGGCAGTTAGGACCGGGGGATGGCGGCCCGGAAGGCCGGATTCAGCGGGCGCCCAATAGAACGTCCTTATTGCGTAGCCACAGGGCCCGGTCGACCAGCTCGGTAGATTTTTTAGTAAAGCGCAGGCTCCCTAGGTTGAGACCAATACCGGCCACCAGCAAGGCAATGCCGCCCGCCCGCTGGTCTTTGCGAATGATAGCACTGCTTACCAGCGCCGCGATGGCTCCCACGCCCAACAGGCGGCTCACGGCCCGGTCTTGCCGGCCCTGCCGGTACAGGTCGCTGGTTACGCCGGCGGCAAACTCCGTCTTCAGCTTGCGAAACGGCAGCTGCCGGCCGCCCATGATATACCTGTCGCCATAGCCGTAAATCGTGCGGGTATCGTAGACCCGCACCAGTGAGTCGCGCGATATTCCGGCTTGGACAGACACCTGGGCAGTGGCAGGTAAGGTCCATCCCAGCAACAAAATAAGCAGGGATACCAGGCCAACCTGGGTCAGTAGTTTGCACATACCATATGGGTTTTAGAGTCGCCTGGAAAAGGTTAGCTGGTCGAGCAGGGACCAGGGGGAGCTCGGCGCGCCGGCTCTTGAGCCGTGGGGCCAACACCACGCGGGCTGCTAGTCAGCCACTTTCAACTGTAATACTATAGCCTCCTATTTGGGCAAGCAAGGCCGCCTGGTTCTAACCTGTTACATATTGCAATATGTGACAGGTTAGAACCCAACAGCTGGCAGCAGCAGCATTAATAGCCTGGTATAAAGTTTATTAAACCAGCGCGGCTTGCGTTCATAACGGCCGGTTTGCCCGGTGTCGGAGCTTGGTCGGAGGTGCTTGGCGGGGTAACGGGTTGGGCCCGGACTTTAAAAATTCTCCTGTATATTACTAAGCATAGATATTCCAACAGCAACTGCTTGCGGCGACGACCAGCTAGCTGGCCTTCGTTTCTGGCACTGGGAATACACTTGTGGCCCTAACCCTGCGCCCGCATGATACCGGATTTGCCTTCCATGGACCACGCCGAACTACTGACCGTGTTCATGTTCGTGTGTGCTTTTGTCGGAACGCTGGTCAGCCTTATCCTGGCGTTCGTGAGTCCGGTGCTGCGCCACGCCAACCGCCTGCTGAGCGTGTCGCTGTTCAGCGTGGCCTTGTTTGCCCTGACCAGCGCGCTGCTCATCAACCACTCCATTTTCCTGGTGCCGCACCTGTTCCGGGTAAACATGCCGCTGCACTACCTGGTCGCGCCCTGCGCCTACCTCTACGTGCGGGCGGTGCTGTACCGGGAAATCGGGTTTCGCCGTTTCGACTGGCTGTTTTTCGTACCCTTCGGGCTGCACACGCTGGAGCTGCTGCCGTTTTTGCTGCACAGCGCCGCCTACAAGTACCAGTACCTGGAGGGGCTGCTGGTGGATGTGGCGGGCGTCACCAAGCAGCGGGAAGGGTTGCTGCCGGCCTACTACCATCCGGTGCTCAAGATGGTCTTTGGGACGGCCTTCGTGCTGCTGCAATGGCGGTTGCTGTGGCAATTCAGCCGCCGGGCAGGTGCGGCCAGCCGCCACGAAAACCACGCGCTGCTGCGCTGGCTACGCCTTTTCACCTTGCTCAACACCCTGCTCTACCCACCCGTGCTACTGGCCATGGTGCTGCCGGTTCATAATACGTACGCGACCGTCTTCGCCGTTTGCGCGCTGGGCAGCTACCTGCTGGTGACCTCCACCCTGCTGTTCTTTCAGCCCCAGATACTGTACGGACTGCGCCAGTTGCCGGCAGCACCCCGAACCACTGTGGCCGGGGCACCCGCCTCGGCGGCGCCTGAGCTCACCAAAAAGGAAGACCCGGCGCGAGCCCATTCGCTGAGTGAGGAGCGCCGAGAGGCGTACCGCGCCCTGCTGGAGGGGCACATGCAGCAGGAGCCCTTTCGGCGGAAGGGCTATACTATTAAGGACCTGGCAACCGAAATCAGCGTTCCGCCGCACCTGCTTTCGGCCCTCATCAACCAGGAGTACCGGATGAATTTCAGCGACTTTCTCAATCGCTACCGGGTGGACTACGTCAAGGCTCGCATGGGCCGGGCCGAATGGCGGCAGCTGACACTGGAAGGGCTGGCCCTGGAAGCGGGCTTCAGCAACCGCACCACCTTCTTCCGGGCCTTCACGAAGCTTGCCGGCTGCACGCCCACCGAGTACCTGGCCCAGATAGCGCCTTCGGCCTGATTATAAGCTGGTTGCCCGGCCCCCGCGCCGGTAGCGTCGGGCGATGTTGTTACATATTAGAAAGTGTAACGCGATTGGGCCGGGCCGGGCTTGTACGCGCCCAATGAGTGCCCTACGTTTACGGCCGGTCTTCACCTAAGGACGCGGCAGAATGGCATCAGCGGCGGAAATCATGCGCGCCCTCGCGGCATTCAATCAACTGCCGCCCCCCGCGCAGCTCACCTACGTCTGGGAGCAGGGCTACTACCTGGCGGCCCGGCCGGTGGGCGCGGCGGGCCTGGTGCGCGTGTATGAGGTGGACGTCTTTTTCGTGGAAATCCACTTTCCTACCCCCTCCGATTTTGAAATCCTGCGTGCCTTTCACGAGTCCGTTTATCTGCAGCCCTACCTCGACCAAATTGACCTGGCCAGCTTGCTGAGCTAGGCCGATTGCAGCAGGCGAGCCAGCGGGCCACGCTACCGGTCCAAAACAACGGAGACAACCACTCCCAAAAGTCGATTTATGAAATCTTACGCGCTTTTAATTCCGCTGAGCCTGCTCGCCACAGCCTGCGCCCCCGCCCGACCGGAGCTCACCCCGCCCGCCGCCGCCGAGCCAGCCAGCAGTGGGCCGGTAGGGGCCGAAAAAACCGAACCCGCCAGCCGCTGGGATGCCCAACGCGGCCGCGGTGTGGACTTCGTGGCGATGGGCAGTGAGCCGTTCTGGTCACTGGAGCTGACCAAGGGGCAGATGCGCTTTCGCACCGTAGCGGGGGCCGACTCGCTGGTGCTGCCCCTGCCGGCCCCCAGCCAGGCCCAGGATGCGCCCGTACTACGCTACCGGGCCCTATCTGCGGCCGGGGAGCTGACCGTGACCATTGCGCAGCGCCCCTGTACCAACAACATGTCGGGCGAAGTGCTGCCCTACACCGTCACGGTGCAGGTCCGGACGAGTGCCCAGCCGGCCGCCCGCGAGTTTGCCGGCTGCGGGCGTTACCTGGGCGACTACCGGCTCCACGATATCTGGGCCCTAGAATCAGTTGATGGGCAGGCCGTGGACGCCGCGCAGTTTACCACCAAGGACAAGCCGTATCTGGAGCTGAACCTGACCCGCGCGGAGGCCCTGGGCTTTGGCGGCTGCAACGGCTTCGGCGGCTCGCTGACACCGGAGCGGGCAGGCCTAAAGTTTGGCACCCTACGCGGCACGATGCTGGCCTGCCCGGCCCTCCCCTTCGAGCGCAAATTCCTGGGCGCACTTTCCGGGAATTCGTTTAGCTACCGAATTGAAAACCTCCGACTGACGCTAGAAAACCGTACTAGCACGCTGGTCTTTAAAAAAATTGACTGATTCGCTCCTACTTCATCCCTCCACGCTATGCTCTCCAGAACCCTTTTACTCGGAGCCACGCTACTGGCTGCCGCCTGCCAGGCCACCGGCCCGGCCACTACCCCCACTACCCCCGCTACCACCACTACTACTGACACGGCGCCGCCGCCCGCCACCACCCCGCCAGCCCCTGGCCCGACTTCGGCCATTACCGAGCCGGTGGGCGGAGGCAGCGAGAAGCTGTTTGCGCACCGCTGGGCCCTGACGGAAGTCGCCGGCCAGCCCGTGGCGCCGACCGGCGACGCCAGGGAGGCGCACCTGCTATTTTTTCCGCCCGACCGCGTGGGTGGTTCTACGGGCTGCAACCGTTTGAACGGCACCTTCGAACTGTTGGCCGGGGGCCAGTTGAAGTTCTCCCCGTTGGCCACCACGCGCATGCTGTGCCCAGGGCCCGCCGCCGCCGCCGAAACCCGCTTTGTACAGGCCCTGGGTACCGTGCAGACCTACTACGTGACCGATGAAGCTCTGGAACTGCGCGCCGGCACGGCTGTGGTGGCCCGGTTTCAGGCTGCCCCACCCGTGCCGGAAAAGTAAGCGGTCCACCGCCCTAACTATCCTCTCTTCAGCCCCTCAGCTTATAACCTGCCAACGCATGAACAAGAATAACTCAGGCCCCCTGCTGCTGGCCACGACGCTGCTGGCGCTGCTAAGCGGCTGCGACACCCGCTCAACGACCACTGCCACCTCGCCAACTGACCTATCGGAAACGACGCCTACGGCCCAGCCCCGGCAACTATGCTACCGGCAGGTAGTGGGGGGCGACACCACGCTGGTAAACCTACGCATCAGCGGCGCGACCGTGACGGGCGAGCTGGCCGTGCTGCCGGCCGAGAAAGACCGGGCCCGGGGCCCGCTGACCGGCACCTTGACCGGCGAGCAAATTGTGGCCGACTGGCAGCGGATGGGCGAGGGCCAGACGCAGGTGCATGAGGTGCGTTTCACGCTGGCCGGCGACTCGCTGCGCTGGCGCGAGGGTGCCCGGACCGAAGAAAACGGGAAATGGGTGTTAACCAACCCCGAACAAGGCTACCAGTACGTACTGGGTAAAGTTGCCTGCGCTCCGCAGCCCTGAGCCGGTAGCGCAGAGTTAGGGGCTTCATGGGGCCGGCGGTTGGTTCTGGCCGATGAAGCGCTGCAAGTCCTGCAGGTTGCCGTAGCTGGGCCGGATGAAGCCCAGGGCCGGGTTGTCGAGGTCGCGGATGGTTTGGATGGTGAGCACGGAGATGATGATAAATAGCACGGGCACGAAGTAGTGGCGCGTTTCCTGGGCGTTGTTGGTAAAACCCACCAGCACGCCAATGGCCCAGGACGAGAGCAGCAGCAGCACGATAATCGAAGTGGGCGTGCCTTCCTGGTTGGAATAGTGCAGCCGGGAGGTGGCAGCGTTGAGCCGGCTGAAGGCAGGCAACAGCCGGCGCAGCTCCTCAACCGGCGGCGGGTGGCTGCCCTGCCCGCTGGCCAGCTGCCCCCAGGCCCGACGGTAAAGGTTTTCCAGCTGGCGGATGTGGACCGGATTATGGGCGGGCCGGGGACGGTGCTCGGCCAGTTCCAGGGCCAGAAACTGCCGCAGCAGGTGCCGGACGGCAGGCCCGGTAACGGGTAGTAGCTGGCTTTCCCGGTACAGTTCGCCCACGGCATCCGACGACTCGTGAATCAGGGCGGTGCGCTCCTTAAGCGAATTGTTGGACGAGAGCAGCGTAAAGGACAGCAGCAGGCCGAAGATGGTGATGAGCGCGCTTTCAATGCCCGAGGGCTTCCAAATCCGGTTCCGGCGGCGATAATGCACCTCGGCAAACCAATAGCCGACCGCCACAGCCAGCAGCAGCGACACCGGATAAGCCAGCGCGAACCAGAAAACCTCGAAAAAGCTACGCATGCGCTCAAAGGGAGAAATAGCCGGCGACCTTGTCTGGTAAAAATCCCGCGGGCAGGACTGTTTTAGCGGCTGTTGGCCAGACAATATAAAACCTTTTCTCTACCGCCGAAGGGGCTCCGGAGCCAGTCAGAGAATACCCGCTTACCCTGGTTTCATCCCCCTGAGCAGCACTGGCGGCCATTCGAATAGCCGGAAGCAAGGCCAAACTGAACGCATTGTATTCCGGATCGGCATTTTACTCTTTCAGCGTGAAGCTCGACCACCCGCCGGCACGCCTTCTCAAAGGCGCGGTTTCCGCCGACTACCAGCTGGTCGATTGAGCCGGTCGCCTTTAGTTAGGCAGTCGAAGGCGTCATGATCTCTCACCGAAAAACTGACAACTTTTTTCCAGGATCGGACAAATGGTCAACGCTTTTCAGGACGGGTCATGTCCCGAGTTGTTCAGAAAAAGGAGCGTATTGTTGGTCCAAAGGGCACTAAGGCCGCAGATAAGCATAGAGGCGTAAGTTATCCGCTGATTCCTCCACCCTAAACTGACCAATCTGCGCGAGTTGCTGCTGCAATTGCCCAAGGTCCTGCGGCTCCCCGCCCGCTGGAAAACGAGGAAAATCCACCCATTCGATTTCTTTGTACGCCACCCAGCCCCCCAACCGGGGCCGGCCGCTAACCATGCTTTCCATGGCGTTGGCGTAGTAGTCGAACGCGTAACTCGTATCCTCGTCGAACAGCAACGTTCTGTCAACGTTGGCCGCTTCCCAGATGAGCTTGACGCGGCAGGCGTGGACAGACGGCCAAATCTGCACCAAGAGGCCCAAGAGCTTGACCCACTTCGCGTTGCTGAGCAGCGGTTGCAGCTGGTCCGTGTGAATGAGCTTGTCCAACGCTTCGTCATCACGCCGAATGGTAAAGGGGCCGCTCATGGCAAGGGGTGAGTGTAATAGATGCTCACAAAATTAGAAGGTCCGTTTAGGAAAACGGTCCGAAGGCAAACCGACCTTTCACTGAATCGAGGGTTCAGCGAATAACACTCACCACGCCGTCGTGCCGAATGGAGACGAGCCAGCTCAGGCTGGCATCGAATAAATCAATGTCGTCGGCAACGGGATACCAGAGGTCGTCGAAGTAGCGAGCCACGTCGGCCGTCTGAAAGGCGTCCACTTCCTCAAATCGGGCCCAATTGACAAAGAGTTCGGGCAAGGGCGCAATGCCTAGGGCCGTGAACGTCGGCAGCAAAGCAAAGTCCTGCTCCGCATTTGCCTGGTGGTAGGTCTGGCGCGAGGCTAAGTCGCGTTCGAACGCTCCGGCCGTGCTGGAAGCTGTCAACCCAAACCGGCTGGCTAGGCGGGCCTGCAACGCTCGGCCTTCTGCAGACGGCAGAGAGCGATACGCAGGAAAAGAGCCAGCGTGCTCCTGTTCAAACAAGGCGATTTTAAACGCTTCCATGTG
>NZ_JABKAU010000065.1 GCF_013377885.1 Hymenobacter lapidiphilus
CTAGCGCGTAGGTTGTACGACTTGTGTAGAACACCCCGTCGCCACGCTAGTCCGGTTACTTCACGTTATCCAAGCACGTTAAAGCCTCGTTTTGCTCGTTGGACCGTTTGCGTGTACTGCTTGTGCCCATGCATCGGTGCTACGTTATCTGGCCCGCGCAACATGCCTTAGCGTCGTCTTTCCGTTCCTAATGTTGTGCGACCACGTAGCTCAGCAGTTAGCAAGTTGTTAGTTTTTGAGCTTATCTAAATTTTATCAGAATGCGAGCATGGCTACTAGTAAGCGTTTTGCTGTTGATGCAATTGGCTTCGAAGGCGCAGAGTACCACCAACTCAAATCCTAGGTATCTCGAATCTGATGCCCTACGGGCCAAAGATAGAATCAACGAGCGGCCGCGCTACGGCGGGCTGAACAAGACGGCGGCGCAACTGGAAGCCGACGAACAGTTCATTGCGCAGAGCCTACGCAAGTATGGTACTGCCCAAGCCGCCATGCAGGCTCATGTCGACTTCGGTTGGCACTACTTGGCTACTGACCATGCGCCCACGGCCATCAAGCGCTTCAACCAAGCCTGGCTACTCGATTCCACGGCGGCTGATGTGTATTACGGCTTCAGTGCGTACCTGCGGCAACAAGGCCAGACAGAGGAAGCCGAACGGTTTATGCAGCTCGGCAAGCGTCACGACAAAGGCAACGAAGCACTGCTGAAATACTACGCCAGCCAAGCCTACAACCAGTCGTTGCGACGGGACTACCCCGGGGCCATTGCGACGAACGAACAACTGCTGGCACTGGCCCCCACCAATGCGTTTGCTCATGGTAGAACCGGCTATTGGTACCTGCTGCAAAGGGATACGGCCCGCGCCGGCCAGTACCTGAGCCGTGCCGTGCAGCTTAACCCGCAGGATTCGCTTTCCTACTTGAACCGGGGCTGGTTGCGCTACGAGCAAAAGCAGTATTCTAAGGCCGTGGCTGATTTTACGCAGGCTATTCGCATCAACGGGCACTACATCAGCGCCTATGCCAACCGGGCCTTGGCCAACACCGATGCCGGCAACCACGCGGCGGCCATTACGGACCTGAAACAATGCCTGGCGCTCGTGCCCTCTAGCGACAAAGGCCAGTTCTACTACCTTCTCGCGCAGGCCCAACTAAAAACCAACAATTCCAGTGGGGCGTGTGAGGCGTTGCGGCAAGCCCTGGAATGGAGCTACACTCCGGCTGCGGAAAAGGATATCAAACGCCTCATGAAAAGTACCTGCCGGTAAACGCTCCTTTGCGTGAACAGAGCGCGTTTAGCGCACGACCTTTCTAATGAACATAACTTGACTTATCAGACATCCCCTAAAGGGGAATTGACGAAGGAAACCACAGCTGAAACGCACTGCCGGCTCCCGCTACGGAATGGACCTGAATGCTACCCTGGTGCAGTTGCATGATTTGCTTGGCCAGGCTTAGCCCAATCCCGGAGCCATTGGGGTGGGTGGTGAAAAAGGGAATAAAGATGCTTTCCAGCACATCGGCGGGAATACCGCTCCCGTTGTCTTTCACCTCCACCACTACCCGCTGCTGTTCATCGGACCAGGCCCGCAGGTTAATGCGCGGGTGGGGCGTTTGCGCAACTGCCTGCGCCGCATTGAGCACCAAATTGATGAGCACCTGTTCCAGCAGGTGGCCGTCGGCGTGCAGGGTGAGGTATGCGGGCCGGACGCTGAGGGTAAGCTCAATGCCTTGCGCCGCCAGCTGCTTCGCCAGTAGCTGCCGGGTGGCTTGGAGCAATTCCTGCACGTAAAGGGTCGTGCGCTGCGGCGCGGCCAGGGTGCTAAAGTCCCGGTACACCTGGGCGAAGCGCAGCAGCCCTTCGCTACGTTGCTGGATGATGCGAATGCCCGTGCCTACATCGTCTAGCAATTCGGTGGAGGCTTCCTGCTGCCGGGCGCGTTGCACGTGGTGGCCCAACGAATCCGCCAGCGATGCAATGGGGGCGACGGAGTTCATGATTTCGTGCGTCATCACCCGGAGCAACTGCTGCCAGGCAGCCGTTTCGGTGTCGGCCAGAGCCTGGCTCACGTTCTTGAAGGCCAGGAGGGTAAACGCTTCGCCCCGGAGCGTAAACCGGGTGGCGGACACGAGCAGCTGCACCGCTTGCGGGCCCACCGTCAGCTTGACTACTACGGGCTGGCCGGGCACCGCCCGGCAGATGGCCTCGTACAACACGGGCTGCCGGGATTGCAGCGCCTGGATATTTTTTAGGTACGGCAGGTGCAGCGTCTGCTTAAATGCTTCGTTCACCCAGCCCACGGTGCCGGCCGCGTCGTAGGACACGATGCCGGTATCGAGCAAGACCAGGATGGTTTGCAGGTACTGAAACTGCCCTTCCTGCTCGGCCCGCAACGCCCGAAACGTGGCATTGACCTGGTTGAAGGCTTCGTGCAAGGGCCGTAGAGACGTAGGCCCGGACTGCGCCGGGTACTGCCGCGTAAAGTCCCGGTACTTAAGAGCCAGGGTAAAGTCGGCCAGGGCCTGCTGGCCGCGCGTCAGGTAGCGGGCCAACTCCAGCACCAGCACGACCAGCAGCACCAGGGCCCCCAGGGCCAGCCCGTAGGCGTAGTGCTGCACGGCGTACCCGCCCCCGGCCAACGCGGCCACCAACAATACCAACCGCCCCAGTAGGCGCACGTCCAAGCAGTTAAATAGCATGCTTGTCGAGCCGGCGATAGAGGGCAGTGCGGGTGAGACCCAGCTCCTTGGCCGCTTTCGTTAGGTTGCCCTGATGGCGCGCAATGGCCTGCTGGATGGTGTTTTTTTCCACTTCCAGCAACGGCAGCGGCTGCTCCGCCATGGCCGTAACCGGCGCCGCCGTCGCCGATTCGGGGTTCCGCAACGAGAAATCGGCCGGAAGCAGCACGGGGCCGGCTCCCAGGATAACGGCTCGCTCCACGGCGTGCTGTAGTTCCCGCACGTTGCCGGGCCAGGCGTGCTCCTGAAGTTTGCGCAGCGCAGCGGCGCTGAATTCCGGCACCGGTTGCCGGTTGCGGGCGGCGTACACCTGCGCGAAATGCCGGGCCAGTAGAAGCACGTCGTCGGCCCGTTCGCGCAGGGGCGGCAGCGTGATTTCGACCGTGTTGAGGCGGTACATCAAGTCCTGGCGAAAGGTGCCGCGGGCGACCAGCGCGTGCAGCGGGGCGTTGGTCGCCGACAGCAGCCGGATATCCACCGGTACGGGTACGTTGCTGCCCACGGGCACCACCTGGCGGTTTTGCAGGGCCGTGAGCAGTTTGGCTTGTTGGGGCAGGCCAATATTGCCAATCTCATCTAGAAACAAGGTGCCCCCGTTGGCCGCCTCAAACCGGCCCACGCGGCTGGCCTGGGCATCCGTGAACGCGCCCTTGATATGCCCGAACAGCTCGCTTTCAAACAACCCTTCGCTGAGCGCGGCCACGTCGGCGGCCACGAAGGGCCGGGTGGCGCGGCGCGACTGCTCGTGCAGGGCTTTGGCGACCAGCTCCTTGCCGGTCCCGTTCTCGCCCAGCAGCAGTACGTTGGCCTCGGTCGGGGCCACCTTTTCGATGATAGCGCGCACTTCCTGCATGGCGGCCGACTCGCCAAGGAGAGCAGTAGCCGCGGTCGGCGCGACTGGTTTTTTCGAGCTGCTCCCGCTTGTGCTGCCGGTTTTAGTTTGGAGGGCGGCGGCCAGCGTATGCAGCAGCTGTTCGTTGTGCCAGGGTTTGAGCAGGAAGTCGGTGGCACCGGCCTTGAGGGCCCGCACCGCCGTGCGCACGTCGCCGTAGGCTGTGAGCAGGAGTACGGCCGTGGTGGGAGCGTGCTCGCGGATGCGGCCCAGCCAATAGAAGCCCTCGTTGCCCGTCGTCTGGCCGCTGCGGTAGTTCATGTCGAGCAGCACGGCATCGAAGGGCTGCTGGCCAAGCAGGGACAGCAGCCGTTCCGGGTTTTTCTCCGTCACCACTTCCCGCACCTCGGTTTTGAGCAGCAGCCGGAGGGCGAACAGCACATCGGGTTCGTCGTCTACCACCAGAATGCGGGCGTGCTTGAGGTTCATGACAAAGTAGTTTGATAAAACACGAAAGTCGGGGTTATCTGGCCCCCGTACCAACCCAGGCCCCAGACTAGGCCACTTAGTTCTTCGCTTTGTATTCTTCTCTAATCCAATGAATGGCTCGCGGCACTACTTCTGCTGGCCTGAGTGACTCGTCGGGGGGTAATGAGTGGCCATACCGTACCAAGCGGCGGTCAGCGAATACTTCAGTTGTCAGCAAGAGAACGGACCCATCGGACAAGTAAAAGCGGCTTCTGCTGGTCGATACCCCGCATGTGACCGCCCCAAAGCTTCGGGTATGTTTTCGGGCTTTGAAGGCGACCGCAACAGCCTCGCCCGAACTGGCCGTTAGCGTATCGGTCAGCACGGCCACTACCGGGTTGGCAGACTTCAGCGTATAATAAGTGGCGGTTTCTGCCTGTATGTCGCCGTCCGCGAATGCCTTGCCTTTTTCGTATCGCCACGCGGTTTTGGTGTTATTCGCGTCTATACAATAGCCGAGCGTATCTTCTCCCAAAATCGGCCCTGCCCCCACGAGCATCGGCCACATATTCCCGCCCATATTCCCTCTCAAATCCACAATCCAGCCTTTTAATGCTGGCTTATCCCGCGCCTTGATATGGGCTTGCACTTGAGTTATATACGCGTCCAGCTGTTCCTTGCTGCCGACAACCCAGGGAATTCGGATGTAGCCGATGTCTTCAGCAACCGGCTCGTCGGGGTATAGCGGGGGCTGCTTAGCAGGGAGTTTTTCGGGGCCCTTCACCGGGCGGGCACTATAAAACTGGGTGTGCTTATCGCCCAAGGCTCCGATGGCAAACTCAACCGCTGGATAGGCCTGCTCAATTGTTTGGGCGCCGCTTGCTTGCGCTAGCATATTCTGCTTGAACGCTACCCAGTTTATGGTCGCCCGATGAACGAAATTGGCTTGCATAATACGGACTACTTCCTCCAAATATTCCTGCACAGCGGGCGAGGGGGGCTTGCGTTCTGCACTACAAGAGGCAAAACTGTAAGAGGCAAAGACGAAGAATAAAAGGCAGAGCTTGACCCTCATGTTTGCGTGGCATAGTACAACAACGCTCAATATGCGAAGCTCATTCTAAAAAAAACTCTGCATTTTACCAGCGAGACGATGGCGGCCGAAATCCATCTTTTTTCCCAAAGTTGGATATTGTTAAACAGCCAGGGCAAAACCTCCGAGTTGGAGGCTTTGACTCGACACCTCGCCCTGGCAGCCCCTTTTAGCCCGCAACGTGCGCTACTTTCCGTTTTCTGAGAGGACCTCATAAATCGTGCAGGCTTCCAAAAACACTGGCTCTCACTTGGCTAGACCGTTTTCCGCCCGTCAACCGATTTAAACTGTATCAGAACCGAACGGTCGACTGTATCAATACCGGACACCCGGCCACAGGTAGTTATCAGATTATCTGATCATGCTATTGATTTGCAATAGTTTGTGATAAAGGCACCTTTCTTGGCACTCTTGGGCAATAGCTTCTTCCTGTTATTGCCCGCGCCGAACCGAATGGATGTCCTGATACCGAAGAAAAAATGGTCGTTTATCACTCGCTGGTGGTGGTTAGGGGCCCTGGTGCTGGCGGCCACGGGATTGGCCGTTATGTACTGGCCCCGGCCGGGCCAGCGGCTGCACGTCGCAGCCAGCCGACTGACCATTAGTCCCGTCACGCAGGGTAATTTCCAGGAATTCACGGCCATCGATGGGGTGGTGCAGCCCCTGCGTACCGTGTACCTGGACGCGGCGGAGGCCGGCACGGTGCAGCAGGTACTAGTAGAAGAAGGCTCGACCCTGACGGCGGGCCAGCCGTTGCTGCGGCTGGCTAACCCCGACCTGCAACTGGAAATGGTGAACCGCGAAACGGCCGTGTACGAGCTGATGAACAACTTGCGCAACACCCGCAATCAGCTGCTGCAAATCCGCATCCTGCGTCAAAATCAGCTAGCAGAAATCGACTTCCAACTGGCCGAGGCAAAGCGGGTGTTTGACACCAACCAGGCGCTCTACGACCAGCAGGTGATTGCGCGGCAGGATTACCTGCAAAGCCAGAATGCCTACCACTACCAGCGGCGCCGGCGCCAGCTCACCCAGCAGACCCTGCGCCAGGACTCCATCGCCATGCAGCAGCAGCTGGGCACGATGCAGGAATCGGTGCAACGCATGAGCAGCAACCTGGCCCTGATGCGGCGCAAACTGGACGACCTGCTGCTGCGGGCCCCGGTGGGCGGGCGGCTCAGTTCGCTGGCTGCGGAAGTGGGCGAGGCCAAGACCCGGGGCCAGCGCCTGGGCCAGATTGACGCGTTGGTAGGCGTGAAACTACACGCCACGGTGGACGAGTTTTACATTGCCCGCATCGAAACCGGTCAGGCGGGCGAAGTGATAATTGAGGGCCAGGCGTATGCCTTGCGGGTGACCAAAATCTTCGCCCAGGTGGCCAAAGGCCTGCAAATTGACCTGGCCTTCACCGGCGCGTCCCCGCCGGGCCTGCGGCGGGGCCAGACCTTGCCCATCCGGCTGGCGCTGAGCGCGAAAGCGCCAGCAGTGCTGCTGCCCAAGGGCGGCTTTTACCAGCAAACCGTGGGCAACTGGGCGTTCAAGCTGGCGGCCGATGGCAGCCGGGCCCAACGGGTAGCTATCCGGCTGGGCCGGCAGAACCCCGATTACTACGAGGTGCTGGCCGGCCTGCAACCCGGCGACCAAGTCGTGACGTCCAGCTATGAAGGCTACGCCGACCAGCAGGAGCTGGTACTCGACAACCGCCAGCCATAAGTACTTTACTCTCGGCTTAGCCCTAAATGACGAACACGCATGATTAAGACCGAAAACCTGGAGAAGGTGTACCGCACGGATGAAGTGCAAACCAAGGCGCTCAACCACGTCTCGCTGAGCGTGGAGCAGGGGGAGTTCGTGGCCATCATGGGACCCTCGGGCTGCGGCAAATCGACGCTGCTCAACCTGCTGGGTTTGCTCGACGAGCCCGACGGCGGCAGCCTGCAACTGCTGGGCACCGAAACCAGCCGCTACTCCGAGCGGCAGCGGGCCGAGCTGCGCAAGCGCAGCCTGGGCTTCGTGTTTCAGAGCTTTAACCTTATTGATGAGCTCACGGTGTTCGAGAACGTGGAGCTGCCGCTGCGCTACCTCGGCGTGGGGGCCGCCGAGCGGCGGCAGCGGGTGGAGCAGGTGCTGGAGAAACTGCAGCTGCTGCACCGGCGCAACCACTTTCCGCTGCAGCTCTCGGGCGGGCAGCAGCAGCGCGTGGCCGTGGCCCGCGCCGTGGTGAATGCCCCGCCGCTGCTGCTCTGCGACGAGCCCACTGGCAACCTCGACTCGGCCAGCGGCCACGACGTGCTGGGCCTGCTGACCGAGCTCAACGAGGCGGGCACCACCGTGCTCATGGTCACGCACTCCGAGCACGACGCCCGCTACGCCCGGCGCGTCATCCGCCTGCTCGACGGGCAGGTGGTGCTGGAACACAGCCGCCCCCAGTTCTAACCGATTCCTCTTCCTGCGGCCATGCTTCCATACCCCTTGCTGCTTATTTACCGCAACTTCAAGCGGTTCAAAAGCCCGTTCCTTATCAACCTGATTGGCCTCTCCACTGGCCTGGCCGGCGCGCTGCTCATCTACCTGTGGATAAGCGACGAGCGTAGCTTTGACCGCTACCACGCCATGGACGGCCGGCTCTACCAGGTGCTGGAAAACCGCCGCACCGCCGCCGGCATCGAGACGCAGACCGGCACCGTGCCGCTGCTGGCCGAGGCCCTGCGGCGGGAAATGCCGGAGATTGAGTTCGTGGCCACCACCACGCCGGTTCCGTTCTTCCCCGCATTCACGCTGGCGGTGGGCGGGCGGCAGCTCACCGCTGTCCCCAAATACGCGGACCCGGCCTTCTTCCAGCTGTTTTCCTACCCGCTGCTGGTAGGCACCCCCGCCACGGTGCTGCGGGATAAACACGCCATCGTCCTCTCCGAAGCCCTGGCCACCAAGCTCTTTGGGTCGCCGCAGCGCAGCCTGGGCAAGGCCGTGCAATGGCAACTGGCCGCCGATAGCACGCAGACCAGCCTGGTGGCCGGGGTGTTTGCCGGGGTGCCGCGCAACTCGTCCGAGCAGTTTGACTTCGTGCTGCCGTTTGCCTCGTTCAAAGACCGCATGCAGATGAGCCAAGCCATCCAGTGGGATGACGACGGCCCTTTCACCACCTACCTGGCCTTGAAGCAGGGGGCCGACCCCGCGCAGTTTCAAGCCAAGCTGGCAGGGTTGCTGAAGACCAAAAGCGCGCAGACCCAGACCCAGGCGCGCACGCTGTTCGTGCGGCCGTTCGCGGCGGGCTACCTGCACGGCACCTACGAAAACGGCGTCGCCACCGGGGGGCGCATCACCTACGTGCGACTTTTCGCGCTGATTGCCGGGCTCATTCTAGTGATTGCCAGCATCAACTTCATGAACCTGTTCACCGCCAAGGCCTCGCGGCGGGTCAAGGAAGTGGGTATTCGCAAGGCCCTGGGGGCGAGCCGCGCTTCGCTGATAGGACAATACCTGACCGAATCCGTGGTGATGGCCCTGCTGGCCCTGGTCGTGGCCGTGGGGCTGGTGCAGCTCGTGCTGCCGCAGTTCAGCGAACTGACGGGTAAGCCGCTGGCCCTGCGCTGGGAATGGCCGCTGGTGGCAGCTGGCCTGGCCCTGGCGCTGGGCACGGGGCTGCTGGCGGGCAGCTACCCCGCCTTCTACCTGTCGGGGTTCCAGCCGGCGGCCGTACTCAAAGGCAAGCTGCCGACCCGGGCCGGTGAGGTATGGACGCGGCAGGGCCTGGTCGTGCTGCAGTTCACGCTCTCGGTGCTGTTCATCGTGGCCGTGGTGGTCGTCAACGCGCAGCTGGCGTTTGTGCAGCGCCAGCCGCTGGGCTACGACAAAGCCCACGTGCTGCGCTTCGATACCGGCGGCAAGGCGGCGCGCGAGCAGGCGGCCTTTCTGGCCGAGGTGAAGCAACTGCCTGGTGTCGTGCAGGCGTCCAGCGTCCTAGGCGGCTTCCTGGGCGGGCGCTACGTGGCCGAGAGGAGCTGGCGGGGTAAGCGCCTGCCCGTAGCCACGATGCTGGTCAATTATAACCTGGTGGAAACGATGGGCCTGCGCTTGGTCGCCGGCAGAAGCTTTGCGCCGCAGTACCGCGCCGACAGTGCCGCCATCCTCGTCAACCAGGCCTTGGTGGCCGGTCTGGGAATGCCCGACCCCGTGGGTCAACAGCTCGACGGCGCCCGCATCGTGGGCGTGGTCGGCGACTTTCACTACGAGTCGCTGCATGAAAAAATCAAACCCCTTGTTCTCCAACTCGACCCTCAGGTGAACACGGTGCTCGTGAAGCTCCAGCCGGGCGCGGAGCAGGCCACGCTAACGCGGCTCCAGCAGCTGTATGCCGCCTACAACCCCGGCTTCACGCTCGACTACACGTTTCTGGATACCGACTACCAGGCCCAGTACGCGGCCGAGCGGCGGGTGGCCGTGCTCGCCCGCTACTTCGCCGGGCTGGCCATCCTCATTTCCGCCCTGGGCCTGCTGGGCTTGGCGGCCTTCACGGCCGAGCGGCGGCGCAAGGAAATTGGCATCCGCAAGGCCCTGGGCGCAAGCGTGCTGAGTATTGTGTGGCTGTTGACCAGCAGCCTGACCTGGCTGGTGGTCGTGGCCATCGCGCTGGCGCTGCCCCTGAGTTACCTGCTGATGCAGCGGTGGCTGGAGGGTTTTGCCTACCGCGTGGCGTGGCAGTGGTGGTACTTCGCGGCCGCTGGCATGGGGGCCCTGCTCATCGCATGGCTCACGGTAAGCGTGCAAGCCTGGCGAGCCGCCCGCCGCAACCCCGTGCTGAGCCTGCGGGCTGAGTGAGCGGCAACTAGATTGGAAACGGTAATTTGAGTAGGCTGGGCAGCTCTTATCGCTTTTTATAGTTGACCGTTTATAAAGCATAAAAGGCGCTGAAATAGAATATTTTTGGTCTTGATTGCAAGTTTGGTCCAAAAGTTAAACAGTCGGCTTGCTGGCCGTTGGTTTGTTGCGGGCAGGGATGACGACCTTGCGGTGGCTATCTTTTTTCCGCTGTTGAATGCTACAACTCCACAATTTTAGTAAGTCCTATCGGGGACGGGCGGTGTTGCGCATCGATTCCTTTGCCTTCTCACCCGGTACCTCCTGGATTCAGGGGGCCAATGGTTCGGGAAAGAGCACCCTGCTCAGAGCGATTGCCGGCGTAACTCCTTTTGAGGGAGATATTCTGCTGGCAGGGCAGTTGAGCGTTAAGAAGCAGGCGGTGGCCTACCGCCGCCTCGTCAACTTTGCCGAAGCCGAGCCCTTGTTTCCCGAGTTTCTGACTGGCCGCGAACTGATTCACTTGTTCCGGGCAGCCAAGAACGGCCCACCCCACCAAGAGGACTTCTATTTGGAAGGCTTGCACATGACCTCCTACGTGCACGAACCAGTCGGCTCCTATTCGAGTGGGATGCTCAAGAAGCTGTCCCTGGTGCTGGCTTTTCTCGGCCAGCCAACCTGCATCGTGCTCGACGAGCCGCTGACCACCCTGGACGCGGCGGCCATTCCGGTGCTGTGTTCGTGGATGGCCCGTCAGCAAGCCCAGCAGGGCACGAGTTTCCTGCTGTCCTCCCATCAGGCCTTTGCGGCGGGTTCGCTGCCTGCCATGCAACAATTGCTCATCGAACACGCAACCTTGCACTACCCCGAATGAAAAACCCCCTGACTCGCGTCTTACTCAAAGTCGTGGCCAGAGGCTTTTACCAAGAGCATACGGGCTGGCTGATTTCCCTGTTCCTGGTGGTGTTCGTTAACTTCTTCTGGACCCGGGTGCCCAGCCAAAACCACCTGACGGAGGCGCAAATTCTCGAGAACGGCTTTCGGCTGGTCCTCCTGTCGGTAAGCGAGCCCATCGGCGTGGCCGCGCTACTCGGCGTCTGCTTTGTCTACAGCCTTAAGAGTTGGAACTACGTGGCCGGCCGGTTGAAAAGCGTAGACGTGCAGTTTCTGGCCTACAGCAGCAATGCCTTGCCGTGGCGACAGCAGGTAACGTCGTGGGCAGTGGTCCAAGGAGTTATCTTGTTGCCGGTGGTGGTGCTGTGCCTATACGCCATGGTCATCGGCGTTATTTTTCACCACTGGCTGGTTCCCCTGCTCCTGCCCGTCTACCTGTTGCTGCTCACGGTAACCGGCGCTGCTTACTACACGCGACTGCTCAACGACACGGTGGTCAAGCCGGACAAGCGGGCGGGACTCACCTGGGCGCGCAACTGGCCTAAACCAGTATTTAGCCTGTTTTTGTACGAAATCATCGCTACAAAGCGCGTCACCTATTTCATTACTAAGGGAGCCTCAGCGGCGAGTATTGCGTTGCTGCTGCTGGCCTTCTCGGACTCGCGCACCGATGTTCGGTTAGCGGGCATGATAGCACTCTGCTGCGCGGTCGGGCACGTCATCCTAATTTTCCAAGCCAGTGAGTTCGAGTTATTTTATCTGCCCTTCGTGCGCAACCTGCCATACGGGCGGGGACAGGCGTACGGCCAGCAAGTACTGCTGTATGGTGTCCTGTTACTGCCCGAACTGGTGTGGCTGCTGGCGGCGGGCGGCTTTCGCACCGGCCTAACGGCTGCCGGTTTGCTGCTGAGCGTCACCTTGCTCCTGCGCACCTTACTCTACTGGACGGGCCAACACATGACTTCCTACTTGCGCATCGTGGTTGGGCTGTTTCTTTTCTTGCTCTTGGCCAACTTATTTGCGCTGACCGGTCTACTGGCCCTTGGCAGTGCCCTGGCTGCCGGGCTACTGCTATACAGATACCGGTGAATGTCAGCAGCACCCTAAAAAAGAGCGTACCGCGTTTGCAATTGGGCTCGTATTTCTATTCCGACCCTTTGGCTGAACTTAGCCCGCTAAACTTTTATCACGTCTATGCGCCAGCAACGAACCGTAGGAGCCATCGTCGAGATTCCGCTAGAAGCGGGCAAAAAAGCGTACGGGCGTATTTTGGGAGAGGCCAGCTTTGCCTTTTACGACTATGTGAACGACGGAGAACCGGTGGTACTTGCTGACCTGGTGGCGAAGCCCATTCTGTTTATTGTCGCCGTGTACAGCGACGCCGTGACGCAAGGGCGGTGGCAAAAGATAGGCCGCCTGCCACTGGAGCCAACGCTGCAAACACTCCCACTAAAATTCATCCAAGATGCTTTGGATGAAACGCGCTTCAAAGTGTACGATAACGGGGTTATCCGGCCCGCTACCCGAGAAGCGTGTGTCGGACTTGAGCGGGTAGCGGTCTGGGAGCCGGAGCATGTGGAATCGCGGCTATCCGATCATTACAAAGGCCAGCCTAACGAATGGGTAATACAGTTGCGCATGAGGTAAACGCAACATTGGATCGGGTAATGCTATGCCACCTTAGTCTTGGTGTACTCATGTTACCCTCCTTCAACTGAATTGCCGCGTTCAAGGCACGACCGTTTCGCTGAAGTCAAAAGCATAGGCAGAGGAAGCTACT
>NZ_JABKAU010000066.1 GCF_013377885.1 Hymenobacter lapidiphilus
TACAGGCTATCAAAAGGAAAAACGGTTAATAGACTCTTTGTCTCAGTTAGAAATAACGACTTCCCACACACCCTATTTTTCAGCGCTAACGGCCCGGCTAACCACTAATCCTGGCCTTACGAAAGGCGGCACGGTCATCGTATTCTCGCGGCTGGATAATAACATGCTGTTGGCCGAAGTAAGTGATAACCAAGAGGGCGGACCGGGCTTGCGTAACGTATTTTCCACTTTTGACCAGTCGCTGCTCTACCTATTTGTATTTGGTGCCGATGGTAGAATTCAGCGGTGCTACTCTCAACTTATCAGCTATAACTGACCGGCTCGCACCTACGCCTTCCCGATTTCCTCCCGACCTTGCGGCCACCATTTGCCTGGTTTCGTTGTTAGGCTAACGAATCCCAAACTATAGAATCTGTTGGCGGAACAACCTACTTACACCGAACCCTACGCCCTCGAAAAAGAGCTGCGCAAGGTGCAGGCCCTTCTCAAGCTGGAGCAGCAGGAGGACTACGAGCAATTTAAAGTCAAGAGCGCCCAGGCCAGCATTGCCGAGCGCCAGCGCCGGGGCCTTACGTGGTACCCGGTCAAGATAATCCAGGAAGACATCGGCTTCGGCGGCAAGCTGGTGCTGGAGTTGGAGCGCCAGGGCGGCCAGGGCGGGCTGCACCTGTTTCAGGTGGGCAAAAACGCGGCGCTGTTTGCCAACATCCCCGGCCGCTCGGGCTCGGATAGGCCCACGCTCAGCGGCGTCGTTACCAGCGTCAAGCGCAACAAAATCCGCCTCAGCACCACCAAGGAAGACCTGCCCGACTGGACCGACGAGGGCAAGCTGGGCGTGGACCTGACCTTTGATGAGGTGAGCTACCGCGAGATGGACTACGCCCTGGGCAAGGTGCTGGGAGCCTACGGCTCGCGCCTGGCCGAGCTGCGCGACGTGCTGCTGGGGGCCCAGCCGGCCCGCTTCCGGCCCGAAGCCGAGGCCACGCTTTACTACCCCTCGCCCCTCAACGACTCGCAGCTGGCCGCCGTGCGCCACGTGCTGGCCGCCCAGGATGTCGCCATCATTCATGGCCCGCCCGGCACCGGCAAAACCACCACGCTGGTGCAGGCCATTATCGAAACCATCCGGCGCGAGCGGCGGGTGCTGGTGTGCGCCCCAAGCAATACGGCGGTGGATTTGCTGACCGAAAAGCTGGCCGAGCGCGGCGTGAACGTCATCCGGATGGGTAACCCCTCGCGGGTGTCCGACTTGCTGCTGCAGCACACGCTCGACGCGCAAATCATGAATCATAAGAGCTACGCCGAGCTGCGCAGCTTGCGCCAGACGGCTGAGCAGTACCGCGAAGCAGCCGGCAAGTTCAAGAAACACTTCGGGCACGAGGAGCGCGAGCAGCGCCGCCTGCTCAAGCAGCAAGCCCACGAGCTGCTCCAGGAATCGGACCAGCTGGAGCGCTACATTACCGAGGATTTGCTGGAGCAGGTGCAGGTGATTACCTGCACGCTGGTAGGTGCCGGCAACCGCGCCATCCGCCACCTCACCTACGAAACCGTGTTCATCGACGAGGCCGCCCAGGCCCTGGAGCCGGGCTCCTGGATTCCGATTGGCAAGGCGGGCCGGGTGGTACTGGCCGGCGACCACCAGCAGCTGCCGCCCACCGTGAAAAGCGAAAAAGCGGCCCGTGAAGGCCTGCGCGAAACGCTGTTCGAGAAGTGCATCAAGCGCCAGCCCGGGGTGGCCCGCATGCTGGAAACCCAGTACCGGATGCACGAGCTGATTATGGCCTTCAGCTCGGAGCAGTTCTACGACGGCCGCCTGAAAGCCGCCCCCAGCGTGGCCCACGCCGACCTGGCAGCCTACGACCCGCGCTTCGCCCCCGATCTGGCCGTGGAGTTTCTCGATACGGCTGGCTTCGGCTTCCAGGAACTCACCATCGAAGAAAGCCGCTCGACGGCCAACCCCGAAGAGGCCGACCTGCTGTTAAAGCGGCTGGCCCAACTACTGGAACCCTACGACCCGGCCGACCACGAAACCGACCTGCTCACCATTGGCGTAATTGCCCCCTACCGCGCCCAAATCAACTACCTGAAGGACGCCATTGAGGAAAACGACGAGCTGGTGGGCCTCATGGAGCACCGCATGCTGAGTGTGGGCACCGTCGATTCGTTCCAGGGCCAGGAGCGCGACATCATCGCCATCAGCCTCACCCGCAGCAACCCCCAGGGCGAAATCGGCTTCCTGAGCGACATCCGCCGCATGAACGTGGGCATGACCCGGGCCCGCAAAAAGCTGCTGCTCATCGGCGACTCATCTACCCTGAGCGCCCATCCCTTCTTCAAGGCCTTCATCGATTACACCGAAAGCATCGGGGCCTACCGAACGGCTTGGGAACTGGAAAGCTAAGGGCTGATTTGTCCTTGATTTCCCGACCCCTTCGCCAACATTTCCGTAACTAGCGGTAGTTCTTTTGCCTACCCATTCCACCTCGCCATGACGCAGATCAGTACCAACAAAGTCGTTACCATCACCTACGACCTGAGCGTAACCGACGAAAACCAGGAGAAAGTACTCGTAGAATCGGCCGATACCGACGCGCCCATGGTGTTTCTGTTTGGCCAGAGCGGCCTGCCCGAAGAATTTGAGCGCCAGCTTGCCGACAAAAACACCGGCGACCCGTTCAGCTTCAGCCTCACCCCCGAGCAGGCCTATGGGGAATATGACGAGCAGGCCGTAGTGGAAATCCCGCGCAGCGTATTCGAAATTGATGGCCAGACCGACGAGGAGATGCTGGTAGTGGGCAACTTTCTGCCCATGGCCGACAACCAGGGCCACCACATGCAGGGCAAAGTGGTCGAAATCAGCGACGACGCCGTGAAGATGGACTTCAACCACCCGCTGGCCGGCATGGTGATGCACTTCGACGGCAAAGTAGCCGAGGTACGTGAGGCCACCGCCGAGGAAATGGACCACGGCCACGTGCACGGCGAAGGCGGCCACCAACACTAGATCTGCTTATTCAATTGACACAAAAAAGGGCCTTTGCGGGTCCTTTTTTTGTGTGGCTATTTTTGCATTTGGCTGCTCAGCAAAGCCCGAATCTAGTCTCCTTGGGGTCCGAAGAAGACTTGCCCGCACCATACTGCCGAATGCACAACCACCGGCAGCCGGCTGAAAACTGACCTGGGTTTTTCACCCTCCCCCCCGGAGTAGCCCACCCAGAGCCTGAGGGCTGCGTAAGCAGGCGCATGGTTACCCGTCGCTTTGTTTTATCCTCGCTTGCCGTGGCTACTGCTGCCGCGGCCCTGCCCCTTTCCCTGTCTGCCATGAGTACTGCCGCCTCCAACCGCCCCAAGCTGCTGATTTTCGACGTCAACGAAACCCTGCTCGACCTGAGCAAGCTGCAGCAGGCCGTCAACCAGGAATTCAAGTCGGAAACGGCTTTTAAGCAGTGGTTTGCGCTGCTGCTCCAGTACTCGTTGGTGGATACCGTGACCGGCAACTACCATAGCTTCGGGCAGATTGGCGACGCGGCCCTCGACATGCTGGCGCAGGCGATGGGCCAGCCAGCCCGGCTCGCGCCCCGCAAGAAGGAAATCCTCACCCTCATCACCGAGCTGCCCCCGCATCCCGACATCATTCCCGGCCTCACGGCGCTGCAGAAAGCAGGCTTCCGCATGGTCACGCTCACCAACTCGCCCGATGCCACGGTGCAGAAGCAGATGGCTTACGCCGGCCTCAGCGGCTTCTTCGAGCAGCTGTTCAGCATCGATTCGCTTAAGCGCTACAAGCCCCACCCCGAAACGTACCACAGCAGCTGCCAGCAGCTGAAAGTAGCGCCAGCCCAGGCCATGCTGATAGCTGCCCACGGCTGGGATACGGCCGGCGCGCAGCTGGCGGGCTTGCAAGCCGCATTCATATCTCGCCCGGGCCAGCAGGTGTACCCTTTGGCTCCCGCTCCCACCCTCACCGGCCCAACCCTGCCCGATATTGCCCGCCAGCTTATCGGCTAGGCGGCCGGTCCGGTAAGTGGTAACACCGATCCTTCACCTTCTTTTTCAGATGCCAGCGGATGTCGGGCCCGAACAGGCTTCCTGCGGCCCGAATGTCTACCTTTCAGACATGACAAACTCCCAGCTAACTGTTTCGCTGCTTCTTTTCTTAGCGCTGCCACTGGCCAGCCGTGCGCAGCAAACGCCGGTCCGCACGGCCGCGCCGCTGGCTGTTGGCTCGGTAGCGCCGCCCTTCAAAGGCAAGGACGCCGCCGGCAAAACCATCGAGCTGAAGCAGCTACTGAAAAAGGGCCCGGTGGTGCTCTACTTCTACCGCGGCCAGTGGTGCCCCTACTGCAACAAGCAACTCAGCCAGCTCCAGGATTCGCTGCAGCTGCTCACCGCCAAAGGCGCGCAGGTAGTCGTCGTGACGCCCGAAATCCAGGAGAACATCGGCAAGACGGTGGAGAAGACCAAAGCGGCCTTCCCCATCGTGCAGGACCAGGGCTTTGTCATCATGAAAGCCTACAACACGGCCTTCACCGTCGACCCCGCCACCGCCCTCAAGTACAAGGGTTTCGGGGTTGATTTGCAGAAAGCTAACGCCTCCTCCGACGACGTGCTGCCCGTACCAGCCACCTACGTCATCGGCCGCGACGGCCGTATCAAGTTCACCTACTTCAACCCCGACTACAAGCAGCGCGTATCGGTGCGCCGCATAGCGGCTGCGTTATAGTGCTGGGCCTATTGCAGCTTAAACGCCACATCGAGGGCCGTTTGCAGCAGCGGCGACACGTCCTGGTGGTCCACAATCAGCTTCTGATTGATGCGGGCCGCCACCGGGTACGGGTACACTTTATCGAATAGTTCGCTGATGCCCAGGCCGCTGGTGTTGGCCAGAATCAGCTCCTGAATCAGCTCGCCCGCCCCGGGAGCCACCATGGCCCCGCCCAGAATGCGGCGCTTGCGGCCGGGCAGTGGCAGGGCATTCTTCTCAATGAAGAGCAGCAGGTGGCCGTCGCGGTAGCTGTCCACCACGGCCCGGTCGTCGTCGGCGAAGCTGGTTTCCCACCGCTCGTAAGCCGTGCCGCGCTTGTCGAGTTCGGCAGCGTCGAGGCCGAAGTGCGCCACCTCGGGGTCGGTGAACGTGACCCAGGAAAAGTGGTCGTAGCTCAATTTTTTCTTGAGGGGCGAGAAGAAGTTGAACAGCAGCATCCGCACGTGCAGCTCGGCCCCGTGGCTGAATTTGAGCGAGTTGGCCGCGTCGCCGGCCACGAAAATATCAGAATTGGTGGTTTGTAGGTGTTCATTCAGCTTGATATGGCCTTTGTCGTCCACCTCTACCCCGGCCATTTCCAGCTGCAGCCCCTCGAAACTCACGTGCCGCCCAATGGCCACGTACACCAAGTCGAAATCCACGGCAAATGAGTCACCCGACTTGGGCTTGATGCGGGCCTGGGAGGCCGAGGTAAAGGCCTCCACTTCGGCTTCCAGATGAATGGTGAGGCCCTCGGCCCGCAGCCGCTCGGCCAGCACAGCCCGGATGGCGGGGTCTTCGTTTTCGAGAATGGCTTCGCCCCGGTGCACCATGGTTACCTGCGCGCCCAGCCGCTGCATGGCCTGGCCCAGCTCCACGCCGTTGGGGCCGCCGCCCACCACCAGCAGGCGCTGGGGCAGCGTGCGCAGGTCCCACACGCGCTGGTTGTCGTAAAGCTCCACCTGGTCGGCGCCGGGCACATCCAGCTGCCGGGGCCGCGAGCCGGTGGCCACCACCAGCTTACGGCCGGTGTAGATTTGGCCGTTTGCCTCCACGGCGTGGTCGCCCACAAACCGGGGCCGGCCAATTTCAACGGTAATGCCCAACCCGCGCAGGTAGTCGGGGTTTTCGTGGTGCCGGATGATATCCTGCCGGCCCTGCACGTAGTCCATTACCTTGCCCATGTCGGCCGCACCGCTCACTTGCAGGCCAAACTGCGTGGCCTGCCGGGCGTTGTGCACCTGCCGCGAGGCATGAATCAGGGCCTTGCTGGGCACGCAGCCGTGGTTGAGGCAGTCGCCGCCCACGTCTTCGGCCGTGAGGTCGATGAGCAACACGCGCTGCTTGATGCGGGCCATAAACAGGCTCAGGCCCAGCCCGGCCGAACCGGCACCCAGTACAATCAGGTCAAAATCAGCGGCGTTTTCGTTCATAGTTGGTTTGTGAGTCGGGATAAGAAGCCGAGCGTTGGGGCACTTCCAGCAGCTTTTTATAGGTGCGGCTGCAGGCGCCCGCGTGCTTGGGCACCCAGTGGCGCACGAGGCTGCGGCCCCTCAACAAGCCGCAGCAGCTTGGTCAGGCTACGTTGGTTTCAGGTAAAACCTTTGGGAAAGCTATACGGCCGGCGAGCCGCTGAAGGTTTTTCGCTGAAGCAGGTGGGTGGGCCGGTTAGGTTCCAGCGGCGCCATCTACGCAAACGGGGCCGGAGCGCAGCTGGCAGACGATGCTGACACAGAAAGCGCCAGCCGTTACGGCTGACGCCCTCAATGGGAACCGGAGCAAGGCGTACCTAGCGTACCAGCTGCGCCAGGGCGGCCTCAAACTCGGGCGTGTCGTAATCGGCCATGCCCTCGTGGCGGGCGGCTACCTCGCCGTTGGGGCCCAGGATTACCGTGGAGGGGATGGAGTTGGAATCGAAGGGCGGCACCAGCGGACCGGCCGGGAAATACACCGGAAACGTGTAGCCCTGACGCTTGAGCATGGCACGCGCCTTGGCCGGATTCTCATCCAGCGAAATCAGCACAAAGGCCACCTTTTTGGGGTCCATTTTCTTGTAAAGCGCCTGAATGCCCGGCATCTCGGCCACGCAGGGCGGGCACCAGCTGGCCCACATGTTCACGAATACGGCTTTGCCCTTCAGATCACTCAGACTAACCGATTGGCCGTCGAGCGTTGTCAGGGGCAGTTGGTGGGGGTAGGCGGTGGCCCCGCTTGCAGGCATAACCGGCGTAGCGGCGGCGGGAACTGCCCTAACAGTGGGGGCGTCGGCGTTCCACAGGCCCGTAGCCAGCAGGCCGCGCTGCAGAGCGCTCAATACCGGTATGCGCAAAGGTGTGAACAGGACGAGGGCAAAAATGGCCAGTGGCAGCCATTGCAACAGATTTTTACGATTCATATTCAGCAGGTTCAAGCAACGAATAGATGAGGAAATATGCATAAGCTACCGCCGGGATCTACTGGTGCGACTTGCCCGGGACGGACGGCAGCAGAAGTAGAAAGGTTAGGACTCAAGCGGTAGCGCAATCCGAAGGACAGCTAAGCTCCGGCTTCGCGCAAGTCCTGTCAGAAAAAAGCCGGGCACCGGACGTAACCCCGTTGAGGCTCAGGGCCATAAAAAACCCGGCTGCCGGCCCCGCCAAATGGGGCAGCTAACCCGGTACACGGCTGGCCGGGAACGAAAGGGAGGTGGAATTTTGTATAGATGAACAAATGAACATATCTTTACCTATCCTATGAATCCGACAACCACTTCTACTGAGCTAAACATGTCCGTTGAGAAGATGGAAAAGGTGGCCTTTATCCTCAAAACCACGGCCCACCCTACCCGCATTGCCATTGTGCAGCTGCTGGCCCAGCAGGAAAGCCTGTCGGTGACGGAAATCAGCGAGAAGCTGCACGTTGAGCAGAGCCTGCTCTCCCACCACCTGACGGGCATGAAGCTCAAGGGCATTCTGAGCAGCACCCGCGAGGGCAAAAGCATCTTCTACTCGCTGAAAATGCGCGAGGTGGTCGATGTAATTCAGTGTCTGGCCAGCTGCACTTTCCTGTAGGAAAGCGCAGTTTTTTTTCGACCTTATACATGAACACCCCTTCATAATTACATACGTTCACGCGTACTCCTGCACACCTCCACTCTTAGTCATGTTGCACCTTCTCGGCTACTTTGCCGCCATTTTTATCGGTCTTTCACTGGGCATTATGGGCGGGGGCGGCTCCATTCTTACGGTGCCGGTGCTGGTGTATCTGATGGGCGTGAGCCCGGTGCTGAGCACGGCCTACTCGCTGTTTGTGGTGGGCGCTACCTCGGTGGTGGGGGCGGCCGGCTACTTCCGCAAGGGTCTCGTATCGGTGCCTACGGCCCTGGTGTTTCTGGCTACTTCGCTGGTAGCCGTATTCGCGACGCGCAAGCTGCTAATGCCCGCTATTCCGGCCGAGCTATTTACGGTAGGCAGTGTGGTTTTCACCAAAGACTTACTGGTGCTCGTGGCCTTTGCCGTGCTGATGGTGGTGGCTGCCACGTCCATGATCCGCAGCCGGCAGGCCGAGGAAATCCTCCACGACGACGAGCAGCACAAGCACCGCATCAACTACCCGCTTATTCTGACCGTGGGAGCCATAGTAGGCCTGCTGACCGGGTTTGTGGGGGCCGGCGGGGGCTTTCTGATCATTCCGGCCCTGGTGCTGTTTGCCCGGCTGCCCATGAAACTGGCCGTGGGCACCTCGCTGCTCATCATTGCCACCAACTCGCTGATTGGGTTTACCGGCGACCTGAGCGCGGGCACGCCCATCGACTGGTCGTTTCTAGGTGGTTTTCTGGCCTTTGCCCTGGCGGGCATCGTGCTGGGCACCTACCTGGCCCGCTTTATTTCGGGCACCCGGCTCAAGCCGGCCTTCGGCTGGTTTACCCTCTTCATGGGCACCTTTATCCTGCTCCGCGAGCTGGTATTTCGGTAACCCATCTGCCGGAACCTGCGTCGAAGTATGCTGCCGGAACACCCGTTTTTCTCTACTCCTTTTCCGTTTTCACCTATGCAAATCGAACAGTTCGAAGACAAAGGTCTGGCCCATTTCTCCTATGCTATCCTGAGCGAGTGCGCCCGCGAAATTGTGCTGGTGGACCCCGCCCGCGACCCGCAGCCCTACTACGATTTTGCCAGCCAGCACGAGGCCAAAATTGTGTGCGTGCTCGAAACCCATCCGCACGCCGACTTTGTGAGCTCGCACCTGGAAATTGCGCAGAAAACCGGGGCCGTTATCCGCGTAAGCAAGCTGCTGGGGGCCGAGTACGACCATGAGGCCTTCGACGAGGGCCAGGCGTTTATGGTGGGCAAGCTCACGTTCCGGGCCCTGAACACGCCGGGCCACTCGCCCGACTCGGTGAGTACCGTGCTCAGCTGCGAAGGCCAGGACGTAGCCGTATTCACGGGCGACACGCTGCTCATCGGCGACGTGGGCCGCCCCGACCTACGTGAGAAAGCCGGCCACCAGACGGCCAAGCGCGAGGAGCTGGCCCGGCAGATGTACCACAGCACCCGCGAAAAGCTCATGCAGCTGGCCGACGACGTGCTGGTGTATCCGGCCCACGGCGCGGGCAGCCTGTGCAGCAAGGCCGGCAGTGGCGCCAGCAGCAGCACTATTGGCCTCGAAAAGGCCGAAAACTACGCCCTGCAGCCGCAGTCGGAGGAGGAGTTTGTAAAGGAGCTGCTGGCCGACCAGCCCTTTATCCCCAAGTATTTTGGCTACGATGTGGACCTGAACAAGGCCGGTGCCCCGGCCTTCGCCCCAAGCATGGCGCAGGTGCCGCGCCTGGCCGCCGGCACCGCCCCAAAACCCGGCGTACTGGTAGTAGACACGCGTCCCGAAGCCGAGTTCAAGCAGGGCCATCTGGCCGGCGCGCTCAATATTCAGCAGGGCGGCAAGTTCGAAACCTGGCTCGGCTCCATCATCGGCCCCGAGGAGCAGTTTTACCTGCTGGCCGCCGATGAGGCGACGCTGGAGGACTTGATTCGTAAAACGGCCAAAATCGGCTATGAGGCCCTGGTGGCGGGCGGCCTGGTTGGCTCGCCCTCGGCAACGGCCACCCTGCCCCAGCTGGATGTGGAGCAGTTCCGCCAGCATCCGAAGCACTACACCGTTGTCGATATCCGCAACGCTTCGGAAGCGAAAGCCGAGCCGCTGTTTGCCGGCGCCCTCAACATTCCGCTACCCGAGCTGCGGGAGCGGGCCGCCGAAATTCCGGCCGGCAAGCCCGTGGTGGTGCATTGCGCCGGCGGCTACCGCTCGGCCGCAGGCAGCAGCATTGTGGCCCCGGCCCTGCCCGGCACCACCGTGTTCGACTTAGGCGAAGCCGTGAAGTCGTTTCAATCCGCCTAATAATATACCATTGGCTTTTGGCGGCCCGCTGGCCGCTTTCGCCCTCATTAAGCGGTACTTGTTTCGGGGGCACCGGGCATTTTTTTGCGCCCAATGCCCCTGAAAGCTAGCTACCAGCGGGCCTCTCGGCCCGGTTTTCTTCTCCTTCTCTTTTCAAATTTCTCATGTTTGATTTCCTAAAACCTGCCGCCCCTGCTTACCAGAACCTGACGCCCGCCGAGTTTTCGGCGGCCCTGCGCCAACTTGGTACGGTGCTGCTGGATGTGCGCCGCCCCGACGAGTTTGCCGGCGGCCACCTGCCCGGCGCCGTGAACATCGACGTTACCGCGCCCGATTTCGGTTCGCGCGTAGCCGCCCTCGACAACACCCACCCCACGCTGGTGTACTGCCGCAGCGGAGCCCGCTCGGCCACGGCCGCCAGCCAGCTCAGCAAGGCCGGCTTCGGGCATGTGGCCAACCTGCTGGGGGGCGTTCTGGACTGGCCCGAAAAGCTGGTGCGCTAGTCTCGTTTTCTGCTGATTTTTCTTCTGACTTCTTTTTTCATGCTTGAATTACTTCGCCAGCCCTGGCCCTGGTACGTGGCCGGACCCCTTATCGGCCTCACAGTGCCGGCGCTGCTGCTCATCGGCAACAAAGCTCTGGGTATCAGCTCCTCGCTGCGCCATGTGTGCGCGGCCTGCGTGCCGGCTGGCATTCCGTTTCTTACTTACGACTGGCGCAAGGAAATCTGGAACCTGTTTTTCGTGCTCGGCATTGGCATCGGCGGCTTTATCGGCTACCAGCTGATGGGCCACCCCGACACCATTGCCATTTCGGCCGAAACCGTGCGCGACCTGAAGACGCAGATGGGGCTGACCGACTTTTCGGGCCTGCTACCCAAGGAGTTGTTTGCCCTGGAAAACCTGGCCAACTGGAAGGGCTGGGTATTTATGGTGCTGGGCGGCTTTCTGGTGGGTTTTGGCACGCGCTACGCCGGTGGCTGCACCTCGGGCCACGCTATTTTGGGCCTTTCCAACCTGCAGTGGGTGTCGCTGGTGGCCGTCATCGGCTTCTTTGCGGGCGGCCTGCTCCTAACCTGGGTGATTTACCCCTTGCTTTTTTAACGATGAAAAACATCAAATACCTGGTGCTGGGCGTACTGTTTGGCATTATCCTCACTAAAAGCGAAGTCATCAGCTGGTTCCGGATTCAGGAAATGTTCCGCTTCCAGGCCTTCCACATGTACGGCGTTATCGGCTCGGCCATTGTGGTGGGCCTGATTTCCATTCAGCTCATCAAGCGCAACCACCTCAAAACCATCAACGGCGAAGAAATAAAGCTGGCCGACAAGCAATACAACCACGGCACCTGGATCGGGGGCGCCATTTTCGGGCTGGGCTGGGCCCTTACCGGCGCCTGCCCCGGCCCCCTGTTTGCCCAGCTGGGCAGCGGTGTGGCCGCCGCCGCCGTCATGATTCTGGCCGCCCTGGCCGGCACCTGGACCTACAGCGCCCTGCGCGAAAAGCTGCCGCTGTAGGCAGCGGGCGTTGGTACCTGCCAAGGGCAGATGCCACCGACAGGCCCCGATCTTCTGCTACTGATCCTCCCTGCCCTTCCTGCGCTATGT